>JAJPHM010000011.1 GCA_021325295.1 Nitrososphaeraceae archaeon
CAATGAATAAGCATTGCCATCAAGCGTGAATAAATGAATAATCCAAGCACAGGATGAATGAATAACCAATATATTTTCACGAAGGAATCTGTGAATAAACCAAGCGTGGATGAATGAATAATATTCATTGATGACGAATATGCATTCATGCATGGATGAATAATTATTCATTCATTGGATCACCACGATATCACAGGTCCTAATTCAGAGAGGAACGGATCAGTTATCCGCAAATCGACCAATGACGATTTCTTTTTCCTTCGCCGCCGGCTCCTGCTGTAATTTGCTCGATCGCCATCCAGTCTGTTTCCACATATCCTGCAACGACCTACGTTTTCAGAGGGTGTTTTCTTGGTTGCCATAGATGGACATACTCACATACACCATAGGCCTTGTCAGGTATAAGAGAACTAATTTTAGGATAGGTTAAACCTATCCTACCTTCTATCGTATTTACCTGGAGAGCTGGCCTGCGGGTAGTGCTGATCAGGATCAGCACCATGTAGCCAAGATAGTTGCATTATCTTTCAGGTCATTTTGTTGCGAATTATGCATATGAAAAAGATATTATTGCAGTCTACCATGAGTGATGGCGACTGTTGCGGGGGTTGCCAAGCCCGGTCAACGGCGTGAGATCAGACCACATTTCTGACACGATGCTCAGATGTTAATGATTGACTGGGATACCTCATCCCTTAGGGGTTCGTGGGTTCAAATCCCACCCCCCGCACTATTTTGCCGGGGATATAGTTAGGGCCGAAAATTTTGCCAATCTCATGTACTGTTGACAAAGAATTGACCCCCGCTTGTTATTGCCGGTAAATTGGCAGAATACGAATCCAAAGGGGCATTCATGGAAAGAGGATTCAGAAACTGAGCGGTAAGCCGTTGGGGCAACTGTAAAACTCCAACTTTTTCTAGCTCATGTTGCCGACAGGTTGACATTCAATGACATGGACAGTGCCTAGTGACTGGCAAAGGCTGACAGCGCTAGGTAGGTCTGAGGAGGTTTTTATATTCCAAACACCAATCTTGATCAGATGGCTTCCCGGCAGAACCTCAAAGACATCGTTGATGAAATACGAGTGCTACGCGGCAAGATAGACAAGCTTGAAGATATCGTTGAGAAGAGGCTTGTCGGCGAGGTAAAGCCTGATAGGTACGAAAAAAAAGCGATATCTGAATTTGAGAAGAAGAAAAAGTCCGGCAAGGCGAAATTCATCCCTCTATCAGAAATCGAGGAATAATATTGCCGTACAAGGTTTTTCTTGAAGACAAGGCTGCCAAGCAGATAAGGGGCTTGGATCCGACCACGCGGTCCATGATCTTGGACGCGCTAAGGGAATTAGAAAAGGGTTCTCCGCTAGATTGGACATAAAGAAGCTAAAGGGTGCTAAATATCATTACAGGATACGCGTGGGTGACTACAGAATCTTGTTTGCGTTGCAGTCGAGCAATGCGCTAGTTTATGATGTTGCACATCGACAGAATGTCTATGATTAGTTCCTGTTTGAAATATGGGTCCGTACTTCCATAGGATCCGGGTCCAGAGGAACTCGAACCACCTTTTGGCTTACCGGTAAAAGCAAGTGTAAATCCCACCTCCTGCACATTTTTGTCAATCTCGTACTGCTGACAAAATTTTGACCCCCGCTCATGTTTACCGGTAAATGTTGTCATAGACATGATAAGATTCTTACAAGGCATCTCTATTGAGCAAGATGGTTGAAAGTTTACCTTGACACTTCTGTTATAATTTCACTTGCGGATTCTCTTGACGTATTCCATACCCAATCCTTGACATTTGTGAACAGTCTAGCCAAACGTGACATTGAGTGCAAAGTTGGCAGTCCGCTTCTGGTAGAGCTTGGAGGGATCTTCAAAGTCAGGGGAGCAGCACGATGTTTTGAAGTTACAAGTACGCTTGATAGATTTGGAATTGAACTTGAGGTCATAGATATGAAAGAAGTTTGGCAACTGTCCCAGTTATATCTGGATGAACATGCACTTACAGCAAGGCATCGCTTGGACATGCTTCATTATGCCGCAGCATCACTTATCCATTGCACTCACTTGGCTTCTTGAAACACAAGGCAATTCAATGACAGGGTTGCAGCAACGGTAAGCAACATAAATTCAAAACTGGGGCTGCTAAATTTAATAGCAGGTAGATCTGAATATATTACAAGGCGAGAAAACCTTGGCTAGAGGAAAACAAGATAACCTCAAAATGCTACGCGACATTCGCAAAGAATTATCTTCAGAACTGGAAAAAATGACCCCTGATCAACGCGAGGAATTCTTTAGAGGAGCAGAAGAATTCTACAAAGGCTTGACCAGGATGGAAAAGGTCAGAACCGCTGTTGCAAGGTAATTAACCGAGACTTTCTTACCGGTAAAAGCAAGTGTAAATCCCACCTCCTGCACTTTTATATCGAATATATAGTTGGCAGCACCGATTTTTCGCATTACACATTGTTACATGAACATGCCATTGTAACGTGACAAGCTTTAACGTCTGGTTACAGTCGATACATGGTAAATGGTTACTGTCATTTAACGTATTTACTGGAGCTTGTTTGGATGTCTATCCGTGTTGCAAGGAAAGATAAGGAATTGACCGAGCATCATGCAAAAGAAATTGGCAAGAAAATCATGGTGTGTATGGAGCGTTACAACGTATGTAATTGAGGAATATATCAAACTGCCAGCGAAATATGGTAAAGCTACGGATTGACTAATGCACTAGATTATTCTGAGCATTTCTTCAACCGATACTATCCTAGCCCTTCTGAATCTTTTCAAATCAAGCAAATGCCTATCGCCTGACACTATATAGCTTGCCTTACCATCAAATGCTGTATTGATTATTGCATCGTCATCTGAATCTTCCTTTATTACTTCAAATCTTGACTTCACCTCAACTATCTTTGAAGCTGTTGCAATGTCCCGCAGAAAATCAGCTACATCTTCGTCTGAAACGTATCTTCTGATTCTAGGCTCATCAGCTATGATGACTAGCTCTTCCAATATCTCTTTAGAAGCTATCAATTGATGTCTGCTTTTGACTATCTTGAATAATAGTTGCCTGGGCCCGCCTTCCTTTATCAAAGCAGAGACAAGCACGTTTGTATCAAGCACTATCTTCATGCTAACGCATTCTCTTGCGCCTGCTTTCCTGCACTATGTCGTAAATCTCTTCATCAGACAGCGTCCCGTATTTCGCTACTTTGTTGTCCACTCGCTCGTACAGCCTTTGTAAATCCCTAGCCACATCAGAAATCTCTATCTTTTTCATAATGACAGCGTCGCCATATCCGTAGACGAGCAGCTTTGTCTTCGGTCCAATCTTGAGCTTTTCTCTGATTGACTGCGGTATCACTACTTGGCCTTTGCCACTCACTACTGTCACGCCAGCTTCTTCGTATTTTGCCATATTCCCGCCAATCATATTCTTACTTTCTTACTTTATATGTTTGACGGTATCTGGTTTCTATTTACCATTGTCTTGACAAGAGGTATCTAGACTAGATCTTGTGGAGATAGCTGGAAAGAAATGACTCGGGCGGTAGCCCAAGGCTTCGAATTACATAAAAAAAGCTGGATGAATATATGACTGTTACACGAAAGCCAAAATATCTGAGAATCCCTGTAGGTTCAGCAAGAGCCCCATTCCCTTTACGAGGTATAGTTCTTCTTGCCTATCCTACGAGGGTACCTGTATACTACTGGGAGAGGTTCGCTAGTCATTACCAACTTGTCTCTCTTTTCACATACAGGTGCTATCCTTTGGGCCACATCTCTTAAAACACTTTTCAGTTCAAAACAAAAATAAAGTATTCTTTCTATCAGTGATAATAATGAAATTGAAGCATTTCCAATAGGCACAATTACTGACCTGCAGCATATTACAGGCAGTTTCAAGCAATCGATTCTGCTGCCGGTCTTTTCCTAAACCCTTCCGGATATCTGGCCTGCTTTTTGCCCTTGAAGCTGCCAGCAACTTTCTTGCTCAACTCTAGCGCTCGCTCTGACTTTTGCGGATCGGTTCTTTTGAAAAATACCTGCAATGCGCGAAGCTCGCCTACTACCTTCTTCTCGCCAACTTCTTTTGCTCGGTCAAATACTATTTTTTCTTGCTCTTCAGTGGAACGGTCAAAGAATCCTGGACCTCCGAGAGCGCCTTTTTGAAGAGGCGGCACTACTTTTGGTCCCCTTCCGGGCTTGCCACGGTCGTGAATAGTAAAGGTTGAAGGCTTTACAGAAGTTCTTCCTACTTGTACCTTCTTGCCTCCTCTTTTTGCAGTATATGGTTTTCGTGTGTAACCCTTGCGATGGACAGTCATCTTCTTATTGTTTCTTGCCATTCTTCCATCTGAGCTGGTACTGGCAATATAGTACATAAAACTACACCAGATGTGGTTAACATGCAGTTCAGCAACACAGCATCGTATCGTATTGGTTTGCTAAATGACCTCGATCACTTGCCGCCTTACTGTCATGCCACGGGTAAAACCAAGAATGTTAGAATAGCAATTTGTGCAATTACATGATGGTTAAAGGATGAAAGTAGTGCTTGACATGGATCCCGGGATTGACGATGCCATGGCACTCTTGCTTACTCTGAATAATTCCAGATTAGAGATATTAGCAGTCACAACTGTAAGCGGAAACGTCAATGTTGACAAGGCTACATTAAATGCGCTAAAGATTATAGAGGCAGCAGGTGGCAGATGTGGCCAGGCTCCAGTGTACAGGGGTGCAGGCAGACCGCTGAATAAAAGAAGGCATCCTGTTTATTCTGAAGATATTCATGGCAGAAACGGTCTTGGGAATGTGGATCCAAGTCCGCGGCTCCGGGCCAAGGAAGAAAAGACCTCTGCTGTGGACAAACTTGTGGAGCTATTGTCATCGCACAAGAAAAAAGAAATATCAATTGTAGCGACAGGCCCCCTGACCAATATAGCGATGCTTTTACAAAGAGAGCCCTCTGCTGCCAAAAAGCTCAACCAGCTATACATTATGGGTGGCATATACGATAACGGCCTTACCAAAGGGAATGTGACTAAACACGCCGAGTTTAACTTTTTTTGCGATCCAGAGGCGGCCAAGATTGTAATCGATAATGCAGAGAGGAAAGGCTTGAGCATTATAGCATCCGGCCTTGACATCACCAGTACTTCGGCCTGTGCAATACGAAATGACGAGCTTGGCATGATATGCTCTATCAGAAGCAAAATAGCGGATATTGCTTGCAAAATTCTTCAATACCCTTTGCGCAATTATTCCTTCTTCAACCTGCATGATGTATTTGCGTTATTCTCGCTACTTTACCCGGAGATATTCAGGACCCAAAGGTGCAGAGTCAGGGTCTATACATCTGGAAGGCATAGGGGAAAATGTGTCGTCTCATACGGCAATGGGAATGTACAAGTAAACAGGCAGGTTAATTCTGTCAGGTTCAACAAATATTTACTCGACGGCCTAGCATGATTTTTATGATATTTCTGAAGGAAGAGTGTGTGTACAAGTGATGCTTGATATGAAATCCAAGAACCCTGTCATAAACCAGATCCTTGATGCTTACAAACCAATATGGTCCATAAAGCATGCCACAGCTCTGATGGAGTGGGATTTTGAGACATATATGCCGCGGAAGGGCACTGAAGAAAGAGGGGTAGCCGACTCCCAGCTTCACCTGCTGTACAAGGAACGCCTGCTAAGCAAAGATTTTGTCGACCTTGTCGAGTCGGCCAAGAAGCAAGAGGGGCTTGACAACCTTGAAAGGGGTGTCATACGGATGCTTGACAGAAAGATAACCAAGGAGACAAAGATACCAAAAGAGTTGACTGAGGCAGAATCTTTGGAGAGAATAGAGGGCAACATGGTATGGAGGCAGGCAAGAGCAAAATCTGATTTCAAGCTATATGAGCCCCATCTAGAAAAGATGGTAGAGATAAAGAAGCAGATTGCAGACAAGATAGGTTATGAGAAACACCCGTATGACGCGCTTTTGGATACATTCGAAGAGGATCTTACAGTAGCCGATCTGGATAGGGTATTTGATGTCTTGACCCCTCGCATCCAGAGAATATTGAAAAAGCTGGTAGATTCGGGCAGCCCGTTTTGCAACGAGAGCAGCCTTGGAAGACAAGAGTATGACATTCAACAAGTCGATGCACTCAACCGCGAAATCCTGACTCTGATGCAATTTGATATGGAACGCTTTAGGATGGACATATCGACCCACCCCTTTACCCAGTCTATGAGTCTCAATGATGTCAGGATAACTACTAGGTACGAGGGAACTGATTTCAAAAGGTCAATATCCAGCACTATCCACGAAGGCGGCCATGCCCTGTATGACCTGCAGTGCGATCAGTCACTGTCTGCCACTCCTGTCGAAGGCGGGTCTTCGCTAGCTATCCACGAGTCACAATCGAGGTTCTGGGAAAACATTGTGGGCAGAAGCAGGCCTTTTGTTCAATTGGTATCGCCCCTGATTAGAAAGCATGTAAGTTTTGCAGATCAAGCCTCAGATGACGAGCTGTATCTGTACTTCAATACTGTCAAGCCTGACTACATACGGGTCGATGCTGATGAAGTTACATACAATCTGCATATAGCAATAAGGTACGAGATAGAGAAGAAGATAATTGAAGACAAGCTGGCTGTCTCTGAAATTCCTGAATTCTGGAACGACAGGATGGAGCAACTTTTGGGGGTAAGGCCGGCCAGAGACTCGCAGGGCGCTCTTCAGGATACACACTGGAGCAGTGGCCTTTTTGGCTATTTCCCTACCTACACTTTGGGGAATCTGGTTTCGGCTATGATTGCTTCAAAGATGCGCCAGGACCTGACAGATTATCAGGAAAATATCAGGAAAGGAGATTTCAAGCCTATCAGGGAATGGTTGAGACTAAAAATCCATCAATATGGATCTGTCTATGCACCCAAAACACTCCTTCAGAACATCTTCAATGAAGGCTACAACCCTGACTACTTCATAAAATACATAGAGGACAAGTACCTTATGTCTTGACATTGAGATCGCTTATCATCTGTTCAAATTGACCTTTGGTTAAGGGGCAATTCATCCCTATCCTAAAGGCATAAGGGCTTTGCCCCGGATTCATTGTAAAAGGCCAGAGTAGACAGATAGCAGTAGAGCCACAGCTCTAATTGGGGTCTATTCTATTTTTGCTGCAACAGATTCAGCATCCTATCCTCATTTTGGCTGGAGCATGCTCAGTCTATTTCCTTCCGTGTCAAGAAACGGCACATACAATCCAACTCCCGGTATTTCCATCGGTTCGCCTAGCACTTTGCCGCCTGCTTGCTCTACCTTTTTCATATGCTCCTTGATGTTATCTACAGCAATTACAAAAGAAGGATATTGCGCCGGCATATCTTTTGTTTTTTGGAAAAATCCTCCGTTTATAGCTCCTGACATTTTTGGGCGGCCATTTGCATCTGATTCAGTTGTTGTGGCAATAACATATTCACCCATCTCAGGTCCCATCTGCTGGGTGCGCCACCCAAATGTACGAGTGTAAAAGTCGATCATGCGTTTCTTGTTTTCAGCTGGCATTTCAAAATGGACAACCGGATTCATTTCTTTTTTCATTTTAGCTTTGATTCTGGCCTTATAAAGATAGTTATACTTTCACTGTGGATATCATCTATGGGGAATTGAATGATCTCAATCTTGACTAATTGTGATTCTGCCGCCAGTTCTGGTCAGATTATTGCAATCTGCAAATTTGGGCAGGCGAGGATTAATTTCAGTTACTTGTCACCAAATGGTGATCGTAAATTCATCTACGCTTTTCAGTGCGTATCAGTTAGAATTGCCAAGGTCTGGCAGGTGTTGCAGTATTCATGGCTAAACCTGTGAATTAATTGCATGGGATATCTCGGTATTTTGTACCGTATTTCTTTACGAGCAAATTGCATTGATTAAAAATTCTTTTTTTTCTTTTATGTCTAGTAACTCTGTTATCCAACCTTGATATGGCATTTTGACCGGAGACTGGCATGACGGAAATAGATTCTTCCATAGATTGGAATGAAATAGCAAAATCAAAGAAGGGTGTAAGAACAAATGACAATGTAAGTGCGGGAAATGTAATTGCTGAAACAGGAGATAATATCATAATCTCTGCAGGTGCTGTAAAAGAGCATGAATACATTGTACCAAAGGACAAGCTAGATTTCTTTGATGGGGCAGAGGTACACCTAAACATCTCACATTCTGAATTGGCAGGTTTTGAAGTGCCTGCCAAGTAGTGGGATGGGCAAACAGAAAACAACAGTAGGGTTTTACGGAAGTATAGGCACCGGCCCTCGCTGAATTGCTGCATCTAACTTTTTTCTTTTTATGCTGCCTCTGCTGACAAAACTGCCCATGTATGCGGCCGAACGCTCGCCGGAGCATAGTATATGTTCATGTTGGTTCCGTTTACTGTTTCAGTCTGCCATCCTGATTTGCCTGCAAACGCAGCTTTGACGCTTTCAAGAGTTGAGAAGTTTTGCGGACTACTGCTGGACGCAGTATCTCCTGTTTCTATTTCTATTCCTGTTCCATTGTGATCGACAATGATTATCTGGCTTTTTCCCTGGTTAAGGCTGGCTAAAGAATCCCGGAGGTCGGCAAGGCTAACTATTGCAACCCAGTATCCTGATATATCTGACGGAGAACCCGCAGGGCGGTCTGGTGCATAAACTGGAACAGCAACAGCTATAGCTGGCTGATGAATTGCTGCAGAAGTAAATACCGAGCTGACATACGGAGCATTGGTACTGGCTACTCCCTTGTACCAGTCCCTGTCTGCATAGTTTAACTTTGGCAGCTGGGCCTGTTGCTGGTAAGGCTCGCCCATATACAGGTCACCCTTTGGCGTAAGGAAGAAAATGCTTGCAATATCATGATACTGTGCAAGAATATTCTTGGCAACCTGTCTTTTTGCTGTATCAGCATTTTGAGGTATGCCCATTTGGGCTGTACTGATTGATGATTGAAATGCAGTACTTCTGACCTCTTGCTGCATGCTTGTAAGATTCATGACGCTGATTAGATTATTGATTCTTGTTTCAAGATTGTTCGCCAGAAATTTTACCCCTCTTTGCTTTGCAGCAGTAATGATTTGATCTTGTTGCTGGGAAGGCGTATTTGCATATGATAGAGTAAAAACGATGATGGTAGCAATCACCGCTACAGCAACTGCACCTGCAGATATTACAATAGTTTTGCTAGAAGACAAGCAGATTGACTACTACCGACCATTGCTATTTTGGCGTAATTTAAGATAATCTATTATCTTGCCTCAAGGTGGGAAAGGAAAATGTGAAAGGACAGGAGAGAATTTGACTTGCTTGTCTGTGCCTTATTTCGTAGATGGCTTATAAATTTGAGATTCGGAATCCTTTGCCTTTCAATAGATTATTTTGTTTTATTTTGAAATAGCCGATTCCGTATACAAGTGAATCCTGTCACTAGAAATCAATCTGACCCATCCTGCCGCTCCTGTAATCTTCTATAGCTTGCTGTATTTCGTGTGGTTCATTCATCACAAAGGGTCCGTATCTTACTACCGGCTCGTTAAGAGGGACTCCGGCTATGAGGAGAAGATCAAGAATAGAGTGAGATTGGTTCTTTATTGATATCAAGTTGCCTTCAGAGGAAAAGACTACCACCTGTCCCCGGGTTACGACCTTGCTATTGGAGCCAAAAACGCCTTCTCCATTTACTACATAGGCAAATGCATTATAGTTGGCCGGCACTGGCTGGTTGATTTCACTTTTGGGCTGTAACGTAAAATGCACATACATTATCGGCGTCTTTGTTTCTATTACTGCGCTGGACCCCAGCGCCTGTCCGGCTATCACCCGTGCAATTACTTTGCCGTCAGCGCTTTTTCCCACTGGAATTTTTGACCCAGGTATTTCTTGATAGCGTGGTCTGACCATCTTGTCACGCTTTGGCAGATTGACCCAGAGCTGAAATCCATGTATCTTGCCTCCATTTTGTATAATTTCGTCGTCTGGCATTTCAGAGTGTATTACACCGGAGGCAGCAGTCATCCACTGGATGTCACCCGGGCCCAGCTTGCCAGAGTGACCATGTGAATCCTTGTGCCGAAACTTGCCCTCAAGCATATATGTCACTGTTTCAAATCCCCGGTGCGGATGGTCCGGAGCGCCCACGGCTTCACCGGGCTTGTAGTCTGCAGGGCCCATCTCGTCTAGCAAGAGGAAGGGATCAATATCGGAAAGAAAATGCGTAGGAAACGCCCTGTGAACTATAAAGCCACCACCTTCTACAGTTTTTGAACTGTTGACAACCTTTAGAACTGAACGTGACGCTGAGTGAGATTGATTGATTTTATCAATTGTTGAGCTTTTTGCCATGCCATTCCTATAGGTATCATATTATTTAAGTCTGGTAGCAATGCCTGACTAAGTAGGTAAGTTGCATCAGACAGGGTAAGCCAGCAATTACTGGATATTCCAGCAAGTCTTTCGATGCTGCCTGGTGCCTTCAATTGCGACTGCCGTACAATTACGTTTAGAAGTGAGCTGGCTCCCCAACTCATTTTACTGCACCCATGTTCAAAATTACTGACAACCTTGCGACCCATGGATTGGGCGGCTCAATGCAAGCCCATACCCTTTTAGAAGATGGATATCTAGATGGCACAGATTTCTGGATAGTCGATGTTAGAGATATGCTGGACAGCAGCCAGCCATTAGAAGCCTATAAAAGAAAAATAGATTATGCTGTCTCGTGCCTGAACAAATACGAAAAGATTGTTGTCTGCTGCAGAATAGGGGCAAGCAGAAGCAATGCCATAGCTTTGGGAGTTTTGGTAAAGCATTACAAGATGGATTTTTATGATGCCTACAATCTGGTGCGAGAAAAAGTGCCGATAGCTCAGATACACCCCGGGCATATTGAGAGACTAAAAGAGCTATTTACCGTAGGCCTGCCTTAATTATCTTGGTCTGGTTCAATTAGTTAATTGCATATTTCGTTCGTCTGCTTGTTAGCTCGCTCATTTACTCATTCTTTTCTATAAACGAACTTTTCTTCAATGCCAGAATTCTTCGGTTTTATGACTATAGTATTTGCAGCTCTACTTAGCAATCTCTGCCTCTTGTCATTTGTGAAGATCCATCCAAAGAATACATCTATAGGAAGCAGAAATGCCTTGCCAAAGCTCTGTATTATTATGCTTCTGGTTCCAGCTATATTTCCTGACATATCTGTAGTCTTTATTTTCAGAAGCCTCTTGCCTATTGATTGTCCCGTAGTGCTTTCAAAGTATATCCAGTAAGCAAAGAACATTGCACTTTGGATAGCATATTTTGCTCCACCAACCCACGCTTGGGCGCTTCCATTGAACCCTTGCAGCCCCATTGGCGGATTGAATCCCTGAGTAAAGGCCAATGGCGGATAACTAATTGCAAATATAATTTGGAACGCCACGGTTACGATTATGAAATCTATGAGCCATGCCCAGAACCTTGTGCTCCATTTTGCCAGCACTAGCTCTGGTTGTGGTTTAGGCTGGCTGTTATTACTGCTCCCACTGTCTGGACTGGGGGTGGGGCGATCGTTTGATTCGACTGTCATATTCTATACTCACAGCTCATCGATATAAGGATTTACAAAAAATCTATGCCAATAATGAAAAAGGCTTACATATTCTATTATAGAAGATAAGAAGTATATAAAATAATTTATAATCAACAAAAATCTATAAGACCAAGCCTCTTTAAACTTTATTTCGGTATCACTAAATCATGTATTCTATCGCATATTACAAGCGTCTGTTGTTTGCACAACCCATAGATAGTCATCCACGACTATCTGAACCGTTCAAAACCAGACAATTATTCACTGGTTTAAGCTAAGCTAAGTTAAGTTAAAGATACCTTTGGGAAAAGGTTGTAGTGCAATTTCCGTTTCGGAAAATGATAAAGCATTCCAGCTGCTCTGTATTACAATTGAATTGAAAATAGACGAAATAGACAGTGTCATACTTGCACAACTAGGAAAAAATGCACGCACTTCAGCATACGAAATAGCAACCACGCTGCACAGCTTGGGATACCTGATAACTGACAGGGCAGTCAGGCAGAGGCTAAGCAGGCTAGAAAAGAGAGGCGTGATACTGGGCTATTCGGTCCTTCTGAATCCAGAGATGGTATCAGACAAAGTCAGCAGGACTGTACTTATCAAGTTCAGATTCTCCAGCAGGACAGCAGGCCTTGTCCAGGACCTTGCGACCTACTCTCAGCAGGCTTCGTTTTGCCTGTATTCTGCGCGCATGACAGGAGACTTTGACTGGATAGGCCATTTTGTTTTCGACTCTGCCGAGCAGTACGAGCTTGAGAGCAATAATTTCCTAAACAGGTTTGCAGACCTTATAGCGGATTACCGCTCGTATGAATCGACAACTTGGAAGGTGTCCCCATATGCTATTGCAGACAATGCGCAGCTGTCAGAAAACAGGGCCAGAGTTTACGAGATTCTCAAGTTTGTCGGAAAGCAGGAGAGCCTGCGCGACAAGCTTCAGCTTATTGTGGAAAGTCTGGTCAAGTTCTTGGATGCCGAGTTTGCGAGGATATGGCTTCTGGACAAGTCAAAAAGAACTCTCGTTCTGAAATTTAGCGCCGGCAAATACAAAAATACGCAAGGCGAGTTTGCAAAAGTAAAAGTGGGTTCTTTCAAGATAGGCACCATAGCAAGCACAGGCAAACCGGTGATAACAAATGATGTTGTGCATGACCCCCGGATCAAGTATCCTGACTGGGCAAGAAAGGAGAAGCTAAGATCTTTTGCCGGTTACCCACTAACTCACGGCAGAGATGTCGTCGGCGTAATGGCCATATTCAGCAAGAAAAAGCTCTCTCCAGCAGACTTTGAGCTTTTGGGAATATTTTGCGACAAGGTATCAAAAGAAATATCTTCAATATACGACGCAAGGGAATATCTGGCAATAGGCTGATTAACCGGTTTTGCCTAGATTATTTCCAGGTCGGAAATGCAGACAGTGATTTGTTTCCGCAAGCAATATCCTTGCTGTCTGCCCTATTGATAACGGGTAGAGGTGAACCTGAATGAAATTGAAACTCAAATTTGAACGTGGTATCGTAATAATTGCCGCGATATTCGCTATTGCAATTGCTACTACAGCATCCATAGAAATTGCTCATATCAATGGTGAGGTAGCCAAATTGCGGACGCAGGGGGCTCAGCTGCAAGCGGCCCTCAATGCGACTGTTCAGGCCAGATCATCGCAAAGTGAGCCGACCAACCAGCAACAGTATATTCTGGTAACGGCAATTCTCAACAATTGCGCCGGCCAGACAGATGCCAATGCAATATCCATATGTAAAAGCGACCTGACTGAAATGTACAGGTGGTGCCTTGCTGATAATTCACTTGCCGCCTGTTCTGACCCGAGGATTGCAGACTATTTGAAGTCGCAGAGCTAGGCAAACAACAGCTTGAATCGAATAGATTGTTGTAGAATACGGTGGTAATGCTTTCGCCAATTTTTCGGCTCAGTTCAATCTGAAAAGCTATTATATCTTTTATGATAACGTCTCCTGTTAATGAGCTATTCTGAAGATGATATCAGGCACGCCGCCGAAGTGCGCGAGTGGCTGATAAAACAAATATCTGACAAGCAAGACGAGATTGAAAAATTGCGTGTTACACTATCTCTGGTTGATAGCCTGCTAAAGCAGGGAAGCTTTAGAGCGGCTGCAGCTCTATCTATACCGCCACAGAAGGCGCTGGCTGCCTCTGCCAGTGGAATGTCGCAGTCCCAATCACAATCCCAGTCAGCTGCACAGGTTTCAGCTGCAAAAAGAGGAGCTGTGGAGAGCCAGAAAAGAGAGGAAGAACGCGCAGAGAGTGAAGGCATAGAAACAAGGCCCATCAGGCGCGCCAAAGATAACTTTTTGCTTGCGGAAGCGCAGGTCTCGCCTGATTCTGTTACAATAATTCCTTCACCCGGAGTTGACCTGAATGCCAATACTCCACCCTTCAAGTCGTTTTTCATAAACAGGATTCTCGAAGGAATGAAAACAAAGGACGCTGAAAGGGCAGGGCAGGGAGCACTCAAACAGTCCGAGATCCTCAGCTATGAAGTACAAGAGGACAATGGTGGCGCCATCAAGAAAATAACGATAAACAACTACCGCGAAAAGGAGAGGCTAAACGAGATATTCAATACTTCTGCGTGGGTCTTTACAAGGATGCTTGAAAAGGTAGGCAAGTGAAAAGCAATGCGTCTTTGACTTGGCAACCGATTCGATTCAACTGGCCGTTAGTTAGTCCAGATCCCAGGGAGCTGGCCGGTCTATCTAGTTCTTCTGGTAGTAATGTCTTGCTCTCTTCTTGCCGATTCGGCTTCTATTTGGGAGATCTTTTCATCAATTGATGGGTGGTATTTTTTCAATGCAAACCATACAAGGCATGAGCCGGCAAGTATTATTCCCAGTCCATACAATATCTCTTCAAACATGATCGAAACAAGATACTATGTGATATATATTTCTAGTTTTATGATAATTACACAGCTCCCCAAAGCAATGATTGATTGGGACTACGAATTCAGCGTGGTGTCGAGTTGCTGATAATCATGCAACTATTGCCTTGCTTTATTCGGCATGGCCGTTCATGCATGTTATCGGATGGCAACCAGCGGTCTTATTAACTGGTTATCATGTCTAAATCTGGAGCTTGCAGCATGGGTCGATTCGCAAACAATGACTCTACAATAAACAAGCAAAGTATCTCTTCAAAGCATGAATACAGAATGATCTCTGGTCGAGCAAACGTCCAAAAATATATGAAGAACTGGACGCTCAAAGCAGGCAAATGGATTGACGTTTGCACCAACGATATTGGCTTATCAAATACAATCAATGTAAAGCCCTATCTTCAATACACTATGATGGCATTGGAGCGCGGAGCTCGAATAAGATTCATCGGCGACATAACAAAATCAAATTTGACAGGAGCAAGAAAGCTTGCTAGTATAGTAAGCGAGCTTAGGCATGCAAGCCCGGTGAATACAACTCTTGTTATCAGCGAAAATGGCATAATGATGTCGCCCTCTATAATTGACGGTAAGGTCGAACTGCGGCAGTTTGTTTCAGAGTCAAAAGAGTTGATATCCAGACAGAAGGAGCTATTTGAAACACTCTGGCATCAATCAGTGCCGGCAGACCAGAGAATAGACGAGCTTGAGGGTAGACCGAATCCAATGTCGCTTCATGGGCTCAGACAAGCTGCATACATTCTGCGATGCATCGAGCAGGGAATAGAAATGAACTCGATAGTGAAAAGATTTGGCGGGGACCAGCAGCTTGTCAATATGTGGATTAGTTTTGCTGTCCATAACTACTGGATGAGCCAAGAAACGATCATTGCAAAGGCCAGAATTACGTCGAGGGGTAAAGAATGGGTAAAAAAGCTAGGCATGGACTCAGTTGATCTGAGGCAAAAAGCGCCAAAGTAAGTCAAGTTAGAGCCAAAACTCGTGACTTGATGAAGCTGCATGACAGGATGTCAGTTATTTGTGGTAAATTCTATTCGATCGGTTCGTCGTATCCATTAGCGCTGGTGTTCTAAACCATCTATATTAGCATCTTGCACCGATCATTATGTAGATTCCCGATATTCTAAATCATCTAAATAGCAATTCATATTAGATAGAACATATAGATATGAGGCAAATGGCCAGTCAAAGGCGATTAGCACACCAAGATGAGATGATTGAACTTATGAAGGTAAACAATCGCATATTGGAAGCCAACAGAAAAAGTATACTCGAGTTGCAAGATTCTTTTTCTGAAATCAAAGACTTGTTGCGCAAGATAGTGATAAATACAAGCTAGGCTGGCAAGCACTCACTGATCATAGTGGTTAGGCAGTGTTAGAATCAAGACCAGTATGAATAGCAGGATAAAGCGGACAAATGCAACTAAACTGGAATCAAAGAAAACCCTTGCTTTACCCTTGAAAGATGGTTGGTAAAGCTACTTGCTTTGCTTTCACTCGAAAGCGCTGGAATCACAGAGTTTTGTTCATTATGCTCCTCTGCCTCAGAGTCAATACCACAATTGCTATTGTCGAGATAGTGATCATTATTGCTCCAATCCCAATGTGCTGTGGATGGGCAAGACCAAATCCGATGCCAGAGGCCATGTGGATCTCGTGTGGCGCGGATTTGTAAAAGAACCCAACTCCAATAACCACTCCTGCTATCAGGATATACTTGAGTGGTACAAGTGCCCTTCCAGCTGCTAGCACAACCATAACAAGGCCCAAGGCATATAGTAAATCACCGACCGGAGCAAGCGACGCTATGCCCGTGTTTATTCCAGCAATTCCTTGCAAAACCAGTCCTTCGCCGGCGTATCCAAGTGCAAATCCCACAAGATGCATAGCCAGACCGGTGTATGCTAATTTTGATATCTGGCCTGCTGAACTGGCGATTCTGTTTTGCATTTTTTACAATCCAGCCCGTAATAGTGCATCCTTCCTAAGATTATGATTGATTCTTGTCATTTCAGTCCACATCTACTCTGTGCGACTCTACTCATTTTACTTCCAGATGCCCCAGCTGCCACCAAACATTCCACTGCCATGCCAGAGTCCGTATCCTGTGGCCATATTGATCTGGTTGTTCTCAAGCAGATTTCCATTGCCTACATCGATTATCAATCTATGGATGTTGTTTGAGCTGTCTATCCCGTATGCCTGATAAACCAGATAACCATTGACTGGTGCCAATGTGATAGCACCTACTCTTCCACCACTACCCAGCGCTTTTTCAGCCGCACTTGCGGCATCAGCCAAATCGACTTTTACATTGCTTTTTATTGTATCAATGATCCCAGCTTTCAGCGAGCTGATCGAAACAGTACCTGTCCAGTTAGCCTTGCTTTCATTTCCAGATGTCATATATCCAAAACTATTGCCGTTCCATCCTTGCTGCCACATCATCGGCCCCGCATGGTTCCATGGGCCAAATCCCCTATGCGGACCAAACATCCAAGGATGTCCAGCTGCAAACGCCGGTGCAGGTGCTAGAGCAAAAGCCAGTCCGATAGCCAGAGCGGCAGATGCTACAGCCGCTATCGCAGCGACTATAACGATTTTCTTTGCCTTTGAATTCATAGCTAAAAAGTAGATGAAGATTGAATAAAGTATTGTTCACATCTATTACGTAACCGAGTTACCTTAAGCTTTATCTGTTACTGCTGTCTTTTCTCATTGAAAGCATACCTGAATGACTTCCAGAATATGATAAAAAACTATTATTATCATGTCAAATTTGCTCCTGCTCTGTTACGCTGTACCAGAGTCCAGACAACACTAACAATAATTACAACAATTCATTCACTTGATAGTGGTTAAAACGGCAATTGATTTGATTTGATTTAATTTGGTCCATGAGCATCGGGAGAGGATTTACATTAGAAAGGACATAATACTCAAGCTTTCAGATTACGGGGAATTAAACCAGAGCCAGCTTATGAGCTACTGTGGCCTCAACAATGTCAAGCACAAAGGGATTATTGATGAAATGGTGAAAAAAGGCCTCATAATCCGGACAGAAGAGCCATGGGGCGGCAAGAAAATTATCAAATACAAAGTATCAGAGAAGGGAAGGGAGCTGGTAAAGGCAATCCTTGAGCCATACGAGCTATTATTTCCGAGAAGCGAGACGGGAGAAGAAGAGAAGGGAAAGGGGCAGTCAATGACATGACGACAACAAGTAACTTGGTGCCTAATGTATTTTTAAGAAAAGGCAGGAGAATGCATTCGTGAAAGATTCAAACAAAAATGACGACCAAGCAAGTGAGAACATCTTTCACATAGTCGACGGCATAGTTCAGAACGTAGACAGGACCAAGAGGCTGGTGGTCATTATGCTGATAGCCATTGTGGTATCAATTCCATTATCTTTTCACATTACAAATATCCTTACTGGTCCTCCTTACTTGTTCAGTCCGGCAAGGATTATCATCCCGTCCCTTGTAGTGCTTGCGTTTATAGTCATAGGGGTAAGGCAGTGGCTTGTACTGTCAAAATGGACAAAGAAATACAAAGCGTACAAGGAATTGCAAGAAAAAATCGATGAGAAATTTGATTTTGAATCAGAGAACAACAAGTCCGGAGAACCAGGAGCCAACAAATAATAAAACAAAGATAGATTCCACTGCTCTGCCAATATGAGTTCCCTTGCTTGATTATGAAGGTATTCTGATCGAGCCGGATCCTCTAGGTAACTCGGTTACGTAATAGATGTGAACAAATGTTATAACAGAAATTCTGGCTTTATGCAAATATGGCAAACCAAAGAAGAAGATACATGCTTGCACAGATATTGGCAGCAGCTACACTTGCATTCGCTCTTGTCTATACAGTCGGCTTTTTTAGCAAAAGTCTGGATATAGCCTCTGAAAGAAACTCTGCATTTGCAGCGATCGGACTGTCTGTTGCGGCATTTGCTATGGCAATAAAGATAAGGTCAATGGTTGTGGCAGGATTGCTAACTGCATCGGGCATCATTATGCTGACACCGCCTATAGAAGCACTGGCAGCTGTTAGAGTGATTCTAATTCCCGGGCCCATTCTAGGAGTTATCTTTTATGCGCCGATCCTTGGGCTCGGAATTGCAAAAGCCGTGACAAGCACCATGATGAAAAGAACTGTAAATACAATGACCCGCTGATGATGCAAAACATTGACAATGGGGCGAGAGCATGGCTCGTATAACCCATGATAAATGTTCTAGAACAAATGACCTAATAATTTAACTACCTAATGCGGCCTATCCAGACAAAATGTGGCGAGTATCTTTCTGAGAAACACAATAGTGATTCTTGCGATTATAGCAACAACTACAATTGTCCTCGGGGTAATTTCTGCATCGTACTCTGCAGGAATAATTGATAGTATCAAAAGTTCCGCTACAGACAAGGTCAGGGCCTCAACAAATGATAAAGCGATTATACTGTCGGACAGGATGAGCGCAAAATTCACAGATATTTTCCATAACCTCCAGATAATTTCTGATGGACCTTCGGTTCATGCAGCTCTTCGTTCTGGAGATTTTTCATCCGCAGACCCTTTGCTGAGATCAGGCCAGCAGACGACTGGCAATATTACAGATAGCTATAACATGATAGACAGGAATGGCAGGATAGTCTGGACAGCTGGATCCGGGAACTCTGGTAAAACCAGTCAAGGAATTATCGGACAGGATTTTAGCCTCACCAAGTGGTTCACCTACCTGAGAGATAATAAACAACCATATATCGCAGTACAGTCCGGAAAATCAGAGGACAATGCAGAAGCTGGATCGTTACCGGATAGCTATGTTATCGCTTACCCAGTGTTAGAACAAGAAAACACAAGCTTTCAGGGTGCAGTATACACAGTTGTTCCTTTTGAGAAAATCAATTCATTCACTTCGAATTTTATAAATTTAGGACTTTCTGATACGAATGCATCCCTGATCGACAATCAAGGGGATATCATAGCATCAACCATCAGCGCAAACCTAGGACACAATATCTATGATCCTCAATTCTTGTCTGCAAGGCTTCCCAAAGTTATTACAAATGAAACACAGACTTCTAATTTTTTGAGATTTATGAGAGAAGGGCTTGTCCAGAATAACACAGGCGTTGCAGACTTTGAGCTGTATGGAAAGGCTGCTGCTCTTGCATATGCGCCTGTGATGGTTAATAATGTAAGGGTTATGACCGCATATACATCAGCTCAATATTTCTTTGCTCTTGATGTAGCTTCTGCGATACAGCACCAAGCAGAACTGAATGCCATTTTCATTACAACCATCGGAGCCTCTGCTCTTGCAGCATCAATTGTCGTGCTTACTTGGAACAAGCGCCTGAAACTGCTGGTAGGTGCCAGAACCAAAGAACTCCAGTCGTCAAATGAGTCCCTTGAGACTCGGACAAAGGAGCTCAATAAGGCGAACGAAATTCTTTTAGAGAAAACCGATATGCTAGAAAAGATGACAAAGTCTCTTGAGAAGCTCAATGAGGAGCTTGCTGTATCCAACAAGCGGCTGGAAGCGGCTAATGAGCAGCTGAAAGCTCATGACGAGAACCAGCGTGAGTTTATCAACATTGCAGCACACGAGCTTCGAACTCCGATTATGCCTATCCTAGGGGTCGCTGACTCGCTTGAAAATGCAGCTAAAAACGATAGTGGTCAGGACATCAGGCTGTCCAAGCCGGAGCTTGACATGTTAATTCGAAACGCAAAGAAACTGCTGAATCTGTCGTCTGATATTTTGCATGTGGCCAGAATAGATAGCAATTCGCTTGAGCTGAAAAAAGAGTCTGTTGACCTAAATGACTTGGTGGCAGATGCTGTAATGGATGCCGAGAAAAGCCTGCCAAAAGGCAGCGATGTGATTGTAGATTTTGAGCCATTAGCAACCGGCATCATGGTACAAGCTGACAGGTCAAAGCTCATGGAGGTGTTATCTAATCTTCTGAATAATGCAATCAAGTTCACCAGCAGTGGCACAATTAAAGTTGTAACTGACAGGCAAGGACACATAGACGCCGCAAGGGCTCTTAATGACAATACAGCACTGGTTCAGGTAATAGATACAGGTAAAGGAATTGATCCTACGGTGATGCCAAAGCTATTCACAAAGTTCACAACAAAGCCTGAAACAGGTGGAACAGGGCTAGGATTGTACATATCAAAGGCAATCATAGAGGCACACGGGGGCAGAATATGGGCCGAGAACAACAAAGATAGAAGTGGTGCAATATTTTCATTTGCTCTTCCGCTTGCTTCTGAAGCAGCCACCAGTAGCGGTATCAGGCCAGATAGTCAAAGCATTGCAGAGATAGATGACGGTGAAGTTAAGTGAAACCAGCAGCCGGCAAGTTTTAATCCACTCCAAGTAGGCCAAATTCACCTAAATGATGCGTTGCAGCCAGCCGGTGGTCAATGAAGCAATACTACATTATCCTGTCAAGCTTAAATATCGCAGTTGAGACATTACAATGGGCAATGACATTGTTTGGTTGGTTGTTCTGATCTAGCATGGGCAATGCTGCGCTTGATGCAAGCCATAGCCGGAAGCTGCGCATACTGGTAGTCGACGATGACAAGGACATTGTACAGGCAGTAAAATCTGGACTGGAAAGGCATGGCATCGATGTGAATGCATTTTCCGACTCTGTTGCCGCGTACAAGCACTTCATGTCAGGTCCAATCCACTATGACCTTGTTCTGCTTGATATTAAAATGCCAAACCTGAACGGATTTGATTTTGCAAGGGGAGTAAGAAACAAAAATTCAGATATCAAAATCGCGTTTATCACAGCGTTTGAAGTAAGCAAACGAGAATTTGATGCTTTGATGCCATCTTTAAAGATAGATGCATTTATCCAAAAGCCAATTTCTCCTACAAACCTTGCACGGCTACTGCGCCAAATATTTGCAATAGACTATCTTGCCAGTGCTGACAATCAACACCAACGCCAATACCAGCATCAATACAGTAAACCGGGCGCAGAATCATCATTAGCTCTCCAGCCTACCCTGCCAAAGCACCCCGACAAGAAGACAGTTATGCTCTGCGATAGCGATCCTGATCTGCTAAAGCTTTACGCAAAAACTCTGCAGATAAAATACAACATTATCTCTGCCTTTTCTGGCAATGAGTGCATCGACAAGTATACCAAGTTAAGGAGTACAGGGCAGAGCGTCGATGTTCTTGTACTCGAATACAGACTAGGCGATATGCTCGGAACTGATGTTGTGAACAAGATCAGAGACATGAATGGAACGCAGGTAGTGCTTGTCAGCATATCCGAGATCGAGGATTTGCAGAGGAGCGACATAATATCTAGAATATTAAAAAAGCCGGTAAGCATGAAATTGCTGGCTCGAGAAATTGAGCATGCGATAGCTGCTCAGGCTACCTAACCGAACAAATAACGACTGATAGATACTTTTTCACAGCTTGGTGACAGGATAGAAGGAGACAATAGAGGAACGAAAGAATGAAAAGGGAATGAAATAAAGGAAAAACAGTAGGCAGGCAAGCAACTAGATGGATAAAATAATAGTTCTAGATTTTGGCTCTCAGTACAGCCACCTGATATGCAGGCGCATACGTGAGGCAAACGTGTACTGCGAGCTGTTACCCTATAATACTCCAGCCAAGGTGATACAGGAGCTAAACCCAAAAGGCATTATCTTTTCAGGGGGCCCGGCAAGCGTATATGACAAGAATGCCCCCAAGCCGGATAGCTCAATATTTGAAATGGGCAAGCCTATCCTGGGCATATGCTATGGCCACCAAGTGATGGTGAGCAGTTTTGGCGGGCAGGTCAAGCGAGCAAACAGCAGAGAATACGGCAGGGCAGAACTTGCCATTGACGACAAGTCGGACCTGTTCAGCAACCTTGCAAGCCAAAAGATAAAGTGCTGGATGAGCCATGGCGATGCGGCAGAGAAAATCCCCCGCGGGTTCAGTGTTCTGGCCCACACGGACAACTCTGCGTCAGCTGCCATCGGAAACAAGGAGAAAAGACTCTACGGGATACAGTTCCACCCCGAAGTTGTACATACCGAAAACGGCACGCAGATCCTCAAGAATTTTGCCCAGAGGATAAGCGGCGCAAAGGCAGAGTGGGACATGAAAAGTTTTATCGATATGACCATAGCTGATATCAGAAAACAGGTAGGCAATGAAAAGGTGCTTGCTGCAGTCAGCGGCGGCATAGACTCGACTACAGTTGCTGCATTGATGCACAGGGCAATAGGCGACAACCTCCGGTGCGTCTTTATCAACCACGGCCTGCTGAGGCAGGACGAAGAGAAAGACGTGGTCAAGCTTTTCAAAGACCATCTCGGGATTGAGCTGATTTATGTCGATGCAACAGAGCGGTTTCTGGGCAAGCTGAAAGGCGTGGCAGACCCGGAGGCAAAGCGCAAGATAATAGGCGAAGAGTTTGCTCACGTGTTTACTGATGTTGTTACAGAAAAGGGGCCGTTTCACTGGCTTGCACAGGGCACACTCTATCCAGATGTCATCGAAAGCGGAGTCTCGAAAGGACCGGCGGCAGTTATCAAGACGCATCACAATGTTGGAGGGCTGCCAAAGTGGCTCAAGCTGAAGGTAATCGAGCCGCTGAGCAGCCTGTACAAAGATGAAGTAAGGAAAGTAGCCAAGCTGTTGGATGTGCCCGATGAGCTGCTCAAGCGACATCCATTCCCGGGACCTGGGCTTGCCGTGAGGATAATTGGAGAAGTTACATCTGAGAAGATTCGGATGACAAAGCAGGCAAGCAAGATAGTAGAAGACGAGCTCAAAGCTGCTGGATGGTATGATAAGGTATGGCAGGCATATGCTGCAGTTGGAGACGACAGGGCCGTTGGCGTGCTGGGAGATGAAAGGGTTTACGGGCATATTGCAATAATCAGGGTTGTTGAATCTGTTGATGCAATGACTGCAGACTGGTCAAGGCTGCCAGCTGAGCTGTTGGAGAAGATTAGCAACAGAATAACAAATGAAGTTGACGGGGTGACTTGGGTGACATATGCAATTTCAAGCAAGCCGCCTGCGACAATAGAGCCACAGTAAAATATGGATACCTGCATTTGTGCTCAGAAATCTGCGTACGGTAGTATTGGTCGCGGCTAAAATGCTCATGCTGATGTAACGTTACGATAGACGATGAAAACTTAGAAATAGAGCATATTGGAAGAGCGGTCTCAAGAAATCTGAAATTATTTGGATCAAATCGCTTTCTAAAATAAATTAAAATTAATTAAAAAATAGAGCATATTCTAATAAATAGGCCGGACTTCAATTTCCTTCTGTAGCCAGTCTTAGTATTAGCATGCACAACTTCTTAAGTTAAAATATGAATCTCCAAGTAGTGGAGATTGAAAGGTTAGTACCCTCCACTTCAGGCTCAATGTTTGCTAATTTCAGCACTGATACTTTAACTAGCTGGATATATCTGGCAAAAACTAGATAGACAAAAATAATTGAGGCGGATCTAATCACGTATGGTTAACATTTCTACCGACGGCGTAACTCGAGTTTATTCTAGGAGCATAAAGCCAGGTTATGAACAACAATATGATGACTGGCTGAGACGCTACCTAGCATTTGAAAGAGAATCACGCGGCTACATTGGAACCACTGTAATTGTGCCAGGAGGATCTAATTCTCACGTCCGATATATTATTCACAGGTTTACCGACAATGAGTCTTTGGATGAATGGGAAAGGTCAGAGCAAGCAATAAGGATGCTTGAAGAAGTCAATAACTACTCTACAAGACACTATGAAACGGCTACCGGCTTGGAGACCTGGTTTATTGTACCTGACGTAAAGATAATGGTAGCGCCACCAAAGTGGAAAATGGCAATTATAGTATTTACTGCTGCGTTTGCAATTAGCACTACTGCGCGTTACTTGCTTAATCCCTATCTTGAATCGTGGGCACTTTTGATATCAAATATAATATATACTGCAATACTTGTTGTGCTTTTAACTTATTTTGCAATGCCTGCATTGAGCCGGGTGCTGCGCGATTGGTTATATTCAGAAGCGAAATGTTCTTCCTAGAACAAGCTTACACGACCAACTAGGAGGTTAAGCTTGCACAAAAGTAGATGGCGATTACGTAATTTTTCTCAGCTATTAGATGGTTTCATTACTTTGAATTGCCAATCCTTTTCTGTAAGACCGGCAGCAAACAATATCTCCTGCGACTCCTCATTTGATAGAAGACTGGTCAGGCTCAATCTTGTTAAACAAGCTGAGAATTGAATCGATATATCTGATACTTGATTCAATTCTACTATTGCACCGGATCAAACCCAAATTTGTAATTTAGATGACATAATTTTGATCTGGTTTTTGCATTACTTCTGCTAAATACCGGTGAAAGTAGGTAGGCATTTGAAGGCTCTGGTGATAGGATATCTTCGCTGACATAGAACTCCACTTTATAAGCGCAGTTTTCATATTCACTGCGGCTGCAGTTCCTATTGGAGTCTTTCCGTACATTTGTACGTTCCATCAACCATCAATGAGAGGCGAGCTGATAGTGGAGCTACCAGCACCGGACGATGTGGCAGCACAGCAATAATAATCACACCTATCGAGAAGGTCAGGCTGGAATTTCAAAGGTATAGCTAGCCTTATTTATTGGGCACTCTATTTCATTCAGATAGTAAAAGGTAACAGGGGACGAAAAGATTTGGATACAGACTTGCCAGTGTGTCAAGAATCTTCTTTCAGTCTTCTAGGTTAAGGATGGCAAATCAAATTTGTTATCGCACCAGATGGTGCATGAGTCCAAGGTAATAGAAGTGGTGAAGATGTGCCTTCTGGCGCTCTAAAGATTAATTGACACTAAATTGCCCATACTTGCAATGGTGGTGGGCATTCTTGGCTCCGAAAAATCAGAGCTTTCCTGTAACGAATAATCGTGACAATTACTCAAAAGATATAGCTTGTTCCGACACTATTCTGCATGAAAGCATCAGGCAGCCTTCTGGCTATCTCGGCCATCGCCTTCAAACCGGAGCAATGGCAGGGAACGACAAACTTGGGTCTCAGTCTTCCTAATTCTTCAACAGTTCTAGGTATCAGTGGTTCAAAGATTCCACCAGTTAGGTGCATCCCTCCTATCACAGCATAGATTCTATCTTGTCCTGTCAAGTCCTTTGCGTAATTCAGGGTGTTTACTACCCCAGCATGCCCGCAGCCTGTAATAACGAGAAGTCCCTTGTCTTTGATATTCAAGATAATAGCCTGATCATCTTTGATCAGTGGATCGTATTCCATCTCTCCTCCGCCGTCTGCCCCGGAATAGTGATTTGGAAATCCTTTTTCAAAATTATTGGTCCTGGCTATCTCTCCCGTGACAAGAATATTGGCATCAGCCCATAGGCTATGGGAATTCCTTTCTGTTATTTTATATCCTGCTTTGGTCAACCAAGATCTATTCTGGGCGGGTAAGTTCACTTTTCTGCCATCTTGAAACTTTACCATCCTATTTCTGAAAGCATCTTTATGAAGAACTAGGGGAACTGGTCGTTTCTTGTCCATCCTTTTCCTGATATTGAGTAACCCTCCGGCATGGTCAATGTGGCCATGACTTGAAATGACGGCCTCGCAATCAGATAGGTCAAAACCAAGTACCTCTGCATTGTGGGCAGCAGTCATTGGATCCAGACCAGAATCAAAAAGTATGATGCGTTTTCCTGCACTTGATTTCACGGTTACCGCTACAGAAAAACCGTGTTCTGCTATAAGCGGTCGCTTGTACCAATTTTTGGCTAGATATGGCCGACGGGCTGTTTCATTACTTGGCAGGGTTATATCCACATTATTGTCAACTAGGCAGCTAACTACTGCATTCTCGACTTCCCTTAACTGCACTAGGTTGTTATAACAGGCGCTTGATAAAATATTTTAATGCTGTTTTGAAAAGGACATAATACAACGGCATCCAAAACTTTAAGACTGCACGCGGATTTCTACGCACGAATGCGGGTATACATATTTTTATAGAGCCACAGTAGATGGTAACTACATTGTCTAGTCATTTAGGCAGCGGAGTTAGCTGCCGTATCCAGTACTTGAACAAATCCTTATTCTAAACTGGCTCATTTTTTACAAATTTGCCACAAATATGTTGCAAATTGTAAGTATGTAATAAATTCTTACGGCAACTGTCTTAAATAATTACGACATTTAACTATAGTAATTGAATCTGCGCAATGTGCTTGAGATAGCCGCATTTGCTGGAGTTGCCCTGATGCTGATATCGAAATTTATTTAACAAATCAGCAGAGCAGGCTTTTGCAGGTTAATCAATTACCTGCTTTGAGAGTTTAGTTTCTAAACCCCTAGTTTATCTCAATTCATGTTCTCTTCTTCTCACCAATGACAAATTGGTACTCATATCCACGAACCAGAGTAATATTGCGGATACTAAATCCATAGCCAGTCAAGATAGACCTTACCTCCTTCATGTTATTCTCACCATGAACCTCGACAACTATTTTTCTTGTTATCTTGGCTGTCTCCCTTGCTCCTTGCAGCGCCTTGACTTCTGCTCCTTCAACATCTATTTTCAAGACACCGATGTTTTGGATTTTGTTTTCCCGAACCATATTGTCTATGGTATCTGTCTGAACTTGCAGTATCCTGCAATTATCATCCGGTCCAGAGTGTTCAAAACAAAGAGTTGCATCGTCTGTCGAAATCCGATTGCCTGACGAGGTACTTACTATCCTCTGGCGCAATCCACGGTATCCTGTCAAATCCCATACGGCCTTGTTGATTGTGATAACATTCGAAAATCCATTACATGTGATATTGCGACGTAGCGCTCCATAGTTGTCAGGATCAGCTTCAACTGACATAATTTTTATCGGAAGGCTCTGATTAGCAAATGCCGATGCCGCCTTTAGTGTGTAGTAGCCTACATTTGCACCAACATCGAGAAAGGATTCTCCTTCCTTCAAATCCAGAATTTCTGGCTCGATGTCTTTTTCATGTCGCCAGAATAGCATGTAAAGATCCTGTGTACGCTTGCGGGGAATCCCCATGATTCCACCCTGGGCTTTTATCGGCTTTTCGAATAACAGAAAATGACCCATGTTAATGTGGGTATCTTCCAGAAATTTGTCTCTTCTTTGTTTTCCCATCCTGACGCGCAACCAAACTCTGTAACATAGGTAGAGATTCTTTGCTATCGAGACATTCCACCCTCCCTTCTCGTACAAAATCATGAGGCTCGAGTAGGGTAGAGTCTTTGAAAGCCAATAAAGATGATTCCACTCCAATCTGGACGATTGTTGTAGTTAATGGTATCTTTTGATAATTCTCTGAAATATATCTATCTATCTGGCCCCTCTTCCTATCATAAAGCGAAACTGTTGTCCAGTTTATCTTACCTACTGGTCCATGAGATTTCTTATATAATTCACCCTCGGTATGGAACTGTTGATTTTGGAAGTAATTGATAGGAAAACATCAGTCATGACTGTTGTACTCTATGGCATATTACTTGGGGTAGTTGTAATTGGTACATTTGTAGATGTCATAGGAGAGACCTTGACTTCTCAATTTGGTTTGCTATTGTTTATTACAATGGCTGGCGGAGCTTTTTTTACAGGTCAATATGTCCTGAGGAATTATGTTAAAAAATTGCATCTTGATCTTATTGATTCTCGATTTTTGAATGTACTATCAAGAGCAGCTCCATTTGTTCTCTATGCAGATTTGGCAATTATTGTATGCATGATATTCCAAATGCTGACAATCGAAAGCTATAGTGTATGGTTGCTGATAGCAACCACGATATTAACCGGCTCAGTAGGATGTTTGCTCTTTGGCTTTCGTTTCTACAAATTCCTGTCATGGTATAAATCAAATAAGAGTAGCATGATGGTTCTGGCCTTTACTATCGAGACATTTCTCTTAACAGTCGGAATGTCTAGCACTGTGATAATAAATACGTGGTCACTTTCAGAAAGGCCGGCAGCTATTACTCCACAATTCGTGGTAAACCTTGACCCGGGAACATTTCTCTCGCCTACTCAAAATCTGGTCAACATGTATGGTTATCTGGTCCCCATAATTGTTTATGTCATTCCCGAGATGGTTGGTATAGCACTTTTCTTACGTTATTTTATTGATAGGCTAGGGAAAGCAAGGTTTTGGGTAATCGTAACTTTGCCGCCTCTTCTTCTTATAACTTCGACTTTTCTTCCACAAGTATTCACATCAGGGCAAAACTTTGCATATCTTGATTCAAAGTTCACATCATTTAGGATAATAGGCACACTAGGATGGGTGGTTGGCTCATTTGTCATGGCCTTTGCATACCTTTCTGTTGCAAGGACAATAAGACAGGTCAGTCCCAATAGTGCTGTAATTAATTATCTGATAGTTGCTGCATTTGCACAAATACTCTTTCCTTTGACGGCCAACAATGTCATAATGGAAAGTTCATACCCATCTTTTGGAAGCATCTTGTATTCATTTTTTGTTCTGTCCGCATTTCTATTTAGTATGGGAATTTATTCAGCGGCACTGTCGGTATCACAAGATGCAAAGCTGCGCCAATTAATTAGGAAACATGCAAAAGAATCTACTTTGTTGGATACAGTTGGAACTGCTGAAATGGTAATAACTATTCAAAATAGGGTTAATATCATAAGAAACCAAGCTGATGCCATGACAAAGAATTCTGGTGTAGAATCTTCAATGACTGACAGCGATATCAGAAGGTATCTAGAGCTGGCTATTGTAGAGGCAAAGAAAGAGCAGAGATAACAAGCTCATTCATTCATTAATTAATTCATTCAATACATACATTGCCATACAGTGGAGCCAGCAAACTGATTTTGCATGACCTGCGCCTTTTGGCTGGCTATTACAGATCTTGTATATATCCAATTTGATATACACATATTTTAAATCGTCTTGCTCTGTCCAAATTCTGGTTTTTTGACGACATTAAAAAGAAGCAAGCTGTTCGACCCAAGCTGCACCTCTGGAACTGACTGTCTATGCAGGTAGACCAGATACTGCATTCCTTGCTCATGCGGCCAGTCCAAACGCAGTCTCAGTACGATATAGCATGCTTCCAGCTAACACAACACAGTGGATAATCAGAAGCACCAACTTTTCTTTTTTTCAAGTTACAGTTCCGACTACGCTACAAGTTGATCTGGTTAGGAGGGTCTGAATATAATATAGCATAGTATGATATAATATAGTATCATCCACTTCTAGAAATATTATCTAACTCTTGCCGATCCCTGTAGGTATAGTAAATCCAAAGGTTGCTCCACCCGCGGAGGTATTTGCTCCCCACAGCTTGCCCCCGTGGCGTTCTATGATGTTTTTTGACATGTACAAACTAAGGTCGGTGCCAGCAACATGCGGGCTGCTATATTTTTGAAAGAGCCGAGTTATAACATAAGACATGCCAGCACCACTATCACTGATTGAAAATGTAACCTGCTGATCCGTATTCTGAGCTGCAACGGTGATTGTACCCTTATCGGTAAACCTGAGCGCGTTGTTCAGCAGAGTGGAGACCACCCTTTCGATCCTCAGTTTGTCAGCGTAGATCAGAGTATGCGGCGGGATATCATTTCTTATCACAACTCTGCTCCTCCTAGTAATTCCGAGGTCCCTTACTATGTCACCGACTGCATCCGAAAGGTCGAATGTTTCTTTCCTCAATTGGAATGATCCTGCTTCAATTTTTGCGATGTCTAGAATCTCCTCAATCAGCAACTGCAGGCGATGTGCATTTCTCAAGATAGCATCAATGATCTCATTGTTCTCTTTATCTTGGTCTTTTTCATGCAGCACTTCTGCCAGCCCAATTATCGGCTGAATTGGATTCCGAAGCTCGTCTGCCACATTGTTTATAAATTCCTGCTGTTTCTTGTCGCGATTCCTCAAGCCGTTTACCATTTCACTGAAAGAAAGAGTCAATTCCGAAATTTCCTGATGGGGCGAAGAGGTGTCCAGAGAGACATTAAGATCTCCGTTTCTAACCTGCCTTACTGCGCCAGTCAGTGCAATTATGGGCTTGACCATCTTTATGATAATATACAGCATGATAACATGAACCGCGATGTTGAGAAGTAACAAAGATAACTGCACCATGATGAGATTTCGTGAATTTTGTGAGGAACCGTTGCTTATCTGTGATACCAGCATGTCAGACTGGGCAATCAGGCTGTTGCCTTTCTGTTCTATTTCTTGTATTGAATTGATTTTTGATCCCGCATAATTTGGATTGATGGCCTGTGTTATCAAGAGCCTGAATTCATTCCATTTCTGATTGACTGACTTTCATCCCGGAATATATTCAGATGGAAGTGGTCCAAGGTCCAATCCTGCAATGTTGCCGCCTGTTTTGAGGATCGCAATGTTAGAGTTCAGATCGTTCAGTGATCTGTTTACCTGCGTAACGCTAGACCGGCCATCAAGATACTTCTCAGCTTCAAGAATTGCGCTAACTGTGAGGAACCTGTTTTTCCCGGCGATATTTATCGAATTTCCAATCAAGGTTGATTCTGATTGAAAGTAGGCAAGGATACCAAGACTTGCAGCTATTATGACAATTTCAATTACTATTAGAAGTGTGATTTTAGCGATGAGACTCCGCTTGATTCTGACCAGATTCCTACATTCCTTTGCCTGAGTGGTTATGCGTGAGACAAAGATTTACGGTTATCGGTGACTTTCCTTGCAAAGAAGAAGGAAGGCAGCAATGACTATAGATAGAAATAGCAGTTTATGCTAAAAGGGCCACTTGCTCAGCTTCATTTTGATCGGCCTTATAGTTTTGGTTGTGAGAAAGTAAGTGACTATACTTAAATAATTCATAAGCGATTTCATTCAATGCCAATGATTCTATGCTAGATACTGCCGGCGGTTCAGAAGATGGAGAACCGTCTCCATTTAATCATGCACCTAACGAGATTTCAATAGCAAATCGGTCCGAAAATTATTGCATTTGCCTTATCGACATGGTTGGTTCAAGCAAGGTCACTGCACATATTGGCGACAGCAGAAAGGTAGGCCTGTATTATTCCATATTCCTTAATGGCGCTTCTACCATAGTAATGAAGTTTGGCGGCCGAATTATAAAGAATGTAGGCGATAGCCTGATCTTCTACTTTCCAGAAACTTCAGACTCTGCAAACCGTGCAGCATTTGAGGTCGCCCTCAGATGCCTGGTTGCCCTGATAGCTGAGCGGAGCGCAATTAACGAAAAACTGCAGCTGTCAGATCTACCTCAGATAAGCTACCGGCTGAGCGCAGACTATGGCAAGGTGCAGATTGCTTCGTCAAACACTTCTGGACGCGAGGACCTTTTTGGCTCAACCATGAACATTATCGCAAAGATAAAGCCACTTGCAGAGCCTAATAGTTTGGTAATAGGCGACGACCTGTACAGGGTAATCACGTCACTTTCTCTAAACGAGGAATATCATTTCAGGGAAACAACTGCCTTTGCTCTTGGTTTCAAATTCTCATATCCAGTTTACAGTTTGCGTGACAGAACAGTCAGGAGACAATCAGCATTAGGCGCGGCTGCCACCTTGTTCAAAAGGACAAAGCCCAGCCTGACCCAAGTTGAGGGCAGGTCTGTCAGTACTTATGACAGCATGCAAGAAATGGAAACAAGGGACGGGGAGAATCATCTCCGTAATATCATGATAGTAGACGATAACGAGGATATGCTTCTGACCTTCAAAGCATTCCTTTCATCAGAACAGTACAGCGTTGATACATTTTCAGATGCAGAAATGGCGCTGGAGCATTTTGAAAGGCAGGGGCCTTGCTATTATCATCTCTGCATACTCGACATAAGAATGCCATACATGAACGGCCTGCAACTGTACCAGAAGCTAAAATCAATCTCACATGATGTCAGGATTATGTTCGTGTCTGCCCTTGATGCTGCAGAAGAGCTTGTTAGCCTTCTTGAGATAAATAGCATGGATATTATGAGAAAACCCCTGTCTAAAGAGCAATTCGTTAGATGTGTTAAAGAGCATTTGGCCTAACGCACTCGTAAGGTGCAGCACAACTGATCTGAAATACGGGATTGCCGAAGGTCGGAATTTAGCATAACTTTCAGGTTTATAGGATAGATGGAAGAGTGGCTGCTTGAAACTGCCGTTACCAATCCACCTAGGGCATGGAAAGCAAACAATGCAACCTGGAAACTGTTTGTTTGTATCTATAGGTAGATCATTGCTTTGCAGCAATAGTTGGAGTTAGAGGGGAAGGCGGAGCTAGACCCACACGGCCTGTTCACGTTAGGGTCACAACCCTTATTTGCAAAAATAATAGTAATTGTTACCTGCAAATAAGGCAGAGAATGATATCGGCAGTAATCGTAATAACAACAATAGCTATCACTACCAAGTCCCTAGCACTTCAGAAGATCCTGCTATAGTTAAAAGAGGCATAGGTCAAAGTGTACTTCATTTGTGCATTAGGAATACAAATACTGAAGATATGACATGGTACCTATCAGCAGTTGACCCCAATAACATTTATGGAGCCCCTGAACATAGACTCCACGTAACAATTGATAAAAGTTCGATATTTGCTCCCAAGTATGCGGGAGCAAAAGATGATTTTGGTAGGGGACTTGGAAACCTTGATCACTTCAATGTCTACATAAGTGCAGACAAGAGTGCAGATCTAGGATTACATCAAGTAATGATACTCGCAACATACCATGCGGAGCTTAATCATGATTTTGTGTTCGGCTATGCTATAGTAGTAAATACGGTGGAATAAATTATCTACATGAAAATCCTTTACAGATATTCAAGAGACATAAAAACACAATCTCATAAGTGGTATTTTTCCTTTACAATACTAGCAATTATTGTAAGTAGTGGTTTTGTAGGCTCAACAAATGCAGTGGCAGAAGTATCTGGCGGCTCTAAACTAGCAGAGGTTCTAGCTCAAGGTAATGATGTCTATGTTTTGTGGCAAAACCTGAGTAATATGCATTCTATATTATTTGCAAGAAGTGTCGATGGAGGTCAAACCTTTGGCAGTCCTGTTGTTTTGGTTCAGAATGCAACACTTAGAATTTCATCTGCTCCGCAGATGTCGATTGCAGGTAATACTATTGTTATTGCATGGACAGATAGCCTAAATCCAACTGGTCAAAACAATATTCACATTTTTTTAACAAAAAGCAATGATGGTGGACGCACCTTCAGTAATCCTGTCATAGTTGATGATAAAGACAATACGGGATTCTCAACTTTAAACAAATTATATAGTGATGGCCAGAACGTATATGTCATCTATCAAAATGGAGATTTTACAAAAATTTCCAAGCTTTTTCTTTTAAAGAGTGATAATAACGGGAACACCTTCAGTAAGCCACTTTTGCTAAGTGCTAATTATAGCAATACAGACAACAATATCTATAGACCATATTCACCATCTATAGTTGCATCTGGGAATAATGTGTATGTAGCTTGGCTTGAGTGGCAAGTCAAAGGTCCACAATTTGATTTTCTTCCAAAGCCTTTCAATATTGTTTTCAGGGAAAGTAATGATTCTGGCAATAGCTTCGGAAAGCAACTGATTTTGGGAAGCGGGAATGCTACAGCAGCTCTATACTCTTCTCCACAGTTGGCACTTTCTAATGACAGCAAACAACTTTATGTTTCATGGCTAGATCTATGTGATTTTAAATGCTACAAAGTATTTTTCGTTCGTAGCACAGACGGCGGACATTCATTTCAAAATGTGGTTGATGTGAATGCTGGAAGATATGGCAATTTCACTTCGTTTAACTTGAATTCTTCTCCGCCAATATATCCCTATATTGGCACATCTGGAGGTAATACGGTATTTATGATGTGGCAGGATGCCTACAACAGTACTACTGGAAGGAATTCTCTAATTTTGGCCAGAAGCTTCAACGGTGGAGATACATTTGACATCAAGCAAATCAAAGACAATTTAATTAATGAGAGCTCAATTTCATCACATATACCTTCACAGTTTATTGTGAATGGAACAAATCTTTATTTAACATGGTTTGGCAGCACTACTGCAATAAATGATAGAGTGACCTTTCCTATCAGCTATACACTGTTCTTTCAAAAAAGCGATGATAGTGGGTCTTCTTTTGCGAGCCCAGTGGATCTAAGCAATGGAAAGACATTATTTTCAAATCCATCTCAGATAGATAGCAAACTTTCATCATTGCTAATTAGCAATAATCGCATTTATGCAATTTGGCAGAACAATGACTCATCTCAAAGAAGTATCTCTATCAGAATGAGTGCTGATTCTGGAAGTACATTTAATCTAATGACCAGTTTTAACTTTGATTCTTCTTCAAGCGCGCCAGAATTTCCTATTGAAATTTTAACTATGGGTCTGCTATCTACTGCTATTGGCATAGCTTTAGCAGCGACTAAATATTTGACAAAGCAGATTGGTAGGTAGCTATATCGCCGTATTACTTCAGATTATGATATCATACATACCAAAGTGGAAGTTGCACCACATTATAAGCTGCCAACGGTATTATTAGTATGATGAGTTACTTATTCCTTGTACTAAACTGCGTAAGATCCGAAGTTTGTATCATTATCAATTTACAAGGGATCCTTCTTTACCAACCAAGTTTCTCGAAAGCACCTTCACCGCTTCAGTCACTACGGTTGTTCGGTCGTTCCTTCGCCTTACGGTGATGGCTACATAATTGATTGAGGATCTGATCATAGTGTCAGGTGTTTCATCCATCGAAAGTTGTGGCAACCTTCGCAGACTGCGGTTTCCTTATCCGATGGAATATCCGCTCTCGCTCCTTCCCTTGTGGGTTTTGTCTACCCATTGGAAGTATAGCATAGCATCAGATTCGCAAAGTCAACTGAAATGTTTTTACATCACTGACAATAATGCCTAGCAAATACTAGACTGATAGATCAGAATATGGGAATCCATAAAAGTACTTGACTTTTGCCAAAATCTATGGTCGTGCCCCTGTTTGGGTATACAATTCACGTTCCCTATTTTCCTTTCTTCTCCCAGTCAGGATTTTCAATATACCGGTCCCTTATCCTTTTATAGCCTTTTTCCACTTCTTTTTTCCATCCCTCAATGGATTCTTTGTTCCTACCAGTAGTATCGGGGAAGTATTTTTCAAAATGCTCGTTCAATTCCTCATAGAACGAGAGCTGTTCGCCATATGCTTCTATTTCTCCATGCCCAAGCAGATGGTCTGCCTCGTGCAGAAGTGTAGCTGCAAGATCTATGAAGTCTTTGCTGTCTCTATCAAGGGGCTTTGGTGGATCGGAACCTTTAGACAACGGAACTCGAGGGTTAAAGTTAACCGTGCCTTTGTAGGAATTTGTCTCGGCCCAATGGGTAAGCGGCATGTCAAGATCAACGTTTATCTTTCCGTCAGCAAGGGCCTTTCTCAAAGCCTCGGCTTTCTCTTCCCATCCGGCTGCACGGACAAGGTCGATTGCCTGAGAAACGCTATCGCGTTCTGCCGGAAGAAGAGAGATAGTAGTGGTCATTGTGTCGTCACATCACATCCTCTTGAGCTCGCAGAGGATCCTCTCCTCTGGCCTAGTTCTTCCCTTCCCTGAAGGGCCGACGCTATAAAGGTCAAACAGCTCGGGAAAGGTGTTGCCTGGAACCAGATAGACGTAAGGCCTGCCCCACGGGTCTATGACCTCTCCTCTCGCGTTGAGCTCTCTTTTCCAAAATATGCGAGGATTCAAACTTTGAAGAGCACGCACCATGTCGGCATTGCTGCCAGCAGGTAATTGACCCGCTACTTCCTTGTATTCCAAGATGGCATTTGCTATCTTATCCATATGTGCAAGGACACGCGATGTAAGGGGCCTTGGGTAGCTCACTGGCATTTGTTACTCGCCTTACTTGTCCTCTGGGACAAGCTCAATCTTTACTTTCCCTTTCTTTTCTGGCTTTTCCTTCTCTTCCTTCTTTGCAGGAGGGTACTTGTCCACCTCTTGGCGATATTTCTCTGCGTCTTTCTCGAGCTTTTCTTTTTTGTTCTTTATCGCCTGCTGGTCGGTCTCGGACAGGTCCCCAAAATATTTTTTAAAGTTTTCATTCATTATTTTATAGAACGCAATCTGCTCGCCATATGATTCGCTCATTGTATGGCCATGCAATCTATCAGCAGCATAAATCAAAAGGCCCACCAGCCTGATAAATTCAGGGTCGCTTTTGTTGCGCGGGAATTTCACGTCCGGACCGAATCGAAGATATTTTGCAGACTTTGGATTATTGTCTATTCCAAGGGAGCTGTCCTTGTTTGTGTCGTCTATCTTGAGACATTTCCTTTCAAGCATGTCATCGATAATTGCTGCCTTTAATCTCCAGACAGGCTTGCTTTCCTTGCGGCCGGCAGTGCGGATGAATTGGGTTGCATCTGCGATACTTTGCCTCTGGTCTGCAGTCAGATCGGTCAACGTCATAAAAGACAAACGCTCCGAAAACTGGCTTCTGGTGTCAAGAACAACTTGTTATAAAATTCTTGGGAAAGATCTCTCTTATTTAAGGATTTGATGGTTATTGTTGGCAGCCACTAGATGGGCTGTTTTTTCTATAACTACTAAATACCATTTTCTGCAGCCGTAGCCATGAGCTTGAACACAATAGCTTCAATGCTGTCAAATAGAAGTGGTCTGCAGCAGTCTGTCAGCACGGCAGTAATGTCCACTGTAATGAGCTACATGATGCAGAACATGATGCACAAAGGTATAGGCAGCTTCTTTCACTCAAAGGGAAACAACAAAGCTGACATGAAGTCTGCAATATCTGACCTTCAGAATGGTGTTGGCAGCAGCAATCAGCATGAGCTTGTACAGCAGGTGCAGCAAAATGCTGGAATACAGGATCCGTCTCAAGCACAGCAATATACACAGCATGCTTTAGGTGTGCTGGACGAGCATACTGATAGCAATCCACAGCAGCTGAGCACGACTCTTGGCAACTTTATGGAAGGCAGCAGGTAATTATAATACCAACCAAGGGTCGCAGCAGGAACAGGGCTTGCGGGGGTTTGCAAAGCGGCTAGGATTCTAGTGGCCACTTTCTTTTTTTTATCTTCATTGTACATCTTTATTCTGCAGCTTGATGAATCATCTTGATGTTATAGGAAATAGGGTAGACATACAGGAAAGATGGTTTAACTTGGTTGGCTAAAGAAAACTATCAGCTCTTCTCATCCTTGAAATCGATAACGTTATGTGTACCATCACAGAAGGGCTTGTTTGCAGAAGCGCCGCATCTGCAAAGCGTATAATGCTCCTTCGATACTTCCTCTCCAAATTGCTGATTGGTGTTATTCTCACCCATTAGCTCTATACTTCCGGTTATAATATACGGACCATTTTTTGACACAGTTATCATGGGCTTTCTATCATACTGGTCTCTAAATTCCACTCCATCGATTGAATAGCTGAGCGCACCAGATGGACATTTTCTTATTGTCTGAATTATCTCTTCTGCGAACGAGCCATTGGGATCGATCCAGGGTTTTGAATTTTCTCTGAACACAGATGGCAAGTTGTTCACGCATTCTTTTGCATGAGAGCATATTCTTCTATTATCATGGATTGTTATTTTATTTCCGGCGTAATTTTTTCTTCTGTCTTTGACTGTATTCCTCTTGCTTTCATCATTTTGACTTGAAAATCCAATTATCGAATGTGTACCATCACAAAAAGGTTTATTCTTTGATGCGCCACACCTGCACAATGCTACTCCAATCATGGTAGAGATTGGTTCACCTCTTGAATTCTGAAGATTTTCAACGATTTTTGGTTTTGTATCATTTAACAGGTAATATGGTCCATTGGGTAGCGGCAGAATCTTTGGCTTTTCTTTTTCTTGTTTTGATGATTGCTCTTCTTTGTTTGCTTCTTCGATGGCTTTATTATCTGATTTCATTATTCACATCGATGTCAATTTTTCTCACATATTCAATCTATAGCTTGACATACCGAAGCCCCAGATGTAGCTATACAATTGCTATCACTTGAAAATTACTTTTTCACGTAACGCTCGTCGGGATAACACCATTCCCAAGTTTCACCCGGTTCAAAAGATTTGATGATAGGATGTTCTGTTGTATTGAAGTGTTTTGTGGCATGCTTGTTAGGAGAAGAATCACAGCAGCCTACATGGCCGCATGATAGACATAATCGTAAATGTACCCAGTCAGAACCCATTTGGAGGCATTCTTCGCACCCTTCTGGAGTGTTAGGCTGTGTATTCTGGTCAACTTGTTTAAGATGACTACAGGCTTGTACAGGCATTTGTAACAAGAAGAATGCAAACATGTTATTTAAGAAGTAGCACTGCTCTGACCCGACTACGAAAAGTAGTAATTGAAAACTGGCTGCTTGATGGAGCTCAATAGCTGATGATCATACTGCTGGATTAACTATTTAATCTCAAAGTTTTGAGATATATTTATCTGCTACTTGACTGACCTAACATGCTGCTACAGAATAAAAATTCAACTCAAAATGCTGTCAATGCCCAGTATTTGGTGCATGTTGATAGCAGCCAAGAAAGCCGTAATAACTGATTTGACTTAGATATCTGTGGTGGAGCCGCGCAATGACGATGAAAAGGAGCGTCATTCAAGCTGGCTTGAAAATTTTTATGACCTGATTGCTGCAATTGTTGTTGCGCAGCTAGCGATAAGCTTGAATGAGAATGTCTCTGCACCTGGCTACCTTCAATTTGCATTTCTGTTTATGCCTGTTTGGCTGTCATGGCTTGGCGTTACTTTCTACAACACTCGCTTTGAAACTGACGATGTCCAGCATAGGTTACTGACTCTGCTGCAAATGACAGCAGCTGCATTTATGGCTGTGAACATTATCAATGGCTTGGGCACAAATTCGGTTGGCTTTGCATTGTCTTATAGTGCCATCAGAACAATTTTGGTAGTTGAGTACTTGCTTACGGGAAGAAGGGTCAGGTCAGCGCGCCCTCTCACAGGCCTTTATTCAAAGGGTTTTATTGCTGCGATCGTTCCTTGGTTGATATCTTTGTTTGTTCCTACGCCAGTCAGGTTCTATCTTTGGCTTGTTGGTCTTGCGATTGATATAGCTGCACCAGTTCTCTTTACACGCAGATTATCAACCAGGTTTGCTCCACATATCTATCACCTGCCCGATCGCTTTGGCGCCTTCACAATAATTGTTCTAGGAGTTACCATCTTGGCATTTGTTGACAATATAGCGACTCATAACTGGACTTTGTCTTCCATCCTATCTGCAGCATTGAGCCTCAGTGCAGCTTTTTGCATTTGGTGGATTTACTTTGACAGCATTGATGGCGCTGCCGTCAGAGCTTTTCGCAGGGAAAAAAAGATGGTTGCGTATTTTGCATGGGTTTTTGTCCATTTCCCGTTGTTGGTAGGAATTGCAGGCTTTGGGGTCAGCATAGATCACATAGTTTTGAGCAGCCCTGACTCGCCGCTACCAACTAGCGATAAATGGCTCATGTGTGGCTCGATAGCCTTGTGCCTAGTGTCTCTGGCAGTGATCAGGATAACCTCTTTCAGGTCTGGACCTATGCCTCAAGGAGAAAAATTAAGTGAGAGAAATCAGGCATTCTACATTCTCGCCGCAGCTGGAATAATTCTAGTGTTTGCCATAACAATTTCCGGGTTATTGCCACTGTACCTTGTACTTGTAATTGCAGTGACGTTAGCAGTCCTTGTAATGCTCGATATTAGGCATCATCCTTTTCACCGTATTCTGAAACTCAAGTTAGAGAATTGAACTTCGCCATATGTTTTCAAATTAATTTAATTGCAGCTTCAACAATTGCCAAAATGAAAAATGCAGAATGACATTATTATCATTATCCAACAATCTTGTACAAATCTATCTATCTATCCTCTCTGCATAATGCATTTACCTATCTCATTTCTTCACATAATGGAAGACAAACAGAATTGGTCAAGCGGAAAAGCAGAGGATATGGAGCACGCGAGCTTCCTTGGTTGACAGAAAATGATATTGCACAGATGAAAAAGGAGGTAATGTTCCTTGAGAAAAGAAAATCAAACAATTCTGATGTTTCGTGGTTTAAGTTACAGGTGCTAGACAGATATAGAAAGCACAAATTCTGTGCACTTGAAACCGGGAACAAATTCAATTGTATCTTGGCGTTTCTAGATTATAACAGGAAGGACATTGTAGCTTCACTGGAATTTTCAATCAATAACAACAGTATACTGATGATGCGGTCCACTGAATTTGTCAAAATCCCACCAAAGGAGCGCAGACACTGGCAAAAATATGAAGTGGAAGGTGACCTGAGGTCAGGCACGTGATGCTATAGATGAAATGCTACAGATAAACTAGATTCAGCTTGTAATGATCATCTTTGGCAACAGAAATCTATTCATTTGGGAATTCAGCATTTAGAAAAATCATCCAGAGTCCCAATAGATTGTCGTTAAATATTTTATGAAGGCCGATAAGTCGATGCAAAGGGCAAGACACCAAATAATCACCATGATGATTGCAGCTGCGCTGACTGTATCGCTGGCTGTTATCGCAGCGCCTATGGCAGCTCAGGCTCAAGTGGCATCTGTTTCTGCTGGCACAGGCCAGGGAGCCATTGTCTATCATGCACATAGAATTGCATCACCTGACTGGGCTCCCTGCTTTGCAACAACATGTGATGCAGGGA
>JAJPHM010000049.1 GCA_021325295.1 Nitrososphaeraceae archaeon
ACATCCAGGATATACTTGTCGCTGAATTCTGGCGTAAATATCTCTGTACCTTTTGATGCATGTATTTGAGGTGCAACTGTCTTGCCTCTTCCCTTTACCTTTGAAATTGTGATGCCTCCGACTGCAAGTTTTTTTAGCCCGTCGCTGAGTGCCAAGACCTTATTTTCAGGTATGACCACTTCAATTCTTTTCATAATATGTCTACCTATGTGAACATAATATATTTTATCAAATTAACATAAAGATGAGATTTTATGATAATCCAAAAACTTTATAAAAGTATATTACTATCACTATTTTTCATGCCTATTGACTCCGGTGATACATCATGGATGCTAATCGCATCCTCACTCGTTCTCCTCATGATCCCTGCCCTCGGCCTGTTCGAGTCAGGCTTGCTTAGAAGAAAAAACACTGTCTCTATTTTTATGCAGATTTTCTTTGGGCTTGCAGTTTTGAGCGTAATGTGGTTTACCTTTGGCTTTAGCGTCACATTTGGCCCGGATATCAATGGGCTGATTGGCAACCTTGACTGGGCTTTTCTCCACCATGTTTCATCAAGCAGCTCTGTAAGTTTCGCACCCACTATCCCGGGTGTCCTGTTCGCTAATTTTGAAATGATGTTTGCAGTAATCACTCCTCTCCTGCTCACAGGAGCTATTGCGGAGCGGATGAAATTCAGCGCGTTTGCAATCTTTATCATAGCCTGGAGTGTCCTTATCTACTATCCCCTTGCCCATTGGATATGGGGTGGAGGATGGCTAGGCAAGCTTGGTGTAGTTGACTTTGCTGGAGGAATAGTGATACATACAAGCGCTGGACTGGGTGCAGTCGCTGCGGCCCTTGTACTTGGCCGCAGGCTCAATTACGGCCCGTCTATTATGGTGCCTCATAATATACCGATTGCAGTATTAGGCGCCGCCCTATTATGGCTTGGCTGGTTTGGATTCAATGCCGGAAGTGCTTTGGCATCCGGTGGAGTGGCCAGCAATACCATTATCAATACCCAGATGGCAGCAGCAGTCTCTGCCCTAATATGGATAGGTCTCTCATGGTTGAGGACGGGCAAACCATCAGTCGTGGCAGCCATAAATGGTGGAATAGCAGGCCTCGCCGGAATAACTCCTGCGTCTGGATATGTAGGCGTCGACTCGGCGTTTGTCATAGGAATTGCTGTGGGATTTGTATCATACCTTGGAGTATTGTATATCAAAGAGAAGAAAAAGGTGGACGATGCACTGGACGTCAGCTCGGTACATGGTCTGGCTGGCATTGTTGGTTCGATAGGCATAGGGATATTCGCTAGCACACTAGCAAATCCATCAGGGCCTAACGGCCTTTTGTTTGGAAACCCGGCGCAGCTATTGATTCAGGCAATAGGAGTAGGAATAGCCGCAGTGATGGGCTTTGGAGGAACATATGCAATATTAAAAGTCTTGAATTCGGTAATAGGCATACGTGTTCCCGCCAAGACAGAAGATATCGGCCTTGACATTGCAGAACATGCCGAGCGAGCATATACCGACGAGGAGGAGTTCATGGTGCATCCTGAGCACGGGCATGGCAGTCATAGTCCAGCTCCTGCTTCCGCTCCCGCTATGGAACAAGAGAAGAGCGTGCGCAGCAAGACCGAAGGTTAACGACAACAAGTCAAGAATGAAGGAGCCGGGCTAGCTAGAAAATAACTTGGCTATCTGTCCAGTCCCGGATTACCTTACCATCTTTTCTTTAGGTTTGGATTCCAGTTGGTCATAGCATACTGCTTGTAATGCTTTAGACATACAGGCAATCTGTCAAGGCTCCATTTTGCCGATTCATTGCAATTGTCAACAAAGCAGATACTATGGAAATGATTGACACATTCCTCTGACTGGCATGGTAATACAAATTGTTGTATTTTCATAACAAATATTCATCATTTTAAAAGATAAGTTTTTTTTATCAAATATTTAGTTGCTAGGATAGTATCATAATATCAATTTTTTATGATAATATTTTATTTTATTATGATGGCAATAGCACTATCATCGGCTGGACCCGAATGAGAATATGGAAAATGCCAGATATCTGGCAAAATTTTTTAAGCTTAAATATGTCGGAGGCAATAATTAGATATGAGCCAGACAGGCTATATTACAAGCGATATTACATCTTTACTTGCTGCCCCAATTGAGCTGATGTTGAACACAAACCTTATCATCCTGGAGGGGTCCAAGCGCGTAGATGAAGGGCTCAACTTTATGAAGGAAAAAAATACACGCACAATACTTGTTTCAAATGGCAGCGAAGTAATTGGCATAGTGACCAAGACTGATATCCTCTTTAAGGTAATCGCTCAGGGAAAAAATCCTGCAAAAATTTCACTGCGTGAGATAATGTCAAGTCCTGTCGTCGCAGTTGATTCTAAAGACTCTGTTCGGCAGGCAGTCAACACGATGGATAAGCATTCTGTAAGGCAACTGATTGTAAGTTCTGATTCATCTATTCTTGGGTTGGTTTCAAGGGAAGATATTGTAGAGAAAATTCAGCAGGCAAGCATGCTGGCAGATGATAATGCTTTCAGCGGCACGCCGGTATGTATCATTAATCCAAAGGCGATTATTTTCATGAAGGACAAGAATACTATCAGGATAACATGTCCTTACTGCGAATCGTCTTTTGATACAAAGGAGTCTCTCATGAGGCATATACCTAATGCACATCAGGACCTTACAATATTTGAACGACACATGAAGAATATGTTTGAACTGGGCAAGTCAGAATAAATAGACAGGAAAAAAGACAAGATACTATTTATTATGTCAAACTAAACTTCTGGTGGCAGAACGCTGCTGGGCTTGCGCCGGGGTAGCTCAGCTTGGTTAGAGCGTTCGACTCATAATCGAAAGGTCGCGGGCTCAAATCCCGCCTCCGGCACTTTTTTGCTATGCTCTTTTAGTTGCTCAGGATATCTGCTTTCTTGACCACTTCTTCATCCAGTATAATAGAACTATTACTGATTCGACAAGTTCCTGACCTTTTGGTGTGAGCCTGTATTCTACTCGTGGCGGAATCTCATTGTAGGATTGTCTGTCCAGAATATCGTTCTTTTCTAGCTCCTTGAGCCTAGCAGCTAAGGTTTTACTGCTAATCCCCTTCAGTGCATGTTTGAACTGCTTGTATCTGACTGGATTTGTAGTGCAGCATAAGGGAATTAGAATTTCCAGAGTTCCTCTCTTTGTGATTATCTTTCTTAGCTTTGCTGTCTCTACCATCAGAGAATCAGGATCATAACCATCGAAGCTGCAATTTTCAATTACTGGCAACTGCTTCTTATGTTTGGTTTCCATATCTACACTAACAGTAATTTGGGATACTTGACAACTTAAATAGTTTCTATAGTAAACCATCAACAGTGAAAATATGGCCAAGGATCAGAAGGAAAAACAACCTGATACGTCATTTGCTGGAAAACACAGTGACTGCTGTCCAGACGGCGCGTGCAAATGCTGTTGCTGTTGTTGTTAAGTGAATATTGATGAAAAACGACACTCAGAGAACCATACTATTTGTTTGTGTTGAAAATGCTGGTAGAAGCCAAATGGCTGAAGGTTTTTTCAATGGCAAGTACGCTCCAAGTGGATATAGAGCAATCAGCGCAGGAACAAGACCAGCTTCCCAGATTAATCCCGTGGTTATTGAAGTAATGAAAGAAGTTGGAATTGACATTAGCAAGCAGAAATCAAAAGTTATAACAAATGATATGATCAAAGGTTCAGTTAAAGCAGTCAATATGGGTTGCATTGACAAATCTGAATGCCCTATGCTTTTTATTGGCAATGTATTGGATTGGGGAATCGAAGACCCAAAAAGTAAGTCAATTGAGAAAGTGCGAGAGATTAGGGATAAAATAGAAAGGAAGGTAAAGCAGATTGCAGAAACCCTCAAAGAATCAGATAATAAGTAGGCTAACCTTACCTCAGAAAAGGTTTCTTGCTGAAGTTATCGGCACTTTCATAGTCGTTGTGTTAGCTACAGGTTCTGTGGTTCTGGATGCTAAATACAAAGGCGCTTTCGGACTACCATTCATAGCAATTGCTCCCTTTGCTGGTGTTGCAATAGGTGTATACCTGTTTGGAAAAATCTCGATGGCTCACTTCAATCCTTCTGTAACGCTAGGCTTTTTCATAACAAGGCATATCACAAAAGTTCAGTTGCTGCAATACTTTGGCGCAGAGATTACAGGTGCATTTTTCGCTAGCCTTTTTGTAAGTGCAGTTATAGGAACCAATGCAAACCTTGGAGCTAATGCTCCAAATTACTCTTTTCCTTTGCCTCTTATCTTTGGTGTGGAGGTATTGGCAACAGGTTTGCTTATGGCTGTAATTTACCTAGTTGTTCATACAAATGGTTTGAGAGGCTTTAGTGGAATCGCTATTGGTGGAATAGTGGGGCTTGACATATTCTTCCTCTCGTTTATTTCTGGAGCATCTATGAATCCTGCTAGGTCGTTGGCACCAGCTCTGTTATCTGGTAATCTGACTAGTCTCTGGCTTTACTGGTCTGCAACATTCCTCGGTACATCTTTGGTGGCACTTGTTGCCAAGAGAAGTTTGGGAATTGACCGTCTGATCAGGCCATAATAGAATACTGCGACGTGCTTTTACTGGTCAGTATTAGCAAATTTGGAGCGGCGACAAGGTCACAAAAGAAGAAGGGTTGTGGTGTTGTCTTCCTTTACCACTTGTTCCAACTTGAAATATACCTTGATCTGCCTAGGGCTATAACCAATCCTACAACCAGCCCAGATATCGCAATAGCTCCTATCCCACCAACAGCAAATTCTGGCACTACTTCAGCTCCTGCTATTGTAATCACATGGCTGCTATGGTGATACTGCAGCTTTATGCTGACATCACCTGTCGTCTTGTTTGTCAGTGTTTGATAGTCTGTTTTTACTTGGCCGTCAAATGTAACTACATAAGGTCCTTTCAGCAGCTTGCCTACATCCTGTACT
>JAJPHM010000052.1 GCA_021325295.1 Nitrososphaeraceae archaeon
GCAAACCAAAACACCCTAATGCAGCAGTTTTAGCTTTTCACCCGGTTTTTCAGCAGTGTCCAAATACATTATCAATTTAAAATCATGTCACTAAAGTTACCAGAATCGGCCTCAAATAAGCATAAATACTATAGACATCCAGAGCCCAATATTGGCTCGCAAACGTTCAGCTTCAGCAAATAATAAAAGGAAAGCATCGAGATCAAGATCCAGCTCCAGCTCTTCAGCTGCTTCGAAAGGTCACGCGGTTACCCCTTATTTGACAATTGCAGGCGCTTCTGAAGCCATTAAGTTTTACCGTAATGCATTTGGTGCAAGAGAGTTGGGCAAGACAGCCCTTCCGGACGGAAAAATCCTTCATGCAAGGATCAAGATCGGAGGCTCTATGATAATGCTTTCAGACGAATTCCCAGGATCTCCTCACAAATCCCCTAGTTCTATCGGGACAAGCACAGTTACACTCCATATCCACGCAAAAAATGTGGACAAGTTGTGGCAACAGGCTATATCAGCCGGTGCCAAGGTCATGATGCCGCTTGATAACCAATTCTGGGGCGAGCGATACGGACAGCTTGCAGACCCATTCGGGCACCACTGGTCGCTTTCGCAGCCTGTCAAAATGTCTCGCAAAGAGATGGAAGAAAAGAGAAGTGCCGTCATGTCCATGTTTTCGCAAGGCCAGCACCTATCTCACGCGGAAGTAACGACAGCTTCGGCTGTAAACCAGTAACTTGAGATCGGCATATCAACAATAATAATATGCTAGACTGACACTGGCCAGTCACCCAAAAGTGAAAGTATAGATCTGGAAGCCTGAGCCAGTGACATCTATTATTAGCCTGTGTTCTCCATAGCCGGCATTGCTCACTACATTGTAAAGCCTCTGGCCGTCAACAGTGAATTTGCCATCTGTCCCGACATCAGCACCACGGGAATTGTTATTTACAACAGACCCGTCCTCGGACACAGTTCCATAGCCGGTTCCACCGGCTACAATGTTGACTGATTTGGCAGAATAATCCAACACAATGCGACCAGTTGAACCCTGTAGCTCCATGTTGTCTGGGTTGTTCTTCCAGCTACCCTGCAGGTATATTGTATCAGGCTGGATATCTGCTGCAGATGGGATAGTGTATGTCACAGTCTGCCCGGGACTAAAGCCTTCTGGATTGCCAAGCGGCTGGCGTGCATGGCTGTAGCCAAAATAAAGCTCTGGAGTCCTTATCTGCTCAAAATTGACTGATTGAGCATTGGATGGATTGCTGACCCCGGTGGAATTGAAGTTGACTGCTGACTGCGATCCGTTTAGCTGCAGGGCCCGCTCTGCCAGCAAAGACTGTATCACCTTCTCTGTATCGGCATACCCGCCTTCACCGATATGGTCGTACCTGATGTATCCATTTGCGTCAATCAGATACTTGTGAGGCCAGTACTGGTTCTGGTATGCATTCCACGTGGCCATGTCGTTGTCCTGAACGACAGGATACTTTATCCCAAATTTCTGTACAGCAGCCTTGACGTTGTCTGTGTTCTTTTCAAATTCAAATTCAGGTGTGTGGACTCCGACTATGACAAGGCCGTCGCTGGCATATTTTTCGTACCAAGAGTTCAGGTATGGTATTGTCCTGATGCAATTGATGCAGCTATAGGTCCAGAAATCCACAATGACTACTTTTCCTTTCAGGTCCGCCAGCGTAATGGGCGGGGTATTTATGTATCCTGATATGCCTGCAAGCTCGGGGGCCTTTTTGAATGCAGACTCGTCAATGTTCTGAATCTTGACTGCAGTGCCATTTTTTATTGCAACTGCAGGTACAAAGCCGCCCTGGCCCGCAGCATGCTTGTTAAGGTCTGGGCTGTTAAAGTATACTGCAAATCCTGCAATAAGCGCAACTACTGCAATTGCCATCACAATAGCACTGAGATCGTCTCTTTTCAATTGATTTGATTCACCCTTTCTTCTGCTCCACCTACTACCTGTCCTATCATATCCTATCCAATATTCAGAAGTTGATTGGCAAGCGGAAAGTTTCCGAGCAGGCTCAGCTGGTTGCTGAAAACCAGTATCCCCAGAATTACAAGCAGTGCACCCATTGCAGGGTTGAAGTATTTCAGATGCTTTGTCATTTTTCTGATGATGCCTGTGGCCCTTGAGAAAAATGCTGCAGTTACAAGGAATGGGACCCCAAGACCAAGTGAATATGCCAGAAGCGAGTTATAGGCGGCTCCAGGTGAGGTAGCCGCCAGCGTAAATGTGCTTCCCAAGATCGGTCCTACACACGGTGTCCAGCCTGAGGCAAATGCCGCTCCAAATACAAATGAGGTAAAGTAGCTTGTCTTGAACCTTGGCAGTGTATTCAGCTTCTTTTCGAAATTAAGCACTCTGAGCCGGGTTGACAAAAATAGGTAAACACCAAAAGCTATAATGACTATGCCTCCTGCCATCTGCAAGGTATGCTGAAAGCTTGGCCCGACCGTTACAAGGACACTGTTGAGTATGACGCCCAAGACCGCAAACACAAGTGAAAATCCCAGAACAAAATAGACAGTGTTTAGAAATATGTTGAGCCGCGCTGCTCGGGAGACAGTTGTCGTTGCGCGGTCGCCGCTGTTGTTCTCATTATTATTATTATTAAGATTGCTCCGAACCTCGTTTAGAGTCGTACCCGATAAATATGAGATGAATGCCGGAAGTATTGGCAAAATGCATGGCGAGAAAAATGAGCCTGCTCCGGCCAGTGCAGATATCAGGACGCTTGTCTCTACCATTGCTATATTTCAGTTTAAAATAAAAATGCCACAGAGCGCATTAATACTTTATTCCAGATCTCATCCAGATCCCTCTGGCTTGGTTAACTTGCAGGCAGGCAGCAACGATAACTATGGTTTGTTCTCTTCGGTCCTTGCTCTTGTGTTCCGTTCTTCTTCTATTCTCGTCTCATTCTCTTCTCAGAGCCACGATTGGCGGAAGGCGCGATGCTCTCCATGCAGGATACAGCCCTGCAATCAGGCTGAGTGATACTGACAGTGCAAATACTGTTGCTAGATCTTTGGGCAGAAATACAGGAGAAAAGCCCAGGCCGCCACCTCCGCCCAGAAAGCCAACTATAACAAATCCACCTAGCATTCCGAGCCCAAGGCCTGCAAGAGCACCAACTAGACCAATTATCAATGCTTCTGTCAAAAACAGTCCCAGTATAGACGAGTTCTGTGCCCCTATAGCCTTCATTGTCCCTATCTCTCTTATTCTCTCATTTACCGAAGTGTAGAGCGTAGTTATGATACCCACGCTGCCAACAAGCAACGATACAAGGGCAATAGCTAGGATAAAAGAAGTAAAGCCTCCAGTAAACTGCTGGATTGTCTGCAGTATCGCCTTTGGAGTTGTAACGCCGATATCCTGGCCGTAGAGGGTGCGAATCTCTTTCTCTACAGTGTCTACATATGCAGGAGATGCAGCCGATACTAGCAGCGCATCATATTTGTTGGATTTGTGAAGGAGCGAATTTCCGGCGGCAAGGTTGATCACAATAGCCTTGTCTATTATCTGGTTGCCCGTAGGTTTTTGTATTCCCCTTACTACAAAGCTTTTTGTTTCAACCTTGTCCTTCCCGGTCTGCGGGTCGACATAAGAGTATGACACCTTTACTGTCTGTCCAAGTATTGCAAAAGGGGTGTTCTGGCCCGGCGGGCTGGCGACATCATGAGCAAGCAGGATGCTTGAAGTGTCACCCGGCCTGACGCTGGATCCTGGCTCAAACTGAAGTGTAGGCGCAATGACATATAGCTTTGATGGGTCGATAGAAAATACTCCGCTGTTTAATGATTTGCCACTAGACACGAGCGTGATCTGAGCTTGATATGTAGGAACCACATCACTGACATACGGAAGCGACTTTAGTTTAGACACGACGGCGGAGTTTAGCGTTATCTTGGGAGCTGGCGGGGGACCATTGCCTCCAAGCCCAAATCCGGAAGCCGCATTTTGGCTTCCCTGTGCACTGCTGACAAACAACACATTTGGCGCCAGCTTGTTGAACTGATCTGAAACAAAATTTGATATTCCGGCGCTCAGGCCGTCAAGGGCCACCATAAGCGAGCTTCCAACAATAACCATCAGAATAGTAAGTGCGGACCTGACTTTTCTGTCCATGATGGCTTCAAATGAGAGCCGGAAGATCTGTGTAATGTTCATTTACGCTGTTTCTACACTCCTTCTTTCCTTTTCCTTTTCTTTCCTTTCCTTACTTTCCTTTATCCTCAGGTTATCGATGGTCAGGACAGGGTTGGCTCCTCTATTCTTCATATTCGTTCCCTCCTATCGATAGAGCCAGCATAATTCATCTACTGCTCCATACTATTTCTTGTCATGGTGCCCCGGTTTTGATGCGGCAGATGATTGCGAGGAAGACGCCGGTGTCTTTGTATCAAGCAGCGGATCGATATCCTGACCGTCGCCACCGGCCAAGGCTCTTAATCTTCTATTTGAGTATCTGCGGCGCCACAGTATTACAAATACAATGATAGCTATAGCAATCGCTACTCCTGCAGCTATTGCTGCGGAGCCGCTGCCTGTGCCTGCAAATGGCCCGCTTGAAGCACCTTCTGTTGCAGAGGTCTGGTTTGCCGCAAAGCTTACAGTATTTTTCAGTATAACTTCATGCGGAATCCTGAGGCTGTCTTTGTAGGTTACTTTCAGGGTTATTGGGTACTGACCCGGTGCAGTAGAATTATTCAGCTGAAGTGGTATAGTAAATGGAAGCGGCGAATTCTGGTCAAGGTCTCCCAGATACTGGGAAGGAGGAACATTTCCGGAATTTATCAGGCCACCGTCTGTCGGAAGAGCCTCTATCGTAGTAAACATCGCCAGAGTATTTCCCTCATTCAACAGGTTGCCCACCAAACTCGGGCTCGAGCCGATATAGTTTATTGCCACGTCGTATGCTCTGACGCTTATTTCACCATCGACATAGACTCCCATATTAAGCGAGGTGGTCTTGTCTCTGCCTCCAGACACGTATTCTCCGGTCAGTGTAAACGAAGCAGGGTTTCCAACCAAGCTAGTTGCTGCAAAGACTGCTGTGGATAGTTGCCTGCTGGCGCCTGCGTCAAGCGATTTGAATGCCCACTTGGAATCTCCCAGAATTTTCATTGAATCCGACTGAGAAGCAAGTGAAAGAATCAGGTTGTCAAGGGCTACGTTCCCATCGTTTGTGACGGTAAAGTTTAGCTGCTGTATCTTGCCTGCTGTGATTATTGAGCCGCTGTTGTTTGTACTTATGTCGTTGCTAGCTGGAGAAGAGGATGAGGATGGAGATGGAGAGACACTGAGGACAGATTCAGGAGGGCTCGGAGCTACGACAAAGCCGACGGATATGTTGGATGTTTTTGTACTACCATATGCATCGTTATATGCTACCTGCAGGGCAAGCGTCTGCACTGTGCCGGCTGCAGAGTTGCTTGGATAGATTATAGATGATATCTCGGCAGACCCGTTGTTTGCGGGAATAGTTCCAATGTCAAAGGTTGTCTGCCCAAGGTTGACTGTAGGTACAGAGCTGGCTGATGGTGCAGATAGCAAAGAAGACGAATTCGATGAGATGCTGCCAGATATGCCTGTAATAGTTGCTGTAACACCTGTGGCATCATTGCTGCCCCTGTTAAGTAGCAGTATCTTCGCAGTATTGCTCTGGCCGGGCAGAAGCTGCTGTGTTTCAGCAACCGCGTCAATGACTACTCTTCCTGGAAGCTTGAAAGGCACTGTGAGAGTAGCTGATCTTGACGACCCGATCTCAAGGACGTGTGAGTAGTTCAATGTCATCTGTGTCGAGAACTGGCCTACTCTGGCCTGCTTTGTAACGTAAACATCAAAGAATAAAGTAAAGCTCTGGCCAGCCTTGACGATGTTGTTGTAGGTTGCAACGGCAGTTGCAGGCGAAGACGAGGCGCCCGTAGCTATAAACCCCTGTGGAAGGGTAAGGTATCCTGTTATAGCAGTAATATCGTAAATGCCCCTGTTGATCACTACTACAACAAGGGTAGAGACTCCATCTCCTGGACCTACCTCTTTTTTCTGAAGCGAACTGGTTGTTGCAGAGCCATCTGTCCAGAATGAGTCCTGAAATACCGGGCCACTATAAGTAGGGCCGACAAAATCAGTCTGAGCAACTGCCGCTCTCTCCGCATATGCGGAGCCTAGCAGCAATAAAGCAATAGCCAGCAATGACCAGACTTTTGCAAAAGGATTCGAATTACGCAAACCAAAAAATGTCAATCGGTCATTTTACACCTCTGCCTTGCACATATCCTGAGTAGCAAAAGCAAGTGTCGGCGTCAAAGCCCATCTAGATAAGCGCATCACATCATAACACAAAGCTGAACAGGCAAGATTTATTTTCTTAATGTTAACCGGACTGTTGACCTGCAACGGGTTCACAACCGCCATTAACATGACGCATATATAGAGTTGATGATAATGTCGATATACATAATGGACAATACTGTTTAATAGTTACCGATGTGTTTCTCATGCAGCCGCATTAAGGCCAATGGTGGTATATGAGCATGGACAAGCTGGATCTGAAAATCCTTTCCGCACTTGGAAATTACTCTAGAATATCTTACAGGAAAATTGGCGAAAAAACGGGCATCACCACCAAAAGTGTCAAGGCCCGCGTCGACAAAATGATTGCTTCTGGAGTAATTGAAAGGTTTCTGGTGAAGGTCAACCCGGCGATTTTTGGTTACGGAAATGTATGCATGCTGCAGGTCAGGCCTTCCCAAGCTAGCCAAGATATTGCCAACCAACTCAGCCTTTTAGGCGATATAGTGGTTCAGTGCCAGTGTGTCGGCGGAATCTCCATATTTGTTGTTGCAATTAAAGATGGCAGCGAAGAAAAAGTCAAACTGCTAGTTGATTCGCTCAGGCCGGCAATAATGAAATACAGGCTCGTCAGGCAGTCATACAATAGCACCGAAAAACTGAACAGGACGGACTTTGGTGTAATAAAGTGCCTGCTCAAGGACCCCCGGATGAAAATATCCGATATTGCTGTCCAGGTGGACGCATCTGCCAAAACTGTCTCAAGGAGGCTTGCGAAACTTGTGAAGAACCAAGTGCTCGAGTTTTCTTTTATATGCAACCCATCTGCAATGAAAGGATACATCCAGTTTGTAGCTGCCATCAGCGTTGAAAGGGCACGCTATGGCGAGATACTCGAGCATGTTTACAATGACTTTAAAGACTATTTCTTTCTGCCTCCCCCGGCAATAAACCAAGATGACATGATAGTCCTTATCCTTGCCTGTGAGAACATATACACCGTGGATTCTATACTGAGCAGGATAGAATCTTATCATGGCGTTCTTGCGGCTGAAACCTTGTTTATGAGCAAGATTGTTTCAAACAGCGATTGGATAGCAAGAGAGATAGATAGAATTATTCTACCAAGCCGCAGAGCTGTAGTGCCCAGCAGGCGGCCGCAGGCAGATTCCAAATTAGTTGCTGCAAGAAAGCCTGCTTGATCCTACCAGAGGCAACAGTCAGCCAAAACAACGTCAGTAGTCTAATATTTACATTATTTTGCCCATTCAATACAAAGATTAATATGAGTTTCATATATGATTTTCAACTAAGGCATTAGTAGCCTGGAGGTTTTACATCGTGTCATACAAGCAGCATTGCAGAGCATGTGGATCGTACCTTACTCCCACGTCAGTTTGCACCATATGCAAAGAGTATGTGTCTTGGATTTGCAACAGGTGTCTGAAGATGGAAGATATTACTCACGCCCATCCGCATGAGCATCGCGCCGAGAGCCTCAAGAGAGAAAGGTTGACTGCAGAGATAAGAAACGCTACATCATGACGGTCGATTAGTTGAATGAACAGGGGAATGGGATAGAATAGGATAAAATAGCGCCCCTTCCCATAAGCGCTTCTGTACATAGTACGTCCATCCATTACCTCTTCAGGATTTTGGCAAATGGCCTGAACAGCACTTCTATTGTTTTGCTGATGCTGATAAAGATAAACGTCGTTCCAACGCCAAGCAATATTCCTCCCACTACATCCAGTGGATAGTGACCGCCTACATATACTCTGGAAATACACACAAGGGCCGCTTCTACGGCAAGTGCCAAAGATATAGCGACCTTGCTGCGTGAGTCTCTGAAAATTGCCAAAAGGGAGGCAGCGCCAGCAGAGACAATTACTGCATGTCCTGACGGGAAAGAGTAATCGCTGTCTGCTGCAAGCAAAAAGTCGCTTTGCGGTACTGCAGGTCTTGGCCTCTCTACCACATCCTTTGCCAAGGTACCCACTGGTATTAGCACTAGCATGGATATTGCCATAATAATTGCCGCTTTTCTTCCACTCCAGCCTCCAAAAATGAAAATAAGGACGCCGGAGGCTATCCACACAACCTCTCTGCCATATTCTGTGAGAAGTATCATAAGCTGGCTGAGAGGCGCATAGTGAGAGTTGTCTATTGCGAGAAATGCCAACCGGTCACTCTGGACCAGAGGAGAATTGCCGGCCGTTTTTGGCGAAACCAGAAATGCGGTTATGACAAAAGATATCAGAAGGGCAAAAGCAAGTGCAAGGTACCTGTTCAATGTCGCACAAGTATAGTCTTGCCGCCGTTATAACGATAACCATTGAAAGCATCTAGACAACCCGACCCAGAAGACAAAGTGCGCTCGCTATTTGCAGGCATGTCTTACCGATATATCATGAGCATTGCAGAAATGGATTCTATCTGGAGTTAGCCGTATAGGTTTCATAAGTCAGCTACCTTTCAGATGATAGGCATCAATCGGCACTTCTCCTTCCCGATATGTTACCACCAGCACATCGCCAATGTTGTACTGGCAGTTTGGAATTTCTCGTGGATGGTCAGGAGTATCTACTACACATATTCCGTCCTTGGTCTTTAGGATCACTTTTGCATCCTGTGTTACTTGCTTGGGAAACAGGTCTTTTAGCGGAAAGCCGGCAAGCACCTGTATGAACATTATTGCTCCGAATATGGCCAGAAGGGCAAAGATCAAGAGTCTTTTGGTAGAAATTCCATCAAGAGGCGATGAACCGAACTCGTCGGAGCCCATAATGGTCCAATTGATCTTTGCTCATGGATCAATAAATATGGTGGCTATGATGGTTCTCTACCATAGCAGCCAAAAATAAGAGCGGATGTTAGCTTGCGGTTACCGATTTGGCTACTGTAGCTTACTTCTATTGTGCTTACAGAGGCAGAGCCTTTGTCTTCCTTGCAACAACCAAGACGGTGACCATAATGGCTGCCATTACCCCTATAGCTGTTCCAGCAGGGAACTCTGGCGTCACTTGGATGGGAAATGTCGCATCCTCACCTGTTGGCACCTCTGGAAGCCCTGTGCCTTCAAGGAAGACATCGATCTGGTATTTGCCCTGACCGTTAAAGCTATAAGGTATACCGTTTGCAGTGCCTCCTACAAGATGCAGTATTTGCTGATCACCAGTTGATTTTGCAAGGCTATACACCTGATTGCCATCTTTCATTATTCTAAAGTCATAATATACATGCTGGATAGGCTGCTGGGTCTTGGCATCCAAAAAGTGGATTGTAAACTTGGTTGGATTGCTGCTCCAGTCAGGCTCGATAACCACGACAGCGGTACCTTTACTTGTGGTTGCAGTCATTTGCCCCGAGGTCTGGGCATATGCAGAGGATAGGCCACCCACCGCAGATATTGATGCAAAAATGATGGCGAGAGTGATGTAACTTGACAAATTTGCCATTACAATCTACCTACCTGCCTTTCTCATAGCGCAATATTAAAAATTATCTCCGGCTACCCTAGCCGAGTTGATATAAAGGAAATAGTGTTACATGGTTTTCTGATAGCCTATCTGCCTTTTCAGCGGGAATTGACTGATGCATGATGTGTTATGTCGCTGGAATTTATGGCGATACGGTGAAAGTAACTTGGGCCACCAAGTTTTGTGCAGACGAGGTTGAAGTATGCACCGTTGCAACATAGTTGCCAGAGCTTACCTGGTTTCCGTTGTTGTCCTGTTGCTTCCATGTTATAGTTTTGGACTGTCCGGGGTCGAGAGGAGTCAGGGTCTGATCTGAAACTACTCCGTAGATCTGTCCGGTATCGACATTTTTGATTGCCAGGCCCATTGAAGAGTCAGGAAAGATCAGAGTCTTGTCGCCGTTATTTTTCACAGTTATCAGTACCGGCTCTGCCTTGCTGTAGACTGTCTTGTCGGTATTTACAGTCAGGATTGAGGTATTGATGACGCTTGTAGTGACATTTGCCGCTTTATTTTCGATATACTGTTTGGCTTCCAGTGTAGCGTTCTTGACAGTTGGGTTCTGGCCTATTATTGAGGCTCCTTTCATGATGCCTGAAAAGAAGACGCCTGCCCCAAGACCTATAATGGCAAGTATAACGACTGCCACAACAATCCAAGTCAGAAGACCCATGGCTAAGGCTAGAGGGCAACAGTCTTAATTGTTGTGAAGTTCTCCTCCGGAAGAATAAACTAGAAGAAGGAAATATTTCGATGCTTCCTCTGATGGATACGGGTTTTTTCTGCTGATATGCAGCACTGGCTATTTCAGGCGAATATATTTATTGGTGGAATGGCAATCGGCTCTGTCAATGGTAGCTGAAGCAATTACAAATTACGATTCTTATGCATGGGTTGCAGTTGGTCTTTTTATCACAGGATTATTTGCAATAATGGTTTATGAGAGGTCAAGCTCAAAGGCAAAGCGTCAACAGCAGAGGCCTGGTACGTCTACGGAAGTAAATGAATAACTGGCTTCTGGAGACAGGCAAGCGGGAACAAAATGAGCTGTCTGTTATTTCAAAGTTCAAAAAAGAGGGCTTTCAATCTCTAACCACCATCCAAGAGAAGGCACTTCCTGTAATTGTAAGAAGGATTAACTGCCTTCTTGTTGCCCCCACTGGCTCTGGGAAAACAGAGGCTGCGGTGCTGCCTGTGTTTACAATGCTTTCTACCGCAGGCGCACATACAAGTAATGAGCATGTGACCTTTGAGGCTGAACAGAAGAGTAACCCTACTGGTGGCACAGGTAGAATAAGTGCAATCTATGTGACGCCCTTGCGGGCTCTTAACAACGACGTGCTGCGGCGGATCGTCAACTATGCCCATTCGGAGAATCTGAGGGTTGAGATTCGCCATGGCGATACTACGACAAGTGCTAGGAAAAAAATTATGCAAAATCCACCTGATGTCCTTATCACTACTCCGGAATCACTTGCGGTAATACTTGCAAGCGACAAGATGCTTGAGGCACTAAAAGGCCTTGAATGGATCATTGTCGACGAAGTCCATGAGCTTCTTTCAAATGAACGGGGGGCACACCTGTCTATCAGCTTGGAAAGGCTTGAAGCTGCAAGCGAACAAAAGGTGACCCGGATAGGCCTCTCAGCAACTGTTGGCAGGCCAGATGAGGCTGCAAGATTTATCTCCGGCTCAGCAAGGCGGCATGCGGTTCTTGTAGATAGTGCAAAGCGAGGATATGATATCAGGGTAGAGTTTGTGAAAGGCTCGCTTAACAATGTCGCGCATTTTGTGGTCAAGTATGTCAAGGAAAACAACGTTGAAGGTTCTATCCTGCTCTTTACCAATACCAGAGATGAGGCAGAGTATCTCGGGACAGTTCTGAGAAATCAAGACGAGGTCAAAGTCGACATACACCATGGATCGCTTTCAAGAGAAATGCGTGAAGAGACAGAGCAGACCCTTAGAGTCGGCTCTGCAGGAATTGTGGTCTGCACATCGTCACTTGAGCTTGGGCTTGACATTGGTTCAGTAGATCTAGTTATTCATTATGGGTCTCCAAGGCAGGTTTCAAAGCTGATGCAGAGAATAGGCAGAAGCAGGCACAGGCACAGAAGCTATGCAAAGGGGCTGATTGTAACCAATAACCCAGACGACGAAGTTGAAGCACTTGCCATAATTCGCAGGATGAAGAAAGGCTCAATTGAAGATCAGAATATCCACACCAAAGCTCTTGATGTTGTGGCCCACCACCTTGTAGGGCTTGCTCTCCAGACAAGGCAGCCAATCAGCATAGCAGATGCCTTTAGCCTTGTAACAAAGGCGTATCCTTTCCAGCATGTCAGCATCTTTGACATTAAAAGCTGCCTCGAAATACTGGCCTCAAGCGGCATAATAAGATACGATGGCGAAAGTGAAACTTTTAGCAGAAGGATCAAAGCATACAAGTACTACTTTGAAAATTTATCGATGATCCCCCATGTGCTCAAGTTTGAAGTGATTGATTCTATCAGCAAACGAAGGATTGGCACTCTGGACCAGCAGTTTGTGGGCGATTATGGAGAAAAGGGAAATGTGTTTGTGCTAAAAGGTTCGCAGTGGCGAGTTCTTGCGATAGACGAGAAGAGGATGGTGGTAAATGTCGAACCTCTGCGTGGTGCTGCAATAAACATCCCGTACTGGGTCGGCGAAATGATACCGGTAGATTTCAAGACAGCCAGCGAAGTCGGAACGATACGCAATCAGGTGGCAGAGGACAAGCTAGAGATGGCAACTAAAGCAATGCATGACTCCCTAAAGTCACTTGGAATTGTGCCTGATTCTGCCCACATGGTGGTGGAAAGCTCTACTGCCAGAAACACTGTAGTTATCCACAGCACATTTGGGTCAAAAGTAAACAACACCATCGCCACGCTGCTCTCTACAATACTTTCATCTCAGCTTGGTTATACCGTCGAGTCAAGGTCAGACGCCTACAGAATCATGTTGACTTCAACTGCCCGGGTCGGAAAGGGCCATGTTCAGGCAGCCCTAATAGACAACTATGATCTGGAGCCGGTGATAATCGCTTCATTAACAGGAACTCATGCTATAAACTGGAAAGTCTGGACTGTTGCGAAAAGGTTTGGGATGGTAAGCAGGGAGGCACTCTATGACAAAAAAGTGGCGCGCATGATATACGACAGGTATGCCAAGACACCCATCAGCTCCGAATCGATAAGGGAGCTTGTACATGACAAGTACGATATTACCAAAACCCAAGAGGTTTTGCAGCAGATAAGAGAAGGCAAAATCAGCCTGCACTGGCTTGACATCTCCGAGTTTTCTGACCTGGCCAAGCCGATACTTGAGCACTCGACCAAATTTGCAGCCATGCCACTCAGTATAGAAAAAGGAGTTATCGAGCTTGTAAAGGAAAGGCTGGAAAAAACAAAGCACAGGCTAGTCTGCATCAGATGCGGCAAGTGGGAGCGGGTCATGGAAACCCGGGAAGCTCCGGAAACATTGTCGTGTCCATATTGCAGATCCAAGTTGATCACTGCAACATTCTGGGGTGATAATGATCTTGCCAGAATAACAAGAGAAAAGCTAGCTGGGAAACCTATCTCTGAAGATGAGAGCCACAAATTTGACAGGGCATGGAAAGTAGCTTCGCTTATCAACAACTTTGGCAGAAAGGCGTTGCTTGTTCTTGCAGGTCATGGGATAGGAGCAGACACAGCAGCAAGGCTTTTGCGAAACTACGTTGGAGACGAAGAGCTGTACCGAAGTATATACGAGGCAGAGAGGCAGTATGTAATGACCCGGGGATTCTGGAATGATTGACAGCATACTATAGAAAAAAGGAAACTAATTTGAAATATTGCAAGTTTAGGTCAAGAACTAACAAACGTCAATATTGTATTATATTGTCGACTTTTTTCAATCAATCACATTGCGATTAGCCGCACCTGATCCATCTTTCTGTTTGCCCTGAACTTTTTGGTCATTTCCGTAACTTCTTTTGCATCTCCTTTTAGCAAAAAGATCTCGAGGCACTTGTTTCGGTCTATCTTGTTGTGTATGTGCGTACCGATAAGCTTATCATAGGCATGCCCCATTTCTGTTACCTCATAGTCAGAATCTTCATCGTGAATTGCAAGCAAAAGTGCGTAAATGTTCCCGCTCAGATTACGCTTATCCCTTTCTTCAGCTGCAAGCTGCCTGATTCCGGCTCGCATGATCTCGGACCTTCCAGAAAAGCCAAGCTCGTGCTGCAGCTTGTCCATTTCTCTGATAATATCATCATTTAGCGAGACACTTACTATTGGCATTTATGATATATTTTAACAGGCTTCTTATAAAGAAATAGTATTAATTATGGTAATTAGCCCTTTATAGAAGTTAATATTATTAAACTGTAGCGTCAATCCTTATTAGGAGTTATTAACGAAAGTATATATCATTCATAAGCTGATCGTATGACGTGAATCGAACTGTTATCATAGGCATAGCCGTTGCAGCTGCTACAGCGATCGCAATAGGGTCATATGCCGCATTTTCAGGTTCTTCTTCTACCTCTGCTCATTCCTTGATTGCCTCCTCATCTAATGTGACATCAAATTCCAGTACTGCTGGAGGCAACGAAAAGATACAAGTAGTTGCTGCTGAAAACTTTTGGGGAAGCCTTGTATCTCAACTTGGTGGCACACGGATCGAGGTGTTGAGCATTGTTTCAGACCCAAATGCTGATCCCCATGAATATGAAAGCAACAATGCAGATGCCAGAGCCATTGCAAATGCTGGCTTGGTAATTGTCAACGGAGCAGGGTATGATGACTGGGCCCTGAAGCTAATTTCAGCCGGCAACAACCCAGATCAAAGAGTCCTGAACGTAGCACAACTGCTGGGTAAGAAAGAAGGCGACAATCCTCATTTCTGGTATAGCCCTGCATATGTAAACCAGACTGTTCACCAGATGTATTCTAACCTTATTGCTATTGACCCAAGTTATACGTCCTATTACAAGCAGCAATATGCAAACCTCAATGCAACACTTGGCCAATATAATAGCAGGATAGCAGAAATCAGGCATCAGTTTGCTGGCACGCGTGTAGCAGCTACAGAAGATATCTTTGATTATCTGGCAAATGCCACAGGCCTTGACCTTGTCTCCCCTCCAGAGTTTATGCAGGCTGTTGCCGAAGGAAACGACCCGCCAGCGCAAAGTATTACGCAGTTTCAACAGGTGCTTCAAAACGGAAATGTGAATATACTGGTCTATAATCAGCAGACCGTGACGCCGCTGACTGAAAACATAAAGGCGTTGGCAGCTCAAAAAAATATTCCTGTTGTAGGCATCAGTGAGACTATACAGCCAGCAGATCTTTCATTTCAGGACTGGATGGGCGCAGAACTTGTCTCTATCCAAAATGCACTAAATGCAAGGGCACAGGATCATTAAAGCAGCTATGTAGCATGGTGTATACATACATATGAGCTTGACACAGAAATCCGAAATAATTCAGGCTGAAAACCTGGCGGCAGGTTATCAGGGCAACGTTGTCTGGCAGAACGCCAGTTTTTCAATTGACCGGGGCGAGTTTGTAGCCATCATCGGGCCAAATGGCGCAGGCAAGACAACTCTATTTCGCATGCTCTTGGGGTTGCAGCCGCCGGTTGGTGGTCAAGTCAAGATATTTGGCCAGCTGCCCAGCAAGGGCAATCCCAAGATCGGCTATGTGCCTCAACGCCATTCAGTTGACAGCGAAATGACCATCGAGTCGCTTGAGCTTGTGAGACTTGGATTTTCCGGCAAACGGTGGGGCTTTGGGCTATTTTCGCAAAAAAATGCCGATAGAAAAGCAGCGCTTGAGGCGCTGCAGGCAGTATGGGCGGAAGAACTTGCTCAGCGACCCCTTGGCGTTTTGTCAGGAGGCGAGCTGCAGAGGGTGTTTCTGGCAGAGGCTCTGGTAAGCAATCCGGAGGTATTGTTGCTTGATGAGCCCCTGTCAAACCTTGACATAAGGCGAGAAAAGGAGCTGCTGCAGCTTGTAAATAATATAGTGCGCTCACGCAAGGTGACTGCTCTGCTGATAGCTCATAATATCAATCCTATTTTGCCCTATCTTGACAAAGTTATCTATATTGCAAATGGCAAGGTGGCAACCGGCAGACCTGATGAGGTCATAACGTCAGAGAGGCTCAGTGCGCTGTATGGAGTACATATCGAGGTGCTGCACGACTCTAGGGGAAATATTGCGATAATTGGTGTCGAAGACTACCACCCTGACTCGGAATGACTGAATGAATTAATGATTAATTGATTAATTGATTGATGGCCATGTGATTTGTCAATGAGACACGATATCAATTTTGACATCAATATATTCGCCGACTTGCAGCAGATGTTTCAGTACGGCTTTATGCAGCATGCATTTGAAGCCGGGACTGTAGTTGCAATCATTGCCGGCATAGTTGGATACTTTGTTGTGTTGCGCCGATCATCCTTTGCAGCCCATGCTCTCTCTCACATCGGCTTTGCGGGAGCGGCCGGTGCAGTCCTTATCGGTGTCAGCCCAGTCTTTGGTCTTCTTTTGTTTACCAGCGTCGGCGGCACAACGATGGCCACACTTGGCCGCCGCGCCGCGCATCGTGATGTGCATATAGGCATAGTCCTGGCATTTTTGCTTGGGCTGGGCGTGTTATTTATCAGCCTGTATACAGGGTATGCCACAGAGGCTTACTCTATCCTCTTTGGAGAAATCCTCGGCATAAGTGCAAGCGATGTTGTCCTGACTTTGGTTGCAGGTCTGATAATTCTGTGTGCAATCGCTGCAGTCTACAGACCGCTTTTATTTTCATCACTTGACGAAGATGTCGCAGAAGCAAAGGGCATGCCGGTGCTTTTGCTTGGGGTCATTTTTATGCTGCTGGTCGCAGTAGCAGTATCGATTGCTGTGCAGGTTGTAGGAGTTCTTCTCATATTCTCGCTTATGGTAACGCCGGCTGCAACTGCACAGCGGCTGGCAAGGCGACCACAACGAATCATAATAATCTCTGTAATTATCTCGCTTCTGGCGACATGGTCAGGCCTTTTCATATCTTTTTACGAGCCTTACCCGGTAAGCTTTTTCATAACAACCATAGTGTTTGCGTTTTACCTTTTCGTCAGATTTGCATATCAGAGGATCGGGAGTAAGGAATCAGACAGACATGTAAAGGAGGCAGGACAGCATACCAGCCTGCCTTGACACGCTGTCTAGTGTTTCCGTTACGTTACGTTATATTTCATTCCATTCCACTACACTTTCACTTCTCGTAGCTCTCCAAGGCGTCAGTTTAGTTAGTTAGCTGGCTAACTAATCTTGATAATAGACGAGTGCGACTTGAGGGTAAGCTCTGACCTGCCGTTATCTCTTCCGGCAGTTGCATATGCGCCTATTACCTTAATTCTATCTCCTACAGTCAGCCTGCTGACAGGTGTGCTCTGCGTTCGCCATCCGACAAGCTTGATCTCTCCCGTATCATCCCCAAGCAGCGTGCTTGAGACACTTACAAGCTCGCCTGTCTTTGTATTTATGTCGGTAGAATCAGGAGCCTGCAGCACTATTGCCTCCACAATATACGGATTCTGTGAAGGCTGGATATCCTTTATCTTTGATTCAAACTTTGACAGACCCGGAAATGACTGATCTTCGTCCACTATTCTTACGTACGAGTCTTCTTTTGAGAGGATCATTGAGGTGCCAAAAATTCTGCTTGGAACGCACTCTATTATTGTGCCAGCGCTGGCTTTTTCGCCGGCTAAAAGCTCGTTATCGATGGTGAGGGCAAAAGTCCTTCCCGACCTATCGACTGCGAGGCAGTTGATGCTGCCCCTTCCAGTTTCTTCGCCTACTGAAATTATTCTAAGTGGCATGACATCAATCTCTTGCTGCTGCGAGTCAAACTCTAGTAATGTCCCTTCGTCGCCGTGAATTTCAAAGTCTCCGTTGCCGTATTGTTCACTGCCCTGCTTTATCCTGACACCCACAAGGCGCACTTTGGAGCCGGGGTTGAATACTTTGGGTATCCTGTCCGGCTCTATATTCCAGATAACTGCCCTCAAAGTCCGAGTGTTGGCGTCGTTTGAGATCTGGAGTTGCAGCGATTTGCACAGCTCGCCACGCTGATTTGTAAAATCTGACACTCGTGGATTGGAGTTAACAACCCCTTTTACAACTGCATTTTCCAGAGGGCTTTTCACATCGTCAACTGTAATTGTGATAGAGTCGATAGGTGGAATAGAGCCGTCGTCTCTTGCGACTTCGACAGTGCTAAATGACCCCAGGTTTATCACGGGCTTGCCGTCAAGACCTGCCTTGACATATCCTTTAGAGATTTTGATAATGTCCCCTTGCCGCAGATTCATTCTATCTGGAACGTTGACATAGTCATCCCAGAGTCTGACCTTTACTCTGGCGTCCTTGTCGTAAATTGTCAACGTTCTGGTAGCAGACTGCTCTCCGGTTTCCTTTCTTGTGAACTTGCGCACAGGGTAGATGTTCATTATGCGCCCAACCGCGGTTACCTCTTTTGCGCCGATGTAAAGGTCCTTGAGACCGGATTGCAGTTTTGGCGTATGGTCAAAAGAAACACCAAGGTCTGCAGCAACCAAAAAAAGAGCACCTTGATCTGTTAGGTACCCGGCGCCGACACGGCGCTTTTTTTCGTCTATCATGTCCCTTACCTGCTCTGCATTTATCTCGGGTTTTTGCTGGAGCAGAAGTTCAATCATCCTTTTGAAATCAGCAGACAACTTGTTCTCGCGCTCCTTTCGACCTGAAGGTGTCAATACAACATACAATAGTCACAATATAACTGAAATTCGCTATCCCGGACACTTAAAATTACGGCACGGGCTCGCCTATATATTTTGAGTTAGTAGTTGTGTGGCTCCATTTTCATAGAGTTGGAGTTTTACCGGTCTGACTCTTCTATACTAAAACAGGAAGCATTGACTATCTTGAATGAGAACAAATTGCAAAATACCTTACAAGTATTACTTTTTACAATAAGCTAAGGTATTTTCTGGGTCAGATTTAAATAGTAAATTGCTTCGATTACTCTGAAAGGAACTCACAATCTATGGCTGGCACTGTCAACAAGAACGTGAAGAAAAGGTTGCTCATAATTGACGATGAGGCAGATACAACAGCCTCGCTTGCCTTTACACTGGGTGGCTTGTTTGCAGTCGATACATGCAATGAGCCTATGCAGGTCCTTGCCACTTTCAAACCGCTCATGTATGACTTGGTCCTCATCGACTTCCGTATGTCGCAGATGAATGGAATTGAGCTGCTGGAGATAATCAGAAAGACCGACCCAAAAGTAAAGATTCTAATCATGACCTCATATGAAATTGCTTTTCTCCACAAAGGATGTCAAAACAGCGCTACACTAGAATATCTGATAGCTCAGGATCAGATTATCAGAAAACCATTTGGCAAGAGCGAGCTTTTAGCAAAGCTAAACAAGGTATTGGAAGTGGCTCTTGTACCCAAGCAATAGCTACCAGCTAGTTCGTTTTCCTGTTATCTGCGTATAAACGCAAAGAGGATTTCAATCCTTGTTTTAATGGATTTGACTTTCAGACTTGTATGCCCTTTATTAAACCGGGCAATTGTAGAAGTGTACAAGCTGACTTGACAGTTGGGCCAACCCGGACAGAAATACCACTCGCATCAACAAGACAACGATACACCGGATCATGACTATTGCATCAGTGTCTCCAACTTTAGCCAAAGCTACGGGCATTTGCAAGCGGTGAATGGCATTTCCTTCAATGTCGAATACGGACAGGTCTTTGGATTTCTCGGACCAAATGGCGCAGGCAAGACAACTACAATCAAGGTGCTCACAACGCTGCTACATCCGTCATCAGGAAATATCAGAGTATTTGGCCAAGACATTGTAAAACATTCCAAAGAAATAAGGAAAAAGATAGGTGTTGTCCTGCAGGAGCCAAGCTTTGAAGCAAACCTCACAGTCGAGCGTGCTCTTGACCTCTACGGGATGCTCTGGGGCCTGCCAAAGAAAGACAGGCAAGAGAGGATTGAAGAGCTTGTAGACAGGTTTGATATGCGGCAGTTTATGCACATGAAAAATGACGAACTGTCCATAGGTCAGCGCCGACGTGTGCAGGTTGCCAGAGAGTTTATGCATGACATGGACCTCATATTCCTCGACGAGCCGACAGTCGGTCTTGACCCGTCTGCAAGGAGGGCAATTCTTGATTATATCAAAAAATATGTTCAAGGAGGCCTTACCGTGTTCTTTACGACCCACATAATGGAGGAGGCGGAGTACCTCTGTGACCAGATAGCTATAATCAACAGAGGCGAGATAATTGCAATAGACACTCCTGCCGGCCTCAAAAAAAGATACGGAGGTGTTGAGTCTGTTGAAATAAAGTTTGCAGATGGGGGCACGGGTATGGGCATGAGCACGGGTGCAAACCTGCAGGATGTACTTGCAGCTATCCGAGACGTGTTGGCAGATGGCTCCAGTGCCGAAATGCCTGACACAAACACTGTGCGTATAAGCTCAGCAGGGGCTCAAGAGGAGCTTGTAAAAATAATAGGCCTGCTTGCAAAGGCCAAGGTACAGGTAGAGAGCATCTCTATAAACCCGCCGACTCTGGAAGATGTTTTCATTGCAGCCATAGAGAAGAGCAAGCCTTAAGTCGCTTGTTTTCTTTCTTTCTTGCTTGCCTAGACTTTTACCCTCATCATTGACATTACTGCCAGAAGAAATGCACCTGCAGAAGCGGCAGATATCACTATAACTTCTGTGTTTGTTGCAGCAGCCAACTGGTTGAAAATTCCTGCCCTTGTGATATCTACAACGTAGGTCAGCGGATTAACATAGAAGGCGGTGCGAAGGGAGTCAGGAACACCCTGTGCAGGGTAAAATGCCGAGCTTGCAAATGAAAAGAAAAGAAACACGCTGTTGACAATCACATTAAAGCCTTCGCTGCTCTTGAGCCTTGTCGAGATTATTATTGTAACAGAGCCGAAAAATAGCGAGCCGGCAAACAGGCCATAGATCACATATGCTATGCCAGCAGGCGTGATATCTGCATTGCCAAGCATTGTGGGAATCCCGGCAAGAACAATAAGCGAAGCGCTGGCAAAGCCCATCAGCATGATGGTAAGAACATTGCTAATGATGTATTCCACTCTGGTAAATGGCATAACAAGTATCTGCTGGAACATGCCGTTGCGCCGATCATTCCAGATAATGCTTCCTGCTACAGTGCTGCTGTTCATTACATTGAAGCCTATCATCCCTGCAGACAGGTAAGCCGGGTAAGTGACCAATGCCTCTCCGACCCTGACACCATGTCCTCCCAGAAGTGCCGAGTACGAGTATCCAGCAATAAAGATATAGATTATAGGAAAGACTATCTGCCACACAAAAAAGATCTTGTCTACGGACGCTACCAAGTTTCTGTAGACAAGAAGGATAATAGACCTGTTCAATTCAATTCATTCAGCCTTTGAGCAGGTATGCTCTAGCGGAATTTATAAAGCCAGCAGAAGGGACACCAAGAAAGCAATGGTTACGCTGGCTGGACTGAGCTGAACAGAGGCAAGAATAACAATCAACCAGAAGATTGTAAGGCCTCGCTTATAACGGTAGATCGGCGAGTCTACGCGTGAAATCCAGGGCTCTGGGGAGACTAGCGGTAGCATTGGTGCTAGCATCAATAACCATGCTATCAGCTATGGTCGTTCTGTCGCCTGGTGTAACGAGTGCCCAGGTTAATTCTGCAGGAGAAAAGGCACCTATTAAGGATGCATTTGTTGTTCTGGTAAAGCATGACGACCTTGTATCAAGGTCTATCCTTCAAGACAGCGGGTCTCCTTACCATGTCAAAAGAATACTTGACCTGATGCACAGCCTTCTGTCAGTCTCTGACCCATATACGATGGCAAATTCCACAGGTCAGTTTCAGCTCGATTCACCACTTGGCTCGGGATTTTATAATGTCACAGCATTTTCACCCGGATACGTCGCAGATAATGCAGCGACAGTTATAGTGAATGAAAATGGCACCACTTCTGCGGCAAATCTGACCGTTGCCATGAGGCCATCTGCTGTAATATCAGGAATAGTGACAGACGAGCAGGGTCGCCCTGTTCCCGGCGTAGTGGTCTCCGTCGGCAGTCCGTACAATGCCGCCAACTATGATGTCACGATGGACGATGGGGTCTTTACGCTTGACACAGGGCTCAAATCTGGAACTTATCAGGTCTATGCGTACAAGCCAGAGATAGATATATCCAAGCTCGCATTTGGCCAGAACACAGGTTCAGACCTGATAGGGCTCGCATCTGCCTCTACGACAGGCATTCCAGCGCTGTCTAAAAATACTACAGGACTAGTATCAGCCAATGTAAGCGCATCACTTGAGGATGGCAAGCTCACAACTCTCAATATCAAGATGTCAAGGTCAGACACTATCTCCGGCACAGTAACCGATGCCAAAGGAAATCCGCTGCAGGGTGTTGCCGTATTTGCGTTCAGGGATAGCGGAGGCAGGCTGGAAATGGTGAACGCTATGGCTATTACCGATAGCGCCGGGCATTACTTGATTGATAATGACATTTCTCCGGGCAATTATGCTCTCGTAGTCCCTTGGACTTTTAGCAAAGGATACACTGCAGGGCAGACAATAGTAGATGTTCCCTTCGGTAGCACGGGCATTCAAGTACATGCAGGAAAAATTACATTGCAAAATTCTGGCTCAATCACAGGAAAGGTAGTCGACGAAAATGGCAACGCAGTCGTAAATGCCACGGTGATAGCTATTCCAAAGGGTCTGTGGAGAAATGGCAGTGCCTCGGTGAGCAGTCTGACATCATACCAGTTCCTTGCAGTAGGTCAGGCATCAGGGCAGACCGACGCGGATGGAAAATTCCGGCTCAGTGGCGGCATAGGCACTGGAGAATATGTTGTATACGCTTCTTTTGGGGATATTATCCCTGCAGGCAATTCTATTATTGTCAATGTTCAGAGCAACAATTCTACTGTCAATACGCCAGATATTGTGCTAGGATTTGGAGTGGTGGTAAGCATAAAGGGCAAGGTAGTGTCGGCTGATGGCACGCCGGTGGAAAATGCCATGGTGATGCCAAGCTTTGCCAAAGTCATATCAGGAGCGCAGCTGCTTGCCCCAAGGACAGGGCCTGATGGAACGTTTTTAATGACTGTTCCGCTAAAAGAGCATACTGAAGCTTCTAGGTCTCTTTTCAATGAAATTATAGCCTCGGCTGATGGCTACAGTACACAGACAATACGCATATCAGATGGACAACCTGTACAGATTACTCTGAAAAAAGCACCTCAGGTAAGCATAAGCGGTATTGTGGTTGCTGAGGCTGGCAAGCCGGGGTCGCCGGCAATTGAAACTGTGCTCACAAAGAAAGGAACACTGACTTTTGAAGAGGCAAACAGAACATACAGTATTGGACTGCAGACAAATTCACACATACTCAATGCAACCTTCAACCAGAATGACAGGCAGATAGATGTACTAGTGGAAGGTGTAGCTGGATCAGCTGGGCTTTCTCAATTTGTAATTCCCAAGTCTTTTCTTGAAGGCCCGTTTACCGTAAAGCTGGACAACCAGACGTTGTCTGGTAGCGCCGTCACAGTAAAAGATAACCAAACTGCAACTGTTGTCACCATAAAATACCAGCACAGCATGCATACAATCACAATTGAGCAGCCAACACAGACACAATCCTCTCCAGAGTTTCCCGTTCCTGCCGTAGCTGGGGCTGCAGCTGTACTTGGTATTGTGCTATTCTGGCGGCTCAAACCAAGAAAGATTTAGAAGCTGAACCCCAACTAGAACTCAGTGTACTAGTCTAGTTCGTCATCCATGACTCACTAGGCGGCAATTGCCACTTTTGATGTAATGCAAATTATTTGCAAGAGTAAACTATTAGGAATCCAGCATAATTCATCGGCTCTGGTTCCTGATCCGATAATAATATGACTTTTAAGCCACATTGGCGCAGTGTAGCTGTGTTTGAAAACGAACATACCCTGCGCAGCTTTCTGGTTGAAAAAGCTGAGGGTCAATTTCATGATAAATACGAACAGGCTATTGCTGACGTCAGGCAGGAATTTGGAAAAAAATACTCGATGGTGATCGGTGGTAGAGAAGTAAGGACTTCTGAAACATTCACTCACACTTCTCCAATAGATACAAGGATCGTGCTTGGTTATCTTCCAAGTGGGAATGCAACCCATGTCCAGCAGGCGATCAAGGCTGCCGCAAAGGCATTTGAAAATTGGAGCCAAACCCCTTACCAAGAGAGGGTGCGCATATGCAGAGCGGCAGCCGATATTATGAGCAGGCGCAAGTTTGAGCTTGCGGCATGGGTTTCCTATGAGAACGGAAAGAACAGATATGAGGCCATAGGCGACGTAGACGAGGCAATTGACTTTATCAGATACTACTCCGAAGAGATGGAGCGCAACAACGGCTTTGAAGTAGAAACAAAGAGCGCTCAGCCCGGTGAAAAAAGCAAAAGCGTCATGAAACCTTTTGGAGTCTGGGGCGTGATTGCCCCGTTTAACTTTCCTGCTGCAATACTTGTGGGTATGACAATAGGTGCAGTAATCACAGGCAACACCGTTGTCCTCAAGCCGTCAAGTGATGCCCCAATAATTGCAATCAAATTTGCAGAGATTATGAAGCAGGCAGGGCTCCCTGATGGAGTCATTAACCTTGTGGTAGGCTCCGGAAGCCGGGTGGGTCAGCCTATGGTTGAAAGCAAAGAGCTTGCAGGGATAGTCTTTACGGGATCCGTTGAAGTAGGCTACAATATGTCAAGGCAGTTCAGTGCATCGCGTCCAAGGCCTGTAATAGCAGAGCTTGGCGGCAAGAACCCGGCAATTGTGGCAGAAAGCGCTGACCTTGACAGAGCAATTGATGGGGTGCTCAAAGCTGCCTTTGGATATTCTGGCCAGAAATGCAGCGCCTGCTCTAGAGTCTATGTGCACAAGGACATCAGAAAGCAGTTTCTTGACAGGCTGGTGCAAAAGACCAAAAGCTTGCCTGTCGGCAACCCCCTTGACATTCATTCATTCATGGGTCCTCTCATTAACGAATCTGCATACAAGAACTACCAGAAATATGTAAGGATTGCATCAAGATCAAAGTCAGGCAGGATACTGGCAGGAGGTCAGGTAAAGAAGAATGGTGACTTGAAATATGGCTATTATGTCGAGCCTACTATAGTCTGGGGCCTGCCCAAAGATCACAAGCTTTTCAAAGAAGAGCTCTTTGTGCCTATACTGTGCGTGGCAGAATATGACAAATTCTCTGACGCTATGCGGTTGTGCAACGATTCTAGATATGGGCTGACAGCAGGCATTTTCAGCAAAGACGAAAGCGAAGTCAAAGAGTTTCTGGATAAGATACAGGCAGGGGTGGTTTATGTCAACAGGGCTGCAAGTGCAACCACAGGCGCAATGGTGGGATGCCAGCCATTTGGAGGATGGAAAGACTCTGGAACAACAGGCAAAGGAACAGGAAGCCGCTATTACCTTATGCAGTTTATGAGAGAGCAGAGCCAGACAGTTGTTGAATAATGAACGTACAAGTATAACAGTTCACTATTAATTGATCGCAAAATATTGTTGAGCTGGCGAGATGTTTGTAGCCAAACTACGCGGGTCTTTAGTTTGGAAAAGCCAAGCAAAGAGATATCCTGCTATTAGAGTTGCTACTACTCCAATATTTACCAGAACTCTTAATACCTTAAGGGTCGCCTTTGCCTTATGCAAGGCGATCTAATTTTTGATGAAAAAGGTAGAATTACAGGAAGAAGAGTACTAGATGCGACGACGATGGAGGTATCATTTGAAGCAAGAACAAAGGTGAAAGGGACGACAGAAGGGGTGAACATTGGTACATACACCACTACAATGATGCCTGATGGCTCAATGTATGGTCAGGGACAGGGATTTGTCATGACAAATGATGGGCAGATGATTTCTTGGAAAGGGAACGGAATTGGCAAGTTTGTTTCGCAGGACAAGATTAGATACACAGGAGCAATCTTTCTGAGCACTCAGTCTAAAGGATCTCTGGCATCGCTGAACAATGTTGTTGTAATTTTTGAACATGAAGGCGATATGGAAGGCAATATAAGCTCTAAAGGATGGGAATGGAAGTAGACCTCCAAGCTGCTGAGAGTTTCAGTTATTACATAGTACCCTTTTTTGCGCTCTTGTAAAATGCTTTACATGTACTCTTGTGCCTACCCTATATGTTATTGTCACACTGGCTTTATCCTATCATAAATAGCACAGCATTAGGTGTCCTTGACGATAGCAAGTGTTAGACAACCATGGAGACAATTGCAAAATTGTTTCTTGTGCTTCCTTTACTGATACCTTGCAGCGAAAAAAAGATGGGAGATTGTATCTGTGATGATGTCTACAATTAGCTAGGTGTTTATATTCAAAAACGCTTGTCCAAAATCTCTTTTCGCAGTTGCAACCCAATTCTTGGTTGTGCCTACTGCTATCTCGTATTCATTATTCTTCAGACCTTCGGTTACAGCCTTTGCAACTTCAGAAGCGCTGACACTTATTTCACTTTTCTGTACTGGCCTGCCCTTGAGCTCAGTATCATGCACCATAGGCGGCACAACTTCAAAGACCTTTACTGGTGTATCCTTTAGCTGGTGCCTCAACGACATGCTAAACGAATGTATGGCAGCCTTTGTTGCGCAGTAAACAGGATAGATTGCAAGCGGAACAAAAGCAAGACCGGAAGACACGTTTACGATCGCAGCTTCGTCTTTATTTTTTATTAAAAGAGGTATAAACTGGGCTGCCAGCTGTACCTGCGCCTTGAAATTTATAACGATCTCATCATCTTTGCCCTTCAAGTCTGTCATACCTTTTTTGAAGTCTATTTGCCTCTGTATTCCGGCATTATTGACTAGAATATCCAGTTGTTTGAAATTCTTGATAACGCGCCTGTAAAGCAATCTGCGATCTTGATCTTTTGATATATCACACCTTATAGTATGAATATTTGTGAGTTTTTTCTTTGCCTCATCTAACTTGCTCTTCCTTCTTCCGCAAATTATCACTTCATTTCCCAGACGGACAAATGACTCTGCCAATGCAAATCCTATTCCTGTGGCTCCGCCAGTAATTAGAATTACATTACCGGTTAATTTCACTCAGGTACCATGAACAAGATGTAACAAATACCTATTGATAGCTTTTCAATTACAAGAAAGCCTACGGGGAGCCAGACGAGTTGCAGTTGGAGGCATCCATCCTGCCACGCGCTTGTATTTCTTCAGGTAACTAACCATATCACCCTGCTATTGAAGAACATTTGCTATACGGGTTTGAAGTTTCGGTCACGGCAGGATTTGTAGTAACGCAGTAGACCTTGGAATTGATTACTACAATGTAAACTTTGGTAGGAGGAACCTTGTCTCCAGCTCGGTTTATCATATTACCGCCCAGAGTGCCTGTAAGAAGGTATGCAGAAGTGCCATTTGCATTTACATATTTTTCTGCCTGCATAGAGGGTATGTAAGGACAATTGATTCCCGCTCCTGTCACAGTACCTAAGATAGGACAGACCTGCTGTGGTATACTGCCATACAGAGTCTCATTCCCTGCGTAACGCCAAGAATCTCCTATTATGGCCCCCCGCTCGGATTCCACAACCACCAGCTCAGGTGTTCTCTGAATCATTATAATTGCCGCAATAGCCGCGACACCTATAGTTATTGCAATCGCAATTATGATTGGAGTTTGCAATTACTTGTACTACTTACCAGCTCCTATCACAGTATGCCATTAAAGATTATCTGTAACGCATGCATCGCGACCGATTCCTGTATTACTCTACTCCGAATCCAATCAGGTTTGCTTTTCGTACAACACCTTAAAGTCCTGCGCGATATTGTAAGCTAGAATCTGGATCTTTTGCACTTCATTTAGGGTCTTGTGATTTGCTATCATTCTCATCAGGTTCATGCATTTCAGGACTTCGCCGTCTTCAACCTCTTTCAAAGAAAGATCATTGAAGCATTTGTCTATATCAAAGCAAAACAGCAGAATCTTGTTTTCCCAGTCTTGGCCAGAAGTTGGATAGCCGATATCTTGGGCTATTTGCTTGAGTTCGTTACCCTTTGTCCGAAGCAAAATCTCAAAAGCCCTATTTGCTCGCTCTCTGTCATATTGTACAGGAAATGCTTTAGCCAATGTTGCCTGTCTACTTGTATTTTTGTTTCAACCAATATTAGGTTTTATCTTATCTTTTTGACATAAAGTTTCTTTAGTCATTGATAAGAGCTAAACCTATTACGTAGTGGATAATCAGCAATTCTTATAGCGAAATGAAAGTAGAGTAAAGTGATACAATGCCCTCTGAAGAGATTGAGATCATTGAACAGCACGAGCCAATAGAAGCAATCTCTGATTTTATCTCCAAGGTAAAGAAAAGCATTGTATGTTATCTTGACCCAAAAGATGTTGATCTCCTTGTTCAGGTAATTTCTGCAAATAGATCGAAGATTATGTCTCTTAAAAGTGCAGGCAGCGAAAGGCTAAAGTGCATAACTGAAATCACCTGGGAAAATCTTTCGCAATGCAAAGACATAATGAAAGCCTTTGAGCTTTTTCATGCTGCATCGATAACTGGAAGCTTTCTGATTTCAGACAATCAGTCATACCTCGGTTTTCTTGTGTCAGCAGAAGGCGAGCAAAAATTACTTCGGATTTCGAATAAATCGTTTGTCAGCACCCAAAGAATGCTTGTCGACATTTTGTTCAAAAATGCACTCCCTGCCAACAAGAGAATAACAGAGATTGGCAAAAGAACAAAGGAGGAATTCATCGAGACAATCAAGAGCCCTGTTAGAGTCAAGTCCCTGATCCAAGAGTTACTGCAATCTGCGCTCTTTGAAGTTTCAATCCTCTTCTCTACCAGAAATTCATTTCTCCTAGCAGAAAAAGAAGGAATACTGGAGCAGATTAGAAGTATTTCTTTACACAGTGTAAAGGTCAGAATACTCGTGATGCATGAGGAACAGGAAAATGAAAGGGTAAAAGAGATAGCGCAGAAAAAGCTCAAGATGCCGGAACTTGATGTTCAGATAAACTACCTGCAACAGTTGCTACCAACGAGAATTACCACATTCATTGTAGACCAAGCAAAGACCCTGACTATTGAAATCAATCATGATACCAAAGATCGCTTCGAGGAAGCGATAGGGCTAAGCACCTACTCTAACAGCGAGTCAACAGTTTTTTCCAATGCGTCAATATTCGAGTCCCTGTGGGTACAGGCCGAGCTAGATAAGCAGACCAAGGCAAGGCAGGCATACTTCAATCTGTTTAAAGGGTTAAAACTCAAAGACGAACTTTATAACCGACGCTGGTCAAACCAGAGCCAGAAGGATGAAAAATCTCAGAAAGTAAAAGAATAAGTGTTAGAGTGAATTAATGCTCTGGAAGCAATGACAGCAATCCTTATGAGAGGAACACTATATCTACTCCTAGACTTGTAATCCTATGACCCTCAAATGCTTTGCCTTCCATTCGTACAAGGGTGGTACTGGCAAGACAACTTTGGCGTCAAATTGCGCAGCCCTTATGGCCAAGAGAGGATTCAAAGTTGCATTACTTGACATGGATGTTTATGCTCCAAGCCTTTTGGCATATTTTGAAAAAGAACCAAAGCGCTGGTTAAACGATTATCTCCTCGGTGAAGCAGAAATCGAAGACGTGATGACACCTGTTACCGAAATTGTTCAGAACTATTCCAAAGTCCATGATCCCAGTTCAGATGTAAAGGGAGCTTTATGGATTGGATTTTGCAGTGCAAAGAAGGAAGAGATTTACAAAATCGAGTCAGGAACATCAGATAACCCAAAGTCACAGCTGAGAAGATTTATCATTTTGAAGCAAAGTCTAATCCGCGATTATAATCTAGATTACATGATTATTGACACAAGTCCGGGGATCAGATACTGGTCGTTAAATGCCTTGGCCGTTGCCGACACTCTTCTTCTCACCCTGAAGATGGGTGATATTGATATTGTAGGCACAAAAAGACTCGCGTCTGAGATTTATGGTTCTTTAACAAAATACGGAACAAGATCGTATCTTTTGTTCAACAGAGTTGCAGGCTATTGTGTCCCAAGTCACCTAAAGCCTGATGCAGAAGAACAGATGAAAGAAGCAGATACCTTTACCCTGGCGGATGGAGGAAATGGTCGTGAGGCAGATTACACTGAAGAGACTCTAGCAAAGGAAACAAAACTGGATGTCATTTCTGCTGTTCCTTGCTATTGCGATATTCAGTTTAGCAAAAAGGAATTCCTGACAGCTCTCCGATATCCAAATCATCCTTTCGCGAAGCAGATGGAACAACTTATCAATACCATGACTGCAAAGATGTAGCTAGACAGATGATAGTTAAAAGAAGGGTAAGTAATGATTGTTTGAAGAGATATTTTATTTATGTCTTCTATAGATGAATTGACAAACAAACAGGTGCAAGGATAGGTAGTAGTAGGTAGATGGATCGATAGCCAACATGGTTGAAAATAAACAGATGTTGCTTCCCGGACAGAAAGAACTTTTCGCAGGACATGAATTCCAAAAGTCCGCTGTGTTTTTGTTGGTCGGACCTGCCGGATCTGGTAAGACAGCCTACAGCATACAATTCTTGCGAGATGCAATTTTGTCTGGACAAACCTATTGCCTTTTTGTAAATTGTAATAGGGCACTGACTCGGGATCGATTCAATTCTTACTTTAGCAAAGCAGAAACCATTCCAGAGTTTGTTGACCTGTTCAGCAATGAGTGCCTGCAGAATAACAATTTAATGTCCTTATTTGAGGATATCAAAAGCCGGCTTGATCAGCCAAGAGCTGCAAATAGGAATGATATCGATAATTTTCCATGCAGCAGAGCAGTCATTGACTCCCTCACGGATCTGCTTGCTAGATTTACAAATGACGAGGTACAGAAATTTGCAGCAAAGATATATGATCTCTTTACAATAAACAAAGTATCAGCCCTAATCCCAATTACTGCATCAAGCCCTTTGGCAACGCCTGCAGATACATTCGGCTCACTGGTCGATGGAATTGTACAATTAAAGATAGACGACTCTGGTGACAGGTTACAACGAAGCGCAAGACTGTTTTCCGTAAAGCATGCATCCAACGCACCAAAATGGGTAAAATTCAACATAGAAGATGGCCATAATCTGCGGTTTGAACAGCAAGCTGCCCATAAGAATGAACTTGTCTGCAAATTATGTGATGGGCCCATCATCGGAGAGGCTGCGTATGCGGAAGGCGAATCTTCGACATTCCATCCACTATGTCTTGATACATACAAAAAGCTCGGTGAGATGTATGGTTCGCACATTCTTTACGCGCTGCAACCTAGTGTTGTGAATACAAACTTTTTCTTTATCGATATCGTTGGCCTTTCCAATCCTCTCCTTTCTGTGGAAAGGCAGATTGGAAAAATAGAAGCTTTGAATTCCCTTATCCAGCAATGTGAAGCATACAGCAGGGTTCCAAACGATAAGAAAATAGTTCTCCCAACTGGTGATGGAATGGCCATAGGGTTTTTATTAAATCCTGAACTCCCCCTGCAACTCAGCATACAGCTGCATCGGAAACTGCATGAATTCAATTCAAGAGTAAGTTCGGATAAAGTCATAAAAGTTAGAATCGGGCTTGGCTCTGGCCCAGTATTTGTCGTCACTGACATAAAGAACAATCAAAATGTCTGGGGACCTGGAATCATTCTTGCAAGGAGAGTTATGGACCTAGGAGATGACGGTCATATTTTGCTTGCAGGAAACATTGCAGAAGAGCTCATTAATCTCAAAGATGAATATCGAAAGGTAATCCGGCTGATAGGAACAGGATACAGGACAAAACACGGCCAACTGCTAAAACTATACTCTGCCTACTCGGAGGAAGTAGGTTTTGGTAATCCGGCTATTCCAACCAAGGTAGAGTGATAGACTAATGGATAAATCAGGCCAAGAGTTTTCTGAGAAAAGTTTCGCCATGAATAACGTTCAGTTTCTTGAAGGTTAGCATACATTCCGGTGAATCAAAAAGATATGCCGATCTGCTGGAAATTTCACTGTCCTTAACTATGCCAGATTTTGAAACCCTTTTTCCACACACCTGACATATTGCGACCCTTTTTTTAAGTGACCTTTTCTTTTTTGTGGTCATTAATTACAACAATAGGTATTGTTCACCAAAGTAGTAATTAAACAAATCCAGGACTTTATGTGATGATAATTTCTTGCTTACTTTGCCTGTTCTATCTTGAAGGCATCATTTACAATGTTAGTGACTTCGGTGATCCACTCACACTCGATATTTACCTTCTTGTGATGTTTTTCAACTGCATCCAGGTCTGGAGCATGAAGAAGACAGAAACAGACGCTGGATTCTTTGTTATAAAATAGATTTACATGGGAAACTCCAAACTCGTCGGGAGGAGATTTGCACAGCTCCCTCAGGTTGTCTTCGCTAAAGGGCACTTTGTGGACGTCGAGAAATATTGGCATCTTGAGACAAAGACATAACAGGGAACAAATTATTAATGTTTTTCCAAATTGCTTTTATTGATATTCCAAAAGCTAACTTACTTTATTCTTAGATAATTAGTTATTATCACTAGGTAATGCAAAAGAAGAAGATCAATTGATTGCTCGCCAGCTAAACTAATCAATGACCTTAAGGGCACCGGATGGACATTGACTCACAACCTGTCTTACTCTTGCTTCAGGGGCACCTTCTGGTACAATTACAAATTTGCCATCTCTTAACTGAAAAACCGATGGAAGATTCTTTACGCAGAGACCGGCTTGTATGCACAGTTTATCATCCCATGTGACCTTGACCACAATACACAACAACATTAGAACTAGATAAGTATATCGTCATTTGGCTAAGATTTCTATCCAGATGACTTTGAGATGGCATTTCTTGTAATGTCACGAAAATATTCTTATATTAAGTATAACTAACCCGACATAATCATTGACACTAAAACCGCTTTCGAGCATGCGTTGCAAGAGATGCAATAGAAGGTATCCACTTTCCTTTACACAGTGCAACGTATGCAATCAGAATCTAGAGCTTCACGAGTACAGAGATTGAACTGAAGCTGGTTTTTTATGTTTGACCTGCAAGTGCTCAAATGTCTAAGCTAAACAAGCGACCTTGCAAGCAAAAGCAGGTTCCTTTTCCTTTCCCGTATTCTGCGCACAGAGTATGGAAGCCACTGGCTTCCGTAAGGGATGTATTCGGAGACCTTGAACTTTCTTGCGACGAGTGATTGTTTTAGCTCATCCCGGATTCCCATCAGGAATTGGAATTCAAATTCCATATCAGTGTCTGCCTTTTTCCTCTTGTCAGATAACCTGACTGCTTCCTCAACAAGTTCAGAATCATGGGTGGCGATAGCAAAAAAACTAGCACCTTCAAATAGCATCTTCATCAGCTTTGAATAATTACTATTAACGTCCTCCCTTGAGGTGAAGGCATGTTCTTCGTTTTCGTGGTATGCGCCCTTGACCAGCCTGACCTTTCCACCGCCCCCTGGCTGCTCTAGAATGTGCAAAAGGTCACTTGCACTTCTTTTAAGGTAAGCCTGTATAGCGACGCCAGTCTCTTTGTACTCTTTGAAAATTTCAAGGTAGATCGATATGGTATTCTCTGTAAATTTTATAGACTCCATGTCAATCCAGAGGAAAATGCCCAAGCTCTTTGCTTTCTTGGCAAGCTCCTTAAAGTTACGCAAGCACAGGTCATAGTCTACTGCAAGCCCAACCTGTGTAGGCTTGACTGATATACAACCATCAGTCTTTTGGACGCGCAAAAGATCCATCAAATTGCTGTATTCCTTTACTGTCTCATTCACAATTTCTTCGGAGGTGGTATCCTCTCCGAGGAAATTCAGAATTGCCTGCATGCCGCTTGCATTGGAATTGTGAGCTGCAGCGATAGCGTCTGATATATTATAACCAGCAACCCACTTTTTTGCTACCTTGAACAGAAGCCTTTCCATCAAGCCATGATCATAATTTTGTGAATGCGTTGATGATATGCCAGAGGAAGAAGGAGAGATGTCTACTTGATGGAACTTCGGGTCAGGCGCCGACAATCTCTAACATACTATATTATCACAATCGGTTGATTTGAATCTTCACACAACTGCGCTGGCTAGCTTGGTAGTTAGTTAGTAGTAAAGTAACCTGAAACTGGAAAATAGATGGCAGAACAATAGCACCGACGAAAAGACAGGCTACAGCCAGAGAAGCATGCAGCAATATTCTAATTTTTTCCTCTAGAGGCACCACGCTAATGAAAATTCTATCTTATTGTTATAGCCGCCGGACTCGCTATCCTGTAAATAGTTTACGCAAATATTGTATGTGAAATTAGACAATGATCTACCCTGAGAATAGAAGGGAAAGAGGAGATAAAGACAAGCGATCGAGTATTCGTCCGCTGCCAAGAAAATATCTGGCGCCTCTGGCTATTGCGGCACTTGTTGCTGCAATGACACCGCTTTCTGCTTTGCTAACGGTTCAGAATTCTTATGCTATGGGTCCTCCTGGCACCGCCTGCACTAACAGGTATGATGGTACCATAACCTCGCTTATCGTCAATAATGGCACAAAATCTTATGACATCATAAACGACCACGTTACAGGTTTTGATGCTCGGACAAGCAAAGGTTACACCGCAACTGTCAAGATCCACTTCCCCGCAACAAGTTCCCAGAACAATACCAATCCCGGACAGTACTGGTTCTGGAGTGATGCCTACGGCGTCCGGCAGGGCTCGTGCAATGATGGCGCGACTGCCAATTCTGATACAGTATTGAATCTGCCAAATATCAAGGATGCTTTTATCACTGACGACCTACAATACCATCAAGGGATCCAGCAAGTCCAGTACTATGCTCACTGGTCTGCGTTGGCCGGCGATGTTGATGCCCAGTACAGTGTCCAGTGGATAAATGACACAGGATCCGGATCAGGGTCGGGGTCGGGATCCACAACCGTTTCCAGTTCTAACAGCACATCCAGCCAACCTCAGCAGCCTCCAAGCTCTACTGGCAGCTCTCCCAATCAGCCAACTCTGCCAATAAATCCAATATTTTCTACGATTGGAGTTGGCCTGAAGCCGGGAGCAATAGCGGTCAACTCTGCTATGGACAAGGTCTATGTTTCAAATGGCGGCTCCTCTACAGTCTCTGTTATTGACGGCTCCTCTGACAGAGTAGTAGCGACTGTTCCTACAGGGAATAATACTTCGGGAATTGCCGCAAACCCTAATACAAACAAGGTCTATGTCGCCAATTCAGGTGCAGTTTCCGTTATCGATGGTTCATCTAACATGGTCATCAAGTCGATCAAAGGAGTAGGAGCTCAGCCGTCTTTTGTTGCTGTCAACGCGCAGACAAACAAGATCTATGTTACAGGCCAAGATATTCCAGCCAAGTTATATGTGATCGATGGACAGGCCGACAATGTTACAGGCAGCATTGCACTAGCAGCAGGAGGAGCAGTTGCAGTCAACCAGAATACAAACACAATTTATGCCTTCAATGGCGTAAATGCCCAAGGGCAGCCTGTAATCTCGGCTATAGATGGTAATTCTAAATCTATAACTGCCAATATTACGTTATCCGGCCAGTCAGTCGGATTTCCTATTGCTGTCGATGAAAAGGCAAACAGAATATACGTTGCCGATACGGCTCACAATTCTGCCTACATTATAGATGGCTCTACCAATAAAGTGGTGGCTACTGTTCCTATAAGCGGCATTGCTCCCGTCATAGCATCTAATTCTGTTGCAGGGAGAGCATATGCTGCCAACTCTACAGGAGTTGTGGGAATAGACGGTTCTAGCGGTAGCGTAACTAACTTCATTCCATTACAATATGCGCCGACAGCCATTGCAGCAAACACAGTTACAAGCAAGGTGTATGTCGCTGCACAAAAAGGATCATGTGACTATGGCGCGGGCATTGTTTATGTGTTGAATGCAACTGCCCTCAACTCGCCGACTCTAGTCACCGGTCCTCCACCACTACCACTAGAGGACTGCTCACAGCTCCAAGTCTTTACCGACTACAATGGCTCCTCATTTAATGGGGCAAACGTTTCCCTTTCTCAGGGCGGCGTCATAGTACATTCGTCAATCTCGTCTCCCGCGACGTTTGCTCTCCATAATGGCGAACAATACACGCTTTCCGTCCGAAGCAAAGCCGGCAACAATTATGTATTTGACCATTGGAATGACGGAACCTCAAGTGCCACCAGAAGCATCTCAATACAGGGAGCGACCACTATCCATGCCATATACAAACTGGCGGCCAGCTCTTCGTCAACAGGATCTATATCAACAACAATATCGCAGTCAGGGTCAGGATCAGGATCGACATCAGGTTCTGGCTCCGGGTCTAGCTCATTACAGCCCCCAACGCAACCCCCTTCCTCAAATCCGGAGCCCCAGCCTCCATCTGAGCCGCAGCTACCCTCTGCTGGATCAGGCAACACATCATTGAACCCGCTGCAATCTAGTAATCCTCAATCTCAGACACCCTCATCTCCCTCTAACTCTTCACCTACAACGACAGCTTCGTCGGGGACAAACGCCACTACCATAACGGTCCATGCCATGAGAATCCCTTCACAATACTGGGCTCCCACTTTTGTCGAAGCAGGAGCGCAGATGTACTTTTACTTGGAAAATTCTACAGGAGCATTTCTGCAATCCGTATTTGCCGATGAGAGAGGGTACACATTTACAGGCTTGCAGCCTGGACAGAACTACTTTTTGGTTGCTAACGACTGCTATCACTGCCATGGCGGTCAGCACATAGTCCACTTTGTGCACTGGGAAGATGGCACAACAAACAGGGTGAGGGAGTTGACTACTGGTGCAAACACCTCTGCTTACTTTGAGTTTATTCCGCCGCCAGAAGCAGCCGCTCCAACTACTAGCATTTCTGCAAGCAGCGGTGCAGGCTCATCACAGCCCTTTGCTGGCAGCGGACCAGGATCAACCACTCAATCAGGCAGCACACAGCAAACAAACTCTGCCAACAATAACGCAACTAGTAACATCAATTTCGATCAGCTATTGAGCCAGCTGGAAGCACTTGGCAATGTCACTTCTGCAAACCAGACAGGAACAACCCAGACTGCATCTATTATAGCCAAGCAGGTTGCAACGCAGTCCAATCCGCCACCGGCGATTCCGGGAATATTCAAGTACGTGCCTCCTGCTACGCTGATCTCTGGCGGGATCTCACATAACGCCACAACACTGACTGCAATCCAGGGACTGGAGGTGATTCCAAATCCACAGGCAAATGTTCCGGCTACAGAATCGACAACTCTGCATAATGGCACCGTGGTAAACTTGCTCTTCTTTGGTGATCAGCCAGAGAGCAGCATTTTGGCAGCACAGAGGATAAACAGTAGTAATGGCGCTGGTGCTGGCAACATCAGCCTAGCAAGCACTGATGCCAATTCTTCAAGCTCCGATTCAGCCTATACCACGCTCTTTGACAACATGTGCAAGCCATACGACCAGCTGTGCCAGAACGCATACAAAGTGAACGCCTCCGCAGGGGACTATCTGCTTCTCATAAGCAGCCACCACATGAATTACAATGCCTACTATGTGCTTAAGGTTAGGGTGGATGGATAGCAGCGATCTGGTGTAATGTAATTCAAAGCGGCGCTACAAAGCAAAGGCAGTAATGAAAATTCCGGAGCATTGATTGATTTTTATTATAATGCCTGCTGAAGATGTACCGGTAGAGCAACAAAGGCGTGGTAATAGTAGTCGATGTTTTGAAGGAGGCTTGCCAGCAGGTGCTTGCCCAGACAAGAGGCCTTGCTGGGACTGCAAAGGGCAAAAGAAAGTTTGGCAGAGGTGCGGGAGGCGACTTGTCCACAAAAATCGATCTTGTTGCCGAACAAGCCGTCATCGAGACAGTCAGGTCAAGTGGCATGAACCCGACGATAATAGGCGAAGAATGCGGCATGTTAAGGCCGGCCGGCCGCGAAGGCAAGCAAACAGGATATTTGATAATGGATGGCGTGGACGGCACAACAAATGCCGGCAGGGGAATTCCATTCTTTTGCTGTTCGCTTGCATATGCTACTGACTTTAAGCTCAGCTCTGTAATTGATTCTGCCATTATTGATCTGGTCAGTGGCGATCTGTACTACGCTTCGAAAGGTCATGGGGCGTTTCTAAATGGCAAAAGGATCTCGGTAAAGCATAACGTTGGGCGGGATCTGGTCGTAGGGATGAATATTTCTGCCGCAGGACAGGAAGCTATAAGGCGCGTTATGCCTTTAATGCTCAAGGCAGGCCACATACGGAATTTTGGGGCAAATGCCTTGGAATTGTGCCTCTTTGCCAGAGGGCTGATGGATGCATATGTAGACTTTAGAGGCAAGATCCGTGCCACAGATATGGCTGGCGCCTATTTGATTGTCAAAGAGGCAGGCGGCTTGCTATATTCTGCAGATGGCTCTGAGCTTGATTCCGATCTTGGGGTGCAGACCAGGATGTCGTTTTTGGCTGTGCCAGATGAAAAGATGTTTAGGCGTCTTGCACCGAATTTGGGCCTGAATTGATGCATAGTAATAGATGGAATGTGTTTTGCAGAGGGGATAGGTATGGTATTTAAGAAATTGGTTTATTCTTTTAATTTGGGGTCAGCCTTTATAAATAAATAGCAGCATCGCAGGTTGACCCCAAAATATTGATATACTAACTGTATAGGAGAGAGAATGGAAAAGGTAGGGGGTTTGAATCGAACTATGATAGGATTGAAAGACGTGAGCATTTCCGTTCCTGCTGTCAGTGAGCAAAGTTTGAATCGAACTATGATAGGATTGAAAGCTGATTCACTGCGCTGGAATGTACAAAGTTGGGTTTGTTTGAATCGAACTATGATAGGATTGAAAGTGCACTAATATACTAATAAACTTTTGTAAGCTTTTTGTTTGAATCGAACTATGATAGGATTGAAAGGCGGCTAACAGGTAGGTAACTACCTCAGCGACGTCTGTTTGAATCGAACTATGATAGGATTGAAAGAGAATTGCAAGCAAAGCCAGAATTGCGATAAATGTAGTTTGAATCGAACTATGATAGGATTGAAAGCCGTCTCATGTTGATGGAGTATTCTGGGGGCCGAATGTTTGAATCGAACTATGATAGGATTGAAAGGAAAACTATACGGTCCTTTATTAGCCAGGCATTTTGTTTGAATCGAACTATGATAGGATTGAAAGGAGGCGGCCAATGCATTGAAGAGCCAGATCTCTAATGTTTGAATCGAACTATGATAGGATTGAAAGTAGTATACTATTGATGGCTAAACCGAAGGTTAAAGTGTTTGAATCGAACTATGATAGGATTGAAAGGAGAGATAGCATGGCAGATCTACTACAGGCTGCAACGTTTGAATCGAACTATGATAGGATTGAAAGAGACTGAACAGATCGCACATTTTTTCGTTCAAATAGGTTTGAATCGAACTATGATAGGATTGAAAGTTGATTACAGGATATTTGTCAAGCTTGACGCGGCAGGTTTGAATCGAACTATGATAGGATTGAAAGGACGTCGAACTATGCTTGTGATTTGGAAGTACAAAGGTTTGAATCGAACTATGATAGGATTGAAAGTGCTCCGGGTTCCACTGGAAGCGCATATATAAATATAATTTCAATCGGATTATTGAAGAATTGAAAGCCAGTCTCCACAGAGACACCTTGGGACAGCCAATTGTCTACGGCAACCTTAAAAATCTCTTACAGCAACCTTTCAGGACATAGACGAGCTTGCTGATGTACCTACAGTAGCATTTGCGTTTCCGACAGTTATTGTCGGTTTCAGGGTCGCCATGTCTATGTTTACCGGTTTGAACAGATCCTGCGAATTCATAGTCGTCTGTCCGCATTCAGTTGCGCCTGACGAGACAGACCCGCATACATCGATTTTCTGAGTCTGAACAGCTGCAGGTACGATAACTGTTGCTGAGATATACTGTGTGATGTTGGCCAAGCTTTCCTCGAACATATCGACAGAGCGGATCGTATTACCCGCACCTGACGAGTGATTGAAAACAGCACCAATTATTTTTCCCTGACTGTCATCATCTACTGTGGAGGTGCTGTTTGCACTTTTGCCACTCGTGCCACTTAGATCCATCACTAACAAAATAGGTTTGCATGCTTCTGACGCATTATGAACTGACGCGCAAAAGCTCAGGTCAGTTGCATTCGCCGGTATCTGAGAAGTTACATTTAGCCTTGCGACAGTGTAGTCTTTTATTATCTTGATGCCAACGGTGACAATCTTGCTGCTTGGGCCCATATGTGGCGGGGACAATGCAGTATCAGTTGCGTTCCCTAATTTGACCGTGAACTTGATTTTACCAGAAGTGGAAGTAGATTGTTTAGCATTATTGCCGCCAGTTTCAGCACTGACAGCAGACATTGAACTTGCCAGCGCTGCAACAAGTATTGTTCCTATCAGCAATGTTGTAAGCGCCATTACGACTAGCCGGCTTTGCATAGAGCAAGACGGGACACTATTGCTTTTAACATGAGTATCTGAAATATCACTGAAAATCTACCCTACTTGCTTAGGCGCTCAAGGCAAGGTTATTCATTTAACGCAATTGTTTAACCTGACTCTAGAAAATTCCTTCATACTATTTTATTAATGGATATACATCTTGATTTCTACGTCAAGCATTGCTGTTTGATATCCCAAGCACAAGGCGAAACTGAAACAGAGACTACCAAGGTAATCTATGGTGCGGATAAAATTATGCAGTTTGCCCTTGAAGGGCTGTCAAGGCTAAAGTTGTCTCATAACGTATGCCTCGACTCTCAGGGCATATCAGTGATTGTTTCAGTTCCGCCAGTAAAGGATGCATACTCTGACCTTGGCAAAAGAGGAGTCAGGGTTCGCATCATTACCGAAGTTACAAGAGAAAACATCCGCTATTGCAATGAAGTAATCAAGTTTGCTGAATTGCGCCACCTCGATGGCATAAGAGGAAACTTTTCCATAAGTGACGGCAGGGACTACACTGCCATCGCAACAGTGGAGGAAGCAAGACCGCTAGAGCAGCTAATCTACAGCAATGTAAGAGCAGTAGCAAAACAGCAGCAGTATTTCTTTGAGACTTTATGGAGCAAGGCAACGCCGGCAGAACACAGGATCAAAGAGGTGATGGATGGCGTCGAAGCCTCCAAGATCGAGGTTATTGAAGATCCAAGAGAATCTATTGACAGGGCTTGGAAAGTTGTAGGTTCTGCCAGAAATGAAGTCTTGCTGATGTTCTCCTCAGTAAAAGGCTTTAGGCGACAGCTCAGAATGGGAGGGCTGGGCATAGTCCAGAGGGCATCAGAAAATGGCGCAAATGTGCGTATACTGGTGCCAACTGAAGAACTGGTTGAAGACATCGGTCAAATGCTTGCAATTACATCAGAAGCGAGGCCAAAGACAGCAGCTAAAGTTGAAATAAGAACCATAGACAAGAGCTTGGAATCAAGGCTCACGATGCTAGTTGCTGATAGAAAGGAATTGATGATATTTGAGCTAAAAGACGACAACGCCGCCAATTCGTATGACGCGGCCGGAATAGCTACATATTCCAATGCTCATTCAATAGTATCGTCATACACTTCTATACTTGAGAGCTTTTGGAAACAATCAGAGCTGTATGAGAAGCTTAAGGTTCACGATAGGATGCAGAGGGAGTTTATCAATATAGCGGCCCATGAGCTCAGGACTCCAATTCAGCCAATACTTGCCCTGTCTGGCATGCTCGAGTCGGATTCAACAAAGCTTGACGATAACAGAATTGCAATTGATGTAGAAGATATGCAAATGATTATCCGGAATGCAAGGAGGCTAGAAAGGCTTGCTACTGACATACTGGAAGTGGCAAGAATTGAAAGTCAGGGCATATCTCTTTGTTTGGAAGAATTTAACCTCAAAGATATTCTGTCCATAGCTGTTAAGGATATTCAAGGCCAGATGGCAGAAAGTAAGGCGAATATCAAGCTGGTTTACAATCCTCAGGATATACTGCTTTTGGCTGACAAAGGCAGGCTGCTTGAAGTTTTATCCAACCTGTTGAGCAATGCAGCCAAATTTACCAAGGAAGGCAGTATTGTTATCAGGGCAGATATTGTGAATGATGACAGCAGAAAAGCAGTTACTGTATCTGTACAAGACAGTGGCACAGGCATCAAACCTGAAATATTTTCCAGACTATTTTCAAAGTTTGTGACCAGCTCTATGAATGGCACAGGGCTTGGCCTCTATATATCAAAAAAGATTGTCGAGGCACATGGTGGAACGATATTCGGATACAATAATCAAAATGGACACGGAGCTACTTTCAGGGTCATATTGCCGCTGCATAAGGAAATACAAAAAGGATAAAGAAAAAGGGATCTGATAATTATTATTGCTTTCAATAGACTGTCACAAGCTAGTTATTGTCTCTTCCAGCTATCACGGTATCGAACTCATTTGTTGTACCATCCTGCCATAGTATAATACCCATAGATTTGGTTGCCTGAAACCGTGTTTCAATAGACTTTATAGCAAGCCAAAAGTTACCAAAATGATACTTGGCATTGGCACAATTGCTTATTCGACAACAGCATGAGCGGATGACGTTACAATGCCAGAAAATGGAATGTTTATTCCCAAGCGTTACCATAATAGTGGATAGCGAAAAGAATGCCCGGTTCATCTGCTAATCTTGAGAACAAAATTCGAGCTATAAAATTAGAACCCCAATCCAAGAAGCAGGCCATCGCTAACATCAAACAAATGAAAAGAGATCTCGGTTTGGAGGGCATTAAAAATGACAAGGGCCGCATACGAGATATATTGAAGAAGTCCGGCTCCCTCACTGAAGAATTGTTGGCAATGAGGGAACAAGAAAGACAATGATAAGAAGTGAAGGCTCTTTTTTCCTTGATACGTCCGCATTCATAAAACTCGTCATTCAAGAATACCATGCATTTTGGCCCAATTTAAGATACTTCTGCAAGCTTATGTGAATTATAATCTGCCAGAAATAATGCAATAGCTACGTCATCAACACATCTTGGCATAGTCACCTTATGCATTGCCGACTATCATCTCCTGTGAAAACACTTGCAGCATTAGAGTATGAAGGAGCTATGCGCAGAATATTCTCATTTGGAAGCGGCTCACCAACAAATATAGCATATAGCAAAGCTTCTGGTAACAATTCTTTCTTCTTCCTTTTACTAGATCTAGCAATTACCTTTTTCTTCTTGATGAAAGAGGTAGGTGTTACTCTAAGAAAATGAAGGTGTTTACTTTGATAGTGGGATCAATCACTACCAATGGGATCATTTATTCTGCATTCTTTGCTCCCTGCATTACCTCGTAAAGGAACCATTTGCGACGCTCTGTCTTGTCGAGAATGTCTTGTAACTGGTTGCTTGTAGCAGAATCCCGATTCTCATCGCAAACCTCGATTGCATCACGAATCATCTTTGCCATATGACTATTGTCTTCCATCAAAATTCTGACCATATCTCCAGCCGGCACCATGCTACTGTTGTCATCCTTTATGGTTTGGAGCTGACCTATGTGACTTATGCTGCGTATTGTAGTGCCGCCTACTCTTCTTATGCGCTCGGCCATTGTATCGATAGACTCCAGTATAGATTCAGCTTGCTCATCAAATAGCTCGTGATAGTCCCTGAAATGAGATCCATATAAGTGCCAATGGAAGTTTTTTGTCTTGACGTAAAGTGCAAAAGCATCTGCAACAAGCGGATTGACTGCCTCTGTTATAGCCTTGACCTCTTGTGGCGTAAGGTCAGTCTTTGTGGCAAGCTGGGTCGGTGGGGGAAAAGACTCTATTTTGGATTTTGTTGATTGCATACCTCTGAGCCTCGTATCATCTATGTCTCGTGTCTATTGCTTAATACGGTTTCTACTGCCTTGGTCTCCGTTAACAGTAGGTCAAAATTTGCCCATCTCGCAGATGGTTCTCAGGCAGGTCAGCAAGTTAAGTGATTTTGGTATGGTCGGATTTTACCTGTACCTGTATAGTTGTATATGGCTTCGCTACCTACCACACAATTTGCCTTGCTGACGACTTTTAAGCCGAGTGAACTGATACTACTGCGGGGGTTCTTTGAACTTAGGCCATGGTGCACCAAAACAAGTATAGAGCGCCCGGGCCGGCTAGCCTCTTGGCTGGCCGCTTAAAATGTGATGGTAACTGATATCTATATACAGAAAAGCTAAGCAACCATCGCAAATTAATTGCCGCTTTTAATTCAGCTATGGATCCACAGCAGTGGCAACACTGGTCATAGTGCTGCTGTCTGGTGCAATACATCCATCAAATGCTGAAGCAACCAACTATAAGGGAATCAAGAGAGTTCTGGATGTTCAATGACAGAGTAAACAGATTTAGCGATACAAAAGTTGGAATCCCCGGTGACAAGTTCAGCCTTTCCAGCATAACGGTAAAGAAAGGAGACACGGTGGTAATTCACTTTTACAATATTGAAGATAAAGGAGGAGATAACCACTCATTTACAATATATCAAAAGCCATACAATAACATCAATACCGTTGTGCAGCCAAGCACAAACCAGACTATTACGTTTACTGCTAAAGCACCGGGGCCTTTCCATATGTCTGCATGTTCCATCAACCTTCAATGAGGGGCGAGCTGATAGTAGAGCTACCGACACGAGATGATGTGGTAGCTCAGCAGTAATAGTAGTGGCAACCTAATCCAAAGGAAAAGAAAGGTAATATTCGATTCCCAATCTTTTCTGGTTGGTATAGTGAAGAGCAAAAAAAGACGCTTCACATTACCGACCGCTTCTTTATCTTTATAGGAGCATATTGTGTGTACTATTTTGTCAGTTACTCTTGGTTTACCAGATACCGCCAATATCTTCTGCCTCTAGCATACCCATAATATCGTACAGGGAGCTTGGTTAAGGACAGAATGCAGCCTCTCAAGATTATTACCTCTGTGGCTCCCTACGTAACTTTTGCTAACGCCCTGCAGGCTACTCAATTAGCTCACGAAGATGGTTTTTCAGGCATCGAGCTAGCCGAAGACCATCTTTACCAACTAGTGCGGGCAAAGCCAAATTCCTTGAACCTCATAAGAGAATACTCCAAAGACAGGCGGATGATCAATTCTATCCACAAGACACTTCATCTGCCCAGCATTGATTCGCCAAATCCCGCTGCAAGAAAAAAAGCGGTCGAATACACGTTACAAACGCTCGACAGTATGCAAGCCGCAGGAATCTCAAGAATGGTTATGCATAGCTTTAGCGATCTACCCGCGTTCTTTGAGTTGAGGCAAGAGCGCGCCAACAGGATAGGTTATTTTCTCGGCTCCAATGTTGTGAAGATTTACGGGATTTTAGCCCCAGCGCTGAAGGCATACAGGATGTCACAAAAAGAAAAGTTTCAACAAAGCTTTATGCGCTCGCTTTCAGAGATTGCAAAGTATGCCGCAGATAAGAAAGTAAATGGCTTGCCGATAGAAATTGTGTTTGAAGAGCATTTTTCTGATGCGATTGATTATGACAGCATCTTCTGCGGCAGAGGAAATCTGACCAACGTAATACGCGGTATCGACACTGCTCATCACATGATAAGGACAGGAAATGATACGGACCTATCCGACATATCCGAACCAATTCACTTCCATGCAGTTGACACCAACGGAATAATAGACGATCATAGGACAATTGGCAAAGGAAAAGTAAGATTTGAAAATACGCTATCTGATATCATCAGGAAGAAATTGGCGGACACTGCCGTCATAGAGGATGGCACAAGAAAAAGTGCGCTAAAATCCAAAGATGTGCTAATGTCGATAATGAAGCACCTCCTACATCACTAGATTTAGATTTGCTCCGCTACTTGGGAAAAAAATCCCATATCAATTATTATATTATGTGACAGGAAATCGCAAACACTCTGGTACAGTTCAAGTCACATAGTACAAGCTGTAACTGTGACCCAAGTCCATATGTAGGAGAACTAGATAGTGGTGGCCATACGCTGTCACAAGGCTTTACACCGTATTCAATTGGATTGCCAGTCAATCAACAAGTGACAGTAGATTTTGACAATGGAGGTTCCTATACAATATCAAGCGCAACTACAAACACAAACCAAGTATCCTTCAACACATACTCATGGGGCGCACAGCAAGTAATCACTATGAGCAATACAGGAGGAGGCTCAAGCTACTACGACCAAGGTAACTATTCGTAATTGAAGATATAAGCAAAAAGGTTATACTCACCATTTCCTTTTTTATTTTTCAGATTAACGTTGCTGAATTAATTGTCGTATTTGGAAGAGATTTGCATTAGATAAGTATTACTAGCTCTAAATCCCGTGGTGTGGATGAATCATTGTTTCTCACTGATATCTCTCAAAGAACATGACTTCGATTACAATAAATCTATTTTATGACTTGGAAGAGGAATAAAAAATTGAGGATTGGCAACAATAATTATTGTTACCTGTAAACTGCCGTAAGTTGTGTTGTTGTCCCTGTTCCAGTAGTTACTGTATGGAACCTATTTGTAGTACCATCAGACCAATGGTCAAAGACATAATTGCCATAGTCTGCAACAGCTACTTGATATGTCTGGCTATTGCTGACTGTGAAAGAAGCTGGAGAGAAGCCTGATTGTATTTGCTGGCTATTTTGCCACAAAGTGGTATAGTAGCCTGTGATTTGGTTGCCTGCAGAATCTGTTGTGGTTACTGAGATTGAGGAGCTGGATCCACCGCTGACAACTGTACCGCCTCCGCCACCATTATTGTTAGTTGATGGACTGGTAGAATATACTGCTGTAAACGTCTGCCCCGAAGATGTAGCTGTAAATGTCTTGTCTCTGTTTGTTGTACCGTCACTCCAGTGGTTGAAATAGTATCCACCATAGTCCTGTACTTCAACTGTGTATGTTTGCCCTGCTGTTGTAGAGAATGTAGCAGGTGTAAAGCCGGTATTTTGTACAGCTCCATTCTGGTACAAGACTGTATAGTATCCGGATATTGGATTATTATTCGAATCTAGCGATTGCACAGTAACAGATGACTGTTGATTGCATGTACTGCATGGTGGAGGTGTTGGTGGTGGTTGGTTTACATTTCTATAGACAGCCATTATCTGAGTATCTGACGATATTGAGATTGACCTGTCTCTATTCGTGCTTCCAGTGTCAGCCCAATAATCAAATGTATACTGCCCATAATCCTGCACTTCAACGGTATATTGTTGGTTGTTGTTTAAAGTAAAGGTAGCAGGTGTAAAGCCGGTATTTTGTACAGCTCCATTCTGGTACAAGACTGTGTAATAGCCGTAAAGTGGGTTATTGGAAGTATCCTGAGAGTTGACAGTTAACTGCGATGTGGTGCCTGAACTGCTACTGCTGCCAGCATTTACAACTGCAACAAGCCCACTGTTACTATTGTTTGGGTCTGCGCCGGCTACATATACAATATTGCTAGATGGATTTACAGCAACTCCACGAAATGCCCCATACTCGTTAAGCGGTGTGCGCGATGCTATGGTATTTGAAGAACCATCAATTGTAACCATGTCGTCTGGAGAGTTGCCAGTTGAAGTGTAGATTTTGTTGGTGTTAGGATTTACCGATACCTCAGCTGGGTCAATGCCAGTGTCTATCTGCGTCACTATTTTGTTCGTCGATCCATCTATAACTACTACATACTGCTCGACGTCAAAGCCTCGCTCTCCAACATAGACTGTGTTTGTGTTTGGATTTAAATCAACACCCCATGGGCCGACGTTATTGATTTGAATTGTAGCCGCAAGGCTGTTAGTGTTTAGATTCCAGACATCTATTGTAGAACAATCAACTCCATAGAGCATGTTGGTGACAGGGTTGATGGCCATTCCAGAAAGAGTACAGCTTCCAGCAGGGCTTATAGAGCCGGTCACCGAGTTGGTAGACCCATCAATTATGGAAATTGACGTGGCGCCGGTCCTGAAATTAGCATTATCTACATATGCTTTGTTTGTAGCTGGATTTACCGCTACAGCTCCTGCCCAGACAGACGAAGAGGAGTTAAGAGTTATAGTAGCTGCCACAGTATTTGTAGAACCATCAATTACAGTGAGAGTATCTGATGATTGTGTGCTTGCAACATAGATTTTGTTTGTATTTGGGTTTACCGCTATTGCACCACTGCCTGTAGGAATGGAAATTGTAGAAGTCACTTTATTTGTAGAACCATCAATTACAGTGACAGAGTTTGAGCCTGTTGCAACATAGACTTTGTTAGTTGAGGGATTGACAGCAATAAATGAGGCGACGCCTGATGGCGTATTGACATAGGTGACGACGGTTTCAGCAAAGGCTGCGGTTCCAAGAACTGAACCTATCGTAGAGAGAAGTAGCACTGAAGAGATAATTACGGCGAGTGTTTTGGTGTTGGTTGAGAAAAGTGGTTTCATGTCAATCGTCAATCAAAGAAAAAAGAACAGAGTATTTAGGAAGTAGCGAGGCAGACCACTTTAACAATTGGATAGAAAAAACGACTTTATTGCGTCTCCATAAGGCTGACAGCTATGTCTGGTTATCGCTTATCTCATACGTTCATCTGGAGCCTCATTTTAGGAATAGCTGAATTAGTCTAAACGAAGCATCACCATTATTCATCAGGAGTAAAATCAGCACTTATAGTCATATTCTGATTATTTGCTAACGTTTCATTTGCTATGTAGATAAACGCAGTATAGCCATCTGGATCTGTTATTTCGATGACATCTGCAAACGGGATTGGTTGATGAGCAGTATTTACCAAGATGTACTTTCGATGAAGTAAGAATAAACATCAATGCAGGGTTAGACTGAAAAAACATGCTACATACCTTACAGGTAAACTCTGATTCTTTTGTTGAATTTCTGCTAAATGGAAATTTCATTGTAAAAGCCCGGTTTGCAAAAGGCAATCTAAATCAATGGTAGTTACCACGATAGACAACCCCTATTTCTCGGAATCCTTTATACCCTGGAGTTGGAATATTTCCTCTATGTCAGAAATATACATATGGCTTCTACTGGCACTTTTGCCAGTATTTCTTGGATTTGCTCTGTTATACTATGCAAGACAAATAAGATCTAGCAATGGTCATAGAATACTTTACTTTTCATTTTTGTTTGCAGGTGCTGTCTCAATTTTAGCAAGTGGCATAGGAATATTTTCTATCTTTGCTGAATATCCATCATATTGAGCTTATAACGCTGGGAAGAGAGAATTTTAGATGAACCGCTGTTTGAGTAGAGGATTTTTGACCTATATTCATGAAATGAAAGCTATTGAATATGGTAGTGATGATGAACTGATAAAGGATCCACTGTTGAGTTAACACTTGCTGGAAAAAATACTACAGCAACTTGTATGGCAAAATTGTCATCGAGAAGCGATTGAAACGCTACATTACAGGAACATCAGAGCCGCTATTCAAGGAAGTAAGAGTTATAGTATGTTTATCAAGTGATCAATTTACTAAAGATTGTTGCGTCTACCTGCCCTGTGTTCCATAGCCTTCCTGCCTCTATCACTGACCTTTCTTGGTATTCCCAGTTATGTTTCTGCTTCTTCTGGGCCTGTGGTCAAAGACCCAAATTTTGTGGTGCAAACATACGTCACTGGCATCTGCTGCAACCCCACCACTATGGCATTTGTAGGAAACTCTAGCGACATCCTTGTACTTTCAAAAAACTCAGGTGAAGTTCACCTAATAAGAGATGGCCAACTTCAACCAGCACCAGTTCTTACCGAAAGTGTTCGGAGTGCGGGCGAGCAAGGAATGCTCACAATTGCTACGCAAGGAAATAAAACATATCTGTATTTTACGGAAGCAATATCTTCTGGCAATCCTCCTCTTGCAAAGCGCGTCTATAGCTATGACTGGAACGGCGAGAGGCTTGTAAATAAGACACTGGTAAAGGAAATGCCGCGGGCATATTATACTGGCGGGGCCATGACATTTGACAAAAATGGGACATTGTATATCGCGGCAGGCGGTGCTGGAAGGTATGGCAAGCTTCAACATTTTCCCGAAGGCGAGTATGACGGTATCAGTGCCATCCATCAACTGGCGCCACCCGGACCAGACTATGCTATCGGTATTCGAAACAGCTTTGGGTTGACGACAGATCCTGTCACAGGAGCTCTCTGGGATTCAGATAATGGTGACGCATGCTGCGACGAAATCAATATGGTCACACCAAAGTTCAACGGCGGATGGGATGTGATAATGGGCCCTGCAAGCAATACTCAGTTAGCAATGCTGCCAAAGTCAGATTATGTGTATCATGATCCAAAGTTTACTTGGGAGACGGAGGTTGTCCCAACAGGTCTTGCGTTTGGCCCTAATACAGGAGCATTTGCAAAATATAATAGCAGTCTGTTTGTTGCTAGCTTTATCAACGGCAACCTCTACCGGTTTGAGCTAAATAGCCAGCGCAATGGATTTGTATTTAACTCGCCACAATTCAAAGGTAATTCTCCTGAGGTCCGTACTGGAGATTCAATGGATGAGATAATTTGGGGAACAGGATTTGTTGGCATTACTGATGTTAAGTTTGGACCAGATGGATTTCTCTACTTGGTTTCACTTCCGCAAGGAATTATTTACAGAATAGTTCCTGCGACCGTTTCAAGTCATGATGATATTCTTCCTCAGACGATAGCAAATAATTACGGTTATCTTGTAATAGCTGCATTAGGTGGTACTGGAATAGCCGTTGCCTATGTTATCAAGGGATTCAGGGTCAAAAAAATAAGGCTATGCTGATACTATAACATTATTTTGTATATTTGTCATAATTGGCACCAAGTTGTTAGAAAAAAGTAAGAGATCAATATTGACTACAATCTGTTTAGTAGCAAGTATCTTTCTTATTTTGGATTCTGCATTACAATCAGAAAATACACACTTTTTGGGCGAGTAATAATTGTTCACAGTAAGTATGGTCTCTAGCTTTTGTAAATTTTAGTCACAGGATTTCTGATATAATCAAAGACATACAGTATAGAACCACCAAATACCAATGTCAACCCAACAAATAGATAGGAAAACCAAAAGTTACACAAAATCGGTTGGACGATGGTACCTCCACTTCCAGAAATGCAATTGCGCAAACCATGAGGAATTTGCGGACATTGTTGGGTAGATTCTGTAGAATAATTTTGAGGCTCATAAGTTCCCCAACAATTATCACCAAAGAAGGCATTTATCACCAATAGCATGATGCCAAATAATCCAATCGCAATTCCCAGATAGGAAATCCAAGACTTGCGCACATTCACCATTCTCTAAAATCGTATTTATGACTAAGTCTAGAACAGTCAGATTTACCAGTTACTTAGACAGATAGTTACATAGTCACCGCAAAAGCACACCTTCACTGAATATAGGATACTGTATGCGAGGCTTTGTCTCCCAAACCATCTTTTTCAGTCCATATACAAATACAAATCCACCCAATATGTTTATGATAATTCCTCCTTCTATCTGCCATGTGATATAGTCAGAGTAGGCAGGTGGTCTTGGTGGCCCTCCCATATAATTACGCGGATCTGAAACATATGGCATTGATTTTTCAGGTGTCCACTCTTTAACAGCTTTTTGCCAGTCATAGTAAGAAGATATGCCAGCAAATAGCGTAAGAAACCCGACAAATAGCAATACCGACCCTATAATAATGAGAGCACCAGAATTCGTATAAAAGAATAGGCAGAAATGCTATATCATATTTTCGGAATATCTGATTTGCTCTTTTGGTTTCTCCTTGGCTAAATTGGTATTGTATTATTTATACTGGTTAATAATCAGCGTAGGAATATTTGTAAAAAGGAAAATGCATAACAGATGATGGTATTTGTCATTCCCTAAAGTTATACTTGTAATCATAGTAGTAGGTGCAGCATTTATCATCTCGATTGCAGTTTCACTTTATCTATTACATCCACCATTGCAAGAGGTACCTATCAGTATAGAAATTTCAGGACTAAAAGACACCTACAAGGCAGGTGAACCAATCAACTTCAATGTTACCATAATAGGAGAATGCTTTGTCTATCCTCAGTTTGTTATGATAAAGGACCTGCGGAATGGAAAAACAGTATGGCTATTCAATGGTACCATACTAGACCTTAGAATAATGGGAGCGCCTCCTTGTAGTGCAATATCTGGGGAAACTTATAGTACAGAAGAAGGGATATGGAACAATGGTTACTGGATAAAGTCACCAATTATCATAAACAAGACAGGAGATTATGATGCAATAGCAAAATACGCCAATGCAGAAGAAGAACAGGAATTTTACGTAACCAGCAATGATATAAACCATAATACTACACCATCTCAAACCAATCTGTCAGTTCAAGCACCTATTTTTGGTCCCTCTTGGCATTATGCAGGAAATGAAACTATAAGTGGAGATTTAGCAATGAGACTTTGCAGTATACCACCAACACCGTGTGCAGAAAAACCAGCATTTACAGCCAATAAATATGTCAATGATAAAAATGATACAACCGCACTTTTAGTTACAAGATGGGAAGGACATACAGACCAGAATAGCAATATTATCAGAGTAGATGAGTATGATACGGTATTAGTCAATTCTAGCGTGTATTGTGTTAGGACGAATTTAACAGATACATCAAACCAGCTATGGACATTACAGTATGCTAAATGTCCGTCGTTAATCAATTAACTCGCTAGCATTACTTTGCACCAAATTCCATCAAGACAAAACTGTCTATGGATAGTAGCATTTTCACTGTGGAATCACTATCTTTTATTCTGTAAGGAATGTTACTTGTATCGCACTAAAGTTAACCTAACTCCATCTATACTCTTTATCTTTTCATTTAGCTCCTCTAGTTTTTTCTCATTCTCCGCCGTTACGTTAGCTACAAAATGATACCATCTGGTGTTGTTATTTGTTCAATACTGGTGACCCCATTGAGATTTTGTACTTTTTGCTTTACATCTGGAATTTGGGTTACTGTGCATTTGACAGACATACGCAGTAATTGGCATGTAGTATTTGTTAGTCTGTTGGTCAAGTTGATGATAAAAGTATCATTAATCGGAAAATAGTCATATAGATGGTGTTTATCAAAATTGCATCGCCAATCTAATGGCAATTGTGATAAGTATCAGTGGATTTGTTGTCCTTGAAATAGGAATAGTAATACTTGCCAGTACAGATAAAATACTACTATTAATGCGATATTATTAGTTATTCAAAAGGGATTTAGTGAGCATACATCATTAGTCAGGCAGACCTCTGTTAATGAAAAATGGATTCTGTGTAGAAGGAGAGCGTTACTGCTAATGGTAACGGCGTTACTACCTGTAGCAACGCCAGTTCTCTCATAAATAGCGAATTCCGTAAAAATCTACCTTGTTAAGCGTAATAGAGCGCCCGGGCCGGGATATTCGTGTGCTTTTAGAGCACATTTCGAACCCGGGTCGAAGGAGTGACAGTCCCCCATACTAGACCGGACTATACAATGCTGGTCTTGATTACCAGAACATCTCTATACTACCCGGGCGCACGTAACCAAGACTTTTGAGGAAACCAATTAAAATGTTTTGTTATCATCTAGCCAAGATGGATAGGTAGATTCATTCTGAAAATGCAGCAAGACAGCAAACTGCAATTCAAAACCTATTCTGCCATCTACATTACAATGCTTTGCGTATTATTGCCGAGCCCGGGTCCATGCTCTGCCACATTACGCTATATCCAAGCTTTGAGACAAGGTCGGCATGGGAGTCTTCAGGAATTCCATTCTTTGACAAAAGCACGCAGGCTTCGGCGAACTTGTTAACCCCTTCAAGCACAGTTCTCAACTTGTCTGCTTTGGATTTAGATATCAGGTACATTCCTGCCCTGACAAACCTATCATTTTTTGATGCAACTTTGGACACAAGCTCTTCTGGAACGCCGTTTTTTCTAGCCAATTCATTAATCGAGATTATCTCTGCCTCTGGGTCCAGTTCTATCCTGAATTCAGGATCTGCAACTTTTCTTTCTATGAATTCCCTGTCTATGCTTTTCAGATAATCAAGGATGGGTTTGATAGGTACGCTGTCGTCTTTGTACAAGATGAGCCTCTCCTTTGATATCAGAGAAGACAGCTTGGAGCATCCAAGCTCTTCATTCACAGCCACGAATAGCTCTATTTTGCCACTTTCTGCAACGTCTAGCATCTTGCCTACTTTCCTCTCAAGATACTCTTTGGTCCAGAACCCTATGATCTCAAGGTATACTCTTCTGTTGTATTTTTCAAACATAAAATCAGGGATCAGAGCCTTCCCGCCAGATACTACGATTGGATCCGGTTCTCTTATCAACTGCCAGCCGGTTGCCGATTTTTCAAACCTTGACGCAAATTTTTCTTCAACCGCGCTATCAAACATCTCATGAACTCTAGAATATGGATCGGTTAGCAATTTTGGGACATCTGCATCTGATATCTTGAACTGGTAAATCTTTCTGCCAGCCATCGTTTTTCTTACAATCCAAGAATCAATGTACCATTTTTTCGAAGATACAATAGATGGAAGCAGCTTTGCAATTGATGTCCCGTACCTGTCAGTTAGCTTGAAAAGGCTCATCGGTCCGTCAAGGGAGCATACAATCTCTTTCTCTCCAGTCCTCCCATCTGAATTGCCTTCTGGCCTCTGCTGCAGATTATACATCAGCCCAAGCCTCTTTACATTTCTCAGCACGTCTTTCCAGCTGGTTCCTCCGCTTACATAAAAGTCAAGTTTTGTACAGTTGAAAAGCAGAGTCTGCATAAGCGACAGGTTGTACCATCCCACAAGCGTTCTCTCATCCACAGGCTCAAAATGGTCAAGCACAAGGTTCTCTTCTAGATCGCCCCACATTGACTGCAGGACTTCCTTAGCAGAAATACCCAGCTTTGCCGCAACTGCACTAACTATCTCATTTCTTTCCAGATCTGTGAGTGCAAAACCCCGCCTTGCAGATTCTTCAAATAACGCTTTTCTAACAGAAAACGGGTCAGCTGCTATCCCCGTGGCCATATTAAACTCGCATCTTCTTTCCAAAAGAGCATAGAACCCCCTGACAAGCTTGTAATCATCGTATTGCGATTCTATTGCGGCAATCCTTTTTTCCAGCAAGCCTTTTCTTTCTTTTTTCCTGTGCGACTCTTCAAACGCTTTTATCATTCTGCTGGCAAGATCCAGATCTTCAGCGTCTACACAGAACAGTGGAGTAATGCTTCCCCCTCTTGTCCTGATTCGCAAGAGCTGCAGTGGAAGCATTAGTTTTTACTGCCTCCTTCTTCCAGGCTATCAATAGGGTCAGCTGGGCTTGTGTCGTCAGTGTCAATGTCAGTGCCAGTACTGGTACCAGTTGCCTTGTATTCGTCTCCATCTCTGCTCTCACCTTCTCCTTCAGACTGGCGCAAAGCTTTCCTTCTCTTTGCACTTGTGCCTGTTTCCCTTGTCTCAGCTGATACAATTTCAATCAGTTTTGCTTTTTTTCCCTCAACCGGCTTTGGCCTCAGCAGTCTCCCCAGCCTCTGTATAAACTCCCTTGCACTTCCAGTTCCGCTGACAATTATCCCAAGTTCTGCATCCGGAACGTCGACTCCTTCATCCAGAACTTTTGAAGTGACGATAGCGCTATACCGGCCTTCCCTGAATCCCTTGAGAACATCCTGCCTCTCTTCTCTGCCGGTCCTGTGGGTTATGAACGGGATGAAAAACCTATCAGAAATTGCATATACTAGGCCATTATGCTGCGTAAATATTATCGTCTTTGTACCCCTGTTTTCAGCAAGGATCTCTTGGAGCTCGTCTACCTTGGCTCTGCTGTTGAGAGCTATATCCAGAGCCTTATTCCTTGCAAGCAGAGCTTCTCTTGCCAGCTTGCTTCTTGCTGATGCCATAACCAGCTTTTGAAACGAGCCGGGATAGTTCATGTTAAATCCCAACTTTTTGAGGCAGAGCTGATATCTTGCAAAATTACCCTTGTACTGGTCAACTTCGTCTGGCAGCATATCGACTCTTCTTCTTTCAATTTCGTACGGCGCAAGGTGTTTTCTTTTGGCAAGGTCTTCAGGGTAAGACTGGAAAACTATGCCGCCAACAAGTCTCGGAAAGTCCTTGTGTAGGTTGTCCTCCCTTTCAATAGTAGCAGTCAGCCCAAGCCGGTAGGGAGAAGCCATCTGCTCTGCTATGGATCTGTATCCAGGCGCCGCCAGGTGATGGACTTCGTCAAAGACCAGCAGGGAGAACTTGTTGCCAATGGAAGATGCCCGTATGTACGCTGAATCATAGGTAGATACTGTGATTGGTTGTATGTCATCAATACCGCCTCCTATATTGCCTATCTTTATGGAAGGGAAATACCTTGACAGCACTGTCGTCCACTGATCCATAAGATCAAGTGTTGGAACCATGATAAGCGCAGAAGAATTTACTTTTGCAATTGCGCTAACTCCAATTAGCGTCTTGCCAGAGCCTGTAGGAAGGACTACACACCCTCTTTTACCTGCTTTATCCCAGTTGTCAAGTGCCTTTTGTTGGTAGTCTCGTAGTGAAACTCCCGGATCAAGCTCGATGAAAGGTGACGGTATTGTATCCATGACTCTGTCGTCATATTCTATTCCACTTTGCTGGACATATCTGAGGATATCAGGATAATTTAGGGCTGGTGCCCTCAGTACGTTTGTTCTTGGATCTAACGTAGCAAATGGAACATGAGCAAGACCGCGGATCAGTATAGTGCCGCTGTCATACGTTAGCGACGCTTTAAGCACTTGGAAAAATTTGGATAAAAAGCGTTAAAAGTCTTGCCCTTTATTGGTTGAACCTGAGATAACAAGTTGAGCCGCAGGCTGCAAACAAATCCTATTTCTGATCCAAAGCTTGCAGAACAGGGCAGGCGCTTATATGAATGGGCTGCAAATCGCATGACCATCCTTGAAAAATTTGCAGCCAAGAATCGCACAAAAAAACCGCTCGCAGGGTTCAAACTGGGATTGTGCCTTCACGTCACAAAGGAAACATCTGTTCTTGCCATGGCAGCAAAGAGTTTAGGCGCAGAGATAGCAATATGTTCTGCAAACCCACTTTCCGTTCAGAACGATGTTGCTGCTTTTCTATCTTCACAGGGTATCCGTACATTTGCCTGGCGCGGAGAAACTAAAGAAGAATATGATCAATGCATAAGCTCTGTCCTTGACACCAAGCCCGATATTGTGACAGATGACGGAGGGGATCTGCATACCGCCGCTCACAAATCTAGGACAAAGAGCATAGTCGGAGGAACAGAGGAAACAACCTCTGGCGTAAAGAGATTGCAATCTATGCAGCGTCATGGCAAGCTGGCATATCCTGTGATCGCAGTCAATAATGCGCATACAAAGCACCTGTTTGACAATCGCTATGGCACAGGCCAGAGCACTATAGATGGGATACAGAGGTCCGCTGGAGTATTGTTTGCCGGCAAGCATATGGTGGTGTCAGGCTATGGATGGGTTGGAAAAGGAGTTGCGGCAAGGGCAAAAGGCATGGGCGCAAACGTAACAATCACTGAAGTTGATCCAGTGAAAGCACTTGAGGCTCGGATGGATGGCTTTGATGTCATGAAGTTGTCTGAGGTAGCACCCTATGGAGATATTTTTGTAACCTGCACTGGCCAGACTAGCATAATAAGAAAGGAACATTTTGTAAAAATGAAAAATGGAGCAATTCTGGCAAATGCTGGTCACTTTGATGTAGAAATCAATATTCAAGATCTACATTCTGTAGCAGATGCGCAGCCACAAACAGTAAGGCAGGATGTGGAAGAATTTCTAGTCAGAGGCAGAAAGATCTACTTGCTGGCAAAAGGTAGAGTAGTCAACCTAGTTGCGGCCAGTGGCAACCCTTCAGAGATAATGGCACTGTCATTTGCAAACCAGCTGCTCTCTATACTCCATATTGCCGAAAATCATGACATGATGGAGCTGAAACTGTATGATGTGCCAGAAGAGATTGACGTAGCTGTAGCTCGATATGCTCTTGAAGCAATGGGAATAAAGATCGACAGGCAGACAGAGAAGCAAAAGAAATACCAGTCTTGATTAATACAGGAAAGACCTTCCTTTTCTTTCAGTTTTTCATTCAGTGATAAATGCGCATACGGACCATGACTCTTTCTTACCAGTACCTTAAAATCGTCCGCGCGCAAGGAAGGAAATGCGGATGCCGGAAAATAAAGGGTCGGAACTGATCAAAGATAACAGCGGTAACACAACAAAACATGAAAACAGCGCAGTGATAACTAGCGCCCTTCCGTATGCAAATGGAGAGATACACCTTGGCCACATCGCTTCCACATACCTTCCGGCAGATATCTTTACGAGGTTTCTGAGGCTTGACGGGACAAAGGCATTTCATATCTGCGCCACAGACGATTTTGGCACCCCTATCCTTATCAGGGCAGAAAAGGAAAAGAAAACGCCATCCGAATACGTGGATTTTTGGAATAGACGCGATTATGAGGATTTCAAGTCTTTGGGAATTTCATTTGATTTCTTTTCCAAGACAAGCTCGCGTGAAAATATCGAGTTCGTACAATACGTATTCAAAAAACTTTATGAAAATGGCCACATATACGAACAGAACGTTATCCAGTTCTTCTGCACATTTGATAACAAATTTCTGCCCGATCGATACGTTGTAGGTAAATGCCCTTACTGTGGAGCAGAGAACCAGTATTCTGACCTGTGTGAAAAGTGTGGCAGAGTACCGGAGAAGATACTTGACCCAAAGTGTGCTATATGTGGCAGGGAGCCTATCAAGCAGGAAAGCAAGCATTACTTTTTCCGGCTATCCGCTTTTTCTGATAGGCTCAAGAGATGGCTCTCAGAGAACCAGAACCTGCAGCCTGATGTAAAGAACTATGTGATCAACTGGATAAATGAGGGACTTCAGGATTGGGATATCACAAGGGACCTGTCATGGGGAGTCCCTGTCCCAATGCCGGATGCGGCAGAGAAGGTCTTTTACGGCTGGTTTGACAACCATCTCTGCTACATATCATCACTTGTCAAGTTTATTGAAGACAGAGGAGGAGACGGCAAAAGATTCTGGAATCAATCACGTGTCTACCACTTTATCGGCAAAGACATAGTTTACCACCACTACCTTTTCCTGCCTGCCATGCGCATGGGGATCAATGAGGAGTTCAAGTTGCCTGACTATATCCCCACGAGAGGACACCTTATGCTCCAGAATCAAAAGATATCAAAAAGTAGAAACTGGTATATCGGCCTGATGGAATTCACCTCCACATTCAACCCCGACTACCTGCGGTTTTACATTGCATCGATAACATCATACACACAGACAGACCTCAACTTTGACTGGGATTCGTTTTATGAAAGGATAAACAACGAGCTTATTGCAAACATTGGCAATTTTGTAAACAGAGCGCTTTCTTTTACTCATAAAGCATTCACCGGCAGAGTCCCGGAGCCAGCTGGGAGTGCAGAGCTGACTGCCGATGACCGCGCCAGCATCCAAGAAATAGAGAAGGCCCCTCAAGAAGTCGGACTGTTACTTTCTCAAAACGAGCTTGACAAGGCCCTCAAGAGAATCCTGCAATTTACCACTCATTTCAACCAATATTTCCAGAAAAAGGAGCCCTGGAGCAATAAAACAACTGCCAATACCACACTTTACATTGCTGTAAATGCTGTGAGGACTACTGCCATCATGCTGGAGCCCTTCTTGCCATTTTCTTCAGAGAAGGTATGGAGCCAGCTCGGGTTGAGCGGAAGCGTACATGAACAGCAGTGGAATTCTGCATGTGAACTCAGGGTTCCAGCTGGCCATGCACTTGGAAAGGTAGAGCCAATCTTTCGCAAGATAGAGCGAGCTGAAATTGAAAAGCAAAAGGCAAAGCTGGGAAAAAGAGAATGAGAATGAATCTGTAAATGAGCAGATACGGACGGGCAACAAGAAAACAAGCAGGAAGAGGCAGTCACATCCGTCGTCATACAGCGTCAGCTAAAGCGCATAACACCCGCGGGCTTATGCTTGGACGCTTTCAGCCTTTTCACAACGGACACCTTGTTCTTGCCAAGCAGATCCTCAATGAATGCGAAGAGCTTGTAGTAGCAATAGGCAGTGCGCAGTTCAACTATATTGAGAAAGATCCATTTACTGCCGGCGAGAGGGTACTAATGATACACAGAACTTTTTCTTCCGAAAAAATTGACCTAGCCAGATGCTATATCATACCTGTGGTAAATTATGAAAACAATGCAGGATGGCTGGCACACTTGAGGTCGATTATGCCACCTTTTGATATCCTATACTCTGGCAATGAATTTGTCGGCCACCTAGCGCTATACCAAGATCCAGAACTAAAGATAGCTGCCCCGGAATTTATAAAGAGAGAAGAATATAATGCGACAGGCATACGCAGGCTAATTGCAGAAGGCAGGCCATGGGAGCATTTGGTTCCACCTGCCGTAGCTTCAACAATTCATGAAATAGGCGGGGTAGAAAGGATAAAGATGCTTTCGAGGTCTGACAGCGACCCTCTGAGGTGGTAATGGCGTGGCAAAGGGTCTGAGGGCCTGCCCTGTCTGTCCGCAATGTAGCTCAAAGAAATTCAAGGTAATTGAAAACAGAAACTCGATAACGATAGTTCAGTGCCTGCAATGTGCCAAGAGAATCTCGATCTAAGCTGGTATAGTGTAACAGTTTTTCTTTACTTGTTAGAACTTTTCAAGCTAATATCTTTAACTGAACATAGACAGCTGAGCTGTCGATATGTCGCTTGACCTGACGTCATACATACCACTCATGAGTATTGTTTTCAGCTCAATGGGCATTTCGCTTGTTTTCAAAGATTATATCGCCGATCTCATTGCCACGACTGTGATAAAAAGAACAAAAGACATCAAGGTGGGTAGCAGGATCAAGATCATGGAATCAGGCAAGGTGACAAAAGGTGACATAATGGAAACTGGGATATTGAGAACTACAATAATGGAGGTAGGTGATGGGGAGAGGCTTCCCTCGATACGCACAGGTAGGCTGATCAAGGTGCCTAACCATATGCTGATAAATAATCCTGTAATGATTTATGGCGACACAATCATCGACGAGGTAGTGGCATTTGTACCCAGACCCTACCCTGACTCGCAGCTTTTGCTTGATAGCATGAAGGAAGCCATAATGAAAAGTGGCCATGGCCTCATAGATGTGGGCCTGTACCAGAAGGACAATAACCTTGTTATCCATGGAGTATTTGAGGTCAAGACTGCCGAGATGGCAGATGAGAGAAGCAAAATACTAAAGCATTTTCTGACAAGTACAAATCAGACCGTTCCTGCAAATATGGTCGCAGGAGCAAATATGGTGAATGCAGATGCTAATGCTGATCAGGTCGAGATAGGCAAGATTTCGCTGCCGCTCCAGAATATAGAGCGCACCTAGGAAAGAGACCTGTAGATTGCAATTCTCTCTTTCAATAGCCCAATTTCGCTATCTTTTGACCGTAACTGATTCCTGAGCCTTGCTATCTCTGCTATCAGCTGGCTTTTACTCATGCTTGCATATCGATTTACGTTGCTCGATAAGCTCATTTACCCATCAGCCCTTCTGTCAATTGCGTTCTACAGTTATCGAATTAATAGAAAACATCCATAGTATTCGCACGTTTACCAAGTGCTTTACAGGAATTAGCTAATTTGAAATACTTGGTAATTCTTTGATGTTGACCTATTTATGGCAGATATCAATTATTCTCTTCTTTCAATCCCTCACTCTGCTTCCTTCTTTTTCCCTTTCTTCCTGTTCTTTCCATCCTGTTCTAGATAAGACATGAGAGATTTAACCATCGGTCCCATCTTGTATACCTCTGGCATAACGTCCGCTCTGACACCATTTTTTTCCAATGCCTCTCTTGTAGAAGGTCCTACTGCAACTACAATGATATTTTCGTCAAGCATTTTACGAACTAAATCTTCAAGGGAATGAGTAGTAGCAATCCAAAAAAGGCCGGCAACAGCAGGCGGACTGGTAAATGTTATTGCCTGTACAAGCCCGGAACGCATGCCATCAATCAGCTTTAGTACAGCAGCTTCACTTGGAGAGACATAGTTAAAGCCCATTTCCTTCAGGATTTCAGCACCGCCTTTTGAAAGGCTTTGAGAATACCTGTACGTTGAAAACTCTAACACCTCTGCCCCTTCTATCTTGAGGCTTTCTGTCAAAGTTGGCAGTTGGGAACCATGCCAGAGGATGGCAATTCTTTTGCCGGATATTCCACCAGCTTTGAGGACTTGAGCTATTCCCTCAGCAGTATTGTTATCTGGCACAATATCTGTCTTGATCCCAAACTGGGCCAGGACAGCCTTGGGCTTGGCGCTTCTTGCAACGACAACAGAGTGTGAAAGTGCCTCGATCAATTCTCTATCTCTTCCCATTTTCTTTGATGCAGAGATCAGAGAGAATGCCCCGGGGCCAGTCATAAAGACAACATAGTCCATTTTGGACTTCAAAAAAGCCTCGACAGTATTGCGGGCCTCTGTAGATGCAGAGATCTCGCCACTTGTATCAAGGCCAACTGTAGGTGCAATATATGGAACTCCTCCAAAATTCTCTATCAGCCGAGCTAACTCGTGCGCTCTTCTGCTGGCCGTTATGGCAACAGTGAGACCTGTCAGAGACATCTTATCTTGGCTTCCTGTCCTTTTCTATCTATGGTTCGCTACTATCTTTATTTTTTGCCTAATGGTTGTTTTTGCAGTTCATTAGCTGACTGTATGCTTATCCAGCATCTTACGCAACTCTTCAATATGCTTCGAGTTCGTGCCGCAGCAGCCACCTATCATGCGAACCTTCTTGTATCTGCTTACAAAATCGCCTAAAACTCGGGCCATTTCATCTGGGGCCATCTTGTATACTGCTCTGCCTGCCTCGTTTTGAGGCATGCCTGCGTTAGGCATCACCAGAATAGGCAGGTCTTCCTGCTCGCTTAGCCACCTGACGCTTGGAGACATCTCGACAGGTCCAGTAGAGCAGTTCAAGCCAAAGGCAGTAATTTTCATGTCTGATACTGTAGTATATGCTGCCTGTATGTTTGTTCCAAGCAGCATCTTGCCATACTGATCCAGCGTGACATTGGCAATTATAGGAACAGCCTTGGCGACTTTTGTCATTGCTGCGTGGCAAGCTTCTATTGCAAGTTTTACTTCGAGAATATCTTGGCTTGTTTCAATCAGCAATGCATCTGCTCCACCCAGTACAAGCCCCTCAGCTTGAGCTGCAAATGCTTCCCTTATTTCTCCAAGGGGCTTTTGCCCAAGGTCAGGATCATTTGAGCTTGGCAGATAGCCAGATGGTCCCATTGATCCAATCACATATAGTGGCTTGCCGTTAGATTCAAATTCTTTGCAAACTTGGACCGCAAGCTCTGCTGCCTTTTTGTTAAACTCGACTGTTTTATCCCCAAAGCCATACTCTGCAAGCTTGAGCTTGTTTGACCCGAAGGTATTTGTTTCGATGCAGTCTGCCCCTGCTTGCAAATAACTTCTATGAATCTGCTTTATCCACTCCGGCCTTGATATATTCAAGCCGTCGTTGAAGCCATCTTTGCCGTCAGGAAAATCTTGAGGTTGGGGCGAGAGCTTCTGTATCTCTGTGCCCATAGCTCCATCAAACAAAAGGATCCTGTGCTGCAGCGCCTCGACAAAAGGCTCTTTTGCCATCTGATATTTGTCCGGGCATACTGCAGATATTAAAAGTATTAAGGTTACCTAGTAATCAGCAGCCGTGATCTATGGCGATACTCTAGACATTGTTCTTGGAAAGAGAACTGTGTCCTTGATGTCCTCAACATTTGTTATCCACCGCATTAGCCGCTCAATCCCCAATCCAAAGCCGCCGTGCGGAACAGAGCCATACTTTCTCAAATCAAGGTACCAGTCATATGCTGCAGGGTCAAGCCCCTCTTTTCTAATCCTTGAAGTGATGGAATTGATATCATCTTCTCTCAAGCCTCCGCTTGTTATTTCACCGAAACCTTGAGGTGCAAGCATATCTGCTGCAAGCCCCAGACCCTTGCGAGAAGGATCCTCTTTTACATAGAATGGTTTGACCTCCAATGGGTATCCTATTACAAATATTGGTTTTGAGGCATTTTTGGTAAGCTCCCTTTCTGAGTCTATGTTAAGGTCATCTCCCCAGACAATAGACCGCTTTGTGCCGTCTTCCTTTTCTACTCCAAAACCTCTTGACTGGAGAATCTCGATTGCCTTTTCATATCTGAGCCTCTCAAATGGCACCTGAACATTTTTGAGCTCACTTGTATCCCTCTTTAAAAATGCAAGCTCTTCCTTTCTCTCTGCAATGGTATTTTGGATGATATATGATACAAGCTCTTCCTGCACCCTGAGTATATCTTCAAGGTCGACCCAAGGGGCTTCGGCCTCCAAGTGAGAAAACTCTGCAAGGTGCCTTACTGTCCTTGATTTTTCCGCTCTAAATGAAGGAGTAAGGCTCCAGACGGGGCCGAGTGAAAATATCATTGCTTCAAGGTACAGCTGAGCGCTCTGGGAAAGGTATGCATCTTCGTCAAAATACCTTAGCTTGAAAAGAGTAGACCCGCCTTCGACTGCTCCCTTGACAATAGTAGGAGCAGTCACCTCCATCCAACCATTATCTATGAACCACTGTCTTCCAAATTTGAGGACAGAATGTCGAATCTTTGCTATCGCTATCATTCTCCTTGTCCTCAGGGCAAGGTGTCTCTTATCCAGCAAAAGTTGATCGCTTTGATATTCGCCTATTGGGTAGTCAATTCCGGCAATATTGAATACTTTTAGATTCTTACCCTTGATTTCAAACCCGCCTTCCGGAGCTCTGGAGTCTTGGCTCACAATGCCTACCACCTCGACAGAAGACTCTACTGTCAAATTGCTTACCTTTTCTGCTGGAAAAATGCACTGGATGACGCCGCCTCTGTCGTCTCGCACCAGAACAAATGTATTTTCTTTTTGCTTTCTGAGCCTGTGAACCCAGCCTCTAATCGTAACTTCCTTTCCTACGTAATCAGAGGACTTGATGTCGCTTGTCCGTAATGGCATCAGTTAAGTTTCCAGTCTATTTCATTTAAAGTATATTGTCCTCAAAAAACCATTTTCCATTCTATCCTACTCTGCCAATTCTATAGCGAAACGCAATGACCGGTATCTTTTGTAGTCGTCTGTCAAAACTTTTGCTAGGTTTCTGACAATGTCAGTCACGCTAACAATGCCAGCGATTCTGTTATCAGCCTCAAGCACTACGAGGCGCTTTATCTTACTCTTTGTCATTACCCTGGCTGCAGTATCGACAGAATCGTATGCCATTATTGTTATAGCAGGAGATGACATTATCTCCTCTATTCCGACCCGGCTAGCAGGAATATCCTTCGTTGACACTTTTTTTAACAGATCATGTTCGGTTATGACTCCTACAGGTTGACCCTTATCATCTATTACAATAACAGAACTAATTCTGTTCTTTACCATCAGCTCTGCTGCATGTCTGGCAGTCATACCTGAATCTGCACCAATAGTCACAACCTTTCTATCCGACATTATCTCGCTGACTGCACTCATACCGTTAGCAATGGTAGATAAAGAGACATTGCCTTTTTATGTTTACAGCATGACCGTGTACGTTATTCCATGGGAAAGCAGCGGGTACTTAAAATCAAAAGGCAATACATACCATACCTGCACACGTACTTGCATACATTTTACAAATAAATACTGAAAAGCAAAGCCAGCCAAGGTAAATAACCGGGAATGCAGGCTGTCAAATGAATGAAGAGAACAGGAACCGCTTTGGGTTCATGGAGGCGCCTTGAAACCAACAAGATATATGAATTCAAGGATAGAAACACCACCTACCTTGAGCTATATCAGGATAGAGTAAGGACACCTGCCGGCAAAACCATGTCCTACATCTGGTACACATCATCTGATGTTGTGGTTATAGTTCCATTCTTGAACAGTGATACACTGATTATGATAAACCAGTATCGATACCCTCTAAGAAAGACACTACTGGAATTTCCAGCAGGACACATTGAGAATGGAGAAAAGCCAAAAGAGACTGCAGACCGTGAGCTTGAAGAAGAGACAGGCTACAAAGCTTCATCTATGGAATGCATTTACAAATATCATCCATCTGTTAGCAAGTCAAAAAACATAGTTTATGTCTTCAAGGCTACCGGACTGACCAAGGGAAGGCCAAGGCTTGACGAAACTGAAGATATCTCTATCAAAGAGGTATCAATAGGCGAGCTGCGCAAAAAGATACATCGGAAAGAGGTTGAAAATGCTGGCACGTTGATTCCATTTTTCTTATGCTGTACCGAAATAAGATGAGCAGAAAAGGGCTTTGCTAAAACCGCCCTTTGTTCAAAAAGCCTGCAGTTTGTCAAAATTATCCATCATTGACGAATGCCTAAAGAAACCATTGGTAGGCAATACATTTATCATTCTAGGTTTAGTTACACGCAAGCATACTTGCTTGGAGCTTACAGAAAAGTGAGACAGTTGCGCAATATTAGAATTACATTAGCTCTAAGCATTATCTTGGTAATAGGAATTGTTGGTTCTGCTTTAAATGATGGTCAAGACCCCATTCACATTCTTAGAGAAGCATTTGGCCAGCAGATCTCCTCTCAACCTGTATTGAGTGCTGGTGTAAGTGTATCTGGAAATGCAAATCCTTCAGGGTTTGTTCATGGCGAGGTTGCGCACATCAATGGATGGTCAAATGGATATGTACCTAGCGAATCAACAGGTCTTCTCCCCACTCCAGATACCAACTTTACGATAGACATTGTAAATCCTGGAAACGTCACTATTCTTCATGCAAAGCTTGCAGCAGATAATCAAGGAAATGTGTTCTACTCTCTTCCAATATCAAGTAACTTTACCTTTGGCGAGTATGACATTCTCTATACTGTAGAGAGCAAAGGGTACAAGACCATAACTCCATACTCGCCAGATCTAGATGTTCACTATGTTCCATCAAGATTCTTTGTTGTATGGTCTACCCAAGACATAATAGCGCCGACAACATCCGTCGAAAAAAGTGTACAAGACAATTACAAATTCAAAATCATGCAGCCTAGTCTCAATGATGCCAGATCAAACATGACGCTTGTCCAATTTGGATCTGGTATCACGCTCAACGCAACCCTTTGTCCTCCTCTGAATGATTTAATTTCAAATACTAGTTTTGTAGATACATATTCTCACATATCTACACATGACTCACCTCCGACTCCTTCAATTGCAATTGTGACTGATTTTCTACCACTCGACAAAAGTGGTACTGTATATTCGTACGCTGAGAAGGCTCCAGGTACCATTGTCGGTCAAGACACATGTTCAGATCCTTTTCAAATTTCATCTGGTGTACTTGCAGCTTCAGATAAATGGTCAGTTAACGCAACCGCCTATTTTATTCCGCAAAATGATACGACACACGTGGTTGCACTTCAGAGCAACAGGATTATCTTTGAAGTTGCCAATAGGATATATGGTAGCAACAATGTAACTCCCATAAAGCTTGACCAAACAAAGTACCACAATACTGTTCCACTAGATTGGAGTCCAGATGGCAGATCAATTCTTTTTGCCTACCAGTCTAGTAATGCTAGTGCAGACAGACAAAAGATGGGAATACTGTCATTTGATACTCATAATATCACAGAACTAAATCCGTTTGCACGCAGTCTTGGGAGCATAGTTGGTGAACCGTCAATTTCACAGGCCAAGTTCATTTCTCCATCTGGCAACAAAATCTTGATATTGTATGGTGGCGATTTGTTTGCCTACAACCTATCTCAAAATACAACAGAGAGACTTACATATTCTGGTTCAGTAAGCAATTTTGGCGTTACTTCTGACAGTCATGTTCTATACAATGAAAATGGAAATTGGGTACTGTCTGATTCGGAATTAAAAAACTCAAAGGCAATATCAGTTCTAGGGAAATATTCAGTAGGTATTGCAATCAGTCCGGATGGTACAAAGGTGGCTTACAGAAAGAGCTTTGCCAATGACAATAGCCAAACAGCAAGTGAAGTATTGGCCTACTATGATTTGACTTTGGGCAAAGAATTTGTCATCCCAAATACAGATCATATCTGCGGGCCTGCGCCTGTTTGGGCCCCTAATGGATACGATATTGTGTACACTGAGGAGAGCTGTACAAGAGGATGGCCCGGTGGCATTCTCTGGATGACTGACACTCACGGTGGTTTTAAGGAGACGATAGTACCTGCATCAAACGACCGTCCAACCAATTATATTTTTAGCCCTGACGGCAAGTATCTTTTGTTCTGTTTTGATTATAGCAATCAGGCTCCAGATAATATTGCTCAGATGATAGGTGGACCTGCTGACTTTTACCTGATGGATTTGGCTACACCTGTGCCTGAGTTTCCATTTCCCATGATGGAATTGCTGATAGGAGCTGTGTTGTCTGGCATAATTAGCATGAGTATATTAACCAGAAAGAAAGGAGGAAGTCAAAAGAAATGAGACACAGGCTTCGACTGGCTATTAAATACCAAAGATAGCTATTGGATCAGAATGTCGCAAAATTGAAGATGGTCAGGTGGTTCTTATCAAACATTGCCAGATTCAATGATTCTTCCTATTGTAGGTCGACTGGTATCAGGTATGGCAGTAACTGTCATTTTTAGTATATGAGCAGAAGACAGAAGTTAACGGTATCTACTTGGGGATATGCAAAATGACTATGAGTAATGAGGTATAGAGGTAGTAGACTGCAAGATTTGCGAGAGCCACTATAACACCTATTTTTGTAAATTCAAAAAAACTAAAAGCTTTGATGCCTCTTGACTCTGCGGCTTCGATAATTATGATATTGCTTGCAGCACCCAAGATAGTCAGGTTGCCAGCGATAGTGCTGGCTGCTGCAAGCATCATCCATTGCCCCACATATGCACCTGTGAATCCATTACTAGTCATTACGAAATTGTACAAAGCTACAAAAGGGACATTGCTCATGATCTGGCTGAGCCCCACACTGACCAGTGCAATTACTCCATTGCTTTGCAGAGGATCTTCTTTGTTTGGAGAAGGAAGATGTGACATTATCAGAGAAATTGCACCAGATGACCACATTGCCGAGGTCACGACAAACATGGCTGCAAAAAAGATCAAGATAGAATAATCAACTCTTTTCATTATTTCTATTCTGTCGCGGCTCAACCCATACAAAGCTGCAGCTCCGAGCATGGCAATAGTGCTCAAACTAAAACTAGCAACATGCAGAAAGCGAAGCAATTCAGATATGAAAAAACCTGCGAGTATAGCAAGCAGGATAATAGTTGAGAGCCTTGCAAGCTGTGGTGAAGTCTGGCTGCCATTGCTGCTTTTATCTATGATAACGCCCTCCGTGGCTTCGTCACTGCCATTGTCTTGTACTTTGGCCTGTAAAGGCATCAGTTCCTTTCTAAAATATGTCTTTAAAATAAAACAGGTAGAGAAGAGGTTGATTGCAGTCGGGATTCCAAGAAATGCAAGAAAGCTTGTGAATGGAAGCGGAATCCCGCTTTGAATTGCAATCAGAAGATTCTGCGGGTTTCCAATAGGTGTCATAACACTTCCTACTGTAATGCCAAAGGCAAGTGACATTAGCAGCACAGCTGGCCTTACCCCAAGTTTTCTCGACACGTAAGCCACAATGGGAATCCCGAGTAGAGCTATTGTATCATTTACCAAAAATGCTGCAAGAAATCCCATCCCGACTACAAATATGATAAATAATGAGTCAATGTTACCTGTCCTTGACAGCATGGCGGAAGCCACTCTACCGAGTACACCTGACCGGTCGAGTGCTGATACTATGCTAAACATTCCAAACAGAAAACCAATAACATCTAGATTGACAGATTTTATCGCATAATCTATCGTCACAACTTGCAGCCCGACCATTAACCCAGCGCCAATTAACATAGCAGTCCAGATAGGAACATGCAATCGCCGCCTTCCGATTATAAGAGCATATACAAGGGCAAATACAGCAAGTGCGGCATATTCTGACCCTTGCACGAAAAGCTAGGATTGTAGAGCTGACTTTAATTTCTATGCTAGCATTTTGGCCGAACAGTTGGCATCAATAGGTGGTCTCGGTAGTCCCTTCTCGTATATCCTTTTTGTTTCCTTCTGGTCTCATGTACCAAAATTCTATTTCACATCTTTTTATCATATGCCATGTGCCCATCTATGAGCATACAGCTCTTCGTAAAATGGAGTTGTGTAGCCGCACATCTCACAGGTTAGGAGCTCCAGTTTTGCATTCTCTGGTGGAATGCCTACAGTATAGATGTTTTCGAATTTAATTACCTTGTATCCTTCAAGTTCCGGATTTGATTGCAAAAAGCTATCCAGCAGCATCTTTACCTCTTCATCAGTTAACTTTAGTTCTGCTCTATCAATTTCGATCTCATCTTCCTTAATGGACACAAAGGTATGGCAATTGTCTATCCTATCTGAAATATAGGTGTAAATAGAATGAGCAAGCTGAGTGTCACCCGCACAGTTTATTATTAACAAACCAAGCATGTGCTGTTACACTTTTACGTGTCGCTATCAATAATAATCAATATGCTACGTATATTGGCACTCAATTTTTTGATTGGGCAATAGGTTTGTGCGAGGATTTTTTGGCAAATGCGCATAGTTTGCCTAGGTTCAACATCAATATTGTTAATTGACAGAATGACTGATTGCTGCCTTTGGTGTGTTGAATGACCTATGATGTCATTATTACGGCATTACAAAGTAATTTATCAAATGATGGCCTATAAAGTGTATGGACCAAGGAGAGCCAGGACTAGATTATGATGACCCTAACCTGAATCCACTGATCTGTGACATATGCAAGCAGACATTCAACACACTAGATCAGCTTGGAGAGCACCAAAAAGTTGAGCATGATATGTAAAGCTGCATATCATATAATATGGATTTTGTCGGCGCCTAGATTGCAAAAAATGCTGATTCCAACTCGCTATCCGGCTTTTGTAGATATCATTGCCAGACAAATTTCCAAGTTTCAGGTATTCATTTAGATGTATAATTTTGGAATTTCAGCCATACGCATACAATGAGCAGCCTGCTGCAAAATTTCAAGATATTGCAGTGCAAATGCCAATACTGTTCTCACCTTTCCAGAAAGAACTGATGAATGATAACTGCCAATGCTGCTGTATTGAAGATGAATTTGCATTGCTGTCGATGCAGGAATAACAAGTATAATTGTAATCTAAACATAGTCCTTGTGAATCGAAGAAGCTGAATATTATGCTAAAGTAGTTAGTTGACCTGTCATGCCCTTTTGTAAATAGAACAATTGTAAGCAAAGCAATCTTTCCACCTGTTTTTGTCTTTGTTAGGCTTGTTGATGGAATACTATGTGCTTTCCGCTTCCCTCTCTGATTTCATTTCCTGTCTCCCTTCGCCTTTTCCGCTGAAGGATATTTTTGACTGTCCGGTTGGAAGTGCCCGGATATAATCATCCAAGCTGATTTTCTTTATAAAATCCTCAATCTCGGATTGCTCTATGGCGGCCGCAGCTGCAGCAAGCTCACTTCTAACCTTCTTGGCAGCGCTCATAGGATCCATACCTCCTTGTACAAGAACTGCATATACGAAGCACTTTTTTCTTATTGCGTCTGGCGGTCCACAAACAAGAGCTTGCTTGCCGCTAATATCCGCAATTCCAATAGCAAGTCTTAACTCAATTCCTTTCAGATAATTGCGCTTTCCTTCAATTACAAAAGAGCCTTTTGGCAGGAACTGACCTGTTGGTGCCCCTTTTTTCACCTGTTCCGGCATGACCCAGTATGCGTCTGCACTGGATAGTCCGTCTTTCCAAGCCCTGCTAAATGACACGGTTGCCTGTGCCACTTCCCGCAAACTCTGGTTAATTTCGCCCAATTCAGCCTGCTTGGCAGCGTTTTTTACAATAAAGAAAGGTGAACCATGGACTTCCGCATGAAATACAATATCATGTTCTGTCAGATGCTTGCGCACAAGGGCAGAGTTTGATGATGCATCTCTTCCGCCTATCGCCAACAGCCCGTCTGTTGTTATGAACCAGCGATATCGCTCGTACCATTCCCTGACTACCTGCTGCTTTGCATCAATTTTTTTGTGTATAGTAGCAGTCTGGGTCCGCAACTTGTCTATCTGGACAAGCAGCTTTTCCTTTGCCTCATCAATCGACTTGCTTCCTCTTTCCATTTCCTTTGCTTTGGCATAGAGCATTGAAGCAATCTGGGCAAGGTTTAGATTAGAATCTAGCCGCACACGCTCGCTGGCCACCTCTAGATAATTTATGCCCTTGTCTCGGATGACTGCACCAGAGTTTGAAGCAAGGATCTCTTTTGCTGAGGATTCATCAAGTCTTTGGATACCAGTGCGGAGCGACGACATGAACTCGCCGGCAAGCTTTCTAATTGCAGAAGCCTTTTGCAGGACCTGATCCTTTGCCTTGTTCTGCTCTTCCAAGTCATGTTCTAATACTGATATCTGCCGGTCTAGCTCAACTGTTTTTGTCCCTCTGCTGTGCTCAAGTATATCATTGCTGAGCACCTCGTCAACAGCGTCTGCATAAGAGGCTGCACTTTTTGCAGTGCTGGCTTCCAAACCTGCAATTCTGATAGGCAGGGCATCTTGTGGCTTGCCGTCGGCAAAGATTAGCACAGGATCATGCTTTGCTTCAGTGACAATTCTCTCCACGAGCTCTTTGGTAGCAGCATAGATTCTGTCTAGTTGCTCATCTGAAAGCTGACCCACCTTTGTGACAGGACTAATTCCTGCAGCATAGGCGATCTCTTCTACAAACTTTTTTGGGAGAGACAAGTTTCTGCCGATCCAGCGCAGGATATCAAGATCTTTATTTTTGTTACGCAAAAGGCGTAGCTGTTCTGCAGATATTGTAAAAATATCCAAGCCCCTTGAAGGCGGCGGGGCATACTTGAGCCCCACTTTGAGAGTTCTGTGCCTCACTTCTATAGGTCTCAGTATTGCCAATATCTGCAGGCTTTCGTCACACAGCACGATGTTTCCTTCGGCAAAGAATTCGCCGATAACAATCCTGAGCCGGCCATCGAGCTGCCTGAACCTTAACACAACAATACGCTCACTGCCCATCTGCTCAAGTGACTCAAACTTGGCCCTTTCAATTTCGGCCTTCAGCGCAGTTTCCAAGACATTTTCCTGCATCTGCTTGAACTTTAGTTTTGTAATCCATAGTCCCTTGATAGAGAGGACAAGCATAATGTCTTGGCTTGTCGGATGGTGCAGTCTGAAAAGTAGTGAATCTTCCGTAATGGCAGAAATATTGCTGACATAATACCCCGTGGTAACCTTTTCTTTTATCCGGTCTACCATGTAACGAAGCTCTATTCCAGATAGTTCCATGCTTTTAATTGCACTTGCTAGACAGTGGCTCCTTATATTCTGCATCGTATCCTGCCAAAGCTAAAGGAAAAGGAAGAGAGCAGACCGCAAGAAATTAAACCAAGCTGCCGTTAATGACACAAAGTAAGATAGATTGGATGTCCTAGACAGGGTTTATTACATGAGGGCAATCGTGGGAGTCGTTGCAGGGATAGTTGCGGGGTTTATTATAGCTCCTGGGACAGACCAGTCAACTGCTGTAGGGATAAGTGTAATGATAGGCATAATCTTTTACATAATATCAATAGCGATAGGAAGAGGCATAGCGAAAAATATTCCAAAAGAACAGCGCAAAAAGGTGGCTACAAGCGGAGTATTTCCGTTTATTTTTTTGCTGATAATGTTTATGATTCTGGTCTTTACTGCGCTACACCAATCGCTGGTAAGCTAGCTGGCTGGCGGGGGCTACAAGATACAATGAAAGGAACAAACAATGGGGGAAGTGTCATAAATGTTGTGGGACTTTCAGACGCCCGGAATTTCTGATGCACTCTTTGAAAGGACAGAAGATGTTCCTATCACTAAAGAAGATATCAGGGCTATTGTGATAAGCAAGCTGCGCCTGAAGGCAGGATACTCTGCTATTGATATTGGCTGTGGAAGTGGAAGCATTACCGTAGAGCTCTGCCTCCAGACAAAAGGTGCAGTCTATGGAATTGATTCTGATGAAAAGGCCATTGAGCTGACACGCAAGAATTTAGGCAAGTTTGGAGTAGCTGCAAAACTGATCCATTCTAGAGCCCAAGATGTGCTGCCATCTCTTCCAGAAGTAGACGCAGTAATAGTCGGCGGGACATATGGCGACACAAAGCGTGTGATACAGATGGCGGCAAGCAGGTTAAAGAAGGGAGGCAGGATAGTAATAGACACTATCCTGATAGAGACAATGTACCAGGCTCTGGAGGCGGTCAGTGAATTGGAGCTGGACGAAGTAGAAGTCACCCAAGTAACCATCGCCAAGGGGCGCAAGGTGACTACTGGTACGATGATGCTGGCAAGAAACCCTGTCATGATAATTTCGGCGACAAAGCGCTGAGGATTCGTGTATGTATGATACATACATGTATGCATGCATGCACTCAGTTTCAATCCAGCTAGTGGTTGAATTTACTTTGCAATAGATTGGCTGATCAATGATTTATTGTTCATCCTCGATAGTCCTATCTACATTATCCGCCGGTTAGTCTTGCTATTGCCATATCGAGGTACACTCTATCGATCTCAAATCCAACAAAAGAGACTCCCAGCTTCTTTGCGGCTATGGCAGTAGAGCCTATTCCTGCAAATGGGTCTACTACTAGCTTTGCATCACCGTGAAGTTTGATGCACATTTCTGGTAGTTTTGGAGGAAACGTCGCTGGATGGGGTCTTTCACTTCTGTTCTGTATTGTTTCATAAGGAATGAACCAAGTGTTGCCTCTGTCGCGCTTATCCTGCCTTGCAGCTTTCCATCTGCCAATATTTGTCTTGTCCTGATAGGGCACTCCTATTGCCAGTTTGTCAAGCTTTGCTGTTCCTTTTTTGGTAAAATGAAAGATATACTCATGGCAGTCATTTAGGAATCTTTCACTGACAATTGGCTTGAAATGGCCAACAGTGACGTCGCCCGGAACATTTGAACTGTTACCCGCGTCAATCCTACTTATTGCTATTGATTTTATCCAATGGACAATATTCTGAAGCACAAAATGTTTTCTCAAGGCAAACGCAATATCCCATGCTATCCATTGGTCTGTAGGCTTGTTGCCGACATTTAGGAAAAAGGAGCCGTCGTCTCTCATAGCACGCTTTACAGCTATTCCTATCTTTTCAATCCATGCAAGGTAGCTTTCTCTTGGCAAGTTGTCACTATAAAGACTGTAACCTGTGCCAATATTGTATGGGGGAGAAGTGACGACCACGTCTGCTGTCTTTTCATTCAAGCTCTTTTCTAGGCCGACCAGACAATCCAGAAGGTAGAACCTGATGGATGAACCCGTGCTATCTGGTGGCATAACCCAGTAAGGAGTGAGGCTTTGGCCTTGCATATTGAGCTTGGGAGACAGATATTCTACAGGCGGCAAGCATTTATCCTTTACAATTTAGCCCCTATCTTCTGGAAGCATTTGGCCCCTAGTTGCTAGCAGAATATAGATAGACAGGTAGGTAGACAGTTACATTGGCTATGTTCAGTTATCCAGCCCATTTTACTGTAAGAGTGTTATGATGGTATTAAGAATGAGGCGGTGCGGCATAACTTGAAGATTTGGTGCCAGAAGACAGCAACGAAGGTTCTGTCGCCGTCTGCTTGCATCAGTGCAAGAGATGCGGCATAATATACAGCTGTGGCCATGGATGCCACCAGCCCTTCAATAGCGGTTACTGTCCACATTGCTCATTTGCCGAGCTGCCGTCCGCTAGCGTAGCATAGGCAAATTGAAGGAAATTACTTTTAACTTTAGTCTTGCCAGCATTGCTTTTAGCTCTTCGAGGCTGCCTTCTCTTCTTCCTTTAATTCAAACTGGTCATAAGTGAACTTTCTGCTGCTGCCAAAAGGTCTAAAAGGCCTTCCATTTCCATGGTAGAATTTAGAGAAGAATTCGACATAGATAAGCCTAGCCCCCTGAATGCCAGGCTCAAATACTCCAAGAACTATGTTGAATATGTGGCCGATGAAAAAGATTATCACTCCAAGAACAACATAAGGTATTGTGTGATGGAGAGTCTTTACAAAGATAAAGTCAATAACATCTGCCAGAATAACAGACGCAAGCAGAATACCTACAATTCTGGTATATGACAGTATATGGCTCACTATTGACGGCAGCTCCATTATTGCTCTGACTCCTTCTCCTACAAACATCAGCCCTATTCCACCAAAGATCAGGCCGAAATAAGCAATGCCTTCTATATGTCTGGCTGGATTTATGTGGCCATGGTGCAATAGCGCCAAGCCTGTGAGAACAACACCCCAGCCAAAGACAAGCCATCCTAGCTTGCCGATAACATGCTTCTTTTCTCCCTCTCTCATGGCGTTGATTATTCCAAGTACAAGACCAAAAGAAACCATACCAAGGCCGATGTATCCACTTATAAGCAAAAGCTTGCGAAGGCCAAACGTCCCTATTGGATCAAGGAACGCTCCATCCGCTGGCAGATGCAGACCTAAACTGTGGTTCAGGTACTGGAACAAATACTGATTAATATGAAATCCAAAGTACAGGTTGAACATGAACCCCAGAATGATTGCTATTATGGCACCGGGAGTCATTGCTTTTGCCAATTTCACCATTTGAGTTGGCCGCAATATGGTCTTTGCAAAGCTCATCAGTGGCCTAGGCATAATATTCAGATCACGCTTGCCCCCCTGTACCCTCCTTATTACCCATCTTGAAACAAGGAGAATTACAAGTCCGTATCCAACGTCTCCAAGCATCATGCCATAAAAGACAGGGAATATGAGTCCAAAGATTAGCGTAGGATCAAACTCTTCGCCTGAAGGTAGAGAGTAAAAGCGTATGAATGATTCAAAGACCCTAAAGCGTTTTGGATTAGCAAAGAGTGTAGGCGGGCTCTCTTCTGTGTGCAGCTCATAAACGAATATGCCTTGAGAATGTTTTTCAAATGCCCTTTTGAGCTGCTCGATTCTTGACTCTGGAACCCATCCTTCTAGAGCAAATGCGTCTTTTGTGACGCCAAGGCCATCTAGCACCTCGAGCTTTTTGGTCTCTATTTCCAGCTGCTCTTCAAGACTCAGTATCTTGCCATAATTTTCCTTCGAGATTTCAGCCAGCTGACCTTCAATTTGTTGAAGCTTGGAAGAGATCTGAGCATGAACAGCCTTCTGCTCGCTTATTATCTTGTCTGGTCTGCCGGTCAGCTTTGGAACAGGCTCTAGATGAACACCATGAGCCTGCACCACTGTCGCAAGAGCATGCGACGGAAAAGCTGGAAAGACTACCAAGACAATGCGAGTTGTATCCTTGCCTTCTGAAGAATACAGAACAACATCATTGGCATTGGGCTCCAGTGCTTTTCTGAACGCAGCAAACCTTGTTGTATCCACACGGCCAAAATATGATTTGGCAGAGGATAGATGCAGAACCCGAAGGTCCCCCGGAAAGAATGAGAACTCGTCAAGCAACTTGATATTATTTTCAGTCTCTCTTAGGTCTGTGAGAAGGTTTTCCCTTTCCCTCTGAAGCAATGCCACTTTGGCATCTATTTTTATGGACTCGGCAGTCTGCATCATCTCTTCAGTGGAAGCAAAGCGTATTTTTGTAGAAACAGGGATTGCAGGCAGCGCAGACTTTAAAGCCCTTATTCTCAGCAGTTGATCAGAAACATGTCGATAGAGGTCGCTTTCTCGTTCGCTTTTTACAATTGAAGCAACTTCTTTTGAAAGAGGTTCAATCTGGACTACTCCGAGGTCATGAAGTATGGAGACAACCTTTTGTCTCTCCCTCTTTAGTCCAAGTACGGCTATACGCTTCATAGAGACGGGCTTTAATACCATCTTGTTTCTCTTGCCTCCTCCCTATTCCTTTCTCCCTCTCTCTTGATCACTTTTCTTCTATCTGCCATCATATTATATTATCACTCGCCTGGTCTGACCATTCACCCATTTAGCTAGCAAGCAACAATCGATTAATCAATACCTTTGACAATGATGTCAATAACAGCCTTCATTACCTTGGGGTTTATCTGGAAAGATACTGACTTTGATTTTGCTTCAGCATCCTTTATTATTTTTTCAGCCTCTGCATTTGCAGTTTTTCTGGCCTCTGCGATACTGTCCTCAACCAGCTTTTCACCACCATGCTTTGCCTTGCTTATAGCCTGTTCTGCTTCCAGCTGCAGACTCTGTATTTCTTGATCAACAACCTTTTTCTTGTTATCTATTTCGATCTGCGCTTTCTCTTCAGCATCTTTGATTTTCTCTAAAATATGGACATAGTCTGAGCTAGTTGGCACAGCTTTGTGTTCGCTCTTTTCAACCTTGCTTGCCTGTTCCTGTTTAACCATCTTTTTTCATTTTTCTCCCTTTTGTTTACCTCTACTTCATTTTTTCTCTAGAAACCTATCATGTACTTTACGATAAGCAAAAGTGCAACTATGCTTCCTAGGATGTTGCCAATTTTGAAGGCTCTCATGATTGTGTAGAATTTTTTCTGTTCAGGGTTTGCAAAGCTACTCTGCAATAATCTCCTCCCCCTTTGCTTCCTCTAATGATGCTGCCTGCTCCCTTTCTCCCATCTTGCGCTTTACAGTCTTGAGCATAATAAAGGTGTCCCGTTCCATCTCGTCCAGCCGGAATGTTATGAATTTCACCGCTGCCTGCAGCCTGGGGATGAAAACATTCTCAATTGCATTTGACTTTCTTTTTGTTTTTTCAATCTCATACAAGAGTTTTCTCAAAGCTGTCTCTTTCTCAGCAACGTCAAGGACAATGCGATGGACTTCTTGAAAAGATTTGATAGCCTCATTGATCGATGTTGGAAGTTCCAGAAGATGTTCAGTAAGCAGCTGCTGCCTGGCGCCGCCTTCAAGTTTAGGGATACGGACGCCCATAACATTTTTGGACATTATCTGAAGATTGGACAGCTGTGGAATTTTCATTGCTTCGTTCTCCAATCGCATAGATCCGGCCAGCATTTCAGCCATTCGGATGCTTTCATAACCTTTTAGCAGCTCCGCCTGCAGGCCGCTTCGAAGCGCAGCTGCAGTTTTGCTAGTATTAAAAAACTCTAAAATCAAAGCCTGCCGCTTTAGTTTCAAGAGCCGCAGCCCTTTCTTTGCAATCAGTATCCTGCGCTTGGTACGTATGTATTCAAGCCTTGTAGGACGGATATTGATTGCTGTGGGCACTTTTTTTCCTCCTTTAGACTAGCTTCCTGCGCCGCCTTGGGCTTTTCTCTTGCCATACTTTGCAATAAATTCTGGCTTTACACGCTTCATTTCTGATTCGTCAAGCTCTGCCAAGAGTTCCCAGCCGATGTCCAGCGTCTGCTCTATTGAGCGGTTTTCATCAAAACCTTGGTTTACAAATTTGCGTTCGAAATTATTGGCTACCCTTAGGAACTTTCTGTCTGATTCACTCAATGCCTCTTCGCCAACAATAGCAGACAGCGCTCTGGCATCTTTGCCCTGAGCATATGTTGCGTAAAGCTGATCCGCAAGGCTTCTATGGTCTTCTCTTGTTCTTCCCTTTCCGATGCCTTGGTTCATAAGTCTTGAGAGGCTAGTGAGGACGTCGACAGGCGGGTGTATGTCTGCCCTGTGCAGGTCTCTGCTCATGACAATCTGACCTTCTGTAATGTATCCTGTCAAGTCAGGAATTGGATGAGTGATGTCATCAGCTGGCATTGTAAGAATCGGAATCTGGGTTACAGAGCCGTTCTTTCCCTTTATCTTGCCTGCACGCTCATAAATAGACGAGAGGTCGGTGTACATGTAACCCGGGTATCCCCTTCTTCCCGGAACCTCTTCACGTGCGGCAGAAATCTCTCTTAATGCCTCGCAGTAGTTAGTCATGTCGGTGAGTATGACCAGCACATGCATTTCTCGCTCATATGCTAAATATTCTGCAGTAGTGAGAGCAAGCCTTGGAGTGAGGATTCTCTCCATTGAGGGGTCGGAAGATAAGTTCAGAAATAGAGCTGTCCTTTCCAGAGCGCCGCTCTCTTCAAACTGTTTTATGAAGAAGTTGGCCTCTTCTGTGGTGATTCCAATTGCTGCAAATACTACCGAAAAGTTTTCGGAGCCGCTCAACACCCTAGCTTGCCTTGCGATCTGCGAAGCAAGAAGATTGTGTGGAAGGCCCGCGCCAGAGAATATTGGAAGCTTTTGTCCTCTTACAAGCGTGTTCATTCCGTCAATGTTTGACATGCCTGTCTGGATAAACTCAGATGGCTCCTCTCTTGAGTATGGATTGATACCAGAGCCTACAAGATCGTATTTTTGTTTTGATACTATTTTTGGACCATTATCCCGTGGATTACCAAGACCGTCAAATACCCGGCCTAGCATTTCATCAGAGACAGACAGTGTAGCAGTCTCGCCCAAAAACCTCGTTGAAGTCCCGGCTGTGCTCAGCCCCATTGTCTGGCCGTAGACCTGTACTACTGCAAGACCCCTGCGTGTATCCAGCACTTGTCCTTGTCTTCTATCGCCGTTGGCCAGTTTAATTTCAACCATTTCTCCGTATGCAGCATTCTCTACCCCTTCGACAAATATAAGAGGCCCTGCGACCTTTGCCAATGATTTGAATGCAATCTTGGACACTAGTGGGTCACCTCCACAACCAGGCTGCTAAACTGCTGTTCCATGCTGCCTTTGATCTGATTGATAAGTTCTTCGACTTGGTCTTCTTTGGTCCATTTAATTTTTGATATTAGTTTTCTGACTTCTAGTGCGCCTATTTTGGCAGTCGGGACACCTTTCTTTATCGCTTCTGCTTCCATTCTTCCAAATTCTAGTATTGTAGATAGCATCAGATACTGTTTCCTGATGGAGGTATAAGTATCGACCTCATCATAAGCGCTTTGCTGCAAATAGTCTTCCCTTATTGATCTTGCAGTATCCAAGACACCTTTTTCAGGCTCTGGTAGTGCATCGTAACCTACCAGCTGAACAATCTCTTGAAGCTCCGATTCTCTCTGCAATATCTCCAAGGCCTCCTTTCTGAGAGCTGCCCAATCTTTAGACACGTTGGAATTGTACCAGATTGATAGTTCATCAGCGTACAGAGAGTAGCTTGTAAGCCAGTTGATAGACGGAAAGTGCCGCCTCGAGGCCAAGCTTGCATCTAGTGCCCAAAACACCCTTGTTACTCTGAGAGTATTTTGCGACACAGGCTCAGAAAAGTCACCGCCTGGCGGAGATACTGCTCCGACTAGTGTGAGTGAGCCGACACGCTCTTCTGGCGAGATTACAACTGCCTTGCCGCCCCGCTCGTAGAACTCGGCAATCCTTCTTCCAAGGTAAGCAGGATATCCTTCTTCTCCAGGCATCTCTTCAAGCCTGCCAGATATTTCTCTGAGTGCCTCTGCCCACCTAGAGGTGCTATCTGCCATTAGTGCTACGCCATAGCCCATATCACGATAATATTCACCCATGGTAATTCCGGTGTAAATACTGGCCTCCCTGGCGGCCACCGGCATATTCGAAGTATTGGCAACTAGAATAGTTCTTTCCATCAGCGGGCGCTTTGACTTTGGATCCTCAAGCTCTGGGAATGTTGTAAGCACTTCAGTCATTTCGTTGCCTCTCTCTCCGCAGCCTACATAGACAATTACATTGCTATCAGCCCACTTTGCGAGCTGCTGCTGGGTAACGGTCTTGCCACTGCCAAATGGCCCCGGAATTGCGGCCGTTCCACCCTTTGCTACTGGGAAGAATGTATCAAGTACGCGCTGTCCTGTAAGTAAAGGGGATTCTGGAGGTAACTTGCGAAGCACCGGTCTTGGTGTTCTGACTGTCCACCAGCTTGAAAGGCCGATATCGACCTTGCCGTTGCCCGTCTTGACGGTTGCTACTATCTCGTTTACAGTGAATTTGCCATCAGAAATTTCTGCAAGCTGACCACTTACGTTGTAGGGAACCATTATCTTGTGATTTATCAGTGGAGTTTCCTGTACTTCACCAATGATTTCACCTGGAGCGACTTCTGCACCTTTCTTTTTGACAGGAACAAAATCCCATTTCTTTTGCTGATCAAGCGCTGGAATGATATTCCCCCTGCTAATAAAGTCGCCGCTCTGCTTTCTCAATACATCCAAGGGCCTCTGAATTCCATCGTATATAGATGTCAATAGGCCCGGCCCAAGTTGCATTGACAGTGGCCTTTTTGTATTGATTATCTTTTCCCCTGGCTTTAACCCTGTTGTGTCCTCATATACTTGGATCGTTGCCTTGTTTCCTTCCAGACGGATGATTTCACCCACTAGGCCCAGGTCTCCTATTCGTACCACATCGTACATTTGTGCACCTTCTAGACCAGACGCTACTACAACTGGTCCTGAAACACGTGAGATTACTGCTTCCACCATACTACGATCACTATTATCTTGTTATCCCATTCTATTCCATCTTGATACTTATGCCAAGCACTCTCTTTGCAAGTGAAGATATCGACTCTTCTTGCACACTGCCCTGCAGTGAAGGCATAAAGAGCACCAGAGGCTCGATTGATGCCTCTATCTTTGACCTAAAGGCAGCCGAAAGGCTTTCGCTGACAGACTGGCTTGCAATGATTAACGCATGTTCGCGTGAAGAAAAGAGTCTTTCCATGATCTTTCGTGCTTCCTCTCCGGAAGCGACAAAAGTATCGTTAACACCAAGAAGCCTATAGCCTATTACAAGCTCGCGGTCTCCTACAACCGCAATTTTTCCAGCATAATCCAATTTTTTTTGCTGCTTAGACATTCTGCCTTATTTTACTCCTGCATTTCATTCTGTTCATTTGTCTGCCGACCAATCATTAGCCTATCACTATTCATAAAGCAACATCGAATTAATCCTCTCAGCTGAGAGGTTATAGCGCTTGCCATAGGCGATCCTTCTTATATTTTCTCGCTCATGTTCTGCGACAATGATGAAATAGAATATTGTACCAATGGATAGGGCAATATTCTTAAGTTTTTTAATATAATTTATATAGATAAATTTATCCAATGCAACTTCAAAATCAATGAGGCTATTTGTTTTTTTGTACTGAGCCAGTGCTGAACCCAATACAAATCGGCCTTCTACTCTTCCTACAAGCTCTGCCACGTTCTTCGCGTTATAGAATTCAGAAAGCTCATTTAAAGGAATCTTTCCTCCTTCAATTAGGTGTCTGCTGACTATTTCTCTGTCTATACCCGAATCTTTTGCCTTGAGCAAACTTAGAATGTTTTTCTTATCTATCTCAGTCCTTACCATTTCTCTTATGATACCTTCGTCGCCTTGGAAGAACCTGAGCGATTCTAGCAATTGTTTGTAATAAAAGGCCTGCATTGCAGTCATCATAGGGCCCAAATCTCCGCTCTTTTGATAGGAATCCAAATGTTGCATCAGAATTGTGCCATATGGATATTTTACGAGCTGGTTTACCACCCCATCTACTCCTGTCTGCGCCAAGATAATTTTCATTTCATCATGGGGAATATTGCCGGCAGTTATACCAGCCGGAAAATTCCTACTGGAAACCAAGAAAGGTTCGGTTTCTGTTATTGTTTTCCCCATGCTCTTTGAAGATAAAATCAGCTCAATATTGTGAATGTCCCATTTTAGAAAGTAGGCGCGTACAGCCACCTTGCCGTTAAATGGCGTAGCTTCAAGTGCAATCCTATTAGTATTCACAAGATGGGCATTGAGCGCAACTTCGAGCAGTTCTGGAGGCTGGTACGTAGAAGCGGCTTTTTCAATTTCAGGTCCATACCAGGTTGATTCCAACATCTTGGCCATTTCGTTTACATCTTTGGCTTTGATAAGGTTCTGCATTGTTTCCTTTGAAAGCAGGTTTACAGAAAGCGCCTGAAGCCGGCCGAAAGAAGATGAATACTGTGATGTCGGCATGTTAGAGCATTTTCTCCACTAAGGAGCCTTTAATTTGATCTTCGTTATTCCTCAAAAGCTCCTCAAATGTCAAGTCAAGCTCTTTTGTTCCCTCTTTATTCTCGGCCAATATCCCGCCAATAGTCTGGATCGCTGGGCCCATTGTGATTCCCAGATCTTTTAGAATAGGTCGGTCCTGCTCGCGGCACCTGATGACTATATCAGGCCCGAGCTTTTTCTTTGCTGAAGAGATCATCGCCTCCAAGACTTTTCTGTACTCTGAGCTCTTTGTGAAGTTCTTCAACTCTTCTGTTATTACACTCATTGCAGATTCCAGATTGGAATTGATAGCATCAAAGAGTATCTTTTTGGCCTGGAGTCTTGAGGCTTCAATTATTCTGGCAGACTCTCTTTCTGATTTTGCTTTTGCTTCCTTTGCGTACCGCTCCTTGATTTCTGCCAAGGCGGCGTCCCTTTCGCTCAGTATCTGTGCTTTTTTTTGAGCCAGCTCGCTATCTAGGCGTTGGAGGTCACCCTTCTTCCTGTTCTCTATTTCATAGACGAACGTCTCTATGCTCATGCGTCATGACATCCGCTACAGTATGCCCAGCAGCAGGATTATACCAAGTACAAAGCCAATGATCCACAATGTCTCAGGGATGACAAAGAAGAACAATACCTGACCGAACTTTTCTGGCTTTTCGGCAATTATTCCCATACCTGCAGCGCCAATACCTTGCTGCGCATTACCAGTGCCGATCAGACCACCGGCAATAGCAATTGCAGCTGCAATTGCAAGCAGAGGCTTTCCCAAGCTTGAATTGGCAGAAGCACTTGTTTGGGCAAAAGCGTGAGTTGAAAATAATGCAAAAATCGCTACTGCCAACCCCGCCGATATCATACCTGCAGAGAATTTTAATCGTCTGGCCCGCATCATCGCTAAGGCTTCATTAGAGAGGCTATATTAATTTAATTTTTTATATATTGGATATTATCAGGATTTACTCTCAGCATAAAACAATAGTTTTTAAATGCCTTTTCTGAACGGGATAAATTATTAAAACTGTATATTGATTTCGAATGTTTCAAGTTTCTTGTATTTTTAGATCTGCTAGAATGCATCTTAAATGCCAACAAACCAAGCTATTTCCGCTACATCGACCTTCGCAGACTTCAGTCTCATCTATCTAGCTATCGTATAACCATTTTTTGCTTTCAATTTAGTTCGGTCCAAAACAATTAACCTAAGGCCTTTTGACTGTACTATTCAGCGTCGCTAATAGGCGCGCCTCTCTACTAGGGTTTCTCTCAAATATCCGTATTTTCTTTTTAAGAAAGTTATTAGATTGATTACCAGTGGCAAAAGCAGACCTAGAGCGGTATTCGCTTGCCTCCAACCTTACAATTTGTAGGATACTCAATGGCATGTGGCAGGTTGCAGGCGGACATGGACACATCGATTCACGGCTAGCAATTGCAGAGATGATGAAATACCATGATGCAGGCTTTACTACATGGGATCTGGCTGATATCTATGGCCCTGCTGAAGATTTCATAGGCGAATTCAGGCAGCAACTTTTATCCCAAAGAGGAAGCGATGAGATTACTCAGGTGCAGACCTTGACAAAGTGGGTTCCGCAACCAGTCAGGGTAACAAGACGCATGGTTGATGAGAGCATATCAAGATCCCTGAACAGGATGAAAGTAGACGTTCTGGATCTAGTGCAATTTCACTGGTGTGACTACAACAACCCATATTACATGGATGCACTGACATATCTCTCTGACCTCAGGGATTCAGGAAAGGTCAAGCATATTGGCCTTACTAATTTTGATACGGAACGCATAGAGGACATGATAGATGCGGGCATCAAAATTGTTTCAAACCAAGTGCAATATTCTATCATTGACAGGCGTCCCGAGGTAAAAATGGCTCAGCTTTGCCAGAATAATCACATCCAGCTATTGGCGTATGGCACCTTATGCGGTGGCCTTGTCTCCGAGAAATATTTTGGAAGGTCCGAACCATCTTTGCGCGATTTGGATACGCTGAGCCTGCGTAAATACAAGCGCATGATAGACGCTTGGGGAGGATGGAGCCTATTTCAGAAGCTTTTGTCAACATTAAAAGATATTTCGGAAAAGCATGGTGCAAGCATTGCAAATGTTGCAACTAGGTATATCCTTGACAAACCAGCTGTAGCAGGTGTTATTATTGGAGCCAGGCTTAGCATAACCGACCATAGATATGATAATGCCCGCACATTTGCCCTAAAGCTAGACGGGGACGATCAGAGTAGAATCGATCAGATCCATAACGAATCAAACGATTTGTTTGAGGCTATAGGCGATTGTGGAGACGAATACAGATAGACAGACAAATAACGCCGATTGGAACAATTCCTTCATTCAGTCACATAGTTAGACGCGATGTCAGGGTGTCAAACTCGCAAATATTTGGCAAAACACTGACTATTTCGGGTCTCAATTAGGCTATCTGGCAGGTATCCCAAGCTAATATCAAACCATCTCCTCCTAGTCGGATATGACCATGCAGAATGCGACAGGGGCGTATAGAGGACGACATTTTTGGATGTTTTCTTCCTCCTACTCTCTTTTTCTGTCTTTTTTTCTTCTTGCATTGAGCCTGAAAATTATTATCACTGCTATTCCCCACAGTATCAGCGCTATAGCCTGCTGCTGCAGAAACCAGGCTGCTCCGCCGGCAGCTGCCAGAATAATTCCTATTATTCCATAGGATTGCCTCTTTTTGACCAAGATTGTACTATTATCTCCTGTTTCATGTTGTTAGTACTGCTAGTTACCTTGCTTTAATTTCAAGAGACTCAAAGCCTCTGATCGGCTTTTTTGAAGTATCTAGCATTTTCGAGCGGGATTGTTTTGCAAGCATTTCAAGCAGTCTCTTTCCAGCCTTCATTTTCTGTTTCTTTAGCTCAACGTCTTTTGCATCCGTTTTTGAATATTTGCCAATACTATCTCCAAACTCCATTCCGACCAGGACTATCTCCCTGGCACCAAATTCTTCAGCCAGGAATACGCACCTGTCTCCATCAGTAAATCCGCCGAAATTATAGACATTCGCTACTGGCATCACCTGTGTAGAGCCTACAATATGCCGAAGTTTCGGGACTATCTTCTTCAGCATTGTAATATTGTCGGCGTGCGCATGGACAACCATGATCGCTCCTTTTTTGTCCGCCTTTTGCAGATATGAGGGGTTGCCGTCAAGGTCAGTGACAACAATATCAGGCATAATTTTATTTTCGATAAGCGGCTCTACTGTTCCATCTGCAGCTATTTTGACGTATTTGCGGCCCTTCTTGATAAATTTGATATGCTCTTCCAAGCCAGGTCCTGCGCCTATGATCATTACTGGCTTGCCGGTAATCTTTTTTTGCAGAATCTTTGGCTCAAGAGCTTTTCTTTTTATCATTTTCGAAAGCAGGTTTGCTGCCTGTTGATCTTTTTCGGTACTATAGCCAAATTCTGCTCTGATTTCCTGATAGTATGGGAACCAGTCTGCGAATTTCACGCCAGAGGTTGCGTAATGGGTGTTAATAATATCTTCGACATGAATATGGTACAGTCTCAGAGCATGATCAATACTCAGCCAGTTAGAAAACACCATTTTAGTTCCATGTTTATGGTAGCCAAAAAGAAAACGATTGATTTTATCTACTCATAGAGCGACATTGCGCAGGACAAAATCGTGACCTTACTCTTATAAGCAATCGCATTCTATAAATAAAAAAAGGCAGTCTGATCAATAGTTGACAACCCATACCCTATCAGGTTCAATTCCCATAAACAAGCCATGGATTGGCGAGGAAGAAAGGCGGGAAGTAATAAAAGTCTTGGAGGAAAATGCACTCACGACGGCAGCACGCGACGGGGGAAAGAGAGTGCGGGATTTCGAGTCGCTTCTCAGAAATTATCTAAACATAAAGCATGTCGTTGCAGTCAATTCTGGGACTTCAGCTTTGCATGCAGCACTGCTTGCAGCTGACATTACACAGGGAGAAGTTTTGCTTCCGTCATTTACATTTGTGGCTACCGCAAATGCAGTAATAGCAGCCGGTGCCAAGCCTGTATTTGTGGACGTAAGAAAGGACGATTATACTATAGAGATGTCAGATTTGAAGTCAAAGATAACAGCCAAGGCCAGAGCAATTATACCAGTTCATTTGTATGGCCATCCTGCAGAGATGGATGAACTTGTTGACTTTGCAGAAAAACATTCACTGCACATTATAGAGGATGCTTGCCAGTCATTGGGCTCTACGTACAAGTCGAAGCAGACTGGGACATTTGGTTTGGCTGGTTGTTTTAGTCTCTATGCGAGCAAGGTTCTTACAGCTGGAGAAGGTGGAGCGGTGGCAACTGACAATGACGAGATAGCTGACAAGCTGAGGATGATCAGAAACCATGGTATGGTCGAAGGCTATGATACAAGAGTATTTGGCTTAAACCTTAGGCTGCCAGAATTAAGCGCAGCGGTGGCAAAGGTTCAGATGCAAAAGCTGCCTGATATGCTCAGAAAGAGAAGGCAAAATGCAGAGAAGCTGACAGAACTTTTGGCTCCGGAAGCCAAGAGAAATGGTCTGGTATTGCCTCATGAAACCAGTGATACGATATTCAACTGGTATCTCTATACTATAGCATTGCAGAAGAACATCAGGGATAGGGTTAAGGGCAAGCTAGTCAGTGAAAGGATCGGTGCCACGGTATACTATGATCCACCGGTTCACAAGACGCCATATTATAGCGAGGTTTGTCCGGGGACAAAACTTGCAAATACAGAGTGGTGCTCGACACATGTGCTATCCCTTCCAGTCCATCCGTCTGTAACAGAACCAGACATCCAGCACATAGCTGGCAGCCTTCTGAAAGCAGTAGGACTTGAGTAATCAAATGTATGTATAACTATAAGATTAAGGAATGTAAGATGCTTCCCTAATCTGACGACCTGATATAGACAGGCATTACTCTTTTATACTAAAAATTTTGAATTTTTCGTCGTTGAGGCTGATAATCTATACTGGCAAGGGAGGCACAGGCAAGACAGTTACATCATGTTCAACTGCGATCAGGCTTGCCCGACTGGGCTACAATACCTTAGTAGTCTCCGCTGACCCGGCACATACTTTGAGTGACGCCTTTATGGTGCCCAACATAGGAAGCGAGCCAAAGCAGATTATCAATAATCTGCAGGCTCTACAGATCGACCCCGTTGTCGAGATGAGCAAGCAGTACAGTACAATACTCTCCTACATGGCGTCAATATTTTCTGCAAAGGGTATTGATGAGACACTGGCATATGAAATAGCAATGCTACCCGGTACAACTCAGCTTTTTTCTCTGCTCAAGATCGAGGAGGTAGAGCGAAACAAGACGTTTGATGCATTAGTGCTTGATATGCCTGCTTCTGGAGAGGCAATGCGATACCTCTATTTTCCAAAGCTGGTGGGGAGTATTGGAAGAAAGCTGACGGGCCTTGCAGGCATGTTCAGTGGCGTTGCCAAGATCTTTCAGCCGCTTTCCAAGATTCCGGCGCCTACAAAGGATGTTCTCCAAAGTGAATTGCAATTGCTGGACCGTCTAGATGCTCTATCTGACATTGTTAAAAACCGCAATATAACCACCTTGAGGCTCGTGGCCAACCCGGATATATTTAGCATTGAAAATGCAAAGAGGGCATTCATGTCTGCATGTCTTTACGAGATCAATGTGGATATGGCTATAATTAACAAGATAATGCCGCCAACTGCCGTAGGCTCTGAGTATTATGCAAACTGGGTACAATACCAGCAGCAAAAGGTACAGGATGCAAAGTCAAACTTTTACCCACTACCAGTAAAAGAGGTCCAGCTCTATAATACAGAGCTCAGGGGCATCGACATGTTGGAAAGACATGCTCAGATGATTTTCGGCGACAGTGACCCTGCCTCTAGGTTTTACAATGGCAAACCCTTTACTTTTACCCCTGAGGGCCGGACTTTGCATATGGCCGTCACAGTTCCATTCACCGAAAAGGATGATTTTGATATTGAACGCTACGGAGACAGGTTGACAATAAAGGTAAAGAGTGCAACAGGTACGGTAGTAAGCATAGTGCCTCTACCAATCGCGGCGGCAGGCCTCAAGCTTGCAAAAGCAAAGCTAAATGATCATGAACTGAATCTGCTCTTTGAAAGGGAAAATGATAGAGAAAAGGAAAAGCAGATGTAGAAACAGAAGAATCGACACGAGCCAAGGAAACAGTTGAAGAGCTTCTGGCTTTGTTTTTGCATATCTTATCTTTGCAGCTGTCAAACCCCACATCGTTTATATAATATATATCTCGACTATGTCTAAGAAAGAGATATGCCAATTGATCCAGACTTTCCTAGGAATCATCATTCAATAGGCAAGCATAAGCACGCTGATGGCGAGCACTACCACTTTGTTTGGGGGCCGGGCAGAACAGCAGAAGCCGCAGAAAACGAAGAGGTCAAGGCTTCTTATGCTGCCAGAGGAGAACAGTTAGTCCCATTGGGCGTTCATGGAACCATGGTTGCTGTCGACTGGGACTCTTGCGTGGCCGACGGTGCGTGCATAGAAGCATGTCCAGTGCAGGTATTTCAATGGTACAGAAGTGAAAATGACGTTCCTGCCAAGGACATGGTCAATGCAACAAGTGCAGGCACAGGCAGCAATGTGAAGGAAGAGCGCAAAGATCATACCGATAAGGCAGATCCTATTAGAGAACATGATTGTATCTGGTGCATGGCCTGCGTTTCAGTATGTCCTCCTCAGGCAATAAAAGTAGATCAATCCAACTTGGAATTTCATGAAAAGGCTTCAGGGACATTCAACGAAGCCCTTTCAAAGAGCAGTGCGCCTCCACCTCACGCGCACTAGCCTACTTTTTCCCTTTATCGATTTTGTTTTTTCTATCTATCTTTTCTGTCTTATGCCATTATCTCTCTTCCATTCTCTAATTATCTTCATACACTGCTAAGTCGAATTAAAGTTAAATCAAGGTACCGCACTATTCAATTGTTGTCAATCCTTTCTGATTCGTATATGGGTATTTTTCTTCCACAGGAAATTCCCAGCAGGATAATGCAGTTTATGTCTTCCAAAATTGAATTTCCATTTATACAAAGTGATGAAACGGTAGGAATCTTTTTTCTATTTGGCAAAGAATTTGGCTCAAGGCAGGAAGCACAAATCAGAGCTACAACAGATCTTGCGCGGCGGACAGTAGAGCAGATTGCAAGAAATATCAGGTTGTATCGCAGCATGCCAAGCAAGCTTGACTCTAGATACATACGGGAAAATTATACCAAAAGGTCACTGCAGATAGTTATTGAATGTCAGCCAAGAGGCTTGATAGAAGGTTCAGAACAGAGCCAGAAGGCTGCCTCGACGGGTCCGAACCAGATAAACAGGCGCATCTCCTCCGATCCAGAAATTCTGTCAGAATGCTATGCGCAACATATAGCACACTACAGGCAAGATTATTTTTTCGAGTTATTCCAGCCATTTAGAAAAGAAAAGTTACCACCACTTTTGCAAACAAGACTTGAAGGGCGCATGCTGATGCTTGGGTTTAATGTAAAAAGCGCAGAGATGCTACCGTTTGTGGGTCCGCTTGAGCCATTCTTTATGTGGTTGCAGAGTCAGCAGAGGGTTTGATGCAATGCAGCTTCAGTATAGGATTCTCAGGTCAGACTAACTAAAAATTCGATGAATGATCGATTACTCTTACCATATTTTTTACGTCAAAGACCATTACTTGTCTTGGTAGGTTTATAGTTAATAGACGCTCCTGAGGAGGGTTATGCTTTAAAACGTGAATAAGAGACCCTTTGCCAATTTTCTTGCCACTTCTTTTTTCAATCGTCACTTCTGGATCAAATAGCGCATCAAATGCAAACAGGTAGGTGCTTCCCCATAGATTTACAGAATATTCCACCCTGTAGTATGGAATTGATAGCCGCGGAAACATCAGGGCAGTTGCTGCGTGCAGGTTTTCATTAACATCATGCATTCTTCCATGGAAGTCATCTACAAACGGCACCTTCGCATACACAGTTGAATTTGCAGATTTTCTTGTGCATATCTGTTCATAGTGCTTGAATTGGACATCAGGTAGTGTTGCAGGACCATATTTTGCATCGTCATGGAGGCTAATTCTTCGATTGACTAGAACTTTATCTGATGTTTCTACGAGCCGGCGGATATTTTCTACAAACTGGTGCTCATTGCACTCGTATAGGGGCATAAGTAGCTACTCCTAGCTGCTGGCAAGTTGGCTGTCTATACTGCCAATTACTTTTGAGATGGTGGTGCCCGAGCCGCAGATTGTAATGATTGGATCCTTGGGGTATGCATCACCGATTTCGTCTGAGACTGTGATGGTCTCCTTACCCCGAACGTACAGCATCCTATTCCAGTACTTGCCGTCTGTAATGATTGTTACAGAACCCCCGGGTATAAAGCCCATCTCTGATAGACTTGACTGTATCCTATCTACGGGGATAAGCACAGAAATTGACTTTAGCCTCCGCATGCTGTCCATCTATACTTTTTAATCTCATTTCAGGTATAAAAATCGGTCGCATATTGAATAGAATATTTGCTATCGTCTTTTTGGAACGGGCGACTGCAATCTAGCCAATATATAAAAGTAGGAATCCAAGTTTAAGAAATGGGCAGATGTGGCAGAGTGGTCTTCTTGCTCGCATATGTGTGCGTAAGAACACAATAATGCGTCGGCCTTGAGTCCTTTACAAACCGAATCCGCCAAAAAAGGCAAGCCAGCCGATTCGCCCTCGGGCGATCAGGAGTTCGAATCTCCTCATCTGCGCCATTTTCTTATTCTACTTCGCTCGCGAGTGTCTTTTCAGATCTATGTCTTTCCATTGTTTCATTGGCTGTTGTCTTATCTATGTTTCTGGCAAACAACAATGCCAGTTCAAGCCTTTCTGGCAGATTCTCTGTGCTGCCTGTCTTTTACTTTTTGGCTATGTTCTGACTTGATTCTTCTTTCAAGCCTTGCAATCAAATCCTTGGATGCACTTATTGGATCATAACCTACAGCCTTGGCATCAATTATCCCCCTAGTGGTCATGAGCCGCGTTCTGAGCGAGTATTTACGCGTTTTATGTTTGTCGGCATAAATCACCACAGATCTGACGTCTTCGATTCTTCCCTGTATCTTTTTGAGAAACCTTGACATCTGGTCTTGGATTTCTCTCCGAGCTTCTGCCTCATCAAGATGTGATATGTGGATTATAGGCTCGCTTTTTTTTGGCAATACCAGCTCTAAAGCATCCTTGGGTGTGACTACGCCAATAGGTCTGCCATCACCTACAACGACAATTTCTTCCTTATTCCTGAAACTATCAAGAACAGTATTGAGTTTGGAGCCTCTCTCCACAGAGATAGCCTTTCTTATTATGTCTTTGACCTTTACATCCCTAATGTCAGCAATCCCGCCGCTTACAGCTGCTGACTTGCTCGTTCTTTCTCTAGGAGTTGAAATTATTCGGCCAATATCCAAGGCATTTATTGTGCCCTTGAGTATACCTCGTGAATCTATGACAGGCAGCCTCGAGATATTGTATCTTCTCATTTTAGATATTGCATCGGCAAGCTTGGTATCCTCCTCGATGACGATTGCTCCTGACATGACTTCATCTACCGTTGCATGGCCAAAATCTGCCGTCAGAACTATGTCTGTCTCGCTGACAATTCCCGCCAAGTTTCCCTTTCCATTTTTAACAACAGGCAGGGCACGGTTTCCGCTACCTATTACAAGCTGCGCTGCTTTTTCAATACTATCGTCAGGATCAAGTGTTGGTGTCCTGACTATAAAGCTCTTTAACTTTGACGAAGGCATGGGATTGGTGGCAAGAAATTGCTTTGCAAATATCATCCCTGCATATCTGCCGCCATCATCGACTATCGGTATCTGATTAATGGATTTATCCGTCATGATGCTGAAAGCTTTTGCAACTGTATCTTCTGCACTCAAGCTGAAGACGTTTCCAACCATGATATCAGAAACTTTCATGCTCATTATCTTTTGCGCCCTCTTTTTTCCAATTGCTTGCTCACAAACAAAAGGTCCGACATTACATTAAAAACCTTCCCTCTAGCACCTATCAAATGAGCATGGATCGCCGCCTTGCCCTTACAGTCGCTGCCGCTGCAGCCGTTATTGCCATAAGTGCGGTGACAATTTACAGAGCACCCTCTGATACCTCTATACCAATTCCGCAGCCTGGCAGTCCTGGCGGCGGTAGCGCCGATAGAGGCATACAGATCGTAGCTAACAACTTGGATGCACCATGGGCAATTGATATTGCCAAAGACGGTAGGATCTTTTTTACCGAGATGACAGGCGAGATCAGGGTAATTTTACCCAACGGCACTCTCATAGCAGACCCGGCAGCTTACATAAATACCCAGCACCACGGAGAATCAGGCCTGTTGGGTCTGGCGTTGCACCCTAACTTTACAGAAAACCATCTGCTTTACATATACTATACTTACTCCAATTCAACCGAGGAAAAAATCTATAACAAGGTCGTAATGCTTACAGAAAAGGACAACAAGATAATTCAGGCCAAAGTAATAGTTGACCGCATTCCCGGAGCTGATAGAGACAACGGCGGACGGCTAAAGTTTGGACCTGACGGCAAGCTGTACATATCGACCGGTGATGCTGGGAATCCAGAACTTGCAGGAGATCCAGGATCTCTTGCTGGCAAGATCCTCAGGGTGAACCCTGACGGAAGTATTCCAAGAGATAATCCATTCCCCGGCTCACCAGTATACTCATACGGGCACAAAGACATTCTTGGCATGGCATGGAATCCCCAGACTGGGGGGATGTATGCCAGCGATCAGAGAGAGGGAGAAGATGAAATTAACCTGATAAAGGCAGGTGCGAACTACGGGTGGCCTATTGTTGAATGTGCTGATGCTGAAAAGTCAGGCAAAGCTGTAATATGCTTCAGTCCTCAGATCTCTCCAAGTGGCATGGTATTTGCATCTTCTAGCCGGCTTGGATACCAGAACGACCTGATAATTGCTACGCTGAAAGGGCAGAGCCTCAGGCTAGTCGACTTCAAGTCGCAGACTCAGGAGAGTATACTGGTAGGTTACGGCCGAATGCGCGATGTCATAGAGGCACAAGATGGTTCGCTTTATGCTATCACAAGCAACAGAGACGGAGAAGGAACGCCTCAACAAGGTGACGACAAGATTCTAAGGATAACCAAACCATAGGGAACACAGGTTAATTCGGCTTCTTATGTTATGTATATCAAACATCATGCTCTGCTCTAGGTATTATTATATCAGATCAGCAGACGACCAGCTCTACAAATAAAGGTAAGCATGCAAATAAAGCCAGCAAGGACAAACTGTTGGCAACCAAAAAGAAATTCTATGAGATGAGCAGAAAGGAGCGGCTGGCCTACTTGAAGAACAAGGCAAAGTTATCTGACGGCGACATAGATGCTATACTATCTCCTTTGAGCTTTGGTGCGGCAAACCAGATGATAGAAAATGCAATAGGAACAATATCAATCCCCATCGGAATAGCAACAAATTTTGTTATAAATGGTCAAGAAAGGCTCATCCCTATGGCTATTGAAGAGCCATCAGTCATTGCTGCCGCAAGCAAGGCAGCAGGGATTGCCAAGAAGACTGGTGGATTTACCGCCGAAGCTAAGAGGTCGCTCATGATAGGACAAATTCAGGTCGTATCTGTTCCGGATCCTGTCAGTGCAAAAAGGAAAATTCTTGACGGCAGAAATAAAAGTGATCTGTTGGCTGTTGCAAATTCAAAGGGAAGGTCGGTTAGCGCGCTAGATATATCTGTAAGGGAGATGCAAGACAGCAGTCCAAACAAGATGGGCCACATGATGGTCGTGGAGCTGGTTGCTGACACCAAAGATGCAATGGGTGCCAATGCAATAAATACAATGTGCGAGGCAATAGCTCCAAAGATTCAAGAACTAGCAGGCGAGGGAAGCAACGTAGTTTTGAAGATACTTTCCAACTATGCCACCAGAAGGCTTGCCAGATGCAAGGCCGTTTTTGCAAAGGATGACATTGGAGGCGGCGAAGTCGTAAAGCGGATCCTATATGCATATGCTTTAGCCTATTCGGATACGTATAGAGCAGTGACTCACAACAAGGGAATAATGAATGGAATCGATGCTGTTGCATTGGCTACGGGTCAGGATTTTAGAGCAATTGAAGCAGGAGCTCATGCTTATGCATCAAGAGACGGGACATATAGATCTCTGACAAGATGGCAGATGACAGAGGATGGCGACCTGGCAGGGGAGATTGAGCTTCCCCTCGCAGTCGGAATCGTTGGAGGGATAGTGTCTGTCAATCCTATGGCCAAAGTTGCCCTGAAGATCATGGGCGTAAAAAATGCAAGCGAACTTGCCATGACCATGGCAGCGACAGGGCTCGCCCAAAATCTGGCAGCAATAAGGGCTCTAGCCTCTGAAGGTATACAGAAAGGTCACATGGCGCTACATGCAAGGAATATTGCAGTAATGGCTGGCGCAAAGGGAAAGCAAGTCGAGCTAGTTTCTAGAAGAATTGCAAGCGAGGGAGCAGTTACAGTTAGTAGAGCAAAAGAGGTCCTTTCTGCTTTACGTAAAAAATAAAGTATTGTCTAGAAATCTCGAGAAAGTAACAAACCAGATATAAATATATATTCCAATGGCAGGCCTTGCTCAACTATTCAACTATGCCTACAGTAAAATTTGCCATTCCAAAGGGCAGCATAGAAGAACCCACCTTCAAGTTGCTGGAGCAGGCGTGGCAGACTGTCAGCGGGCGTGGGCGCACGTACCGCGTAAAACTCAGTGATCCTGAGATAGATGTCAAGGTTCTAAGACCTCAGGAAATTCCGACCTATGTGCAGGAAGGGTTCTACGATGTGGGCATTACAGGCAGGGACTGGATACTTGAGGCTAAGGCTGATGTCAAGGTATTGCTTGACTTAGAATACGGACGCGTAAAGCAGGTGATTGCAGTTCCTACAAGCTTTGAACAAAATGACCTGACAGGACTGATAACAGAGTTTGCGAAAAACAACAGGCCCCTCAGGATATCCTCTGAATACCTTACTACCACATCGGCTCACATAAAGTCAAATCCAGCCTACAAGAAATATTTTGGGGATGCTGATCCGATGATTATTACACCGTGGCTGCGGGTAGGCAAGAACAAAAATGTGGAGATATTCCTCTCATTTGGAGCCACTGAAGCAAAGCCTCCAGAGGATGTAGATGCGATATTTGATATCACCGAGACAGGTACCACGCTTGCGCAGAACAAGCTCAAGATAATAGATACTGTGATGGAATCTACAGCAGTTCTTGTTGCAAACAAAAATGCGCTAAAAGACCCAGTAAAAAGAGAGAAAATAGCAGATATGGTTGCACTCCTGAAAGGTGTGGTAGAAGGGCGCAAGAAACTTCATATCTTTGTCAACGTACGAAAAGAGAATCTAGAAAAGCTCCTTTCAAGCCTGCCTGCGCTAAAAAGGCCCACTGTCAGTCCTCTCAGCGAGGATGGATGGTATGGCGTAAATACAGTAATTGACAAAAATGAGTTTATCAAATTGGTGCCCAAAATGCGAAAAATGGCCCAAGGGCTTGTTGTAATGGAGCCCAGTCAGATCTTACCACTAGAGGAAATAAATTTGGACTGATATTCTTGAGCCTGATACGGATAGTTAATGTGGTTGATCCCAAGGCCGATGCTGCCAGGCTGCGCGGCTCAATGTCAGATGCTCTGAGCTCTTTGATTTTAAAAGTAAAGCCCATCATGGACGATGTAGCGCACAGGGGTGATTCGGCTATTGCAGTCTATACCGAAAAGTTTGAAGGAGTCAGACTGGATTCGTTCAAGGTTACAGACTACGAGATAGAACAGGCCTATAGGGCTGTCACCAAAAGCCAAATACAGGCCATCAGTCTCATTAAACAGAGATTAGCCGCAACTGAACTTGCTCTGCTACGGCAGCTCAAGAGGATTCCGCCTGTCAGAGCAGACGGCATCTTCATCTGGCGCACAGCGCAACCTGTCTCCAGCGCAGGATGTTATATTCCTGGCGGCAAGGCGCGCTATCCAAGCACTGCAATTATGTGCGCTATCCCTGCAAAGATCGCTGGTGTAAAAAGAATAGTTGCAACCTCCCCGCCAAGGCAGGATGGCACGATTGACCCTCTTACCTTGGTCGCTGCTGACATATGTGGAGTAGACGAGTTTTACAAAATTGGCGGAGCCCAAGCAATTGCAGCCCTTATGTTTGGGACAGCAACTATTGCACCGGTTAGCAAAATTGTCGGCCCCGGTGGGATGTTTGTAACCGCAGCCAAGATTCTTGCCTCAAGCAGGGTTTCAACAGATATGGTCGCCGGCCCCACAGAGCTAGTAATCTACGCAGACGCAAATGCCAACCCAACGCTGGTTGCATTGGACCTTATCTCACAGGCAGAACACAGCAACGATACTGTCTGCGGGCTTGTGACAACATCTGAAAAGTTGGCAGTTCAGGTTAGCAATGAAATTGATAGCATTACAAAAAGTGTATCTAGGACAGATATTGTTAGGGCAAGTCTGCGGGAAAATGGATTCATTGCTATATGCGATAATGAAAAATCTAGCCTTGAATTTGTAAACGAGTTTGCTCCGGAACATCTGCAAGTAGTTTCAAAAAGGGCAAGAGCAATAGCAAAAAAAGTAACATCAGCAGGGCTTGTGCTGCTAGGGGAATTCTCAGCATCGTCTGCCAGCGATTACTGCCTTGGATCAAATCATGTTCTGCCCACGCTTGGATTTGGCAAGTCAAGGGCATCGCTATCTGTTCTTGATTTTCTGAAAGTTGTAACGGTAGCAAAAGCAAGCAGACAGGGTCTAAGGAAAGTAGAGCCGGCCATAAAGGAAATCGCTTATGCAGAGGGACTTTTGAACCACTATGAGGCAATCAGGAAGAGATTCAGTTGAGTTATAGCAGGCATCTGTTCGGCTACTGCAGATTAAGAATTGAATCAAAGCTCAAAGCAAAGAAAAAGCGAAGCAAAGAGAATGAACAATAAGAAATGACTCGACCACAATCCTTGCGTAGGAATATATCTTCTTCACTCAAGCCCAAGCCCTCCAAACAGCCGGCGATAGACAGTGACAGGAACTGGCTTTCAGAAGAGCTAGATAGGATTAGTAGGCTTGATCGTTATGTCAAGCCGGAAAAAGTCAACAATGCCATAAAACTGGATTCAAATGAAAACTTTGTCTTGGATAAGGAGTTTATTTCAAAAGTTATTACGCGAGCAGTAGAACGGATCGACCTACGGGAGTATCCACTTAAGCAATTTGACGATCTGTCAGCTCAACTTGCAAAGTATTCTAAGGTGGACGAAAAATACATTGCAATAGGAAACGGCTCTGATCAGATAATCGAACTTATTCTGTCAGTTATTGGCAAAGAACGCAGAGCAACTGTATTTACCCCAACTTTTTCATATTTTCTTAACCGCTGCAACCTGCATGGCATAAAGACTGAACAGGTGCCACTGAACATGAATTTTACCCTCAACAAAACAGCATTTTTGAAGAGTGCTCGCAAATCAGACATCATATACATATGTTCTCCAAATAATCCTACAGGAACTCAATTTGACAAGCAGGTTGTTGTCGAAATCACAGAGTCGCTTGAAGACAAGCTTATTCTCATAGACGAAGCATATGTCGATTTTGCTGACTATTCCATGGCAGATTTTGCTACAAAACACAAAAGGAATAGCATAGTGGTTCTACGCACAATGTCAAAGGCATTTGGACTAGCCGGCGCAAGAGTAGGCTATGCCATAACAAACGAAAAGTTTGCAAGTGTATTTAGGTCAGTAATCCAGTCACCCTATCCTGTAAGCAGCTTATCACTTGAAATTGCAACTAATGCTCTTATGCTCTCCGAGCAGGTCATGGAAACAATCAACCAAATCAGAGCAGAGAGGCAGAGGATGATCAAACGGCTAGAGAAGATAAAATCGGTTAAAACATTCAGATCGGATGCTAATTTCTTGTTCATCGATACAGGGAACAGATATAGCCAAATTTCCAATGCACTAAGGAAAAATAGAATTATAGTTAAAATGCTCGGAGCAGTTGCTGGCTACAGCGGATGTATGAGAGTGACTATTGGCACCAGAGAAATGAATGAAAAATTCCTTCAGTGTATTGAAGGAGCAGTTTGAAACCGATGTCGGCTGGCGACCTGTTAGATAGTAAGACAAAACCGCAAATGCTGTCAAAACTTGATTGCATTCTCTTTGACGTTGATGGTGTCCTAGTAGACATCAGGAAATCATACAATATTGCTATCAAGAAAACAGTTGATTTTGTTCTAAAGCAGCTGTCAGGAAGGGATTATACAAATAGACTGGTTACTGACGAGCTGATTTTGAAATTCCGGCAGACAGGTGGATTTAACAATGACACAGATACAAGCTATGTCATAATCCTGTCTGCCCTCGCATTTTCCAAAGCCGAGAATGTCGCAAGTATAAGCAAAATGAGAAAATTTCTTAACAGGGTCACAGAAAATGCTGATGAGGCGGGCATTACCTCAGTAGAGAAGTTTCTTTCCTTTAGTGGCTATGCAATAGATGAATTCAAGGATATTCTGTCATATCCCGGGCCAATAAGCCAAAGCTTGGTTGGAAGAGTATTTGATGAAATATTTTATGGGCCGAAGATTTTCAAAGAGCGAAGTAGGCTTGATCCGGCATATTATAACGGTAGGCCGATGATAGAAAATGATAGATTGGCTGTAAGCCAGAAGACAATAAAACAGCTCTCTGAGACCTTTGGCGGGAAACTGGCAATAGTCTCCGGGAGAAGTAAACTGGCTGCAGAATACTCTCTAAAGCCGGTCTTTGGTTATTTTCAGCTAGATGCTTGCGTATTTTTGGAAGATGAAAAGCGGGAATACGCAAAGCCTAACCCCTACGCAGTAAAGAAAGCTATGGCAGCAATGGGAGCAAACTCTGCACTCTATGTTGGTGATTCTACCGAAGACCTGATTATGGCCAGAAGAGCAGAGAAGGAAACAGGCTGCAAGATCACATTTGTGGGGGTCTATGGGTGCAGCCCAGAGCCGCGTAAAACTGCAGCAAGATTGAAAAAAACCGGCGCAGATTTCATAGCTAAAAATGTAAATCAGCTTCCCGTCATGCTAAGAAAATTCAGATAAGCAATTCATTCTATAGATATCTGGTTGCCAGCAAAAAATAGCGTTGTTTGTTGCTCATCATCATTGAGCAACTATGGCGCGCCTTCCCAAAGCAGGCGCCACTTCTTTGGCTGCAATTATAACAGCTATGGCCGCACCAACAGCAAGTCCTGCTAGTGCAAATACGGTCATCGGATCTACCCCTGATAGTGAAGGTACACCATTTCCAAATGCCCCTGGCTGAGTGGCGACCTGCACCTTTTCGTGGGCCAGTTTTAACAATTCGCTATAACCGCTTGGAAGGCTGGTGTCGGTGCTGGTGCCAAATGCCACACGGACAGTGGACAGGATTGCTGCCAACCCGGCTAACATAGCTGCCGCAGTCTTGGTCAACCATCTTGATATTCCACCGAACATGCGACATCACCATTTGATCAAATTAGTAGTGATCCAAAATTTATTTTTTACTTATTTTCACAGATATGGCCGATTCTTTCACTGACCATTCCTGTTTATTTTCGACGGAAAAATTTTTATCCAGAAAATTGCTAATACAGAATAGAGGTCGATTGCATATGATGTTCAAGAATGCAAGAATCTCACGTGCAATCACAAATTGGCTACCTCTGAGTGCAATAGCAGCAGGAATAGCTGTAGTATCGGGTCTGCTGTTTCACCTGCACGCGATTAGGACACTAGTCGCTGCTATTGTCACTGGCGCTCTGGTATTTTCTGCATTTCTGCTTAGATCATATAGCAGGAAGGGAGGACAGGAAACCGGACAATATTTGGAGCCCAAAAGTAGCCAGTAGATGTAAATCCATAGTCTCCTAATTTTTTATTTTTTCTTTTCATTAACAATAATTAATTCAACATACTGCTTCGCACAAGTATGCTGACAATAGCTCAGTTTCTTGACCTTAAAATCCAGTATTTTGAAAGAAAACTTGTGCCACTTGGTATAATTTGCATTAGATCATCAATAGAGCAGGATGGAATAGCAATAATGGAACAATAATCAAAATGTACTTCTCTCTATGCTCATTCGCCACTTTTAAATAAAGTATCTGAAGGAAAGAATGTATCAGGATCTCCGCGAGTTATGCAGACAGGAACTAGGATTGAAAGTGTGGCATGAGAGCTGCCAAGATAGAGCGCGTTACGAAGGAAACCAGCGTTGTAGTCAATGTCAATATTGACGGTTCCGGTAAAACACATGTAAGAACGAGTCTGCCTTTTATTGATCATCTTGTAAGCTCAATTGGCAAACATGGTATGATAGATATTGCCTTGACCGGCAAATCTAACGACGGTATAGCTCACCACTTAGCAGAGGATGTTTCAATTGCACTATCTCAGGCCATTGACAATGCACTAGGTGATAGGTCTAGGATTACAAGGTTCGGTTATGCAATGATTCCGATGGATGAGTCTCTGGCATATGCCGCAATTGACCTTGTAAAGCGCCAATTCTCTAATATCCATCTGAACCTTACTAGAGATAGCATAGAGCAAGTTCCAAAGGAGGATATTGAACACTTTATTGGATCCCTCACACAGAACCTCAACGCCTGCACACACATTATGGTCGAATATGGCAGCAACGATCACCACAAAATTGAAGCTGCGGTAAAGGCCTTTGCTGTAGCGCTTAGAATGGCTGCAAGCGTTGATACCAAACGAAAAGGAGTACCTAGCACTAAGGGTACCATGTGATGCGAAGATGGCAGGAGCAGAAACCACGACTGCAGAGCCAGCCGCAGAAAGTAATAGAAGAATTAAGAGAGCTGAAGGAAAGAGAGGCAAGATATCAGGCAGAGATAACACAGATGCGGAAGGGCCAAAGATTGCAATTTTCGACTATGGAGCTGGAAATATCTTTAGTCTAAAATCAGCCCTTGAAAGAAACGGAGCGGCAAGCGTTTCGGTAATACGCAGTCTGCAAAATCTGAACAGGTTCAATGGGTTGGTTTTGCCCGGGGTAGGAAACTTTGACCCGGCGATAATGTCAATCAGGGCGGATAGAAAACGTTTTGTCAATGCCATCGATGACGGTATACCTATAATGGGAATCTGCCTCGGGATGGAAATGTTATTTGATAAAAGCGAAGAAGGCAGCCTCGACGGCCTAAAGATATTTGATGGTAAAGTAATGGCTCTACCAAAGACCAAGGTAAAGGTTCCACATATGGGGTGGAATAATCTAGAGATTAACATTTCAAGAAGGAGCAGGCTGCTTGAAGGTGTAGGCAACGGAGTGTGGGTATACTTTGTCCATTCATACCACGCAGTGCCTGAGGATGAGAGCATAGTCATGGCAAGCTCAAATTATGGAGTCAGCATTCCTGCAGTGATTGAGAGAGACAACTTGATAGGAGTACAATTTCACCCGGAGAAATCAGGAACTAGTGGAGCGATTATGATCAGAAATTTTCTCAGGATGTGCAAAGAACAAAAAATAACAAGGGCAGCTGAGTAGCAGGATGAAAATTATACCGGCCATAGACCTAATGGAAGGCAAGGTTGTCAGGCTGGTTAAAGGCGATCCTGCCAATAAAACAATCTACAGCGATTCTCCCTTGGAAATTGCAAAAAGGTGGGAAAAATCAGGTGCGGACATGATCCATGTCGTAGATCTTGATGCAGCGTTGCAAACAGGCAGAAATAACATCGGGATTATATCTGAGATAATAAAGGCAGCGGAGCTTCCTGTGCAGGTCGCCGGAGGCATCAGGTCAATTGAAGCGGTAAACGAGATGTTTCAGATGGGAGCCAGCAGAGTGGTTCTGGGCACACTTGCCTATAAAGACCCTTCTGCTGTTGCCGGCCTTGTCAGAAAAAATGGTGGCAGAAAGGAAAAGGCAAGAAAAATAGTGATTTCTATCGACCAGGTAGCAGGCAATGTAATGGTAGGCGGATGGAAGGAGTCAACAAGCGTAAAAGTTTCTGACGCGATAAGCCGGTTTATGTCACTTGGCATAAACGAGTTTCTGCTTACCAGTATAGAAAAAGACGGTACACTTCAGGGACCAGATGTGGCCTCGCTATCTATTGCCGTAACAGCCGGCGGAAAAGTTATTGCAAGTGGTGGAATTTCAAGCCTTCAGGATGTAATTATTGTCAAGAATATAGGCTGCTCTTCAGTCATTCTTGGCAAAGCAATCTATGAAGGAATGCTGAGCATAGATAGGGCAAAGGCGATAGTTTGATGCCGCTTGCAAAAAGAATTATCCCATGTCTTGACGTTGACGCGGGCAGGGTAGTAAAAGGTGTCCATTTTGCCAAAGTCAAAGATGCAGGCGACCCGGTTGAACTTGCCAAGAGATACAGCCAGCAGGGGGCAGACGAGCTTGTTTTCCTCGACATTACTGCTTCCCAGCAGAAGCGGGATACAATGAAGGGTGTTGTCAGAGAGGTCGCAAGAGTAATAGATATTCCCTTCACGGTGGGCGGAGGAATCAAAAAGCTGGAAGATGCCAGAGATATACTGCTTAGCGGAGCAGACAAGGTCTCTATTAACACGGCAGCCGTCAAAGACCCTCAGTTAATCACACAACTGATGTCGATTTTCGGAAAGCAATGCGTAGTAGTAGCAATCGACGCAAAGAGAAATTATCAGGTAAACAAAGATAAGAAGAGAAAGCAGAATATTTTCAAAGCAGATAGAAGAGAATACTGGTTTGAAGTTAAAATTTATGGCGGTATGGAAGGAACCGGCATAGATGCAATAGAATGGTCCAAGCGCGTTGAATCTTTAGGGGCGGGGGAGATTCTGCTTACAAGCATAGATGCAGATGGAACCGAAAATGGATATGATATTGAACTGGTTGATGCGATTTGCAAGTCTGTCAATATCCCTGTTATCGCTTCAGGCGGCTGCGGGAGCCCGTCGCATATGTTCCAAGTGTTCAAAGATACAGACGTAGATGCAGCGCTGGCTGCATCAATTTTTCATTACGACAAATCCACTGTTGATAAGGTAAAAAAATATCTAATGGAAAATGGGATAAAAGTTAGAATAGAATAGGATGGCTAGATGTTTTCTTGTTCTATCATAATAGAAATGAAGAGGTGCCGAGCTGACAATAATAATTTCTTGCTTTGTTTTCTTGTTATATTGAAGTAGAAAAAATAAATGTCGAAAAAATAAAAGCTGAATAGAATGGATAACAATGTTGGAGTCGGTGGCGATATGGGTGTAAATAACAATCCATCAAGGCTACAGATTGATACCCATCTTCAAAATCTTCAAGAGCCCGCCAGATCGGCAATGGTAACTATCAGAAATTTTGTAAAGTCTCTTGGAAACAATGTGATCGAAGAGATCAGGCCTCATAGAATTGTTTATGCAAAAACCTTGAATTTCAGGACATTTCTTGATGTCAGGCCCCTTGGAGATTCACTTGCTATAACGATACGGAAAAGCAGGGCAGGTCAGCCCATACAGGCTGCCATAAAAACAGTGCAGGATGCTGAGGATATAAAGTTACAGATTGCAGAGGCCTTTGAGAGAATTCAATAGTTTACCCTGAAATCCTGAAACTCACCAGTATATGGCTGGTATGTTATACTTACATCATCCACCTCAGCCTTTGGCGGACCAGCATGGCACCATTCAATTACTTGGCCAACATTGGTTTCGTCACCCTCAAATACTGCTTCCACTCTTCCATCACTCAGATTACGAACCCAGCCTGTGACATTGTGCCTTGTAGCTACTATTCTGGTATTCTGCCTAAAGTATACACCCTGAACTTTGCCGTGTATGAATACATGTGCCCTGATTTTTTTGTTCTTATCTGACTTTTCTTTCAGGCGGTGTGGCGGACCAGAAGGCAAAGTCACCTCATTTCACTTCACTTTTACTGATTATCAAATCAAATTGGCCTGATTTAAAAACGTAGCTTGCTTGCGCTATTATGTTACGCTATGTTCCAAGCCTCTTGTTTTCGAGTAGAAAGGAAAGGAAAAGAAATGAATAGAGACGGACAGCGAAAAAAGGAAACTAGTCAGTCAGAGACCCATCTAGCTTGCTTGACTGACCTGGGTTGTCCTGCTTGCTACTCTATTCTATTTTACTCTAACTCTCCGCCCTCTTCAGCAAACAATTGTGCAAAGGTTGTTCCCTTTCTGACCAGCTTAAATTCTCCGTCACTATTTTTCATGACAATCGGTGGCTTGGTCTGGCAATGGAACGGCATATTGAAGACTACGGAATATGCTCCAACATTATAGAAAGACACGTACTTGCCAACGTCTGCTTCGTAGAGGCTCGATGCCTTCGATAACGGGAAAACATCATACGTATCGCAAAGTCTGCCAGCAAGGTGTATGTTCTTTGCTCCGGTGTTGGCTGCATTTATGGTGTTGACTTTGTTTTTGCCACCATTGTTATTGAGAATGCTTTCCTCTTCGCTAGTGCTGCTGTTTACCTGTGGCACTATTTCTTGGGGATATTCCTGTTTTAGGAGGGCAGCATCTAATAGTATGTGGTAGCCTGCGTCGACAATCACGATCTTGTGTTCGTTATACTCTTTTGTGTTTACAATTCTGGATATGAGAATTGATGACTCTGCTACAAGAAACCTGCCGCTCTCTATCATCAATGTAAATGCGCCGTGTGTTTCAGCCAGCAGGTTTAGCTTTTCAATATGGTTCCGGGCCATTTGGGCAGGAGTCGGCACTGGGTCATTGTAAAAGACAGGGGTTCCTCCTCCAATGTCGAATGTCCCGATCTGGAAGTTTGGATATTCTTTTTTCATCTTAGTTATGAACGCATCCATCTTGTCAAGAGCATGTGTATAGCATGAAAAGTCTGTGATCTGTGAGCCAAGATGGAAGTGAAAGCCTTCAAATTTTAGCAAGTCGTTGCCCATTAAGTGCCTTACCATTTTTGTTGCACTGTCAATTGTTCCGCCGTTAAATGGAACACCAAACTTGCCATTTCTATATGAAGCACGCACTTCAGCTTTTACTCCTACCTCAGGGTTGACTCTTATCATGGTTAGAGGCTTGACCTCTAGCTTGCTTGCAGCCTTGGCAAGATTGGTCATGCCGTTGAATGAGCTGACAACAATTTTTCGCACTCCTGTCTGCAACACCTCAAGGTACTCGTCCTGCTCTTCCGTAACGCTTGTATAGATTATATTTTCTGGATCGCCTTTGCATTGTCTGACAAAATAAAGCTCTCCGAGGGATGTCAGATCGAATGTTATGCCATCCTTCATAAAAGCCCTAATGATTGCGGGATTGAAATTTGCTTTGATAGAATATGCGACCTTCACTGGGCCTTTGAATCTGGAATAGGCTCTATGCAGCTCTCTGACTTTTGCGTGCAGTGTATCTTCGTCGACAAGATAAAGTGGTGTGCCATATTGTTTGACTAGTTTGCTGATGTCGTTGTGCGTTGCAAAGCGGTTTAGCGCAACCGCTGCGGGCTTTTCTACAAGTTGAACCTGTGGATTTTCCACCAATTTCTTTTTGTTGTTTTATCTAAAAAGAAATAACTTAAAAACATTGCCCCCGGAAAATCAGGTGAAAAGGTATTACTCTGCCAAAAAATTCAGACCCGATTAGGTACGATTGGCTTGATGCTGTTGCGTTGTTGTAGTATTGCAATTTTTTGTGGATTGTGTTAGCACGCTATGCTAGCATTTGCAATTGTTGTAAATGTGGAGCGAGCGATAATGGAAAAAAAGAGAAAGGAAGAGGAGGAGAAAAGGGAAGAAATAAAAAAACTGAATTTTTCCTGTTGCCTATTTGCCTGCTACCTGTAGTATGATACAGGGACCTTTTCTCCAGGTTTGCCTTCTCTCTGTGTCTTTATCTTTTTCACTGCTTCTTCAAAGTGCCGCATCATTACATGTGCTTCAGAAGCGTGTTTTGCAGCCTCTTCTGGCGTAGGATATTTTGCTAGATATTCATGCAGTACAAGGGAAACTGCAGTATTTGCGACTGCACTGGTATCAGCACCGCTAAACCCGTCTGTTAGATCAGCAATCTTTGCAAAGTCTACATCAGGCCCAATTGGCTTACCCTTACCATGTATCTCAAGTATTTTTTGCCTTGCGGGCTTGTCTGGCATTGGAACGAATACTATCTTGTCAAATCTTCCCGGCCTCAGAAGAGAAGGGTCGATCATATCAGCCCTGTTGGTAGCTGCAATTACCACTACGCCTGAAAGTGCTTGAATTCCGTCTAACTCAGTCAACAGCTGTGATACAACACGCTCTGTTACCATGCTGTCCCCACCCATACCTCTTGTCGGAGCAATAGAGTCGATCTCGTCGAAAAAGACTACACATGGTGCTGCCTGCCTGGCGCGTCTGAATATCTCTCTTATTCCCCGCTCTGATTCGCCCACCCACTTGCTCAATAGTTCGGGTCCTCTTACGCTGATAAAGTTAGCTTCTGATTCGGTCGCTACTGCCTTGGCCAGAAGCGTCTTGCCGGTACCTGATGGTCCATGCATCAGTAGACCCTTTGGCATAGTGTGCCCAAGCTTGGCATATAGGTCAGGGTATCTCAATGGCCATTCCACAGCCTCCTGCAGCTCCCGCTTTACCTCTTCAAGCCCTCCGACTGCAGACCATGGAATATCGGGAGATTCTAGATAGACTTCCCTCATGGCAGATGGCATTACCTCTTTGACTGCATTATCAAAATCTCCCATGGTAACAATTAGTTTGTTCAGCACGTCTGGCGAGAGCTTTTCATCTTCTAGGTTAAGCTCTGGCAAAAGTCTTCTCAAGCATTTCATTGCAGCCTCTTTGCAAAGGTATTCAAGGTCTGCCCCGACAAAGCCATGAGTTACTGCAGCTACTCTATCTTGGTCAACATCGGTGTCGAGTGGCATGTTCCTAGTGTGGATCTGCAGTATCTCAAGTCTGCCACGCTTGTCTGGAACCTTGATCTCAATTTCCCTGTCAAACCTTCCGGGGCGCCTGAGCGCAGGGTCTATGGCATTTGGTCTATTAGTAGCAGCAATTACTATTACCTTTCCTCTTGCTTCAAGACCATCCATAAGTGATAGCAGCTGCGAGACTACCCTCCTTTCGACCTCACCTGTTACCTCTTCTCTTTTGGGCGCTATAGAATCAATCTCGTCAATGAATATGATTGAAGGAGCCTTTTCTTTTGCTTCCTTGAATATCTCCCTTAACCTCGCCTCGCTTTCACCGTAGAACTTGCTCATTATTTCTGGCCCAGATATGCTAATGAAGTGGGCATTACTTTCATTTGCTACTGCCTTGGCCAGAAGCGTCTTGCCGGTACCTGGCGGACCATACAAAAGTACACCTTTAGGTGCCTCTATACCTAATTTTTCGAATATCTCAGGGTGGCGAAGGGGAAGCTCTATCATTTCCCTGACTTTTTGGATCTCTTCCTTCAGACCGCCAATGTCTTCATATGTAACTTGGGGAACCCCTCTTAGAGTCTCGCCCTTCTCTGCAATGTGGAAGATTGTCTTTTGTGTTACCAAGACTGCATCTGCAGCCGGCGTTACTCCGATTACTTGGAATGTTAGTCTACCTCCAAAATAAGGAACCATTACATTATCTCCCTTTATCAGGGGAACACTTTCGAGAGCATCTGCAAGATACCGCTCGTCTATTGGCGGTATTGCCTCCAGAGGAGCAACAATGACCTTCTCTGCAGGCACAGCCTTGATCTTTCTTACTACTACAGTGTCGCCAATGGCTATTCCAGCATTGTTCCTTACAAGGCCATCTACTCTGATTATGCCTTTTCCCTCGTCTGAAGGATAAAGAGGTAAGCACTTGGCAACTGTTCGGCGCTTGCCCCTGATCTCGATAACATCTCCAGTTGACGCGCCCAGAGAATCCATAGAGTCATAATCAATGCGGGCTACCCCGCGACCTACATCTCTGGTGTACGCTTCAAGTACCTTTAGGGAGAGAGTGTTCTGGCTCACATTAACACCTTGTTCATACTTGTCTTTATACCTTTATTACCTTTCGCCCAGATCTAGAATAGTATATCTGCGCTTGTTCTGCCTGCACCCATTCTGACATTGACACCACATAGTAGTTATCTATCTCCTAAATAGGTATCAGGACGCATAAAAGCGGTAAAAAGTGCAAAATTAGCCGCAAACAGTTTATAACCAGTCGCCCGTCCAATCACCGGTGTGCAATGAAAAAAGCTGAGGATGAAAAAAGTCTTATTCTGCCAGGTGAACGAGTTGCGTCCATAGAGGAATTTGAAGGCGGAAAAAATACTTACCTTGCTCCTGACGGAACAATTAGATCGGCGGCAATAGGTAACAAGGTTTTGGATTTGAAAAGGAGGATAGTAAAGATCGACCAAAAGAATTCACCAATGCTCCCAAAGGTTGGAGATATAGTAGTCGGTTACATAGAAATGCTGTTTAGCAGCATGATCTCGGTGAGGATACTTATAATAAATGACAAAGAGTCTACTGCAGGATTTAGTGCAATTGCCTCTGCCAAAGTTGGCGGGCGCGACAGAGACAGAAGAGGCAGAGTAGTTTTCAGGACTGGCGATATAATTCGAGGCAGGGTAATCAGCCTTTTGAATTCCACGATACATATCACAATTGCAGAGAAGGAGTTTGGAGTTCTTTATGCACTATGCTTCAACTGCGGCGGCGACACCGTCAGAATAAATGATACAATTAAGTGTATAGAATGCGGAGCATATGAAGAGAGAAAGCTGACAAATGATTACGGTAAGGAAACCTTCAGGCTAATCCACAAGGCAAGTAGATAGATAATTATCGAACAGTGGCTGGCAATGACGGCAAGGTCTGCAGTTGCGGTCGCATTCCAAGGCGAACGAGGGGCGTACAGCGAAATTGCAGCCCACAGGCATTTTCCCGCAGCAAACCTTGTACCTTTTCGGTCTTTTCAGGACGTGTTTGACTCTATCAAATCAGGGTCTGTGGACTATGCAGTAGTACCCGTAGAAAATTCAATCGAAGGAGCTGTCAGTGAAGTCTATGACCTGCTACTTCAAGTGAGCGGTATCACAGTTACAGGCGAGATTTATCTCAGGATAAGGCACTGCCTGATCGCCAACAAGGGAGTCAAGGTCGACAAGATCAAGTCAGTCTATTCTCACCCTCAGGCCTTGGCTCAGTGCAGGACCTATTTGCAACAAAAGAAATTAGAGCCGGTGCCTGTTTATGACACCGCTGGATCTGTAAAGCTTGTCAAGGAACAAGGCCTGCAGGAGTCTGGTGCAATAGCAAGCAATAGAGCCGCGGACCTTTACGACATGGAGATAGTTGAAGAGGGAATAGAAGACAGAAAAAATAATTTTACTAGATTTCTGGTATTGTCAAAAACAAGCAAAGATACGCCAAGTGAAGATAGGTTAGAAGAGAAAACAAGGCTGAGAAAAGGGGCTGCCGAAAGTACAAGACAACACAAAAAGGCAAAAAAAACAGGCAAGAATGTAAAATCTGGCAGACTTGGATCAAAAGCTGGAATATCCAGTAATGAGAAGACGTCCATTATCTTTTCAGTTAGCCATGTTCCCGGAGCGCTATTTGGAATTCTGAAAGAATTTGCAAGTCGCAAGATTAACCTAACAAAGATAGAGTCTCGGCCTACAAAGGAGACACCATGGGAATATAATTTCTATATGGATCTGGAAGGCAATGTAAACGACCGTCAAGTCCGGGATGCACTCGAATCAATAAAGAAAAAAACATCTTTTATCAAGATACTTGGATCATATAGAAAGGCAGAATTTAGCTGACAGACTGATCATAGCAAGTCAGTCATGCTATACCGGTTTTAGTTCGCTAACTGGTTGCAATTGTTTATTTATCCATTTATCCACTTGCTACGCTGACTAACTGTGCCGGCTGACTAGTGATATTTATTTACTAGTTTATTTATTCTTGAACCTGAGGCCTATACCCACTACAATAACTCCCGTGACTATGAGTGTCAGCTGGGCGCTTAGTTCAAGCGCGCTGCCTTTTGTGGGTGCATGTCCGGTGATATCCAGCTCTGAATTGCCCGTGTTCTTTACTTCAATTTTGTGTATACCATCCTTTTGGGCAGTAAAGCTATAGCTAAAGTTTGAAGAACCAATTTCTGACTTGATTACATTACTGTCTGGATCCAGAATGGTGATATTAAATGCAGAACCTGTAAGCGTTATATTTGCCACATTACCGGCATTCATATTGGGTGTCAAGGTATCCGAAAGCCCCGGGCCTACTTTGCCATCCAGTGCCACATCAACTGGAACATTTGAATAAATAGCAGCTGCGATCCCTATGGCAATGAATGCCAATCCAGCTCCCAGAGAAATATAGAAGGCTTTCGCCATTGACTTCAATCATTCGTGGCAATATAAATACTACAATCGCAAGATAACGAGGTAGAAATAGGAATGTCGTCTTGGTCATTTCCAGTGAAGCTTGTCTTCTCAAGTCATCTGTATATCGCCCTTGCGGCTACCATTGCTGTAGCATTCTGGGTATTTTTCAATTTGTTTGATCAGCTTCTTTTCTTTTCTCCTACCGTCACCTTTTATCTGCCAGCTGATGCGGTGGATGGATTTGTGCTCTCCACCATAACCTCTGTTCTACTGGGAATTGTCATAAGCATGAATGTATACCTTGTCAAGAACTCTGGACTAAGGATAGGAGGCTCGCTATTGTCCGGCTCTTCTCTGGGCATGCTTTCAAGTGCCTGCGCCAGCTGCTCATCACTTGGCTTTACGCTGGTTTCAGCCTTTGGCGGGGCAGGGGCTGCAGTCTCGACAATACTCACCGTTTATCAAGTTCCACTAAGACTCGCATCTATAGGGCTGCTCGTGTGGGCGTATTACTCTCTTCATAGCAAGCTGAGGAATGGATGCAAAATAGACAAAAAACCCTGAAGTATAACTTGCCTAAACTTGTTGAATTGGCCGACCAATTGACGATATACCATATGAGTATTTGCAATCGATCTTGATTTGCTCAGAAAAGTTATGCAATGCCTTTGGAATAAACGTTAAATAAAATGTCAGGCTAGTTTTCAAGATGAGAGCTGCATTTTTTGATAAAGCCGGGATTGAGAATTTAAGGGTCGGTGAATTTCCAGATCCTGTCACGACTGGTCACGATGTACTGGTAAAGGTACATACTGCTGGTGTCAACCCTATTGATTATTTTGCAATATCAGGCAGACACGGGCTAAAATCAGGTCCTGCACTTGTGGCAAAGCCTATGCCGCACATTGCAGGCGCCGAAATAGCAGGGACCATCTCAAAGCTGGGAAGCCATGTAAAAGACTTTGTAGAAGGCGACAGAGTTGCCATATATAGCAGATTGTTTGATGGAACGTGCGATTATTGTCGGGCCGGCCTTGAAATGCTCTGCAGGACAGGTGGGATAATTGGTGTTGCGTGCAACGGAGGGTTTGCAGAGTATGTTTCAGTTCCTAGTAAAAATGTCTGCAAAATACCGGATGGCATGAGTTGGGAAGAAGCAGCCAGTATGTCAGTGACAGCCCTTACACCCTTCCATGCCTTGAGGGAGGCTCACCTAAGAGCAGGAGAGGGGTTGCTTGTATTTGGAGCATCAGGTAACACGGGGATGGTCGCAGTTCAGCTTGGCAAAATGGCAGGAGCCAGTGTCATTGCAGTTTCGAGCAAAGGCTGGGTGAGAGACTTGGGGCCTGACCATGTAATTGAGGACCGAAATACTGTAGTGGAACAAGTCAGAGAGTTCACTGAAGGCAAGATGGCTGATGTAGTCTTGAACTCCCTCGGGGCAGAATCGTGGGAAGCAAGCTATGAATCAGTTGCTATCAATGGAAGGTGGGTAACGTTTGGTATTCTTACCGGTGCCCAAGTCAGCTTGGACCTTAGGTCTCTATACAACAAGCAGATAAAATTAATGGGCTCTACTGGAGGCACCATGGAAGAATTTCGAGAGCTTGTTAAAGAAGTTAAAGGTCTCAATGTGAGGGTATGGAAAAAGTTTGGCCTTGAGCAAACACGCGATGCACTGGATGCATTGTTTGCAAAGCAGAGGGACGGAAGGATTATGCTTGTCTTCTAGCCAGCATAACGCCTTCATTTGTTGCATTATTTTAACTTTGGAGTTTTCCTATGCGTTAGATACGGCTCGCTTAGATAGACTGGCAGAGAATCTCCAGTCTAGCCTAGTTGCTAGCTAGATAGCTACTTTGATTTTATTACTTGCATTTCCCTTGTAATAACATTGACCAGCTTGCCATCATATCTTCCTGCTGAAGCATTTAGAATATTCTTTCTTGCAGTGTTGACATTTTCCTGATACAGGTCAATTCCAGTAAAGTTTCTGCCAGTCAGAGCTGCAACTATCCCTGTTGTTCCTCTGCCCATAAAAGGATCCAGCACCCAATCTCCTTCTTGGGAAGCAAAATTAATGATACGTGCAACAAGGTCTTCGGGAAATATTGCAAAATGCTCATTGCCGTAATGAGCTTTGGTGGATATCTCCCAGACGTTGCCTGGATTCTTTCCAGCAGGATTGCATACAGCAAATATTGGGTAATGCTGGTGCTGCCCTATCCTCTTTCTTGTGGCGTGCCGCTTGAATTTCCTGTAGCAGGTCGGGCAGTATTTTTCTGGATCGTAGCCGTATGCCCAAGAGATATCGGTAGTAGAAGGGAGTTGGTTAAAAGGAGTATTTGGTTTTGCATTATGGATGGTTTCTTGTAGCTTGGCAACTTTGTCTTTGTCTGGGTTGATAGGTTCGTATTGTATAAGGTGCGGAGGTGGGATCTTATTTCGTCCTTCTCTGGCCTCATTACCCTGGACTCTTATCAGATCAAGGTTAGTGTAAGATTTCTCGTTCTTTGATAAAAAGAGGATGAACTCGTAGGCTTGGGAAAGATTCTGCCTTGCTGAACTTGAAACATTATTTTTCTTGTACCAGATAATATCGTCCCTGAACGTGTAGCCATTTTCAGCAAGTTTCAACGCCAGTCTATGTGGAATCATTAGCTTGTGCATATTGCGACGTGTATCACCTATTACTATCCATAGAGAGCCGTCTTCGGACAGAATATGCCTGCAGGTGATAAAAGTTTCTGCCAGATCGTGAATAAATTCTGCATCAGTCTTTTCCTGTCCAAGTTCATCTTTGTTGTTGCCATAATACCTCTGTCGGTAGTATGGAGGTGAAGTTATAACAATTCGATATTTTCCTCTCTCGCCTGGCTTGTCTGAAAGGCTCCGAAGAACTTTGCGAGCGTCACCTTGCAGCAGGTTGCAATGGACCATGATAAGCTTGATTGGTCTCTGAAACTATGACGATTTAACCTTTTTGCGGTGCAACACTGCGCTCATTGGCGCTGTGAACTTGGCATGTCAAATTTCATAGTATTGCCCAGAAGCAGGTAAGTAGATGAAGAATTAAGGAAATGGAGATATTTGCTGGTAGGCTATTGCAGATTTGGCTCTGCCAGCAATTTCTTCTAGCTATCCTCTCGATCCGTTACCGGTCATGGCAGTAGAGTTTGTAACATTGCCCTCTGGAGTCTTGTAGTATTTTACAATTCCTCCATTGAAACCCAAATCAATTGCGTTAATCTGTATTGCAGGATCTGCAAGTGAGTTCATTTTCATAAGATTGTTGGAGACTGTATAGAGAGTGTTGCCTATGTAAAAAGACCTATCGCCTTGAGATCCATAGGCGTAATATGTGCTGCTATCGGTTCCGTTAAAGTGTTCTATCTTTGCTTTCAGCGTAAAGCCGTGTTGAGGGTCTATTCCAAATACATAAAATCCGCGCCAGAATTCGGGGTTTATCCTGATCGGTGGTTCTGGCATAGGAGGAAATGGCGATGATGTGCTGGCATTGCTGGAACCTGATTTTTCCCCAAGCGGCAGCGGAGGAACATACTGGGTCATTGTGACAGGGATAGATAGGATGTTCTTTTCTTTGCTAAAGAGCAGCGCCTTGTGGTCGTAGAGCACTTCAGAATCTGTCCCTATGCCACCAATCAGGTATGTGCCGACAGTGACAGGACTGGTGACGTTTGAGACATCAAATAGCGCTATCTTGACCCCGGCTGCCTGTACTGCTCCATATCCATTTTCTTCAGTATCTCTGCCAATTCCGATTATATGGTTCTGATCATATGGATGAAGATAATCTGAAAACCCGGAAAGTTTGAGTTGACCCAGCACTTTTGGTTGGTCAGAAGAGAGATCTATTACAAAGAATGGGTCGATCTGCCTGAACGTTACCAGGTAGAGCCTGTCTCCCATAAACCGTGCTGCATAGATAGATTCGTCCGGCGCTATTCCTTCAAGGCTGCCAACTGTTTTCAGGCTGTCATCAAGAACATATACATTGTTGGAATGATAGCTCTTGTACTGGGAGAAATAATCCAGCGTCGTTGCTACCCTGAATCGGCTGCCATTCTCATCCATAGAGAACTGATCAACAAGCCTGCCGGGAACCTCACCCCTTGCTATGTAATTGATAGAGCCATCATACCCGATGGCTATCTTGTGAATCTCTGTTTTCTGTATGTCTTTTTGCATCTTGATATCATATTCTGCTATGGAATTTTGGATGTTCTGAAAAAGCTGATCCTTTTCAGTTTCTGTGAGTGTGTTGTAATAGTCCTGTAAAAGACCTGATATTATATCCCACTTTTCTGGAGAGGCAAGCGTATCGTTCTGATCAACTGCTCTTATCTTTTCCTGCAGGCCTTGTGGAAGCATGGTAACTACAGCCTTGAAAAAACGATCTTTGCTGTTTGATTGGTAGTAGTTGTACGGCATGTACTTCTGGTATGTGATGTAGAGATTCTTCTCAGATGCGTATACTGCTCCTGCAGGATCCATCAAGAAAGTCTTTGATACAAGGGTAGAGTTATCTTTGCCAAAAATACCAATAGATGTAACGGTAGTAAAGCCATAGTTCTGCTCAGGATTATCAAAATAGTAAATGTCAGGCATAGCAACGACTTTTGAGCCTTCCATTACACGTGGCACAATCGGATGGTTGTAATCGCTGATGCCAGTATTTGTGATGAGATACACATAACCCCCCACCATGCGGGCATCATTATAGTTGCCGGATACCTTGTAGTCATGAATGACCCGGGGATTTTGCCTGTCTGATATGTCCATTATGATGGCATGGGTCTTGGGCAAATAAACTGGCTGGGGCAAATAATCATACTGTGGTACGGCGTATTCCTGCGAGTAATCCTGATAGAATATAACAAGCCTGTCATTATTCAGAAACATATTCTGCAGACTCTGGCCCGGAGGCAGGTCCAGGCCTATCTTTGAGACAATAGAAGCATTCTCTGCAGGATAAGCATCTATGATCGTAAGCTTGTCCTGAGATAAAATGTAGACGTACTTGCCATCATTTTTGAGAAAGTCAGGTTCATCAACGTTTGTCACTTGGACGTTGGTAGTAGAATATGCTGGTCCAGTTGAGCTGCCAGAACTTGGCTGGTTTGCAAGCGAGGGCTGAGAAGATGAAGAGTACGGCAATGGAGCAGGTGCAGAAGCAGATGGAACAGCTTGATTGACTTGTCCAGATCCCGTTGCTAGTTGAGGTGCCGGGCCAGAGCTAAAAAAAGATCCGGTAGATTGAAGTGCAGAAGCAAGTTCTTCCCTGCTTGATTGTGCCTGCTGGAGGAAACTCTGCAGCTCTTCAGTTGAAGAAAACCTATGCAGGGCCTGCGTAGAAGCTATCGGAAAGCTGATGCCAGTGATATTGCCAGTAGCATTTTTGGAAAGTGTAGCAGATTCTTCATGCACCTGACCCTGAATCGTGGAAAAAGATGGATTCGATGAAGAGATGACTTGGGCAGGTGACAACAAGTTGTTAGCTGAAGTTAAGAAAAACACAAGCGCTACAGCAGCTCCAGCGCCAGCAGCTACCATTACAATTGTCTGATGTCCTGCCATTTACTTTCAGAATCACTCCTTTCTTTTCCTTTCTTTTTTCGTTACCATTATTATACGATCTTTTGGTCTTAAGCCTAATCTTTAGAACAGTTGTTGGAAGGCCGTTCTAGCAGACTGAACATTACTGCAGATGAAAAAGACTGTGGCTTGCTAGCTTGACATGATGTCAGTTTGGCATGTTCTTGTTAAAGTTTTTGATGGCATTTTAGAATGTAAAGCTGCTTCATAGCCTTGACAAGATTGTCTTGCTAAAGATGGACTCCCAAGTCCAAGATATACTGCAACCACTACAAGAAAAACTCGAGCTGCTCTAATAGAGCGAGAATTACGTATAGAATGTCGGTAGCCGTTAGCGCAACCAGTTCTTTAAACAAATCAAAGTCACCAGTAATGAAATTATTTTGGATGTGATGAATTGGATAAGAAATTCATTAGAGTCAAAACGTCTTCGCTCAGGCAGGCTCTTAATTCACAATTGTTTCGCATTGTTTGACGACAAGTTTAACATGATAACGCATATTCTTGTATAAGCTGACTGCAGAGATAGAAGGGCTGAAAAAGCAACATCCTCCATCTCCATTTGCACCATCTTCAGCTCATCTGGACTATTTTTGCTCGATGAGTTATGCCACCACATCTTTGTATTTGAATTTGTGGGTCGTCAGTCTTCCAGCTCTTCTCTCTGAAGCAAAGAATGCAGCTATTATAGGCACTGCTATTGTAATAGCAATCGCAGGGGCAACCAACGAATCAAGAGCATATCCATATACCATTCCAATTCTCACCTCGACAATTATAGGACGTTCTAAAATATAATTATTTTGGTATTTTGTCGTAATTATTATAAATAACCCATTTAGAGAACGGTGGTCATAAAATATGTCACTTAAATAGAGTGAAATCACAATAAATTTGTAACTAGATGTCTTCAGAACCGGCAATTCTCCACTAGGACAGAGTTAAGCGCAAAAATGAGATCGAGACAATATAGACATGGGCATCATTATTTCAGAAACAAAAGACAACACAACCATAATGCGAGGTGCAAGTGTGAATGCAGCATCCCAAAACGGCACTTTACTGGATTTAATGGAACCGAAGTTTACATACATAGATTTGACGTATTCAGAGATGATGAACTACTACAAATTTCAGTAGAGCTTCCATACTTTTTTAAAGTCTCATATTCTCCAGACTTGAATGAAGCATAGATCCCAGCAGAGAAATCAGGCTGTAGGGTTCATGCAGTTGCCGAGGTACTATCCTATATAATGACAGATAAAGTAGCATTCTATCCTACATTACGTCAACATCGTGAGGTTGGCTTTCTATAAAGCCTGCTGATGTTATCCGGATAAACTCGGCATTCTTTTGCATTTCACCGATTGTTTTTGCGCCGCAATAGCTGAGACCCGATCGCAGACCTCCGGCTAGCTGCCTTATAATTTCGACTACGCTTCCCTTGTACGGAACAAGCGCTTCCACTCCTTCAGGTACATAGTCATTGAGGTCATCAGAATCAACCACCGATGAACCTTCTTCTCTGTATTTTCGGCCAAGCGAGGCATAGAAAGACGCCATGCCCCGATACATCTTGTATTTTTTGCCATTTTTCACCAGAGTTTTGCCGGGGCTTTCGTCTGTTCCCCCAAATAGGCTGCCCACCATGACAGAAGAAGCTCCTGCAGCCAGAGCCTTTGTTACGTCCCCTGAAGTTCTGATACCACCGTCGGATATTACTGGGACTCCATATTCTCTTGCCACCTTGACACTGTCCATTACAGCGGTAAGCTGTGGAACCCCGGAGCCCGTAACCACTCTTGTAATGCAGATTGATCCGGAGCCTACGCCTACTTTGACAGCATCGACTCCTGCCTTTATCAGGTCCCGCGCCCCTTCCCCTGTTGCAACATTTCCTGCCACAAGCTCGCAATCGGGGAATGCCTTTTTGATCATATGCACAGTATTTATGGCATTATCGCTGTGGCCATGGGCTATATCAACCACAATTATATCAGCGCCGGCCTCCAAAAGCGCATCTGCGCGCTCAAGATAATCTCCCTTCACTCCGACAGCGGCGCCCACAAGCAGCCTACCTTTCTTATCCTTGGATGCATGCGGGTACTGCTCCATTTTCATTATATCCTTGCTTGTAATAAGACCTACAATGCGCTTTTTGTCGTCTATAACTGGAAGCTTTTCAACCCTTTGGTTATGTATTATTTCCTTGGCCTGCTCTATGGTAGTGCCTGCCCTAGCAGTGATCAAGTCCTTGCCCTTGGTCATGACCTCCGAAACTTTGCGTTTGGTATTTTTTTCAAATGTTATGTCCCGTCGCGTGATTATGCCAGCCAGGCGGCCCTCTTCTTCTACAAGAAGGCCAGATACTCCATGCTCTGCCATCATTTTCTGCGCCTCAGATACAGTGGCATCCGGTTTGATTGTATACGGCTGCTCGATTATGACCGATTCAGAGCGCTTTACCTTGAGGATCTCATCAACTTGGTCTTCGATTGTCATAAATCTGTGTATGATGCCTATGCCGCCTTCTCTTGCCAAGGCGATTGCCATACCAGACTCTGTGACTGTGTCCATGTTGGCACTGATAAGTGGCACATTTAGCGAAATGTTGCGTGAAAGCCTTGTCCGAAGGTCAGTCTGGGATCTGGATATTATTGGCGACCGTTTAGGGACAAGAAGAACATCGTCAAATGTCAGACCTTCTCTAATGTCCAACTATTCCCTTGCTGTCTAGTCGGCCTGTAGCATTATAAGCGTTTCCTGTTGCATTGCATTAGCTGCAGGTCAAGGCAGCTCATGGTCAGCTTCTTCCTCCTCCCTTCCTTTCTTCCTTCACGGTCAGCATAAAAGCTGCAGCATCGTCAGGGCCTGGACTGTCTCTTTGACATTGTGCGTTCTGATAATATTTGCCCCATTTATTGTGGCTATTGTTTCGCATACAATGGATGGAACAAGCCGGTCCTCTGCCCTGTCAAGGCCCAGCAGATGGCCTATGAAGGACTTCCTTGAAGCAGAAATACAGATAGGCTTTGAAAGCTTTTTCAGGCTGCCGAGTCCAGATAGCACTTCGATATCACGGATATACCATGGAATATCAGTCATTTTTGTAAAAAAGGAGTTTCTACCCTGCTCCCTGAAAAACCCAATTGATGGATCAACTATTATCTTGCTTTCTTGGACCCTTGCTTGTTTAGCGATCAACAGAGTCTCTGCCAATGCTTTCAATGTTCCTGACATCTTGCCGGTAGATACCCTCTGGCTATATGCTCCGGCGATAAGAGCTCTGCCAGACCTTGCAACTACAGAGGCCATTTTTGCATCGTATTTGAGGCCGGTTACGTCATTGATACAATCAGCTCCTGCCTTGATAGCCTGCTCTGCAACAGCTGCCCTTACTGTATCGGCCGAGACTGGAAGCTGACAGACCTCCTTTACAAGCCTTATGGCGCGGGTTATCCGGCTTGTCTCTTCTTCAACTGGTATGAGAGTATCTATATAGGGTGCAGTGGACATTGCTCCGATGTCGATCATATCGGCGCCGCTATTCTGCATCTCCCTTGCAGCATTGGCTATGTCTTTATCAGCAGTTCTTACCGAAGCTTTGTAGAACGATTCAGAGCTGACATTGATTATCCCCATTACCCGGACAGGGAATTTATCGCCTATAGACACACTGCCTATAGATGCCAACCAAGTGCAGTCTGCCGGCAGGATATTTAATTCAATTTGTTGAAAGTAGAGGAGAATTGAATTATTAGCATTACTGGCACAACAAGTGCTCACACCAAGCTACACACAATACAATTTCCCTTCCATTCTGCTTTCTCTCACCTTCTTTCCCTATCTCTCCTGTCGTTGTAGCAACAGGCGGCAAGTGATATCTCTGCAGGCCGAACCAAACGATACGTAATTATTAAAATCTTGATAACCAGTTTTGATACTCTTTGGAAGAAGCAGGAGAAGACGAATTTAGAGTTGACATAGAGGGAGAGGTCCAGAGAGAACAGCATGACCAAGACGCTACTAGCTTCCGCAGCCATCGAGCTGACAAAGAGAAAGATAATGACGCTTCAGGCAACAATAGAAAAGTCTTGGATGATATGGCGGCACTAAAAGATGAGCTTGACCAGACAAAGCAAGAGCTTACAAAGGCTAAAGAATCTGCCGAAAATAACCTCAACAGGCTAAAGTACCTGATGGCAGACTTTGACAACTATCGCAAGCAGATGGAAAAACAGCTCTCCTCGAAGGTAGAGGTCATGAAGGCAGACCTTTTGTTAAAATTTCTAAATATCCGCGATGACTATTTGCGCGCCCTGGCAGTGGCAAGGCAACAGAGCAAAGATCCAGTGGTCATTGAGGGCCTTGAGGGGATACTGAAAAATATTGACTCACTTCTGAGGTCAGAAGGAGTAGTAGAGATTGAGACTGTTGGGACGCCATTTGATCCTAACATACATGACGCTATTGCTTTCTCTCCACGTGACGATTTGCCGGAAAATACTGTAACTGTGGAAATACGCAAAGGATACATGCTGAACAATAAAGTGCTGAGGCCAAGTCTGGTGGAAATATCCAAAAAGATAATTAAAAATAATGCTGACGAGACGAAAGAGTTAGAAAAGGAAGGAGTAGAAGGGAGATGATGATTGACTAAATGGGCAAGATTATAGGAATCGACCTTGGAACAAGCAACTCCGCTGCTGCTGCAATGATTGGCGGCAAGCCGACCATAATACAGGCTGCAGAAGGAACCTCTATTGGAGGAAAGGCGTTTCCATCTGTTGTAGCGTTTACAAAGGAAGGTCAGCTTATTGTCGGTGAGCCTGCAAGGCGCCAGATGATTTCAAACCCTGAAGGCACCGTAATTGCGGCAAAGCGCAAAATGGGCACTGACTTTAAATTCAGAGTATATGGAAAAGAGTACACTCCGCAGCAGATATCTGCATTTATCCTGCAAAAAATAAAGCGTGACGCTGAAGCTTTTCTGGGCGAAACTGTAGATAGAGCTGTCATTACAGTTCCGGCCTACTTCAACGACAACCAGAGGCAGGCGACAAAGGATGCCGGGGAGATTGCAGGGCTTCAGGTCGTGAGGATAATCAACGAGCCTACTGCCGCTTCGCTTGCATATGGTCTTGACAAGGCGCAGAAGGACCTCAAGATAATGGTCTTTGACCTTGGCGGCGGGACGCTTGATGTCACGATAATGGAGATGGGAGGCGGGGTGTTTCAGGTCAAGAGCACGTCAGGGGATACCCAGCTTGGAGGCACAGATATGGACAATGTCCTGATAGAGTACGTCCTGCAGGAGTTCAAAAAGCAATCCGGTCTTGACGTGAGAAACGACAAGGCTGCCATGATGAGGGTCCGGGAAGCTGCAGAGAAGGCCAAGATCGAGCTGTCAAACGTAGTCACCACCGAGATCAACCTGCCATTCCTTGCATATGACCCTGCGCAGGGACCGAAAAATCTGGTGCTTTCGCTGACAAGGGCAAAGCTGGAAGAGCTGCTCAGGCCGATTGTTGAAAGGTGCAGGGCTCCCACTATGCAGGCGCTGCAGGATGCAAAAATGACTCCAGCTGACATTGACAAGATCATACTGATAGGCGGTCCTACCAGGATGCCAATCATAAGACAGTTTGTTGCGTCAGTGATGGGAAAGGAGCCGGAGCGCGGTATTGATCCGATGGAAGCCGTTGCGATGGGCGCTGCGGTGCAAGGCGCTATAATTGCCGGCGATGTGTCCACCGATATCCTGCTTGTGGATGTTACCCCCCTAACCTTGGGTGTAGAGGTTCTGGGAGGGCTGAAGGAGCCTCTGATTGACCGCAACACAACTATCCCGACCAAGAAAAGCAAGGTGTTTACCACTGCGGCAGACTACCAGACTGCAGTGACGATTCACGTTGTGCAGGGCGAAAGGCCGATGGCATCTGACTGCGTTTCGCTTGGCATGTTCAACCTGTCTGGTATTCCTCCGGCTCCAAGAGGCATCCCGCAAATAGAGGTCACTTTTGACATTGACGCAAACGGCATCCTGAATGTCACCGCCAAGGATATGGCTACGCAGAAGGAAGCCAAGATTACAATTTCGGCTACAACCAAGCTATCAAAGGACGAGATAGAAAAGCTCAAGAAAGAGTCAGAGCAGTTTGCAGAAGCAGACAAGAAAAAGAAAGAAGAAGCAGAGATCAAAAACGAAGCTGACAACTTGATTTACGCCACGGAAAAGCTGGTCAAGCAGGACATGAAGGACAAGGTGAGGCCGGAGCAGGTTACAAAAGCAGACACGGCAATAAAGGAGCTCAGAGATGCCATGGCAAGCAATAATGTAGAGGCAATAAAGGCCAAGATTCAAGAGCTCAAGAATATACTCGGCGAAATAAGCACAGAGGCATACAGAAGTGCTGGAGCTGCTGCGGCTTCTGGAGCTGGAAGTGGAACTAGTGCTGGAGGGTATGGCGCTGGAGAGATGGCCGGCGGCCCGGGTCCATCATCTTCGTCGTCTACTTCGCCTCCACCACCATAGTTGATAGAGCTGATGAACAAGAACAAGAACAAGAACAAGTGGCCGTCTGGTAGTCACACCGTTATGCGTCGCGACAATAGCACGGGGAGCCGGAAAAAGTGCAACAGACAAAAGAAGCAATGCAAGGCTCCCAAGCTTGCGGTTCGTTGGCTGGTGGTGAGTCGTCAAATTGAGTAACAAAAGGGATTATTATGAGGTTCTTGGCCTGACCAAGAATGCAACCACCGAAGACATCAAGAACGCATACAGAAAGCTGGCGCTGCAGTACCACCCTGACAGGAATAAATCACCTGGCGCCGAGGAAAAATTCAAAGAGATTTCTGAAGCCTACGCCGTGCTGTCTGACGCTGAGAAGAGGAAAAGGTACGATACGTACGGTCATGTCGGGGCTGAAGAGGTATTCAGAGGGTCCGAGGCCAATTTTGACGAAATATTCCGCGATATGGGCTTTGGAGGATTCAGAGACATATTTGAACAGATATTCGAACGGGGTGGCGGCTTTGGGTTTGGAGGCTTTGACCCGTTTGGCTTTGGCAGGGCGCAGAGAAGGAGGGGCCGCGACCTGCTCTATGACATGGAGCTTTCTTTGCGGGATGTCCTGAAAGGCAGAAAAGAAGATATCGAAGTCCCAAGACTTGAGCGATGCAGCACCTGTGCAGGAACAGGGGCGGCTCCGGGCACGCAGCCAAGAAAATGCTCAGTATGTAACGGCCAGGGGCAGACCCGGCGCGTCTACAATCAGGGCAGGTTTTCGACATTTGTGTCTGTGGAGCCATGCAGGACATGCAGGGGACAGGGGCAGATAATTGACAGGCCATGTGATAACTGCGGTGGCTCTGGGAGCGTAAGGACAAAGAAAAAGATAAGGCTAGAAATACCACCCGGGGTTGAGGATGGCATGACACTGCAGCTGAGCGGCGAAGGAGAGCCGCCGGAGCAGGGGCACGGGCAGGGTCAGCCCGGAGACCTTTTGGTAAGAATACATGTTGCACCGGATCCCCAATTTGAAAGGTTGCAGGATGGAAACCTGCTCCATAACCTTGGCCTGAAATTTACCGACCTTGTTCTTGGCACGGAGGTAAAGGTGCCTGCTGTCGAAGGCACAGAGAAGTTGAAAATACCACAGGGCACGCAGCCAAATACGGTAATGAAGATCAAGGGCAAGGGGCTGCCGAGATATGGAAGCTCAGGCAGAGGGGATTTACTTGTGCGGGTTAATGTGAAGGTGCCCACCAAACTCAATGACAGGCAAAAGTGGCTTCTCAAGGAGCTTGACAGGGAACTTGATAATGATAATGATTGATTAATCAATCAAGCAAGCAATCTCCTGTCAATTGACAGAGCAGATGCAGGAGGCGGGAAAGGTAAGCAAGTAGAAAAACAAATATTTTAATTGTCTTGCGGCTGTAGATTATACATACACATGTCCTCACCGTTTGATGAGTGGTTCAGGAAAAGGCGCGCAGGGTCTTGGTTTCCAGATGTAGACGATATGATGAAAGAAGTCGAGAGGATGATGCAGGAGGCGTTTAGAAATTTCGAGCAGCAGATTCCAAAAGATCTGGTCAAGGAGCGCAAGTTGCAGGATGGCTCAACCGTAAGGGAGATGGGGCCGATTGTCTATGGCTACTCTGTAAAGATAGGCCCGGACGGCAAGCCGGTGGTAAGGAGGTTTGGCAATATTGACGCTTTTCCAAATATTCTGGGGGGAGGCGTGGCTGTCAAGGGAGAACGCGAGCCACTGATAGATGTGATAAAGGGTCAGAATGAAATTCGTGTGGTGGCTGAAGTGCCAGGCGTAAGCAAAGAAGACCTGCGCATATCTGCAACCGAAGATCACGTCACAATAGAGTCAGTTACAGGCGAGCCCAGATATCACAAGAAAATCGAGCTGCCAGAAAGCGTTGATCCAAAAACTGCAAAATCCACATACAAGAATGGAATTGTAGAAGTATCATTCCAACCAAAGAACAAAAGCGATGGCGGAATTCCAATCAAAATAGAGTGATCAACAGTGGAGAAGAAGGAGACTTCAGCTTAAGCCCCAAGCTGTACCAGGGACAGTATCTTTCTTTTTTTAGTAGAGTGCCAGCATTCTCCAAATCAAATATTACTGAGGTTATTCATTTCATTTCCCCTTTTCCTTTCCTATGCTTTTCTTTAGCTTTTGTTGCCTGCAGACTGGCAGGCTTGATTATAGAATGATAGATTGACTCTCTCCCTTCCTCTCTGCTTGGCAATGAATAAGCATTGCCATCAAGCGTGAATAAATGAATAATCCAAGCACAGGATGAATGAATAACCAATATATTTTCACGAA
>JAJPHM010000079.1 GCA_021325295.1 Nitrososphaeraceae archaeon
GCTGCAGGGCCGCTACCAACAGGTATTGTGGCAATGACTGTGTTTGATGGTCTATCTATTACAGAGACAGTATTGGAGCCAGCGTTTGCTACGTAAACTTTGTTTGTTGCAGGGTTTACAGCAATACCGCCAGAGATAGCCTCTACTTCAATGGTTTCAACCAGCACATTGCCCAAGGCGTCAATTACAGATATAGTATTTGAGCCGGAATTGGCTACGTAAACTTTGTTTGTATTGGTGTTGATTGCAAGCCCAAATGGGCTTTTCCCTACGTCCACATTATCAAGCAGTGTGTTTGATTGGCTATCAATTACAGAGACAGTATTTGAGAAGTAATTTGCCACATATACTCTGTCTGTACTTGGATTGACTGCCACTGCGACAGGACCTGCACCAACAGCAACGGTTTCTATTATTGCATTTGTTGATCCGTCAATTACAGAAACGGTATTAGAGCCGGAATTGGCTACATATACCAAGTTCGTTTTGGGATTGCAGACTATGCCATTTGGATTCATACCCACTTTAATCGTGCCTATCACATTATTTGCCTGATAATCAATTACAGAGACAGAGTTTCCGTAAAAGTTCGACACGTATGCTTTGTTAGTCTGAGGATTTACTGTTATTCCGTATGGGCCATCGCCTACAGTAATAACTTCCAACAAAGTATAGAATGTGTTCCGAACTATTTTAGAATTTCTCCAATACATGCTTATATGACAGAGATGCAAAATTGTTAATGCCGTTTCTTATGATGTCAAAAGAGGATAGTCTTTTATAAACCAGAACCATTTAAGAATAAAAGGCAGACAGGTTGATTGATTATGAAAGCCGTAATTTTGGCTGGCGGATTTGGAAAAAGATTGAAACCACTTACTGATGATAGGCCTAAGCCGATGATAGAGGTTCTAAATACTCCTATAATTGAGTGGCAGGTAAAATGGCTAAAAAAATTTGGCATCAATGAATTCATAGTATGCGTAGGGTACATGAAAGAGCATATAATTAGCCATCTCGGAAGTGGAAATAAATTTGGTGTCAGAATTGGTTATGCTGTAGAGGATGATCCTCTTGGCACAGGAGGAGCTTTGAAGAACGCTCAGAGCTTGCTTACAGGCTCAAATGACGGCTTCTTTATGGTCAATGGTGATGTACTTACAAACTTGGATCCTAATATCCTTCAGAACGAGAAGGGATCATCAATAGCTGTTGTCCCCCTGAGGAGCCCATTTGGAGTAGTCGACCTTGATGCCAATGCTTCTGTCCTCGGCTTTATCGAAAAACCTGTAATTTACGATAGGTGGATAAATGCTGGCGTATACTACTTGACGCCTGACGTCTTTGACTACCTTCCTCAAAACGGCAATATCGAAGTAACTGCCCTCCCTGCAATGGCAAAAGAAGGGCGACTGAAGGCAGTAAAGTACGAGCGAGTGTTTTGGCGTTCGATTGACTCACATAAAGATATCGAAGAGGCTGCAAAAGAGCTAAAGATTATGCAGGCCTAGCATTAGTAAAGGTAGACATATGCACAAAACAGCTAGCTTGGAAGGCTTGCCAAGAATAGGATTCAGCCTAGGTCCTCTACTTTCTATCGGACAGGTTCTCGAATTCGCAAGACTTGCCAATCAGAAGCAAAATGTGGATTCTTTGTGGATACCAGAGTCTTGGGGCAGAGAAGCTTATTCTACTCTTGGAGCTCTAACCCAAGCTACAACAAGGGTAAGGCTTGGGACATCTATAATCAACATATATTCAAGAACGCCGGCCACAGTCGCAATGGCTGCTATCACTCTCGATGCCCTTTCAGGCAACAGAACAATTCTGGGATTGGGCTCAAGTACACCTGCAATAGTCAATAACTGGCATGGACAAAGGTTCGAAAATCCTATCGGACGAATGAAAGAATACATTGAGGTTCTTCGGCTCATGCTAAGCGGACAGCGGGTAAACTATGACGGAATTTATTTCAAAGTGAAAGGCTTCAAAATACTGCATGACCCTCCACGCAAAAATGTTCCGATATTTGTCGCTGCCGTAAACAAGAAAATGTTGAATCTAGCATCGAGTCTTGCAGACGGCACTCTTCTGTACTTGCGTCCTTTTGAGGAGATGAAAATGACAGTAAAAGTCATCAAGTCCAGTATAAAAAAAAATTCAGCGATTGATAGAAGGTTTGAAATAATAACTATCTTCATTACATCAGTATCAAATAAAGAACCTGAGAAGGCAAGAGAACGTGCTGCAAAGACCCTTGCTTTTTATGTAGCTGTTGGCGAGTATTACAACCGATTTTTATCAGCAAATGGGTTCAAAAATGAAGTAGAAATCATAACTGAAGGATACAGGAAAAATGGCCTAGATTCTATAGACAAGTTAGTACCTGACAAGATGCTCAATTCGCTGGCAGTCTATGGCACTAGCGAAGAATGTGCAAAATCCATCAAGAAGTTCTTATCCACAGGAATAACAATGCCTGTATTGCAGGTTAATCCTGTGCCTGATGCAGAAGGTTCAATTAGGGAAATGCTGTCAACTTTTTGAGTTGCGCAGGGTAGCTATCTGTTACTATAGCACCTCAAAGTTCAGAAAAAGAAGTAACAGTTCGCTGTTTGAGCTTGCCTGTGAAGCCTGTGTCGACATATTGGCAAAGTCTCAGATATCTCAGACAGAAATTGATGCTGTACTAGTATCAAGCTCTACACAGGAGCCTTATACTTCCAGCATTGTATCTGAAATGCTTGGAATAAGGCCATCAATTTCCCAGAGAATAGAGAGCCTTTGCAACTCTGGTACAAATGCAATTATTTCCGCATACTCTCATATCATTTCTGGATTGTGTGATTCGGCTCTTGTCGTAGGTGTCGAAAAATCAGAAAGCCCAGGAAACGTTCTCACATGGGATATTACGAGAGGCTCATTTGCATTCCCAATCCACTGGGCATCAATGTTTGCCAAGGCACATATGCGAAAATTCGGCACAACAGAAGAGCAAATGGCAATGGTTTCGGTAAAGAATCACAGAAATGCTGTCAACAACCCTGCTGCACTTTTTCGTAAAGCTGTGACTCTTGAGGGGGTGATGGAATCAAAAAAGATAGTTCCACCTATTAAGGTTCTAGACTGCTCAGCTATTTGCGAAGGTGCATCTGCAGTTCTGATTATGTCTGAGGACAAGGTCAAGTCATTTGGAATCGAAGATCCTGTCTGGATTACAGGAGTTGGTATGGAAACGCGTTCCGCCAGTTTTGCTGCTGTTGCAGCAGACCTATCAGCAAGTGAATCAGTAAGAAATGCTGCAAAAAAAGCATTCAGAATGTCAGGCAAGAAACCTCGAGATATAGATGTGGCTGAGGTTCACGATGCGTTTACTATTCTAGAGATCATGGCTTATGAGGACTTGGGATTTGTTGAGAAGGGAAAGGGTGGACGATTTGTAGACAATTGTGAAATTGCATTTAATCCCCGAGGCGGAATACTAGGGTCAGGTCATCCCGTCGGCGCAACAGGGATAGCACAGGTCGCAGAAGTGGCAGCACAAATTCAGGGCAAAGCTTGTAAGAGGCAGGTAAAGGACTGTGAAAATGGTCTAGTTCAGAACCTCGCGGCGGCTGGAACATCTGCTACCGTCATGATCATGAACAAGTGATTCTCGGGGTAAGAACTACGAAAATTGTCTCAAGAATTTTTGAAATGCCTTGAAAAGAGAAGGTTCAGGATTACATACTGTACCAAGTGCGATAGAAAGGTCTGGCCACCAGCTAATTACTGTCCAATGTGCCTCTCACAGACAAAGCTATCCAAGGTCGACAAAAGAGGCATCATCCTAGAGTATGCAGAATCTCTTGCAGAAGGTGAGTCAAAGATTTTTGGAATTATTGATATGTCTGGGATACGACTTTTTGGCGAAATAGAACGATCAGTGAATACTAAAGAGACCCCGACGCTAGAAGGCGCAGAGGTAAGAATGGTTGCTTGTGGCATATCTGTGGGTAGACCATATTACAGGTTCAAGCTCATTGACAGAAAGATAAAAAGAAGATAATACATGAATTACTGAAGACTTTAATACCTTAGCTGAAAAAACTCATCATATATGAGCTATGATAGGTTTGTTGATGAGAGGCTTCTTACAAGCAGAGATGCACTAAATACGGTGCAGATCAAGATAAAGCTGCTCGAGATTGATGAAAATGCAAGGGACTTTTCTCAGCGTTTCGGCCACAGGGTTCTTGTAAAAAAGATCTTGCTTACTATAAAATATTCTAAGACAGAAGAAATAGAGGAAAAAGAGCTGGACGTGGAGGAGGTTGAGAAACGAATGAAGAAAGAAAGACTATTTAGTTCTTCAAATAGGTGGATCTCTTCTACAGAGATCAAGAACGGCTACATCGTAGCCAGCAGACATCTCGACCTGTTGGCGGATGCAGCGGCGCTAGATATCTTGCCCCTAAGTTAGAACAATTCAGAGCATCAAATTTGAAAGCTTGAACTGATATTTCTAAATTCGAGTTTTGAAATTTTTTCGAAAGCACCTTTTAAACTCGCTGTTTGCTTCTCCATACTCGAAAGGTTTCAAACCAAAATGCGGCTGCACCAGCAACGGCAAAGCCTATCGCATGGATGTTGAGGTTGTTCAGGTCAAGTAGGATATACGTTATCAAAAGAGTCGTAAAAAATGCTGCAAAAAATAAAAGTCGGGGTATGTTGAGCCCACCTATATTGATAAATGCGTGCAGGACTCCGACCTGAACTTTTTGTATCACAAAATACCTGCCGTACTCATCTTGGCCAATAATTGCAAGTCCAACAAGTTTCTCAATATGATAGCTTGCGACACTTGGACTGGAAAACCCGAGGTCTCTTTGGATTTCCCTTACACCTACAGGGTCACGCCTTTTCAACATGTACAGATATACTTGGAGGGTCTTGCCCTTCAGATTTTCCTCAATTGACAATTTCTTATTACTGGAATCGCCGTCAGAGCTTGAATTGGTGTCTTTTTTCAAATCAGCCACGCACTGAATGGATGTTCAACTTTGAGAAGAGTAGCATGTGAAATATAAAAGTCATTGGTTGAAACTGTCATCCAGAAAATTTTGGCGCCGCTGATCAGACTCGAACTGATGACCCACTGGTTAACAGCCAGTTGAGCTTCAAAGCACAATATTGCGCTACGAATTTGCTCTACCATGCTGAGCTACAGCGGCGCAATACTACAGCAAATTCAAGCACAAAATAAATGTTTTCAAAACCGGTGCCATATGCGGTTCACTGAACCACATAACCTAATTTTCTTGTTAGTTTTATGATAAGATTGATAGCATCAATACGATTATGAAACCATGGCATCACTAGCTGCAACTTTACAATTTCCTGTGCGCCAAAGTTTTTTTGTGCAACATAGTTGTATATTCTGAGCCACTCTTTATTTCTTTGTCGCTGTCTTTGTATGATATGGTCCAGTTAGCAATGTGGCTTTGTTATTCTTACCTACTTCACAATGCGTGTTTGCTAGCTAGGTATTTGCTTTTTTGTTTATGGGCCAAGTATTTAGTGTAAATAAAGTCATTTTATGCTCAGTTGCCTATGTTTTTGCGGTCTAAAAAGGAAATAAATTGAGTCGAAAATTAAGATATCCCCGTCCTAACAAAAAAAGAAAATTTAGGTTTGTAAGATACTTTAGTGGTGTGTTTACATGCTTTCTTCTTTGGAATATATATAAAGTCCGTCCAAGAACACACGCTGGTCTTTATCCTTTACTTTTGTAGATAACTCAATATTTGCCGCTGTCTGCGAAACATCCTCCAGACTTGGTCCCTGCACCACAACATCTTCGCCCACAACGCTGACTTTGGTGCTATCTCCAATTATCTTTGATACCCTTGCTGATCTTTCTCCAAAAAAATTCTCCACATGCACCTCTTTGCCTTTTACCTTGACTGAAATTGGAAAATGAGCAAATATTATCTTCAACTTGTATGTAAACCCCTTTTCTACACCCCTAATCATACTCTCTATTATACTTCTTGCAGTGTTAGTTACTGCAAGGTCTTTCTTGCGCGTACCGTAAGGCTTGATGGTAATTCTATTATTTTCAATAGTTATGTTGGCAGGTAACCTTGAAAAATCCTTCTTTATAGTGCCCAACTTTCCCTTTATCGATACAGTGTTTGCTTCTTTGGATACTTTAATACCATCAGGAATGGCAATTTCTGCCATTATCTCTTGGTCAGAAGACATAGCCAATTAACACACCTCCCAATCCTTGGCTTTGTGCATCGTGATGCGACATGACTCCCTTGCTTGTCGATACAAGAAGAATTCCCATGCTATAAGCCGGCAAAAATTGCCTTTCCCAGTCAAAGTATCTATCTTTTTTAACGCTGAATCTAGGCGTAATGATTCCACACTTGTTTATCTTGGCCAAAAGCTGAACCCTGAATTTGCCTAGCCTCCCATCGTCTATTTGCTCAAATTCACCGATATAGCGATGCTTTTGCATTACACGCAAAATTTCGCTCGCGAACTTTGATGCAGGAATTATGATACACTCTTTTTTCCTTCTGGATTCATTATTGTGAATAGTGACAAACATGTTGGATAGTACATTCAAAGCTGGCATACCTGTTTATTCTTCCTCCTCAATATAGCAGGTTGTTATGTTTTTATTATTCATATTTCGCAAACCCCAGACTTGCAGCCACTTCTCTGAAACATTGCCTGCATAGCATCAAGTTATACTTTTGTATCAAGCCAGAATAGCATCCACACCTTCTGCACCACCGAGTTCCTTTGCCGTGAGCAAGTTTCTTTCTTCCTGTAACTTCATATTCTCTTGGTTTTGGCATTGCTTATACTTTCCCCTACCTTCTTTTCCTATTCTAATCTACTATCAGAAGCTACCATTTTTATGTTGTCAATCCTTCCATTTTTATTCTCTCGCTTTCCTATGCAACATTTACACCAAAATTCTGAATGAAGAAATCTATTGCTTCTTGTTTTGTTATTCTGTGCTCTTGTCCTATTCTAGAATTTCTTCTGCTTCTTCTTGCTACTCTGTATCCTGGCCTGCTCAGTACTACGTTTACATCCATTCCAAATATTCCTATCTCTGGATTGTATTTTGTTCCTGGAATATCGATATGTTCCCTTATGCCCATTGAGATGTTACCAAAATTGTCAAACGATGACGCCTTTAGGGTGTTTCCCTTGGCAGCTATTATACGCTTTAAAAAATTAATTGCCTCAATTCTACGCATTGTCACCATCGTGCCTATAGGCTCACCCTTATGTATACCAAAATCTCTGACACTTTTTTTTGCTCCACAAACTGCGGGCTGTTTGCCTGTAAGCTCCGATATTGCTTGTTTTGCCTTTTCCAGCGGTTCGCCTGACTTGCCAACGCCGATGTTGACTACTACTTTATCTACTAATATTCTCTTCATTTGATTTGTTAGTAATTGACTCATTTATTCTTCAACTCACCTTTATAACAGGTTTGTCAGATCCTATAGCCATAACCATCTCGACAGGAAGCTCAACTGATCTATCTTCAATTGAGACAAGGGCTCTTGTAGGTAAGGAGAACAATCCTTCTCTCAAATCGTCAACTTTTCCAATCTTGCCTGCGTTTTCCCCACTTATAATGAGGGCAAGGCAGTTTTTCTCAAACTTTATGCTGTCAGTAATCTGGGCGTCAGGAAGCTGTATTATGCAGGTATCACCCACAGCAAAATTTTTACCGCTTATTACAGTCTTGCCATCGTGAAAACCATATTGCAGCCTTTTGCCCTTTGTCATAGTTTTGTGCGTGATCTTGACAAGTTTTACAGATTTTTCTGAACTTTCTATTGCTATTGGAACAAGTGGTTTTGAGCCTTTAGGAACCAACCTGTATGATTGACCTGTGACCGCAAGTTCGATTACATCCATAAGCCCTACAGCAAAATTTACATCATATCTTGTTATCCCATCCACCATAACCTTGCCGGCCAAGACAATTTTCTGGGCCTCGTGCATTGTGCTTGCCAACCCAAGTACATCACGCAGAACCATCCCAAGTGGGTAAGATCTATTCTTTGGATGGGGTCCTGGTCTTACTCTGAGTACAAATTGGCTCTGTTTTCTTTTGATGTTCCAAAAGCTTGGAGCCATCTGCCTTTTTACTCTGCTATCTCCGCCTTTTTTGCCCATTACTTGTTATCAGACTCCATTTGCTCTCGTTTTTCGTTAGCCACTTTATCTCTTTGCTTTTGTGTTTCCTTTTCTTTTGCTTTATGCATTTCCTGCCTCTCTGTCTTTGGTTTAGATTTAACTTTCTTGTCCATTGCCCTTTCCTTTTCCTCCTTACTTTCGGCCTGCTCTTGAGTTGGTTCAGATTCAGCAGCTTTGAGCGGCTGAAGTCGCTTTAACCTCAACTTGTCGCTCAATTCTAATCCTACAATCTTTACGTTTGAAGAATGAATTGGAACCTTCACGTTTCCGCCGCGCACCTTTTCCCTCTGTATCCCCTCTATTTCAAGCGTTCCCATTTCGATATTTACCTTACTGACTTTTCCTTCTATTCCAGCATATTCTCCTCTCAAGACTTTGATTGAATCTCCTTTTATGACGCGCATGCTCTTTCTGCCATATTGTTTCTTCAGTGTGTCATCAAGGGCAGCGCTTGCCATTTTATCACGGATATGTTTTGGAACATGCAAAAGTTTTGGATTCAGGTTGGTCATATGTACATTACCTCATACCACCTAGACAATTATTGGAGCCAAGTTTGCTATTCTTGGCCATTTCTCTGCTGCTTCAGCAGCAACTGGTCCTTTGATATCTGTCCCTTTGATCTCCCCTTCAGGTGTAACCAAGACGGCTGCATTATCTTCAAACGCTATACGCACACCATTCAACCTCCGTATTGGATATTTTTGTCGAATTATCACAGCTCCAAAGATCTGCTTACGCAGCTCAGACGGACCCTTTTTAACAGTTACAGTAACAAGGTCACCTACTGCTGCAGCTGGCTGCCTGGAATGTCTGCCTTTGTACCGAGTCACTTGAGCAATCCTGAGAATTTTAGCTCCAGTATTATCTGCACATACAAGAGTAGCAGTTACGGGAAGGGCCCTTGTAATGTAGGGTCTGAATTCTTCAACACCCTTTGCTGAAACCGCTCTGGACTTAGTCGCTGCCACCCTTCCTACCCACCTCTATTACCACAAACGAAATAGTCTTTGAAAGTGGCCTGCATTCTGCGATTCTCACTTCTTCCCCTTCTTTTACATCAACGCATTCTGGAAGATATGCATGGACTTTTGATCTGCTCCTCTCGTACCGCTTGTACTTCTGCACAGGCCTTGGATACTCACGGGATACTACAACCATATTCTTTGCCTTAGAGCTTTCCACTATACCTGTGAATAGCTTGCCCCTTATAGGAAGTGTTCCATGGAACGGGCAGAGTTTATCTGCGCACGACCTTCTTGGAGGAATAACCGATATACCAATATTTCTTGCCAATTTTTATTCATCTCTGTTCAAGTCAAATACGATCCTCAGGCCTTGCAATCAGACCTGAACCACTTATAAAGCAAGCGGAACCTCGGATATATACAGCAAGCTTCGTGATACATATTTTTGCAATCTTTCTTAGCTTGCCTTCATCTGTCCTTATTGTAATCATGTTCTTTGATTCAAATACAACTGTTCCATGGAGACCGATCAAAGCCTTATCAGCAGACTCCACAACTTTAGTATTCAGTCCAATGATTTCATGGACCAAAATATTTTCTTCTGATATCATTGTTTGGCAGATACTTCCTTTTCCTGTTCTTCTTTATCTTCATTCAAAAGCGTCATTATACGAGCTATGTCTCTCCGCAACCATCGAATATCTCCTGCTTCTTTTTTCAATGTGCCTTTTGCTTTTTCTGACCTTAGCTTTGCTAGATCTGCCTTGAGCTCTGCCAGCTTTTCAGAGAGGTCAGTTCTGTTCATTTCACGAAGTGTTTTTATCTTAAGCCTAGCCAATTTCTATTCAGCTCTCCTTTTGTAAGCTCTCTGAACCAGTCGTTTCTTCAGTGGCGCTTATTTTAGGTTCCTTGGTATCAGCTTCTGAAGTTTCCGGTTCTGGCTGGTCACCGGTAACTGGTTTTGGTTGGACAGCAGAACCATCCGCTAGTTCAAATTCTGGTGGTACTGCGTCTTTTACTGCGATTCTTAGCTGTATACCCATAAGACCCATTTTGGTCAGAACATGTGCAACCCCAGTCTTGACTATTCTATCAGATACGTTGCCGCTTTTCGGTACAATCCCAAGTGTATGCTTTTCAAAATGTGCCCGCTCACTTCGAAGCTTTCCGGAAATTGTCACTTCAACTCCCATTGCACCTGCATTCATTATCGTGTTAAGCGACCACATGGCAGCTCTCCTGAACGCTGTACCGCGCTCTATTAGCTGCACTATCCTATTGCACATTATCTTTGGGTTAAGTTCAGGTGTAGAAACTTCAAGCACAGAAATCTGAGGATTCGCAAGTCCAAACTTTTGCTCCAACTTTAGGGTCAAGTCTTTTATTCCTACGCCTTTTCTGCCAATGACAAGACCTGGTCTTGTTACATAAAGTGTTATTTTGGTACCGACAGGTGTCTTTTGGATATCCACACCACCATAACCTGCGTCTTTGAGAACACCTGCAAGGAATTCGTCAAGCTCCATATTCCGGTAGTTGTTCTTCATGACGTTCTTTACAGCACTCATTCAGCCCTTGCCTCCTGTGCAACAATCTCTATATGTATCAAAAAGTCAAATTTTGGGCTGGACCTGCCCATGGCACGAGGAGTGAAGCGCTCTACCTTTGTTCCCTTATGAACAACCACGCTGACAATTCTTAGCCTATCGAGATCCATACCTTTGTACTCTGCATTTGATTCAAGGTTATCAAGGAGCTTTAGGAATTCATGCGCTGCCTTTTGCGGATATCTTCCTGCAAAAAATCCGTCGCGAATATTTGACCTATGCGCGACTTCATTGTTATATCGCCTGTAGGGCACTGCAAGTTTTCGAGCTATGACAGATTCTAAAAACTCACGTGCATTTTCTATTGACATACCTTTTATTGCAATAGCAACTTCTCTGGCGTGTTTATGTGAAATATCCTTTTCTCTAATAGCTGATCGGACCTGTCTTGATTTGTCAAAATTCTGAAAGGAATAAGAAAAATTAGGCATTCAAGATCACTACTACTTTAGCGGAACATATAAGCTCGACCTTGATGCGCCTACACCCGGTGCTCCGTGTTGGACACGTTTGTTTGTTATCGCATATTCTCCCAAGTAATGACCAACCATTTCTGGCTTGATATTTACCTGTGAAAACTCTTTTCCATTATGAACATAAATTGTAAGGCCAGTCATGTCTGGAAGTATAATCATATCCCTAACATGCGTTTTCAATTGGCCCTTTAGCTTACCCTCACGAGCCAGTTTTACTTTTTCGCGCAGCTTTCTTTTTTCATCGTTCATATATTTTCCTACTCTCTTGTCAAGCGACCTGCGCTGTCGCGAGTTCAAAAGCGGAAGCAGATTCTCAACAGACATGGTCTGTAGCTGTTCCTGAGAGTAGCCCTTAAATTTGAATTCACGGACCAACTATATCATTCACCTTTCGCGCATAATACTACTTTTAAATCTAACGAGAAATGTGATCGGTGGCTCTGGCTATTCATGCTCTTTTGCTCCAATTCTTTTGCCGTTACACTAGGCCAAGCTTGGTTGCAAGGTCTCTTGCACCTTCTACTGCCTTAAACTTTACAAATGCCTTCTTACCCTGAATTGTTCGCGCAGTATTGACTTCTATTGCTTCAGATTCATAGAGTATTCTTAATGCTTCAATGATCCTTCTCTTAGAAGCTCTTTCATTGACAATAAAGGTCAACTTATTCTCTCTTTCTATAAGGTTAAACGTCTTTTCAGTAACATACGGTGCGAGAATTATGGCACTTGCGTCCTCAGTCGACATGCCCTTTGTATCTTTTTTGCTGCCGGTCTTGTCGCTCATTTGCTTCTTATCATCTCCATTATTCTGTGCAACGGGGCTTGCAAGTTCTTTAGCTCACCTATTGCATTTTCGGAAAAAATAGTTAAGCGAATAGGTTTCGAACCAGGAGTCAAATCAAGAACGCTCAGTTCCTTGGTTGTCTTTATATCTATGCCAGAGATCGATCTGGAAAGCGCAACTACTTTTGACCCGCTTCCCACTACCAAAAGAGCGCTTGTTCCTGAACGAGCTGGCCTACCTCTTCGTCTGCCAGTTCCCGAACGCGCTTTCCGCGTTACACGAGCCCTAGTCAGGTCATCTCCTATACCAATTACATTGAGAATAGTTATCAACTGTTTTGTTTTTGTAATTGATTCAATCTCATTTGAAACAACTATCGGCAGCGAAGAGATTTTTCCGAGCTTGTGGCCTCTATTTTCAATCAGATCTCTTCTACAGGTTGCAGCTATTGCAGAGCAGAGACCAAGCCTCTTTTCTTTTTCATTTATTTTTTTGTAAATATTTTTCCAAGATTCTGGCGGATGAGCCACTCTTCCATGTCGAACTCCAGCTACACCGGCAGCCTGTCCCGCTCTGGGGAAGCCCTCGCCCCTTGCTCTAGCAAGTCTGGCTATTCCAAGCCCTGTGTTTCTAGATTCTGCACTGACCATCTCTCCTGCAGCTGGGTATCTGCCTTGTCTTTGAAAAGAATGAGAAAGCAAATTAACATAGACTTTGTGTATCACTTCGGGGCGATATGGTGTATCAAACACAGGAGGAAGCTCAATATCGCCTTGACTTGATCCATCCACACCTACAACCTTGCTTACTGCCATCTTACTGAACCACTACCTCTATTACTTTGGGTTCAAGAATCTTCTTTGGAACATTTCTAATTGGCTGCCTCAACTTGACAAGCCGTTTTGGAACGCCCGGAACCGATCCTCTCAGAACCATATAATCTCCCCTTACAAGGCCAAAATGTTTGAATCCGCCTGATGGGTTAATCGATCCTGCCCTTTGACCTTGGTCTTGGGAATCTCTTTCTGTATTTGACATGATAAGTATTCTCTTGTTGTATTCTGTTCTTTGGTGAAATCCTCTCTGTCCTTGTCTTGCAACAGTGTACATGACTACAGCAGGAGAGATTGGACCTAATGTTCCTACAGCACGCACACTCTTTCTCGATTTGTGCTGTTTTCTCTTGACTCCAAATCGCGTAATCGGACCCTCTACCCCTTTCCCTCTTGTGATACCAGAAACATCTACATTCTGCCCAACTTGAAAGACATCAGAGACCTTTAGCTCCTTACCGAGTATGGATTTCAGGTATTCGTATTTTGACTTCAAGTCCTTTCCTGCGACTCCGATTTCGAATACAAATGGTTTTTTCTGTGAGATATTGATATCATGTGGAGATATTGCAACTATAGCCATGACCGAACTTGCTTTCCCAATCAGAGAATCAGCCTTTGCGATTGAATCCTCTGTATATTTGACTATGAACCTTCTAGCCAGTTCTTTTGGTGTGTCTCTCGCGTAGACATCAAATATGGCATGGTCTCCGTAAACGTCACTTTTGTAACCACGTATTCCAATGATTTTCAGAGGAGGAGTTGCAATAATAGTACACGGGTTCAGCAACTGTTTGCCAAAATTAGGGGTTTTCTCACGATCGTCTATGGTCAAGACATGAATTCCGCCGACTTTGAAGCCGGCAAACCCCATAAGAGAAGGCTTGTCAGAGGAAGCCATTTCAGGCCAAGTTCGCACTCTGGCTTCCAGACTCTTGGCCCTAGCTCTTGGCCGAAAAGCAATACTGCCCCTTCTTGGGGCGCTATATTTACGATGACCCATAGATCAGATACTGGATGTTGACTCTTACACTCCCTTTAATAAGTTATTTGAACTTGGAAGCATCGATTCTTTTCCTGTAAACAATCCACAAAATCAATGATCTAATTTCGATATTGTATTATTTAAAATCGCCAGGCTGCCAAGCAGTGCTTCTTCCATTCGGACAGTCTCTGTGCCTTGATTTGGAAACATATTTACAACAAACTGATAGGACCTTGTATTGCTTCCCTCTTTTGCCAGAATTTCTTGTATCCCGTACTTTGGAGCTCCGAAGACAACCAAAAGATTCTTTGCTGATTTTGCACTTTCTAAAAACTGATTTTCTTTTTTTGCAAATGGGATGCCTTTTCTAGATGTAATAATAACTTCTGTACCTTCCATATTTTTTAGTAACTTGCTAAGAGATTGCGCCTCTCTTACTTGGTATCCCCAATATTCTCTAATTTCCTCTTCTTTAGCTTCTGATACCTGCAGGTCAGGAAATGTTGAGATGAATTTGACATTAATTTTCTTGCCTTCAAAACCAGATCCCTCAAAAGGAATAGGTGAACCAAGTCCGGCTTCTGCAAATAACTTGCCTTTGGCATTTACCAGTACAGCTGGACGCGTATCACCTATTTTGAATTTCCTTATGTCCTGTAGTGGCCTATGGTGGGGTGCCTTTATTGGGTGAAGCATGCCTGCGTATTCGAGCTCGTCCATCTTTGGGTACAGAATTCTCCTCAGGTACTGTGGGGTATCAAGATAGCGAAGGATTGTCTTAAGAAGCAAAGGGTCACGTCTTTCAATACTTGAAAGGGGATCTTTGTAAACAAAGATCTTTTCCGTTCTAAATATTGAGCACGCACGTGCAATCTGCGAAACCTTGACGCTTTTATCACGCTTTGTCTGCTCATCAGAAAGGCAGGAATCAGGAATTGCAACCCAGATATGGGGCAATGCTGGTCTTGAATTATTTGCAACTGTAGTCTGTGTCATTTACCTAACTGCCCACATACGCCTATTCTGCTAACAGCTGCTCTATGGCAGTGTGAAGCGAGCCACTGGAGCCAAAGTACGTGGCTCGTAACATTCCCTTTCTATCCACAAGTATGACAGATGGCGTACCCCTTAGTGCATAGGTTTCAAAAGTTTGTGCAGAATATTGTTTTGATTTAAGATATTCCTTTACCCTTCCAATGAGCACTTGTCGGTCCTTTTCGCTGTACGAACGAAAATCGGGAACATTAGCTTCTATAAAGTCTGCCACACGGCTTTCGGTCAGGGCACCGTCCTCTTTTTTGAGATAGTCCATGCCTACAGGGAAAGGTATCTTGTATGGCAGCTTGTTCCCTTCGCGCAATTGTCCAGCATACGCAAGGGCGTTGAGTGTTTCACCGATTACTTCGCCGGTGGTCACCAATTTGCGAAGATTCTCGACAGTATTCTTGTCAAAATCCTCAAATGCAGTTGCCATCCCCAGCACAGTGAGTCCTTTTTCTCGGTATTCTTTATACAAGCTTATCGCCTCGGGAATACCATACAGAAAGCAGCCAGGACAGTTGACTTGGAAAACTTCTACAAGTACAACGTTTCCGCGCTCATTCTCCAGTGAGGTCGGCCGGCCCTGAACCCATTCAGAGATCTTGAGCTCTGGAGCCCTCGACCCAAGTCTGACTACCATATCAGAATGCAACACATACTCCTTAAATTAATTTTACCAAATGAAAACATGAGCAAGGAAGAGCTGTGCTTAAAAATACAAAAGAACTGATGAAGGAAAGGAAAGTGGCGTAATGTGACCTAACCGCTCTTCCTGGCGGCCCTTTCCCTTGCCACTGCCGCATATTTTTCTATCTCTTGATCCTCAACTTTGCGCATATTTTTGACAATATTATCGATTATTGCCATCTTGACGTGTCGTGTACCTGTCTTATCTTCGCTCACAAGATAAATTGACTCTATTGCAAGCGCCGCTGCTTCTTCAAGCGAGATATCCGGTTTGTAGGATTTCTCTAGAAACTCGGTAACCTGATCACTCCCTGCGCCAATAGCCACTGCATCGTACCCGATATAGGTTCCACTTGGATCAGTCAGAAAGAGCTCGGCACCATTCTTGTCTACTCCGGCTAGAATTAAGGCTACCCCAAATGGTCTAACACCTGCATATTGGGTGAACTGCTGGGCCATATCGGCCAAGTTTTTTGCTACCCCTTCGACGTCAACAGGCTCGTCGTAGATCAGTCTATTACTCTGAGCAAAGAATCGCGCATGGTCAACCTGCGTTCTTGCATCAGGGATATATCCTGCTGCCGCGACTCCAATGTGATCATCAACCTGAAATATCTTTTGCGTCACATTCGAAATCTGCAGTTTCCTTGCTTTCTCCTCTACTGCCAATACAACACCGCCTTTACTCTTTATTCCGATCGCCAGTGTTCCTCTTCTAACTGTCTCGATTGCATATTCGACCTGGTACAGCCTTCCATCAGGAGAGAATACAGTAATAGCTCGATCATATCCTGCCGCTGCTGGTAACAATTCACTTTAATTTTTTGTAACGTTTAATTTAAGTCTACCTTCTTATTCTTGGTAGTTCAAATACCGTACTACAAAACTGTCTAGTTGTTCAATAAGTAACAGCATTTATCCCCGGTAGGTTAATTTGACACTTGCAATACTATGTAATCAAATTCCAGCATGGTTCAGGATGAAGTGTTGTTTTACGGACATTCAAATGTTCGATCCTTACACACCAAGACAATCGAGATAACCAAGGACAAACACCTCAGCCTTAGAGGAGACTGCATTATTGGCGTCAGAGCAAATAAAGCCTGCTCGGATCTCAGCGAAAGTCTCAAGGCCAGACTCAGGCAATGCCATTCTACCATAATTATAGAAATTATGGCAGGTGACGAGACATTTACGGTCAGAGGAACCGGCGACGAACGACTTTTGCTTACAAATCAACATGACATAGTTATTCGCAGGACACATTTTGCATGTCCTAGGACGGCATCTGTAGGCTGCGACAGTGCCTCTTCTGACATACCAAGAACTATCATAAGTGCGCTTCAGAATAGCAATAGTGCTGGAATATTTAGAATTACTGCAGAGTAGTATGCTCGGTTTGGTATGATGTATTATAGGCGAGAACCTGTTATTCTCTCATATGCAGCAATATACCTCTGACTCAGCTTGTTTACAAGCTCAATTGGAATCACGGGAGCATCAGGTTTTCTTCCCTCCAGTGCAAAGGTATCAATTCGATCTTTGAAACCTGTTTTTATTAACCAATCTCGCAAAAGTTGCTTATCATAGCTTTCCTGAACACGACCTGGCACATAATCAGATGCAAGCCAGAGACGATACTCATCAGGTCCTAGCGAATCTCCAAGCACTATTTCGCCAGCACTATTGCGGCCAAATTCAAATTTGACATCTGCCATTATGAACCCGGCTCCATTGGCAACTTTGGCCATTCTGTTGTAAAGCGAAATACTGGTCTCCTCCAAGTATTCATATTCTTCCTTTGACAGAACTTTGGATGATGTTAATTCCTGTGCTTTTGTTGGCCTATCATGCTCTTCGGACTTTGTGGTAGGATCAAAAACTGGCTTCGGTAGCTTTGTTGCCAGCACAGGACTGAATTCTTTGGGTAGATCGAGATCAATACCACTCCGGTACCTTTCGACAAGGCTTCCGTAGAAGTATCCTCTTACTACACATTCAACGGGAATCATATTCAGTTTTTCAACTAGCATTTTGTCCTTATCTACGACCTTTATCATATGATGTCTTGTACCAAGAGAATTAAACCAGAATTCTCCAAATTTGCAGAGTACCTCTCCTTTCCTTGGAATTGGCGTTGACATTTTGATATCAAAAGCTGAAATCCTATCTGAAAAATGGAAGAGTATATTTTTGCCATCGTCCAGCTCATAGATATCCTTTACTTTACCTCTACGAAGTAACCTCATGAAAAGTTCATCCCTTGGCTCAAATAAAATTATTCTTGTTCATTGTTGAGTCACATTGGTGCATGTTCAGTTCTTTTCAAAACCTTTTTAATTATATTACATGGAATCCAAACATGATAAAGAGTATTGGCACTTGATACGTTATCTCCTTCTGACCCTCTTTGCGTAGGAATAATCGGTGGAGGTCAGCTAGGCAAGATGATCGCCCATGAAGCAAAGCGCATGTCTTTGAAGGTTGTTATTCTGGATCCCACAAAGGACTGCCCCGCGTCTTCGTTTGCCGATGATCAGATCGTGGCTGATTTCAAAGATGAAAATGCGATAAGGAAGCTTTCATCTATGTCCGATATTGTCACATATGAGATTGAGCTAGCAAACTCTGCAGCCCTGAAGGAGCTGGAATCACAAAAATATCCCATATTTCCTCTTCCTCATGTCCTCAAAATAGTCCAAAACAAGTACCGACAGAAATTGTTTCTGAGAGAAAACGGCATACCAGTTCCAGAATTTGCACTTGTAACGTCTGAGTCACAACTTGAAGGTCTCTGTGAAGAGTATGGATACCCTGCAATGCTCAAGGCCTGTGAGGACTCGTATGACGGGAGAGGCAACTTTATCATAGCCTCAAAAGACGATATCAGCAGATCACTTCAATACTTTGCAGGAAAAGAGTGCATGCTTGAGAAGTTTGTGGCCTTCAGTAAGGAAATATCCATAATGGTAGCAAGAAATATCCAAGGTCAGATAGAATCTTTTCCAGTGGCTGAAAATATACACAGGAACAGCATTTTAGATACTACAATTGTGCCTGCAAGAATTTCCTCAAGCGTTCAAGGTCAAGCCAAAAGAATCGCAACCAAGACGGCAAGTGCATTTGGCAGTCCTGGAATATTTGGAGTCGAGATGTTTGTTACAAGGGACAACAAGGTCATGGTAAATGAAATAGCTCCAAGACCCCATAACTCTGGCCATTATGCAAATGAAGCATGTTCGATCTCCCAATTTGAACAGCACCTGCGTGCAGTGATGGGGCTGCCACTCGTAAAACCGGAGCTTTTATCACCAGCTGTAATGGTCAACATTCTCGGCCCTGATGGCATTGACGGTCCTTACAATATACAAGGCGTTTCAAAGATCTGTGCAGTTCCAGGAGTAAAGTTGTACATATACGGCAAAAAGATCTCAAAGTACCGACGCAAGCTTGGGCACATTACTGCGACAGCAAGTAGCTTAGGCAAGGCTATTGAAAGAGCAAAGGCCGCAAGAGAGATGATAAAGGTAGACAGGGCTATTGGCGGCAGGTGAAATAATCTGAACAAAGGCACGCTTGTCGGTATAATAATGGGAAGTGACTCGGACCTGCAAATCATGAATGGAGCTGCTGAAATGCTTGACCTTTTCAAGATTCCGTATGAAATCACTATTGTTTCAGCACATAGGACTACCAAGAGAATGGTAACATACGCAAGTCAGGCTAAGGGCAGAGGCTTGAAGGTGATAATTGCTGGCGCTGGTGGAGCTGCTCACCTTCCCGGAATTGTGGCCTCCCTTACACCTCTACCTGTAATAGGAGTTCCTATCAAGACTACAAGCCTCGACGGGCTGGATTCTCTTTTATCTATTGTCCAGATGCCATCAGGAATCCCTGTGGCCACTGTGGCAATCAACGGGGCAAAGAATGCAGGAATTCTTGCGGCCGAGATTCTCGGAATTAGCAGTCCTATTATATCAAACAGCGTTCAGAAATACAGGCAGAATCTTGAATCTGAAGTACTAAGAAAGTCACTGTCGCTTGAGAAGATTGGGGCAAAAAAATACCTTGAAAGAGCCGCCAAGGGCATGCATAGAAAATGATTCAGGTGTATCGTCGTTGGTCATATAGATACAGATAATTCAAAGTTAACTTTAATAACGGTGCAAATGTGCCAAGTTCGTTGAGTAGTAAAGCTACCTCTGGTTCTTTGAGGTTTAGTGGCAAGACAGTTGTGGTAACCGGCAGTGGAACGGGAATTGGACAGGCCATTGCAAAGAAATTTGCAGAGAATGGAGCTAATGTCGTAATCCTTGGCAGAAGAAAGGAGCCCCTAGTTCAGACAGCAGATATACTAAGCGAGATTATGCGAAAATCAGGCTCTACTGGTAGAGTGCGAGTGTTTCCAGGTGTTGATGTGGCGGATGAGCATGGCATAAGCACAATGTTTGAAGAGATCAAAAAAGAATTCGGTAGCGTCGATATCATCGTAAACAATGCGGGTGTTTCTGGCCCGGTTAAGACTTTTACAAACGCCACAGTTAATGACTTTAGAGATTGTGTGGCAATTCATCTTACGGGAACATTTTGGACTTCTATAAGTGGATTGGATGCTATGCAAACAGGTGGTAGAATAATAACCATTTCAACATTCTTTTCCGAGGAGAATCGTTATGAGCAGAGACCCTACAGGTTCAGGACCCCGTATACTGCTGCTCAGGGTGCCAAGAATAGGTTAACTGAGGCTCTTGCATGGGAGCTTGCGCAGCGAGGGATCGTGTCCGTCGCCACAAATCCAGGACCAGTTCACTCTGATAGGATATACAAAACAGTATATCCAAAGGCAGCAGCAGAATTTCTCAGAATTGGCGGCTATCCCGGACTAAATTCAGTAGAAATTGAGAAGGCGGCTAGCCTTGCCCTTCCACTCTTGGGCGAATCCGAAGAGACCACCTCCAAGGGAATAAGGGAAATTGCGACAGGAATTGCAAAATCACATGGGCAAGAGTCGCAGGCGGAAATTGATAGACTGGACAAGACCATAGAAGGTATGCTATCAAAGATACAGGATATTGCAGAGAAGATCCAGAATAATACCAGCAAGATGATCGTGGATGGTCAGTTTCTGACGCAGGAAAATGTCGCCGAAATGGTGTTGAATCTATCAGAAGATAAAATTGGAAATCTGGTTAATGGCAAGGTTATACCAAATGACAGGGTCTTTTATCCAGTTAGACCAGCAGTCGCGACCTCTGTTGGTAATACCCACATTGATCTTGGAAATAAAGTGATCATCGTGACTATATCTAACGTGTCTGAGAGATACTATCAACGCATTAACCAGACTCTCACTTCTATCAAGGAAGCTGGGGCAAAACATATCTTGGTTGTCAGCGGAAAACAATCATCTGGCCAAGCCTTCGGCTGGCCAACAGTCCAATCAGCTGATCTTTTGGACGAAAAGAGTATGAGGGAGATCATGTTGTCAGCGAAGGCCAAATTTGGCAGCATTGACGGAGTAGTCCACTTTACAGGAGAATACGACTATAATGTACCGCTTTCTTCTCTCGACAGAAGACGATGGGATATGCTCGTCGAGAATTTTATTTACATTCCAGCTCTTATTACTAAGGAAGCAGTAAATGCCATGGCGCCTGAAGGCGCAATAGAGGACCCTGCAAAATACAAGGGCTCACAGGGTATTGTCGTCATAGTCGGACCTGATGCTCCAGTAGGCAAAAAGATTTCAGGCATGATCCGGGCAAGGGCAGATGTATTCAGAGGTGCCTTGCGCCCCTATACAGCTACGGTAAATCAAGAGCTTGGCGACGTGCTTGGCTCTAATATACGCCTATTCCTTGTACTTTCAGGCAATATTGAAGGGGCAGAACCTGATGCTCGAAAACTATCAAGCTCGGTGGTTAGCTTGCTCTCTGGCTCAGCATCAGATAGAAATGAAACAATATTTTATATCGATGAATCAAGGTCCATATCTTGACATTGTAATGTTAAATCAAGCTTGATCATCTTCTTGGCCCTGCAGGTAGTACTGGAAGCAACAGTCGCTTCTACTTGAGGACAGTATAGAGCCACTCTACCACGAACCTTATTCCAACCCCTACGAGCGCAAATGCCAGAATCTTGTGCAGCAGACTCTCCTTTGCAGATTTTGAAATCCTAGCACCAAGCTGTCCACCTACAAACGAACCAGCAGCAAGTGACAGGGCTTGAACATAGTCTGGATGTCCTAGAAAGGCATGTGTAAAAAATCCAGATAGTGAAGAAATGAGAATTATGAATTGGGAAGTAGGCGCAGCTCTAAACATTTTCATCCCAAATATCAATAACATCATAGGTACAAATATTATGCCACCACCAACACCAAAAAGGCTTGAGATGATTCCGGAGAAAAAAGTACCAGCGAACATGAGTAGATACGATAAAGAAGAGGGTTTTGCCGGAACTGTGACATCGGCTTGACCATCATATGCTGTTTTTGCCCTTGCAGAATTTCTATACAATAAGTATATACCGGTAAGAATTAGCAGTATGGCGAAATAGAGTTTGAACGACTCTAACGATATCAATCCGGCAAGAAAGGCTCCTAGGACAGATCCAGGAATTGCAAAAATTGCCATCTTCAGGCCTGTGCTATAGTCAATCCTCTTTTGCTTTGCGTATTCCAACGTCGAAGAAGCACTTGTGGAAGTAACAGCAAGAAGACTTGTGCTGGCAATCTGAGAAGGCGAAAATCCCATGTACGTCAGGACTGGAACCATTATTATTCCTCCTCCCACGCCAACTAATGAGCCAAGGGTGCCTGCTCCAACACCGAGAGCTATTAGAATACTAATTATTGCAATACTATCAAACAATCCTGCCGCACATGATCCTTTGCATTTGAAGCAAACTGAGCTGACTTAAGAAATCATAAGAATAAATCATTTGCTACAAATGGCGCAATCAATTAACCAACTTATCTACCAAGCACCATTGCAGGGTCTATGCATGAAAACGACTAACAGAATTTCGTTGCTATTGGTCGTTCAAATATATAAACCCCGAATTATTATGCAATAGCGGAGCCTAAGTTGCGATTAATAGTAATTGGTTTTGGTGTTGTTGCGCAAAGCTTCGCAAAATTGCTCTTGTCACGATCGGCAGAGCTGTATAGTGAACATGGCATCAAGCCTAGAATAGTTGCATGTGTGGACAAGGGCGGATGTGCCATTTCTCCTGCTGGTCTGAACTTGCAGCGCCTTTTGGAAGCCAAGAAATCCAAAGGTACCGTGGCTTTTTATGACAAAGCAGGTTCAAAATTTGATCCAATGCAAATAATAGAAAATGTTGATGCTGAAGTGGTTCTTGAGGCTACTCCTACTAATCTTGAAGGAGGAGAACCGGGTATGACTCACATCATATCTGCTATGAGGACGGGCAAGAATATTATAAGCGTGAATAAGGGACCTCTTGCTCTTGCCTTCCCTTCTCTGATGGAGCTTGCAAACTATAATGGTGTGATGTTTAGGTTCAGCGGGACGGTCGGAGGAGGAACACCGATACTTGAATTTGCGAAGCGATGTCTGAAAGGTGATAGGATAACATCCTTTAGAGGAATTCTGAATGGGACAACCAATTATATTCTAAGTAAGATGGAAGAGGGATTGACTTACGATAGTGCTCTAGACGATGCGAAGCAGAAAGGCTATGCCGAGGCCATTCCATCTCTCGATACCGATGGATATGATGCAGCTGCCAAGCTGGTAATCATGGCAAACTGGATAATGGGCATGAAAGTGACCATGAAGGACGTAGATAGAAGAGGTATAAGCGATGTAAAGCTATCCGATGTCAAAAAGGCCAAACAGAATAATAGCGCCATAAAGCTAATTGCAGCATGCAATAACAAGCGGCTTGATGTAAAGCCGACAGAAGTGCCCAAGATAGACCCCATTTGCGTAAATGGTACATTAAACGCAGTATCTTTTTCTTCAGAACACTCAGGACAACAGACAATTATCGGCAGAGGAGCTGGAGGAATCGAGACAGCAAGCGCAATCCTCAGAGACCTCATAGAAATAAGAGACCATGTTTTCGAACATAGTAACTAACCCTCAGTCTTGGTTATTCGAATTCAGAATCGTATTGCACCAAAGATTGACTCGTGATTTCTTCACCAGTTTAATGTAAGGTAAAGTAAATAAGTGAATCGTGAAAAAACATATTGTTGCATATCGAACGGCACTCCCACACCATTTGGACCAATGCTAGTTCAGCTTCAGGTGCAATTTGAATCTGAAGGTAACCTTCTTATCTAAAAGGGAAATTTCTGAAACAGTACAGAAAATTAAAGCAAATTGGCCGCAGGGCTTGCCCACTAACATAAAAAGCCTAAAGGCATACGACCTTGAAGACAGCAAGCGGCTTCTTGTTTCAGACAACATTATCGCTGTTGAAACTTTTGATAAAGGACAGCAGGTAATCATTCCTTTTCTTGGAAGTAGCGAAGTTCTCCAGCACTTCCCTTCTGTTAGCATAGATATGGGCGCCGTAAAATTCATTTGCAATGGAGCAAAGGTCACCAGACCCGGAATCACAAACTTTTCGGCTTTTAAAAAGGGTGATATTGTATTGGTAAGGGATCAAGTCCATGCGAAGGCATTAGCTGTGGGAACAGCAATTGAAAATAGTGATACCATTATGAATATGCAAAAAGGGTATGTTATCAACACACTTCATTATATTGGCGATATTTTTTGGGAGATGTACAAGCAAATTCACTAAAGTGACGGCCAGCTGATAATTCGAGCGTTGATTGTTACTAGAATCGTAAAAATAGATCAAGGCAAGTATTGAACCATTGAGCAGTAAATTACCGCAGTGCTGGAATTTGATGTGTCACGATTGAGGGGGGCTACTTTTGGAACTGATTGAACGTAAACGTCTCCTCGCGCGGCCCACTTTTTGTAACGTAAAGGACATCAATTCCATCTCCACTTGCAGCGTCTCTCTGAATAGCAGACCTTATGGACCTTAGTGCCAGTTCTTTAGCATCTTGCTCTGACATGTCTGTTTTGTATTCTGCATCGAGTATACCAAGTGCCATTTCCGCTCCAGTGCCTACTGCTGCATAGTCATCTGGGAGAACAGAGCCTAATGGATCGAGAGTATAAATCTCTGGTTTAGTCTCGACACCGCCTACGATGACTTGTGTTAGCAACGGAAAGTATCGTCTCTCAAACATTATGACAGACATCAGTTTTGCAATAGAGTTAGGGGGGACATTTCGCCTTGTTTCAAGACGCCTAATTTTTGCCAGTGCTCCTGTCTGCCTCACAAGTACCTGCATATCAGCAACCATACCTGCACAGGCTGCACCGACATGGTCTGTCACAGGAAATGTCTTTTTGATATTCTTGTTTACTACGAAATTTCCAAACGATATTCGCTTTTCAGCTGCCAATACAACTCCTGCATCATAGGATATTCCAACAGCAGTAGCGCCCGGCATAAATTCAAAGGCCATATACTTGAGCTATATCCAGATATCAGTTAGATTTAGTCGTTTCTATTGAAGTCAAGGTGGAAATTATACCAATCTCTACACAATGTTCCCAGACAAGTCATAGGCCAGAGATCCTCTTGTAAGCACAGGTCTATCCCGTTCTGCTTGTTTATATCATCCTGTTTTTAGGCTGCGACATTTCAGAGGAACAGGTTATTACTTTTTCATTACAGAATAGTCATGAATGCGGATTGCTTCTGCAACAAGTCTGTTTTGAAGTTCAAGTGCTTCCTTACCCTCTGGATGCTTAGCTTCCGCAATAGCCTCTGCCACAATGCTGATGATATGCCGCATAAGAAATTCGTCTCCCCTTGCTGACTCTGCTCTATAAGTTGAATTAGCTTTGTTAACAAAGACCACGTTTTCATTTGTGAAACTATATCTTGAATCGGATTCATCTTCATATGGAATCACCTTGTAACCTATCTTCTTTAAGGCAAATGTCTTTTTGACAACAGGTCTTCTTATCTTTCTGGTTCTAATTAAGGTGCCATCTGCCTGTTTTTCATCAACAATTTCAATTGCTTCATTAGATCCTGTAGAGGTATCTCCAGATGTGTCCTGTCTTTGCTCTGATTCAAGTCCTTGAAGAGTTTCTCGAATAATCCTTTCGGAATGACTTGTTCCTGAGGCATCTGCAATTGATGCAGAAGGTCTGGCGTCACGACCTTCGTTTATTAAATCACTTTCACTTCCTAACTTTTCGTCTACAGTAGAGGTTGGCATTGGAATAGCTTTCTCTCTCAACTCGGTTTCATCAGAGGGTTTTGGTGATGGCTGCTTGATCACTTCTTGGATGTCCACCATTTCATAGCCTTGTACCTCTTCCTGAGTCTCGAGAGTTTCAACAAGCGCCTGCCCGAGAACTTTATCTATCTCTCTGTAAATCCTTGATTCTTCACGGGTAATTAGTACATCTTCATATTCAGTAAGGCTAGGAAGGATTGTGTCAATAACGAATGTTTTCATTGCTTGATTAAATTTGAAATATTCATCGTCTTCAATGAGCGCTGATTTATCCGCGAATCGAGAAGTTAAAGAGTCACACCTCACATACCCGGTAACTCTGTTTAATTTTGTATCAAATCCAAAGTTGCTTCGAGTTACAATGTGGTTTCCAACCATTACTGCGATCCCCCTTTCCTCATCTGAAAGTGGTCTTCTTGCAATAATGATTTCTCCAGAAATTTTTCCATTTTCCAAATTTACAGGTATTCTATGTCCCTGTATGTCCGGAGCCCTGATTATCTGGGCACCTGCAAAATCCCACTCCTTGAATGATTCTGCTTCTTTGACGTAAACTTCAAACATTGGCTGCCTTAGGATGGCAAGCTTACGGATCTCTTTAGTCAGCTTTAGACCATCGATTTCCATTTTCGCTCCAGACATTGTCAGCTCCGTGCCATCACGTCTGAGCGGACTTTCCTTCAATTCAGCCAGACTGGCATTACCAGTGAACAGCTTGTCAAGAGCAGTAGCGTCAATGACAATTGATTTGCTAAAGTTGCCTCGTCTGGTCTTTATCTTCATGCTCTCAAATGATGTAAGAAATGAAAGTCTTCCGGTTCCATATCTTCCGGTCCTTATTCTCTTGAATCGTGGAGAAATTGATTCGATTCTCTTGTGTGGTGAACCTAAAAGCAGAAACTTCTCTACACCGGCCTGGTCCATTCCTGCGTCATCTTCAATAACTATCGAACCATTCTTTAAAACTGAAACAAGCACCTTTGTCGCATCCTCATCGAACGCATTCTCTACAAGTTCCTTTACAATTTCGGTGGGTGAGACCCATGTTTTTGTGGCAAATTCTTTGAAAAATGATGGGTGTACCTTAAGCTCTGTTGTCATCTCGTCAATGACGAGATATTTATCTACCTTTATTTATTACTTGTCGAATTATTGTTGACCAATTTGTCATTTGCCCTGACTCTTACTTCATATACTGATTGAAACAGCAAAAGTATTATTATTGTTGCATCCAGCCTGACATGTGACAAAATGTACCTGTGGTAATGATACAAGGACCTTTGAAGCCTGTACGCCACTTGGATGCAGCAGTATTGTAGTCTGTCTTGGCTGTCACAAAGAGATAGAAGAATGTGTCTGCAAAAACTGATTATAGACTTTTAATTTTACTTTATCTAATCTTGACTTAATTGGTTGTTATCCACGCTCAGTCTCGGTATGACGGCCAGTGCAGGCTTTGGACTATTTTATGATGGCCTGAAACGCAATATTGCGCCAATTCTTCCCAAGCTTGCAAGCTGGGCACCTTCTTCAGTCTTGCCCGAAATGACTTCAAGCTTGCTTCCAGTCATCAGGGTTAGCTCCTCCAGATAATCCACAATGTCTTTCTCAGCGATATCATAATCTGACGCATTGCATTTAGGGCATGGCTTTGAGCTAAGCTCCTGCTTTGAAGCAATCAGACTAGGTCTATCGACAATTTTCTCTTGAATGTTGCCGCAAACTCTACATTTTACCAGAAGCTGCAGATAGCTAATATCATCAGTAACAACAACAGTATCGACAAGTCCGGATTGCAGATTATTTATGACATCGTAAATACCATAGATTCCAAGCCCCCTTCCTGAATGCACTTCACTCATGAATTTCTTGACTATTTTTTTTTCTTCCATTAGCCTATAATCTGCAAGCACACCTTGATCTTGTGCCTTGTTTATTATTTCCCGGACTCCTTCTTCTCCTGAGTATGAGGTGTCCAGTACAGCAACAACGTTATTTTGAAGCCTGTAGTCAAGATATTCTTCTTTTAAAAAGTTCTCCTTAGTAGGTCCCGGTCCTCCAACTATGAGACCCTTAACGCTATACTGATCGATAAAGACTTTCTTGGCGTGATCAGCAACCCTATGATAGTATTCATTGAGTTCATTATCTCTCAATCTCTCAAACCTTCGTGCTGATTGTCCACCTTGTCGATGTTTTCCCGCAACCCCAGAGGTAAGGGAATCGACTAGCTCTGACCTATCGCCTGTAAGTATACCAATTCCAGCCTCTTGAGTATCGATAGATAAGACCCCCATGACCTTATCATCCTTTAGCATATCCTTTAGGTGATCTGTCCAGAAATGGTCGTCGCATCTATAGAGGCTTATCTGAACAGGTTTTGGCGGTATTATTGCCTTCAGCTCAATTTTTTCTGTCCCGAAACCCCTGCCTGTCGGGATTGCGCCACAGAAGACTACTATGCCATTTTCAGGAGTTTCCTTGACTAACTTTAGATATTCGATTGTCCTACTGAGGGCATCTTGGACATGTGTCCTAGTTAGGTCTGATTTTATATTAGAAGCTGTTCCGGCCTCTTCTCTGAGCTGGGAGATCACCTCAAATATGGGTCTTCTTGGTGGAACATAGACTGTGACAAGCTCTGTCCCATGACCGGAAATACTAGAAAGATCATTCAGAGTCTTGGCTAGCCGATATCTTTGTACAGAGTTCCACTTGCCATTTGAGCTTCTTTCATCCATCGAAAATGTTACAATAAAAAATTCTCTCAAACATAATATAAGGATATCAAGAGGCTACATTCTAACAGCAGGTTGGTTTATAATTTCATTGTAAAGTACAGCTCTATCAAATACACTCATTATTGAATCAAAGTTAAATAAGAAGCAAAGAATAACAATTTACAAATAAATTTTAGAAGATGTTCCCAAAACTTGAGTACATAAAACAGGCAAGGATTCGGCTTGGGGTAACCCAAAGGAAGCTTGCTGCCTTGACAGGCATAAGTACATCGATGATAAACCAGATAGAATCTGGCAGGTGTAGACCAAGTTACGAAACTGCAAGAAAAATTTTTGAGGTTCTCGGTTCGCTTGAAAGCAAGTCATCCATGAAGGCAGGAGATATCTGCAGTCGGCAACTTCTTTCGGTCCACAGTGGAGAAAAGCTCTACAGGGCATTGGAAATCATGCGCAAGAATTCGATTAGCCAGTTACCTGTATTTGATGGTTCGAGGGTTGTAGGCATATTGACAGAAGACGGTCTTGCAAAGGCGCTAGTAGAAAAGGACGAAACTCAGGTAAAAAACATGTCCGTTCTACAGGTGATGGACCCCCCTCCTCCCATAGTTGACGTATCAACTCCTGCGAAGGCCCTTATTCCACTTGTAAGATTTGCTAAATGTATACTTGTAAGTGAAAGAGCCAATGTAATAGGAATTGTCACAACAACAGATACTCTAAAGATGGTAGAGTAAGAAAGACATCCTAGTTCAATCGGAGATCTTTTCCAAACCAACGCAACAGTCTGCGCACTTTATACAATCTGGGCATAGTGACACCAAGCTATGTTTTGATATTGGACATCCGCATAATGCGCAGGAATTTTGAGATTTAGGCTTGGAGCGAGATTTGGCCTGAGGACTGATAACCACTGACTATATCACTTCATATATTCCAGCCAAGTCTATTTGAACTCTTCCTCAAGAACTTTTTTCTTCTTGCTCATCTGGAAGAGGTTATCAGTCCTCTTCAATGCATCCTGTCGTGGTCGTTTGAAGACCATTGACTGCATCAACATATGATTTTCGGGAATCACCATTCCTGTCTGGTCGTCAGAGTAGGATATCTTGACAATGTCATCCTGAATTCTTAGGACATCTCTATGAATATGCACCATTCCAGTATCACCGTGCGGAAATCCAAGCTGAATTGCCTTCTTCCTGACATCAGCAGTGCCTTTCGCAGAGCCCAAGATGGCGATCCCAAACTCGCTATCAAATGCGTCAAGTATCTCCTCTTTGCTTGGTGCAGATCCAGCGAACCTGACTGTCATCTGGTGAAGATGCATCATCCTCGAAGGAACTTTGTAAGCATCCACAAAGAGGTTTGCAGATGGAATAAAGTCCTTGACATCATCTTGATGGTGGGGATTTCTATCCCATTCGATCGAATCCTTTACTTCCTTTGAATCCTCAAGATCAGCCCATCTTCTTACAAGCAAAACATCATATCTTTTTATCTTATCGCCAAAATTTTCTATCAGAGGCTGCATTATCCTTCCCATGCCTGAGACATTGCAGCTTCCCTGAATGACATAAGTCTTGCCCGCAGCCTTGGAGTAATTGACCCGGGAATTATGGATCATATCAGCTACTGCATGATCGCCATGTCTTTCTTCTCCCCCCTGAAAAATGGCCGCCTTTCCCATAGGCTCGTACAGGTTCCTCTTGTTTTCAAATCCTCCACCTTCTTTTGCAGCATCGACGACAAGGTCACTCTGACGAATGGCCTCTTCTATCGTGCCTGTAACTTTGTACCCTTGCTCTTTGAACTTGGAAAGCAATGGCTCTGGAACATAGACACCGAATCTGTTTTCAAGTGCTTCCTTGACTCTATCATCAACTGTATATTTTGCAACTCCTATAAACTGAACTTCCTTATCAGCTGAAAAGGCTGATGCCAAACGACGGCCAATATTGCCGTATCCGTTAACAAATATCTTGACCACCGTAAATCACAAACTGGGCAAGTTTGAATAGTTTCCATATTTTATATATATTTCCAAAGCAAGAACAAAACGTACAAATGAATTCATCATGGAATTGTTGTTGCTGTCTTGAGGCATTCAATTACAGTTGATCAACATGCTATATCACCAACGATTTGGTTGGATCTCAAATGTGCACTAGATTTAAATACACTTGTAGGCTAAAAATAACGTGAGGCTCTGCGATGACTGGTGATTATTTTTGGCTCTGCATATCAATCACCCCTAGTTGCTAGCCATTTCAATGGAGTGACAGGCTCACTGTGAAGATAATTGTAATAGATAACTATGATTCATTTGTATACAATATTGCTCAGATATTAGGGGAATTAAAAGCCGAGCCTACAGTTGTCCGCAACGATCAGATCACTATTGATTCAATTAGAGATATGGATCCGGATGCAATAGTTATATCTCCAGGGCCTGGTCATCCTGCCGATAGAAGGTACTTTGGAATATGTACAGACGTAATAACAAAACTTGGTCCCACTATACCCATTCTTGGAGTTTGTCTAGGACACCAAGGGATTTTCCATGCGTTTGGAGGAAGGGTGATAAATGCAAAAAAGGTAAGGCATGGCAAGACCAGCATTATAGAGTATTCTCCAGATAGGCTTTTTGAAAGTGTAGCAAATCCCTTCAAGGCAACCAGGTACCACTCACTTGTTGCTGATCCTTCAACTATTCCAGACTCGTTGGAGATTACTGCAAAGGCAGTTGATGACGGAGAAATCATGGCGCTCAGACACAAAAAATATCCTATCGAAGGTGTACAGTTCCATCCTGAATCTGTTCTCACTGGCGAAGGCAGAAAGATCCTTTTGAATTTTATCTCGATGGCAAAGAGATGAAATTATCTGCTAGATAAAATGAAAAGCAGAGGAAAAAAGATAAAGTGGAAGAGGTAATTTCTTGTGAGTCAACCCTATGCCCTCCAGCCCCTAATCCGTAAGCTTGTCAACAAAGTCGATCTTTTGGACGACGAGATCACTCGAGCTATTGATGCTATTCTCGAAGGAAGGTGCTCAGACGCTGCAATAACTGCATTTCTTGTTGCGTTGTCAATGAAAGGTGAAACAGCAGAGGAAATAAAATCCATCATTCAATCAATAAAAAAATATGCTGTTAGAATATCACCGAAGGTAAACGGACCACTTGTAGATACTTGCGGTACTGGAGGAGACTCGATAAGGTCGTTCAATGTAAGTACTGCTGCAGCCATAGTTGCATCAGCTGCCGGTGTGAAGGTCGCAAAGCATGGCAACAGATCCAGTTCAGGATTATGTGGGAGTGCAGATTTTCTAGAGTTTGTTGGCCTTGACCTTAATTCCTCTCCTGAAAGAGTCGGATCATGTATAGAGGATATTGGGCTAGGTTTCCTCTTTGCCCCAGTCTTTCATCCTGCGATGAGAAATGTAGCTGCTGCAAGAAAGGCAGCAGGTATAAGAACAGTATTTAACATAGTTGGTCCACTGAGCAATCCTTGCACCAATATCACTGCTCAAGTCGTTGGTGTCTTTGAACCGGCTCTTATGGACATTATGGCTGTTGTCTTCTATTCCACTGAAATTGAGGCTATGATTGTGCATTCTCACGATGGCTTTGATGAGCTTTCAAATACAAGTGAAAATGATGTAATTTGGATCAACAAACACAAAGGGCGGCCAATGCGAATACGAATTGATCCAAAGTCCGTAAACATGGAAATCGTTAGACCCCAAGATCTCTTAGTAGATTCAAAAGAGAATTCAATTAAAGATACACTAAAGGTTATTTATGGAAAGGCAAGCAGGGAAAAGGAAGACATGGTTGTGTTGAACGCTTCTGCTGCTTTGGTAGTTGGCAAAGTTGCAGCGGATTTTAAAGACGGAATAGAATGCGCGAGAAATGCGATAAGGGATGGCAGGTCTCGGGAAAAATTATTTCAGTTGGTCAAATATTGCGGCAATGTGGAAAAATTACAGGCGGCTGAAAGAGTACTTCTCTAGTCAGCCTCGTCTTCCTTATCCTTATCTTTGTCTTTTGCTCCCCTCTTTGTCTTGGGTGAATCTGATTCGATATCATCAACACCCTTCTCGTTAACAGTAAATCTGACGTCTGCATATGGATGGTATGGCGAATCAATTATCCTTGCTATTCTATCATTGCCTGCTTTCTTTAGGTATATCCTATATGTTGAAGCGTGCCCGATTACGTTCCCTCCTGCAGGTTTTGTTGGGTCACCAAAGAAGGCATCCGGCGATGATTGTACCTGATTTGTGATCACTATGGCGACATTGTATATTTCTGCGATCCTTACCAATTTGTGCATAATGCCGTTAAGGCGCTGCTGCCTATCGGCCAGTGTTCCTCTTCCTGCAAATTCGGCTCTATGAAGTGAAATAACGCTATCAATTATTATCATCTTTGCCTTAAAGTCGTCAATGTACTTTCCTATCGACTTGACAATCAGTTCAAGGTGACTACTGTTGTATGCCTTACATATTGCAATTCTCTTTAAAATTTGCTCTGGGTCCAAACCCCTACTTCTTGCAATCTGATCGACTCTCTCCGGTCTAAATGTGCCCTCTGTATCTATCAGTATGACTCCGCCGTCAAGCCCACCTTCCTGCACTGGAAGCTGGGATGTAACACATAATGTATGACATATCTGGCTCTTGCCGCTTCCAAATTCACCATAGAATTCTGTAATAGCCTGAGTCTCTATTCCCCCTCGTAGCAGTTCGTCAAGAACTTTGGCCCCTGTGGAACAGCGAAGTAAGGATTTTCTCTTTTCAAGCTCTACGTCTGCAGTAGTAAATTCATTATCCAGCACACCGCTTTCCCTTAGAAACTTTTGGGCAGCCATGATGAACGTAGCTGCGGTCTCCTTTGAACCACCGATATCTGCACAAAGCTCATCTGGTACTGCGGTAGCCAGCTCCATAACAGAATTGACACCAGCTTCTCTCATTTTCTTGGCAGTAGTTGGTCCTATACCTTCTATGTCTTCAATTTCCAATTCCAAAATATTATTGTCTGTCATTGCTGCCCTTACCTGCTCCAAAAGTCATATTTAACATGTAATACACCCTAGGGGGAGGGGGCCCTAGTGCATATCGAAATTCAAAGCATAAAAAGATGAAATAATATCAAAAGTGGACTTTATAAAATCAAATCAGAAAAAATCAGCTAGGAAAGAAAAGAAATTTCCTAGCAAAACATGGGTTACCTTCTTGATTTACTTTTTGACTTTCCTTTTGACTTGGCAACAGCCTTCTTTGCCGCCGGCTTTGCCTTTGAGCCGCCGCTACCTCCACCTATCTTGAACATCTTTGTACCGCATACAGAACATGTTCCAGATAAGGCAGACCGTCCGTTCTTCATTGTTACCTGCTTTTCCCCCTTCATGTCTCTCTTTGCTTTACACTTTACACAATATGCTTGTGTCAACGACCTTGTTCACTTGTGCTTGGATATAAGAATAGCTATATCCAAGCATGATAAAGTCCAAAGATGACCAATTTATAGCCCGATTCTGTCTAAACTACTCGGATACGCCCAAGATATATTCGGTAAATTTGGAACTTATAGGGAAAAATATACACCAAAGCTTATCCCGCCGCACATAGTTTGCTGAATTCGCTGGCTTTCACTAAGGCAATAAATCAGAAATCGGCATTCGTGAAGAGGGAATTTCCATGTGTCGATGCCGATTTTCGCACATCCAGCACACCGCTCTGCGTTATTCATAAACAGCCGAGTAATTTTATTGTCATCAATTTGATACAGGCGTTCGTATTCATACACGACTAATCCAAGCTTCATACAAGCGTAAGATTAGTATACTTTGACATCGTTTTATGACATAATCAACGCGAAACTAGAATTGACAGGAGATGCAGGACACCTAACTCAGAATATAGAAGAGCTTGGATGGGACGGGCTTGTCAACCTAAAGCGTAAGCTATCAGATGAGCTTAAGGATCTGACCGATAAGGTCATTAATATAGATAGAAACCAGATGCAAGCTATTAACAATAGGATCAGGGAAAAGAAGAACCTGGTTGATACGCTGTCAGAAAAAGCAAAGAAAATACGCTCTCAAATAGATGATTGCAATTCTAAACTTCTCATTACCAGTCAAAAGGTCGCCCAAGCTAAGGATTTCCTCAGTATGATGGAATCGAGAATTCCTGCAGAAAGGCAGGAGGATCTGTTGCGTGCTATTGAAGTTGATCAAAAATTAATAGAGGAAAAACAGTTCAAAGGAGAACGCGGAAAAGGCGAAATTCTTTCGAGGATCAAAGAAGCAACCATGAAACTAGAGGCTATCAAAGCTATCCAAACAATCAAAAGCCAGCAATCAGAGCTTCACAAAGAGGCTACGGCAATAAACGACTTGCTGAAGATTCTTGAAAGGGAGCGCGAATCAATAAGGCAGGAAATCGTGCAGGCAAATAATTCGATAGACATGGCATATGAATCGAAGCGTCAGCTTGCATCAGAGCGCGCCTTGTATCTTGAAAGATACGACCACACAGTTGCAAAGTTTGATGCCATAAACAGCCGACTGGATGCCATGGCCAGTATGAGGAAAAAACAGATGCACGAGTATGGGCCTGGACTTCCACAGGATGCCCTCTTTAAGGTAAAAGAAATGGCAAGGAAAAAGCTGGAATCTGGCTCAAAGCTAAGTTTTGATGAACTGAAGCTTCTTTACAACGATAGTGACTAGCAGATCAACCTGATACGATGGCACAAGAGAAGACCCAGATAATTGTTTTTTATCTTATTGAGTCATTTTTTCTATCTATTCTTATATTATTAAAGCAATGTAGAGAATATGCCATGGCTATAAGCGATTTTGCAATTGCATGTAGTCTGGACGAATCTCCCCCATACTTTACATACCATGGCGATACAATGTTAATAGTCCAGTCAAAACTTCATGCTCAGACAAACCAGAATAGTTTTGGTTTTATAGAACCATTCATTGAGGCTCTGATATCGCATGAGACAATTCATGTAGTGATAAAAAAGGTGGAAGGCGAGACTGAGTCAGATTCCCTTGATGATATAGAGGTGCTTGTAGAGCATAATGGTATGCGCTTTCAAGTTACATTAAACAATATGCTATTTGCCAACGACAAATCAGGCATTGTACTACCCTGATGCCCAGATTTGCCACACCATTACTCTCTTTTGACCAATATATAATGCGGCATCTGGGAAAGCGTTGCAGGATAGGATGTTTGATAGTCCCACCCAAGTGCAAGTAGTTTCTTTGCCTCCTCAATGGTAGTGACTGTAGCTATATCTACAATCCTTCGACGTCGGAAAGAGGCTCTTGCCGTCACTTGGTGTTTATGTTCAGTTCCGTCTTCGTTTACAAGTCTCCAGATAGCTTTGCCCGTTGAGAAATCTTCTCCAGCTTTTTCAAAGCCAATTTGCTGCCCTGGAAACCCTGCTGCCTTGCATCTATTACACTCTTGCATCTTTTTTTGCGGTTTTGATGCTTCCGCGTGAACTGCTGACATGTATGCCTATCGGTAGAATCATCTAATAAAATATGGATAACCTTGGGGGGAGGGGGCATAAGATAATTTTTGCCTGCTCAAATACACTTTGTGATGACGAGATAGTCAATTTAGCCAGCATAGCTTGCGCCTAAAGCAAGGGCATTAATTGGCCGGAAACATAATGCAAAGACTGTCAATTGTCTGTGTTCATTAGCAATTAGCCGTTTATGTCGATAAGTAGACTGACGAATAATACGGCTGACCCCACGAGCAAAAAGAACAAGGGAAAAAATAAGGGTTTAACGCTATTAGCTGATGGCAAGCATGGCTGAATTTAAGCAAGTTATAGTAGTAAGAAAGGATCTAGGAATGGGACTGGGTAAGATAGCCGCGCAGGTAGCCCATGCTGCAGTAATGGGGGCTGAAAGGACAAGGGAAAAGAATCCTCAACTTTTCAAATCATGGATGGCTGAAGGTCAGGCAAAAGTAGTAGTAAGAGTTGGCAGCTTAGAAGAGTTATTGGAAATAAGAAGGCAAGCAGAAACACTGCACTTGTCTATAGCCCAAGTTCAAGATAGTGGACTGACCCAGATCCCTCCAGGAACGGTAACATGTCTTGCATTAGGCCCAGTCAAGTCCGAGCTCGTTGACAAGATTACAAGCAAATTAAAGTTACTCTAGTTTCTGCTCAATAAAATAACTCCAGAGATTACGGCTATCGTGGCTATGGCTTGGAGTATACTTATTGCCTCCCCCAGTACTGCTGCCGCGATTATAATTCCAAAAATTGGGGTCATAGAAAACATAGACATAGTTTTTACTGTCCCAATTCTTTTCATGCCTTCAAGAAACAGAAGAAGCGCTCCGCCAAATCCCGATATCGCGACAGCCGTTATCGTAAGCCAGACAGTATAGCTTATTCCAGCCAGAGCGGAGCCATTTCCCAGAAAAATTGCTATCGCAAGCAAAACAATGCCACCTATCAGAGACTTGAGCATGGCTATTTTTGCCGGGCTTGAATCGGGGCTTTTTATCAGCAATTTTCTGCTAACGTTATTATCTATTGCCCAACAAAACATTGCCAAAAGGATCATAACATTGCCTGCCTTGAGCTCGAGCAGACTTGAAGATATTTTGATATTGGTAGTAGCCACCAAAAGCCCGGCAACAACAAGTATAATCGCAAATATTCCGATCTTACCCTTTGGTTTTTCTCCAAAAAATAGGGATGAAAGGATTATTGTAAATATTACTTCACCATTTGTAAGTATTGACGCGTCAGAGGCGGCCGTCTGCTTCAAACCGTAAAAAAGAAGGACAGGAGCAATAACTGCGCCAAGAATCGTGATTATCATCAAGTAATAATAGTCCCCAGTGGCAAGGCGAAAAGATGCCTTCGCAAATGGTACAAGCGCCGCCCCAGAAATTACATAAATCACTGCAGAAAGCAACAGAGGATCTACTATAGAAAGTGGAAGCTTTGCCAACGTAAAGGCAGAACCAAAGAGCGCCGATGCAGCAAGTACAGATGCATATCCAAAATAAGAGCTGCGTGTGTCTTTACTTGGTTCTGTCCTTTCCTGCGGCATTTGCAAACAGAAGGCCTGACAAGGCGTTATTTGTTTTTGTCTGAATCAAACTGTACTAAATATCTCTCAGTAAGCGATAGAATTGGACGAATTATGAATTACCATGATATTTGTATGGCGGTTGCCTTCAATTAGAAGCCTCGACAAGAGATATATCTCGGCAGCGAAGTCTGCATTATATTGGAAGAAAATAGAAAAGATAGTAGAAAAGATCCAGATTCAGGCCCAAACTCTGGCCTTACTTCTGGCCCAAAATCTTCCAAAAAAATCATAATTTACGCAATAATAGGCATAATTGCAGTGGTAGCTGTGTCTCTTGTTACCTTTACAGGTAGCGGAAACAACTCCAGCCTAACGTCACTTGGAGGCCAAGCAAATTCCGGCTCTGGAACCGCATTACTTGGACAGCAAAGTGGTCAAGTAATCCAAGACACAAATTCCAGCCAGCAGCAATTGCAGTCGTTTCGTGACGTATTCTGCGGAAACCAATCAGAGCCTAATTCCACTGCCTATGTCAGAGAAATCAAACTGCCAAGCTCTTGCGAAATGCCCCTTGGAATAACTGTTTACAGAGACACGGTATGGTATATATCCACAAAGCAGGGTCTCTTGGGCATATATAATATCACGTCGCAAAGATTCGTCCAAGAATACAGGATCCCCGGGTGGGGTACAAGTCAGGATTCTGCGGCTTTTCCACCACAAGTATGGGCGCTAAAGATTGACAAGCAAGGCAACATCTGGTTTACAGATGAACGCGACACGATATGGAAGTTTTCAATGACTGCCAAGACTTTTGAAAAATATGTGGTTCCAAGTGCGGGCGGCACATTTGGCGCATCATACCCTGTTTCTCTTGACTTTGATTCTGCAGGCAACATTTACTTTGTCGGAGTACACTCACCTACGTTGTGGTTTGGAAAAATTAGCGAGATGAAGAACGGCACTTCACAAGGTCTTTCGGCAATACCATTGCCACTCGAAGGCTTTGCCAGTATTGACAAGGATCTTATAAGCACTGGGTCGGTAACTGTCGATAATAATAGGAATGTAGTTTGGGTCACCGCCCTTGCCTTCCAGCAGAAGGGCCAGATCTTCAGATACGACATTGACAAGAAGACATTTGATGTATACAATCTTTCTGACAATTTAACATCACCAGTTGGTTCTACCCTCGATAGCAACGGAAACCTTTGGGTTACAGATCACGGTACCAGTACCTTTTTCAAGCTCGACCCTTCAAGCGGTAAAATTACAGAGTACGTAACTTCTGTTGCTTCTTCCAAGATATACGGCGGCACTACTCCATCTGATGCATATACGCTACCATACTGGATAGAAAAAGGACCGACTGCCACAATATGGCTCAATGAACATGAAGGTAACAAGATCGCAGTATTTGACCCAGCAAAATCAACTCTTGTCGAATACTGGATTCCATCGCAGAACAAGTTTTTCTCAAAATGTCCGGATGGTAGTCCGACATGTGGGGTTGCTAATGCTTTACAATTTTCTGTGGGTGAGAATAACCAAGTATGGTTCTCAGAATGGACTGAAAACAAGATAGGCACAGTTGATACTCAAAAACTAATTCCCTTCTCTGTTTCAACTTCGACACAGAATGTAACGGTGGCGAGAGGAGATAGCACTGAAATAAAGGTAACAATTGAAGATGCAGGTGCCAACAGCATCAGCGTCAAGATGATTGCATCAGGCTCTTTCACTCCTAACGCTCAGTTTGGCAACAGCACAGGGACATATAGTGAGGAATCAGCCACAATAGACCCCGGAAATTCAAAGCAAGTCTCCTTTATCTTTACTCCTGCACGAGATCTAAAGCCAGGCCAATATATGATGATGCTTGGTGCATCAGATGATGATGTCAGTTACCTTAAGGCAGTAACAGTCAACGTAACATAATGCAAGATGACTAGCTTGCATTCACCATTTTTTACTATAAGTCATCTCATAGACATCTGTACAAGGCAATAGTTCTACGATTACTCGCAGATCAGCATAAAATACGCCTCCACAGAGAATTTTTCTGTATTGAGATTATTTATGAGAGGAGTTCTAGTTATTGCATTTGAGGACACCGGTCTTACCCGTGAGCTTCCAGCTAGAGCCTATTTCTTGTCCAAGACAAGAATGCCAGGCATTTCATCTCCTGCCAAGTATCTCAGAGTAGCACCTCCGCCGGTCGACACATGACTTACTTCTCCTTCAGACACCCCTGCTCTTTTTATGGCCTCAAGCGTATCACCGCCGCCTATCAGGGTTTTAGAGCCTCTCCAAAATGCCAGTGCCATGCTTCTTGCTATGTTAACTGTCCCATTTGCAAAGAGCCCTACTTCAAATAAGCCCATTGGACCGTTCCAAAAGATCATGCCCGAGCCTTTGCTTCCAAGCTCAGCTGAATATTGTTCTGCGGTTTCGTTTCCTATATCAAAGCCTGACATGCCATCTGGTATATCTCCCTTTACAAGCACTGCAGAATTATCCTTTGGCGAATGGGCAACCACATGATCCGTCGGCAGCATTATCTTGTCGCCAAATGATGAAAGCGCTCTTGTAACCCACGACAGGTGCTCGTGGTCTATAGGAGAGTTCCCAGTCCTGATTCCTTTTGCTTTGAGGAAAGTATATGCTGCCGCTCCTCCTACAATGGCTCTATCTGCCTTGGGCAAGAGGTGTTCAAGGGCACCTATCTTATCCTTTATCTTTGCTCCACCAATAACCAAAGTAAAAGGCTTGATAGGATTTTCTTTCATCATAGAAAGGTATTCCACTTCTTTGGCCAAGTTAAATCCCGCTAGACGTTTATCAAACATCTTTGCAGCGCCATAGGTAGAGGCATGCTTCCTGTGAGAAGTACTGAATGCGTCATTTACATATATCTCTGCCAGTGACGCAAGCTGTTTGCAAAATTCAGGGCTATTTGCTTCCTCACCTTGATAGAATCTCAAGTTCTCAAGAAGCATGATCTGGCCGCTTGACATGTTTGCAATCTCCTTCTTCACGCTGTCTCCAACACAATCCTTAACAAAGCGAATAGAAGTACTTGAGCGCAGTATTTCTGAGAGCCGCCTAGCAACAGGGGCCAGTGAAAGATTTGCATCAGGGCCACTTGGCCTTCCCAAGTGTGAGGCCAAGATCACCTTTGCCCCACGCTTTGTTAGATACTCAATCGTTGGAATGGACATTCTAATTCTATAGTCTTCTCCGACTGAACCGTTATTGACACTTACGTTGAAATCCACCCTTATCAGAACAGCCTTGGCTGCATAATTTCGGTCTTCAAGATCTGAAATGGTTTTCAGTTTCAACTGCCTAATTCAACCATTGATTATTTTTGGGGTTAATTTAACTTGTGAAGTCACCTCCAGGCAGATTTAATATTTTTGTGAATGAATGATGCAGATAAAACGTGGCTATCAGATGGTTTTGCTGAAGTGACTTTCTTACCTATTCCTAGCCGTCATGTTCAGAAGGATATCTTGCCTACCGCCCACTCTGAAGTAGTAATGTACACGAGTCACAACCTACAACATCATATTTATCGCAGATTCAAGAAACATTTTCCTTACATATTGCGCATGTTGGCTACTGTCAGATAAGTTTCGTATGAATTGCATGAAATCTCACCTTTTGGTGAATCACTCCCAAGGTCATTCCGATTAGCGTACCATATTCTGAATATTATGCGGATACTAGTGTGCTACCGGTTGGCTGCTCTCCATAAGATTAATAAAATAACTATCTTTGAATGAAAACGTGAGTTTTGTTCCAAAACGAGCCTTGGGCAAATTTATGCATATTACAGACCAGCCGTTAAATAGACCTAGTGGTAAGGTGCTTGTCTTCTTTATGGGGGCAGGGTTTTGCCCTTTCTGTGCTGCTGAAAGATGGCCGTTGATCTATGCTTTGGAGAGATTCGGCAGATGGGAAGGATTAGCAGTTGATAAGAGCGCAGGTGCAGATGAGAAATACCTTAACCTCTCTACCTATAACTTTACAAAATCTAGGTATTTGAGCGAACATATTGAGTTCATTGGAAGGGAGACTGCTGACAGAAACTTTGAACCTCTGCAAGAGCTTTCAAGCGAAGATTATGACATTCTAGATACATACAATCCGGATCAGATCATTCCTTTTCTCATGATTGACGGCCAATTTGTGCAAGTAGGGGCAGGGTATAACCCGCAGTTGCTTGAGGGCTTGACTCACGATCAAATCAAGCTAGAAATAGAGAAAACAGAATCTGCAACCGGCAAAGCCATTAGAGCTGAAATAGATAATATTTCAGCTCTGGTTTGCAAAGCTACTAGAGTAAGCGTACCATACTGCGATTCTGAAAATATAAAGAACTTGATGTCAAAAATTTAACTGCAAAAATCAATTCAATGGAGGCCATAATTAGATGGCAGTATCCGTTTTTTAATCCTCTACAGCTATCAGCTGTTCCTTCAATGGTGTAATGCGGATCTTTGTTGGACACCCAAGCTTGCTAGAGGCCACCTTAAAGCCTTCTTTTGCCAACTCAAGGTTGGCTGCAGAAACGTGCGCCTCTATTATCACCTGTCCTGGCATTATTCTTGCAGCAAGTCCCGTGGCCTTGCCAAAGGCTCTTCTCATCCCCTCCTGCAGACGGTCGGCTCCAGCAGTTGCAATCATTTTATTCTCCCTTAACACCACATGTGGATACACTCTCAGAATCGAGAAAAAGCTCATCTCTCCAGCTGTTGCCATTCTCTTGTTTGCTGCAAGCCTTGCAGCTTCTAGTGCATTATGCCTCACCTGAATCTTTTCTGTGCACAAAAGCTCTATTTTGTAATCATAATTGCTTCCGGCTTGGCCTGAAGAAAACCTAGCAATTTTTATCTGGGGCTTGCCAGCAATGTACTCACGCCTGACATATGGCATCCCACGCGTTTCACGGTAATTAACTCCTTTCATACAATATCCACTTGAATTTGCTTTGAATGCTTAAATGTGGTTCCGGGCAGTGATTTAATCGTTATGTCCGTTTCAGCTCATCCACCTGATGACCTAGCAAATGACGCCAGCTACATTGGTAGAGCGTTATTAGTAAATGGTAACAGAATAGTTGTCAGCGAACAGCGATTTCAGGATGAGCTTCACACAAAGGGATTTGGAGAAAAAGAAGGCACAGAATATCTACTCAAGCCCTACGAAGCCCTTTATCTTGCATATGTAAAACGTCTTGAACTCCATGATGGTAGCAAAAGTACTACAGGCGATAAAAATGGACAGTTTGACTTTGACTCACTCTTTGAAGTCCTAGTCAGACAAGATAAAAGCATCTTGACAAGATTCTTGATCTACCGCGATCTGAGGAGCAGGGGCTATATTGCAAAAGAAGGTTTTGGCTTTGGAATCGATTTCAGAGTATATGGAAGAGGAGAATTTGAGAAAAAACCGGCAAAATATGTAGTGTTTGCGATAAATGAAGGAACCAATGCAAAGGCTAGGAAATTTTTTACCATGATAGAACAGATAGAAAAGATGGGAAAGGAAGCAATTATAGCTGTCATAGAAAGAAGAGGTGAAATAATATACTACAAAGCCTCGAGAATGCGGTTTGGGGAGAATCATTACAACACAAAAGTGAGATCTGCCGGGGCTCTGTTAACTTAACCACCGTCCCTTGCCAAGTATGTGGTAAACCGTATTCTGTCAGCTCCCGCATTGATATAGAATAAAAATAATTTCAGCCAGTTCCAGACATGACGCCTATTACAATCTACTTTTCTGCATGGAAAATGGTCATCAAAACATTCTGTCCTATCCTTGATGTTCTGTATGAATCGTTCCATCAAATTCTTCAATGGTGTACCATAAACGCGATGTCGCATCCTCAACCATTTGCAAGCATCTACATACCACGGAGCACCATCCGTGAAAATGGGTTTCCTGCCATATCTATCCCTCAGTTTCCGGAAGAACCGGTAACAGACAAACAACGTCCTCTCCCTCGATAAATGCATCATGAGACATGAATTGAGGGCAGGCTCGTATGCAATCCACAGCCAGTAGTCCTGCCCATCTATCTGAACCAATGTCTCGTCAACAAATATCGCTCTAACCAGTCGTCTGTCTGTCCTAAACCTGTCTGCATAATCTGAATACCTCTGAACCCATTTCCAGATAGCGACATGGCTTCTCTTTACTATAGATGATAGGCATCTGGCAGCTAACCTGAAGCTTCTAGAACTATAATATAGATACAGGCCGTACCTGATTATGGCTGGGTCTGTCCTAGTTCTGTACATCATAGCAATGACAGGCTAGGACATTCCTAGCTATACGGATTACCTTAAGTTAACAGAGCCTCTGCCGGGACTGAGATATATAAATAGGTAGATGCTTCCGACATTCGAGGATTGGATACAAAGGAAGTTTACTGCCATGATTGCGGAGCCGTCCTCGCTAAATTCAATACCAAATATTTCTCGGACGCAGATATTACTGAACTCTTACGCCTTCATTATTCATCTCACATAAAAAGCGGGCACCAGCTAGAAACAAGAATAGTCGAGAAGTGACAGCTGAATAAAGTTGTGGTTAGCATAAGGGCTCGTTAACAAGACCAGTTCCTTTACTTTGGAGCACTGTACAATTGCATTCAATGGTCAGCAAGTGATTTTCATTGCTAGCAGTCTTTTACTTGTCATTCTAGGCATTTTTCTTTCTAATGCTTTTGGAGCTTGTTTGTTTGAAATAGCAACTCAACCATGGGCAGGTCAACAGAGTACTAAGCAGATTTACGGAAATTGTAGTTGTACAAATCAAATTGACAATTTGTCTTAACTTGACTGGACCGCACAAATAAACAAATAAATGGTTTATTACGCCAAAGGCCCGACGTGGTCATGCAACAAGAGATTTGTGACAGGATAATGAAGATTGATCGCAATATACGCTTCGTTGGAATAGTCAGCAACAAAGGCGAAGTTATTGCAGGAGGTTTCTGTAACGGCGTCGAGCCTCTACTAAGCGGCCAGGACGAACAGCAAATGTACATTCAATCATTATCAAGCATGAATATGTTGCGTGATTTTCGGAGTAGCTTGGGTGAAGTAGTTTACAGCATTACTGAATACAAGAAAGTTGCACTTGTTACTTTTCCCTTGTCAGACGGGATACTCTGCCTATCATCCTCGTCAGAGGCTAATATAGGCAAGATAAAGGAGCGTGCTCTTAAGGTAATTAATTCATTTAGAGCAAATAGCCGAAAGGTCGCTTCTGCTAAAAAAATACCAAGTAAGAAAACACGAAAAGGTAAAAATACGACTCAGAGCCAAGCTGTATGAAAGGCAAAGCAGGATGAGAGTTTGGTAAAGAGACTATGTGAAAGCTGCTTTTATAATGGAGAGGAGTCTGAATTTATGGCTGCAAGCGATTTTTGCATCGATTGCATGGGAGTTCATTCAATGTGCCCGAAATGTAAAGCCGGCTTTCACAGCGTACACGTTATTGAATAGGCATTTGCTATAGAAGTATTTTTTTAATGGTTTCACCTCATGATAAAGGCTGCAGGATGATGACGAATACTGACAGTCCACCGATTGTTCTGCGAAGTTACAGTTGGAGTAGATGAAGAAATACTACCGGACTGCTGAATCCTTCAGCCGTAGTCAGTGGACATTGAATTCATCGGAGCTTGGTGGAGACTACTTTTAGATAGACACGTATTGAAATGCAGTTCAACCAAATTATGTAGCAGAATCAAGAAGAACGCGGAATGATTTTTGGCTCATTCTCTCCAGATTGACATAATATCCACATTGAATGCGTTAAAAGCCAATTTTCCGAGAATAAGGATGAATTAAACAGGTCGCATACAATCAGGCTTGATGTAGACAAGATATACAAAAGCTAAACATACCTTTAAAAGAAGCTAAACAAGCTTCTCAAATAATAATGACAGTTCCTAGTACAGAAGTAAAAAAAATATTTGATAGAGTTTTTTCAGGTAAAGAGAAAGTAATAACAGAAGAATCTGCCAAGCAGATTCTGGCCGACTATGGAGTTAAGGTTCCACCATATGCGCTTGTTACAAGCGCAGATGAAGCCGCAAGAAAGGCAAATGAAATTGGCTTCCCCCTTGTAGCAAAGATAGTCTCGCCGGAGATCCTTCACAAGACTGATGTGGGTGGCGTCAAAGTGGGGCTAGGTTCTGAAGGACAAGTGCGAGAAGCATTCAATGACATGCATGGTCGGCTCGCATCAAAATATAACGTAAAAGGAGTTCTACTTGAAAAAATGGTTCCTCAGGGAGTAGAGCTGATAGTCGGATTGCAAAATGACCCGCAGTTTGGCCCGGTAATCATGGCCGGCCTTGGTGGAATTTACACTGAAGTCTTTAAGGATGTGTCGTTTAGAGTTCTACCGATAAAAAAAGAAGATGCCATAGAGATGGTCGAAGGTCTAAAGGGAAAACAGATCCTGAAAGGCTTCAGGGGCTCTTCGGCTATCAATATGGACATGCTTGCCAATGCTCTTGTAAGTATTGGAAACCTTGGAACTGACTTGGCTCCATACTATGAAAGCGTAGATTTTAATCCAGTAATTTTTTATGAAAATGACTATTATGTAGTCGATGCAAAGATTCTCCTAAAGGAAAAGCCTGACCTGAATGTAATATCGAAAGCAGAACCGGATTCAACATATATGGATCTATTCTTCAATGCAAAGTCAATCGCCCTGATAGGGGCATCGCCTGAGGCAGGCAAGGTCGGCAATTCTGTGCTTGAAAGCCTTGCAAGGCATAACTACAAGGGCAAGATTTTTCCAGTCAATGCAAAAGGGTATCCGGAAATCTTGGGAATCAAGGCGTACAAGAGTCTGGAGGAGGTTAACGATAAAGTTGATGTGGTTGTTGTCACAGTCGATCTGAGGTTTGTACCTGACCTCCTAAAGATCTGCAACCAGAAAGGCATACATAACGTGGTTATAATTTCTGGCGGAGGCAAGGAGCTTGGCGGTGAGCGTGCCACTATTGAGCAGCAAATAAAGGATTTCTCGCGCCAGATGAGGATACGCATAATCGGTCCTAACTGCATAGGCATGTTCAACGGCGAGAACAGGTTAGACTGTGCATTCCAAGGCCACGCAAGGATGGTCCGACCCAAGAAGGGCAATGTTGCATTCCTTTCTCAGAGCGGAACAGTGGGCATAGCGTTCATGGAGAGTTCTGACTCTTTTGGCATGAGCAAGATGATATCATATGGCAACAGGTCAGATGTTGATGAGGCAGATATGATCTGGTACCTATCTGAAGATCCGCAGACAAAGGTCATTGGTTTGTATGTCGAGGGTCTTGGGGATGGTCGCAAATTCATGAACACAGCTAGAAAAGTGATAAATGAGAGACATAAACCTGTAGTTGTCTTCAAAAATGGAAGGACATCAAGGGGAGCAAAACAAGCAGCTTCACATACTGGTTCACTTGGTGGATCGTTTGGGGTAGTAAAAGGTGCGCTGGATCAGGCTGGCATAATATCTGTAGACAGCTATGAAGAAATGACTGCATCTCTGAAGGCACTTACATGGCAACCGGTGCCGACAGGCAATAGGGTAGCAATGGTAACAAATGGCGCAGGACCAATAATTGCAGCCATCGATCACTTTGAGAGGCTTGGTCTTCAAATTGCAGAGATCTCTGAACAGACAAAGAATGCGTTCAAGGAACATTATCCGCCAACCTATGTAATTGGCAATCCTTGCGATATCACAGGTTCTGCTAATGCCGACGACTACAGGTTTGCTATTCAAGCATTCATGGATGACCCCAATGTCGATATCATTATGCCATGGTTTGTATTCCAAGATGACCCGCTAGAAGAATCAATAGTAGATGTTCTTGCATCATTCCAGAAGATTGGTAAAAAACCGATTTTGATTGGAGCAATGGGTGGACCATTTACACAAAAGATTTCAAAACACATAGAAGATCAGAACGTCCCTGTCTACCACTCTGTTATCGAATGGGTTACTGCAGCGGGTAGTCTGGCGAAATGGTCCAAGGTAAGCGGGAAAGCAAAGCAATAGTTCATGTCAAAAGCCGTTGTCTGCCTGCCAGATTGTCTTGACCCCAAAGGATGCGCTACGCTGGGCGGCCATTTGCTAGTTTGGCTCTCATAATAACTTGCTCATAGCAGCAGGTACTAAACTGGCTGATGGAGTCACTATAAATTAGCATACGATCTAGAGATATTGATTCAGTTGGAGAATAGCATACTTGAAGTTCGCCGTGCATTTGGATTCTTTTTCATAGCTGTAGCAATAGCTGTGGCGGCCGGCGCGGTAGCAAGCGAGGTTGCATACTCTGACGGCTTGGGTGTAGTCTATCAGGCAGTAATGTGGCTTGCAAGCTTTGGAGTTACCTTTGGAGTCGCGGCAGGCAGGTTCCGCAAGGTCTTTCCATCTATCCGTAGCAGGATGAAAAACAGTATTGGGTGGCCTACAACGGCAAAGGCCATAAACGGTATTTGTTGGGCTGGACCTTTTGCTGCAATTGGCCTCTTTCCTTATCTGTACCAGTACTTGATACTGCTTGGAATCGGACTTGGAAATCTCTCCACATATCTTTTGATGAAGAAACATAGCGGCCTGGATAACAGAGAACAAGCAATAGTTGGCATAATTTCGCTGGTATCAATTCCTGTTGCTGTTGGAATCGATCATATCGTGGTCTCAAACCAGTCAGTTTTGGTAACGCTTTCAAGGATCTTGATATCGGTAGCTTATGCAGCTGGCGGAATATTTGCACTACACGCCAAGCAGTAGATGACTTCAATTTATGGCAGTATAATTTAGCAAAGTAAAGGAAAGGTAAAAAGACCAAGATTTATGCCAAAGCCATACATCGGGACGCACCTATTCACTCTGCGTAACTCGACAGCTTTGACACTGCAGACTATAGAACTGTACATTACATCATAATAGTCTCATACCGCCCAGCAATTTTACTGCTAGTGCATTATGTATGTCCATTTTGCCGCACTATAGTTTTAAAAAAATTGATAATGGTGCTTATAATGTAAACAAGTAGTAATTTGCCAATTGCTTCCTCCAATGGCGGCGCTTTTTGAAGTCGATTATAATGACTCAGTATGGGATGCATGGTTAACCACAGTTAATCTGATGGACATAGTCGAGCGCTCTCAGCAAGCTAGGCAATCATATAACTTTGAGGAATCTAGGCATCAAATCGAAAAAATATGCCAAGTAGCAGAGGAGCACCTGATTGACAAAAATGAAAGAGAATGCTGTTGTGGCCTTTCTTCAGCTGAACATCTGCTTCTGAAGAGAAAAATTTTGAAATTTTATATGCTACAGGTATCCAGCCTTAAACATTTCCTTTAATGGACTGCAGCGAATAAATTAAATGCAAGGTTTGATAGAGACCTTACAAGGTAAATTGTTGTCGTGAGCGTAAAGGACTATGTTGAGGTTTCAAAGCCAAGAATAGTTGTGGTTCTCGTCATCACTGCCGTTACGTCGCTCCTTGCGGGCAGCAGATTTGATAGCACACCAGCTGATGCTTGGGATGTAACGGCCTGGCAGGTAGGATTTCTGGTGCTTGCTGGTTCCCTCGCCTCCATGGGTGCAAGCGCACTCAACCACTATTACGACCGCGACATTGATAAAGTGATGGAACGTACCTCAAAAAGGCCCATACCAGCAGGCAGATTGGCAGCAAAGAATGTGCTTGCTTATGGAATTATACTGAGCATACTGTCTGTGGTAATTGCATGGTTCACGCTTAACCCTGTTGCCACAGGCATGATAGCCCTCGGCATACTCTTTTATGTTCTAGTATACACTGCTTGGCTGAAACGCAGCAATGCATCAAATATCGTTATTGGAGGATTTGCAGGTAGCGCAGCCTCCATGGCAGGATGGGCAACTGCGACCGGATCTATTAACCTTTTGGGGTTCCTAGTGGGATGGCTTGTATTTATGTGGACACCACCGCACTTTTGGTGTCTTGCTATAAGAGCAAGGGAGGAATATGCTAGTGTTAGAGTGCCGATGCTTCCGGTGCTCATAGGAAACCAAAAGACTGCAGGTTATATTCTGGCAAATACAGCGATATTGCTGCCATATTCTATTTCTCTTTACTTTTTTGGTCTAGGATTGCTGTACACAATAGTCGCTGCAATTTCAGGCTCACTTATGTTGGCCTACCACTACAAGCTAACAAGGAACCCGACACCAGAGTTTGCTTGGAAAGCCTACAAGGTCACAGCGCCATATCTTGTAGTGATATTTGTTGCACTAGCATTTGATGCTCTATTTTACTACAGGTTCTGATTGGCTGGCCATACTAACAAGCTATTTGTCAATTCACTATCCTTGTACATAATAGTACCGGCCCCAGAAAGTAAACTAGATAAGTCAACTGGCCGACCCGGCGACAACTTCAACACGGCGTTTGTCCTTGGTTACCCAAGATACTCTAATGAGGCCGTAAATTTCAAGGTCAAGCAGGACTTTGTTAAAGTCAGCGTCAGTTAGAGAAACACCGTCCTTTCCTAGCGCATTCATAAGATCAGAATCGGTGATGTTTCCCACCTGCTTTATCTTTTCATATATCAGGTTGCGGAGTGGATACCTCATAGACAGAGATGAAAGGCAGCATTATATCAATCAACAGTTTGCTATTGCTGTGCCGTTTTGTCATGTCATTAATTATCATGTAGGTTCTGCGTTTACATTACCTTATCTTTGCAAATATCCTTCGCGAAGGTTAATTCATTTGGTCTCCATTTCTTTCCATCCCGTACGAAAGTTGCTGTCCGCAGATTGGCAGACTGATTGATTCTCTCTCCCTTCCTCTCTGCTTGGCAATGAATAAGCATTGCCATCAAGCGTGAATAAATGAATAATCCAAGCACAGGATGAATGAATAACCAATATATTTTCACGAA
>JAJPHM010000009.1 GCA_021325295.1 Nitrososphaeraceae archaeon
AAAGAGCTTTAAAGCTGCCTTGTTGTGCCTTAACTTTCCTTTAATGACATCATATCTGCTAAAACATGGTCAAAACTGCTCAAAAATGTCTGAAAGTGCCAGATATTTGTGTCAGCCACGCGTAAGAGATGTGCTATCTAATGAACCAAGTCATATTATCTCCAAAACACAGAAATGACAGCTAATCCTGCTACCGCCAAGCCCGCAAACGGGAGGAACGGCACTGCAACATAAAGTCCTCCAATGGCGAGTGCTATCCCGCAGGCAATCATGACAGCTTCGCCAACTCTTCTTCTGTGTCTCTGTAGCCAGCTTTGCCTTACCATGGCAACCGGAAGAGACGTTACGGGGTACTATTTATAAAATTACCTTCACTGGCTGATGGCTAGTCCTCGGTATCCGAAATCTCTTTTGGCTTAACCTCGGTATATGTTATTCTGGTCTTGGCCATCTCTGTTTTGTCTTCGCTCTTGTAGTCAGAAAGGTCCGGCTTTTGAGCCATTCTGTGCTCAGAATCTCTCTCCTGCCTGTCTTGCTCTTCTTCTGACATGCCATATCCGGCGAAATATTACTTTTTACAGTTTCTCCCAAATGTCATGTTAGTCAGTACTGGTAGAAAGAGGAATGCTGCCGTTCATCTAGCCATCGGCGGACATATATGCTGTATTATATGTGAATCGACAAGCAGTGCCGAGCTCTACCTGCGCATCTTTTTCGCAAGTAGCTCCGGCACTTCAGCCGGCCTCTTTGCTACCGGAACATCGGCTTTGGCATAATTGATAGTCTTGGATTCTGCTGATCCATAATTGCCATATACTATTGCGCCAGCATGGCCCATCCTCTTTTCCTTCGGAGCCGCTCTTCCTGCAATATATGCCACGACAGGTTTTTGAAATGACGTTTTTATCATGTATTCTGCCAGCCTCTCTTCTGCATCCCCTCCAATCTCGCCGACGACTACTACAGATTCAACATCCTTTCTGTCCCGTATAAGATCAAATGCCTCGATAAGATCCGTGCCGTTTACGGGGTCTCCACCAATTCCAAGGCCAAGCCTCTGGCCAAACCCATTCTTTGAAAGGTTGTACGATACTTCATACATCAGGGTTCCGCTCCGGGAAAAGACTACTGTTGTCCCTGCCTTGAATGGCTGTGCGGGCATTATTCCAACCTTCATTATTTCCGGGACAATGACGCCGGGCGTATTGGGTCCTATCATTCTGGCGCCTTTAGACCTTGCAAGCTCAAGAACCGCGAGTGAATCCCTTATTGGCACATGCTCTGGTACTGCCACAAGCAATTTTATCCCGCTCTCAAGCGCGTCTTTTGCAGCATTTAAGAAAAATGGTGCGGGAACAAACATGCCCGATATCTGCGCGCCCGTGACCCTGACTGCTTCGGCGACTGTGTTGTATACTGGTATTCCCTCAAAGGATTGGCCTCCTTTGCCGGGCGTAACACCGGCGACAATATTTGTGCCGTATGCTTTCATGAGCCGGGTATGCGTGGAGCCATAGCTTCCAGTCATGCCCTGAATTATGACAGGCTTTTTCTTGTAGTCTGGCCGACCTTCACTGCCGACCAGTATATCAAAAATATCGAATTTGTTGTTGCCCAATTCAATTTCACCATCTAGTTACTTGGTAGTGGTCTGCCCTCTTCCTGCGGCATGGTCGGCTCTGCCTGACATTGCACTGGCCTTCATGCTCTTGGAGGCTTCAGCCACTACTGCCTGAATAGCTTGCTCGGCGGTATCGTATATCTTTGCCTTGCTTCCTTTCAACATTTCTTTGGCCTTTTCAGATTCTGCTCCTGAAATTCTGGCAAAGACTGGAACATTGATAACCTTGTCCCTGTAGGCATCAAGTATGGCCTGCGCGACAAGGTTTGTCCTGACTATTCCACCAAACAGATTGACCAAGATATCATCTATTTTGTCTATCCTGCTTATTACTTTCAATGCCTCGTAGATTGTCTCCGTAGTTGCACTTCCTCCAAAATCAAGAAATGCTCCAGCCTGGCCTCCTGCGTCTGCTACCATATCAAGTGTAGACATGACCAGTCCTGCTCCGTTTCCAAGTATGGCAATGTTGCCGTCAAGCTCTACAAGTGAAAATCCGCTAGTCTCTGCCTGCATTTCAAGTTCAGAGACATGCTTGTATTTGGCAAGCTCTGGATGGCGGAAGAGAGAGTTGTCGTCAATTATGACTTTGGCATCAAGGGCCACAAGCGAGCCGTCGCCTATGACGGCAAGCGGGTTTATCTCGGCTAGTTCTGCTTCCTTTTCGCTCACCAATCTTGACAGCCTTGTTGCAAAGTCAACAAAAAGTTGAACGGCATTGCCTCCTAGTCCAAGCTTGTGTGCAATATCGCTTGCGGTTTCGGATCCAAGACCTGCAATGGGAATGTCCACTATTACTTTGTTGCCGACGCTTTCGATATCAACTCCACCTTCAGCAGAGGCAATCAGGGAATAACAGCGCTTGCTGCGATTGAGAAAAAGTGAAAGATAGATCTCCTTCTTGATATCAGCCATTGCCTCAAGCAAAATGCCTCTGGGCAGTTCACCCTTGATCTCTTTTCGCTGAAGCTCAGTGAACTTTTGGTCAAGCTCGGATGCACTGTTGCATTTCACTATCGCCCCGGCCTTGCCCCGTCCGCCTACTGTTACTTGGGCCTTCAGGATCAGGGGAAACCCTATCTTGCTGGCGGCATCATGAGCCTGCCTTATGTCATTTGCAAGGTAGGACTTTGGGATCTTGATGCCATACTGCTGAAACAGTTCTTTTCCCTGATATTCAAGCAATCGCATTTTTAATTTGCAAGGGACAGAGAAATCCTGTTATTTATAATCCTATTTCGCCAGTAGGTTCGCACCGGATTATTCGCTGGAGGCCAGCCGAGCGAGGACAGGTCGCAATACATCTTTCTGGTTCTGTGCACTCATTTTGCCTTTTTTGGGGCCATTGTGACGGCTATTCGAAAGCCAGCTGCAGAATGTCAATTACTTTTACCCATCGACTTTTTTAATAAAGTAGCCAACGTCACGTCATGTCAGCCTTAATTGATAACCATCAGCAATCCAAATTATACTCATTTAACGCAGGATCGTTTAGGCTAGGTGAGCCAGTTGTGGCCCTGTTGAAGTCAAAGGGTGCAATCTCGCTTGATTTCGGTAGCGCTGCATACATCGACTCCGAGGCAATTCCTGCCATTATTTCCGAACTTGTAGAAAAAGCAAACTCCGCCCCAGAAAAATGCAATCATGAGCAATTAATTGCCGACCTAAAACATGAATTGGCAAGAAGTATTGAGGAAAGAGAAAACATTGCTAACGAGAATGTAAGGTTATCATTTGACCTCAAGGCTGGGATCTTGGAGATACAGAGTTTGAAGACCCAGCTTGAGGACTGCAAGAAGGTGATTGCAAACCTAAATGAAGCTGCCCGCCATGTAAACACTGCAAGAGTAGAGCAGGCAACTGAAGCAGCCAAGGCAGCTCCTCAGAGTGCAGGCGTGACTCAGGCAGATGAAAAGGTCAAAAAAGAGCTGCAGCAGCTCCGGCATGAGCATGTTGAAGCGATAGCTTCATTGAAAGTTCTGGAAGATGAAAACGAAGAACTGAGAAATGAAATTGAGGCGCTGAAAGCACAGCTAAAGAATACTGCACCTGCAGTCGAGCAAAAGAGATAGAACAACCGATTAACTCAGATCAGTATAATGGGAACGATCTTGGCAGAACCATATTCAACCGCCTTCGGCGTAGAACAGAGTAAATCTATCTATCTCGATCCAATTTCATTTATTTCGGGTTATTCAGATTTTATAATGAATGGTCTGCCTTTTGAAAGGGCTCTTGAATTCTGAATATGATGCATCGTATAGCTGAAGCCAACCTTCCAGATCTCTTTCATTGAGGCTGAGCCACAGGGATGACTTGCCATTTTCCTGTTGGACAGAAAAGACTGCCACAAGAGGGACCCTGAACTCCTCGTCAACCCTGGCACTCTGTCTGCACAGAACAAAGTAGTCAGCATTTACCTTGCCTACTGTGCCGACCCTTTTGCCTTCAATGGTGTAAACTGTTGCCCCCTCAAACAAGTGCTTGATAGATCCATTAGTATAACATTATTTTTATTGATTATCTGCTACGCAGTTTAGGTTTTGAGCACAGTACGAAAAAGGCAGGTCAGACAGAAGGCTTCAAAGAAACAAGACGCAGGCCGGAGTATGAATAAATGAATGACAGGATAGAAAAACTGCATCCATATCCCCTTTTTGAAAATTTATATATCCAATTAAAAGTGAATTGAACTAATGGTACAAAGGATGACTGCTGTGGTGCTAATTATCCTGACAATGATTGTATGTGCAGGAGTGCCTGCAGTGCTTATCTGGCTTACAACCGTACCCCACGCCAAGATGATCCTTGGAATAGAGCAAGCAATAACAATCAAGTCATTGCTTGTGCCAAGCTGAGGAAAGGCAGTACCTGGGCAACCTTTCTCTTCAATGAATAATCCAAGCCAACTCTTGTTTTGATTTGTTTTATTTTGTACTCATTTCAGGTATCTGGCGTTCCTTGCCCAGGCGGTAAATTGGGCATTAGCCAACTCCAGTAGGTCTCTGGTTTTGCCGATGTTCAAGCTCTACGTGCTTTTGCTTTTCCTGTTCGCTTAGGAAGACTGCGCCGCAGATGTGACACTTCAAGTCTACAGCAGAGCTGCCTTGCTTTGTGGCGGCATACATGGACGTACTTATCTGCTCAGTATTGTTTAAGTAGGTTACCAGTTAAGCAATGCCTGCTTTTAGCCAACGAATTTGCGCGTTAATTCGCCAGCGTTGCATTTGAAACAAGTAAATTAAATAAAGACCTGGCCGATTGGCTCCTAGTGAAAGAGGTCAGGACAGAGATACAGATCGGCGCGTCTTCCCAGCGAGTATGGCAGGTACTTACAGATTTTGCAAGGTATCCTGAATGGAATCCTTTCATACAAGATATAAGCGGAATACTTGAGCCAGAATCTCGGCTCAAGATAATGATAAGGACTCCCCGAGGCAAGACCAGGAGCTACGAGCCCCTCATTACAAAACTCGTCCCAGAATCGGAACTTCGCTGGGTAGGAAAGGGAATGCTTCCTGGCTTGTTAGATGGCGAGCATATTTTTTCAATCAAACCGCTAGATGCACACAATGTGCTATTTGTCCAGAGCGAGATCTTTAACGGGTTGCTTGTATCAATGTTTGGCAAAAGATTGGATAAAGAAATACGACAGGGTTTCGAAGAGATGAACGAGGCTATGAAGAGAATGATAGAAAAGGAAAAGACTTTTGGCTAGCCCGCTCGGCTATTTGGCCCAACCCCATAGTCACCTATTTGTCCATTGCTTGAGCATTGAATTAAACCTGTAAATATTTGATAAGCTGCTACATTCACTTTGTAATCTCGACGGCCATCACTATTTTTCTCTTGTCCATTATTCTTCATTTCTTTTCATTTCTCTTCCTGACACCATCTTTGTTATACAGTGAAAAAGAATGATGCCAGAGAGGAGAAAATAATCACGATATTTGTCGCAAAATGCAATGCATATGAATGATTGACATCATATTTGTCATAGATGTGTTTGTAGAAAAAGCCCAGTGGAAGAAGTACTAGCGCGACATGGACAGGCACTCCCATCACGATATGCAGAAAAGCCCAGATGACAACCCGCTTTGAATTCTTCCTGAAATAAAATTCTTCAAAATAGTTTACGTGCACAAGCATGTAAAACAGCAGAGGTAGAAATGGAAGAACACCCCAGACGCCTTCATTGGCATATGGACCAAGGGCGATATTGTAGCCAAGCCACGACCATCCAAGCACCGGAACTTTTGAAAGAAAATTCAGTCCAAATAACACATAGCCAAACAGCCCAGCAACAGTAAGCGGAAGGAACACAAGCGATTTCTTGCCTGCCTTTAGATTGACAAGTCTTGTCTTTGTCTCCTTTACCAGCAGCAGAGAAGGTCCGACCATGACGGCGTAAAATATTATAAGAAAAATGTCTGCCAAACGACGAATTTTAAGCAGATTGGATATTATTATCTTGTCCTTTGCTGGCTCCAGCGGAAAGGAACCGGGAAAATTCGCCAAAGAAAAAATTATTTACCTGTATCGAGTATTTTTTTGGGTGCCAAATCACTACGAAGTGCTTGGCGTTAGCAAAACTGCAACCCAGAGCGAGATCAAGCAGTCTTTTCGCAGTCTGGCACTAAAATACCATCCCGACAAGAACAAAAATTCTGAAGAATCAAGGCAAAAGTTCATCCAGATAGTTGAGGCGTATGAGGTCCTGTCGGACGAACAATCAAGAAAGGATTATGACAACAACCCATACACGACTGGTTCAAAGCAAAAATGGACGCCACCGGCAGATTTTGAACATGTGTACAGCTACGCAGAGATCAAGAAAAAATACAGGCAGAGCACTGTTGGTGGCGGCATGTGGGATATAAGCGACAGCGCCAGCTTTGGTCTGTGGAAGGCTACGATAATACTTTTTGGCTGCCTTGGAGCAGTTGTGCTGTATATTATGATGCTCCGATAGCTATACTATTTACCGCTTGCATTCACACAAGCTGTCTGTCAACTCCGCAAAATTGATTTTCTTTTAAAGATAAATAGCGATCCTAATGCAAGAGTTATTCCCATGGCAAGGTAGACAGCCTTGTGTCTCTGTCTATTGCGTTGCGCAGGGTTTGACCTTTTTATCCCTATTAGATCAAGATCGTCTATCATATCTACTACTCTGCTGTCGTTATGGACAGGCAATTGTTTTCTGTCCCTCAAATGGTGACTTGCTTTATAAATATTATCTGCCCTGTTTAGAATACGACTATGACTAGCGTAAGATCAGGTTAATACCTACGGTATCGCAAAAGCTGCATGCCACTGAGTGTAAAAAAGTCTCTGGTTAAATGCGTCAAAGACCTGTATGCAACCGGCCTTACAACAAGTGTATCAGGAAACCATAGTGTTCGATTTGGAATGCACCACATGTGGATAACACCATCAGCAATGCCCAGGTACAATCTGCGCGAGTGCGACCTTGCAAGTGTTGACCTGAATACGGGCAGATCAATAGGAAGGCCAAGTATGGAGGTCAACATGCACCTGAAAATATATCTGCAAAGAAAAGATGTCAATGCCATTGTTCACACTCACAGTCCGTATACTTTAGCAGTTGCAATATCAGGCAAGTTTGAGCAAGTTATCGAAGAGGCATTATTGGTAGTAGGGGAACCTGCTATAGTTGAAAATCGGCCATCCGGTTCTGTAGAGCTTGCTGACTTGGTCTCTAAAGCATTCTCTGGCAACACTAGGGCAGTAGTTATCAAAAACCATGGAGTTGTTGCTGCAGGCAAAGACATCTACCAAGCCAGAGCCATTGTCGAGTCGCTTGAAGAATGGGCCAAGGTGCTTGTCTTTTCCAAGGCATTTGGAGGACCTCAGAATTTCCTTCGGATTGACAGTCATTGATATACCAACAAGTAAGTCAAAGACAGGTCTGTTCATTTATTTATCAATATTTTAATTTCCATAGGTCAAGTGCTAGTTGCCATCAGAAAGGTTGAAACATACTCAAGAATATTATAGAGGCAGCCTCGCCATCCAATAAATAAATTTACCGTGAAGCCACTTTGTGAACATTCTGGCCATAGGTGCACACCCTGATGATATTGAGCTTGGCTGTGGCGGATTACTCATAAGGGCAGCCAGGCAGGGACATAACATATTCATGTATACTCTGACAAGAGGAGGGGCATCTGGAGACCCCGCCCAGAGGACTAGTGAACTAGTCCGGTCGGCCAGGTTTATTGGAGCCAAGAGGCTCTGGGTTGATAATTTTGGAGACACCAAGCTTGTGCTTGGAAGCGACCTGATAAACCACATAGAATATTTCATAAACAGATCTAGTGCAGATATTGTGTTTACACACTCGCTTGGAGATACTCATCATGACCACAGAGCGGTGGCATCTTCGACAGTTGAAGCTGGCAGGTTTGTACCAAATATTCTATCTTATGAGATCCCTGTTACGCGCGACTTTAAACCGCAACTATACTACGATATATCTGATGTAATGGACGACAAGATCGAATCGATCAATATTTTCTGGTCACAAAAGAGCAAGATGTTCCTAAAATCAAATGCCATCCGTGGCCTAGCTGAGTACAGAGCTTTGCAGAGCAGATTGAATACCTCAATAACATGTGTAGAGGCATTTGAAGTTCTAAAGTTGTGCTTTAGCAAAGACTTTGCCCTGCTTCCGTTCTCCTCGCCGCATGAAGATTCGACAAGGAAAGAACTTGATCTAGCAATTGAAGACATTGTAGAGGCAACTTGACAAGCCAATTAATTGCACTGTGACTGGCAGTTTAGACTTTTGGAAAAAACCGGCACTTTTGAAAATCAGGATAATTCGACAGGTCAACATGAACCATATTTTTCAGCACAAGGACTTTTAATGCATCAATTGTTCTGTCATGCCTGAACCCTGTTTCATACATAAGATATCTACCGCTTATGCCCGGTGCCATTTTGATCAGCCGCAAGAGAATCGCCGAGTCTTCCGGTATCTGATCATCCATAATTGATCATTTAATTTACTCCTGTATTTTTATGGGAAAGTGTCATATTTTCTTACTTATGTTTGCCTCACCATCAATTATCTTTCCATTCCATTCTGCTGCAAAATCAGATGAACGGATATATCTTTATCCCGGCACGTGCTTGGAGAAAAGCAATTGCTGAATAGATTAAGAGACTCGCTTGAGCCGGCCATGTCCAAACTTGGGCTTGCCTTTGCACTCACTGGCCTCTCTGCTAACTTTTGGACAGGTCTTGGTCTGGCTATTTCAATTGCCGCCGGTGCTGTGTATGCATCTGGTCGCATTGGTTTTGACTGGTATATTGCATCCCTTCTGGGCGGGATTTTGCTACTTGCATCTGGTTTTTTTGACATTGTTGATGGAAGCGTTGCAAGAGCAACCAAAAAAACCTCAAAAAAGGGAGCGTTTCTTGATTCTTCGTTTGACAAGATAGCCGAATCAGTTGTTTTTATAGGAGTCGCAGCAGGGCATCTGGCAAGTCCTGTTTTGTGCATGGTGGGGCTTGCACTGTCTCTGCTGGTAAGCTATACTAGGGCAAGGGCAGAATCTCTCGGGGTGGAATTGAAGGGCATTGGAATAGGCGAGCGAGCAGAGAGGCTCTTGATTCTAGCTGTCATAGGAATGATTCCTGTCAAAGGCGCAATGACATGGGCCATAGTGATTGTTTCAATAGTAGCAGGAATAACACTTGCCCACAGGATAATTGTCACTTCGAAAAGATTGTAATTGGCTGGCAAAAGAAAAAGTAGCAGCATACACAGTTAGACAACAGAAACAAAACAAAATTTCGTAGCTCGTCAGATATACAAAAAGGCTTGCCGGTTCTATCAGCGCAATCTTCCAGAAGTGCGGCGATCCAACTCGGATCTGACCTTAACTACACCCCTGTGAACGGCACACGATACGCAATAGAACTTTACATCAGTATTTCCGGCAATGTATGCTCCTGCAGCGCGCAGCTCTTTTGCAAGAGCAGGTTCTACCAAAGTTATTCTTCCTGTGACTTTTTTGGCTTTGTCACGCGGAACCATAGCGCCACACTGGCTGCAATGAACAGTACCCGAACTGCCCTTGCCGCCCTTTGACCGGCCGCGGCTGGCTCTTTTCTTCGGCATGGAGGTCAGTGAACCTCGCCATCCTTTAAATCTTGTGATCCTTAAAAATGAGGATTGTTCATCACGCTAGCATATCACATTAAGTATTATCCTCTGTTGCCCGTACTCTTCCAATCAATCTTCTGGGCAACCTCGTAACTTTCCGGCCGCATCATGAAGAAAAAACCAAAGGCAATAGGGGCTAGATAGTATCGTTGAATATTAGTATGTTTAAATACATGCGGTTTAATGTGATGACATGAGACACAGTCTCGTTGTTTTACCTCAATGTGGAGCAGAACAACAAGTTATTCCCCAAGAATACATGATAGCGTACGACATTGCAATGAACTTTATAAAAAAAGGCTATGTTGTCATTTATGGCCTTGAAGATAATGCCAGCCAGACAGTAAAAAGGATGGCTGCAAGTGAGCTGATTCCACAGGCAAAAAACCTGATTAGTTCTGGCAACATGGTATTGATAAAGAGAAATTCTGCTGTAGAGCTCAAGTCAAAATCCAGCATGCAGAAAATAAAGAAGACTTGGGAATCGATTGTATTTAGCAAATCAAGAAAAGTGGTAACACTGTGTGCGGCCTCACCTTTGATAATGAGCAAGAGATACGAACAGCTTGTAGTTTTTGAAAGGATTATCCAGACAGAAGAAAGAAAGAGAAGTGGAGAAGCCGTATGTTTCTATACGCTTGATGGCCTGATGGCCCTCCCACTCAGCAGAGTAATCGAAGTCATAAGGCTCCACGATTTCACACTCCACAGAGGGCTTGTATATTCGGTTTGGACCAGCCGGATGATACTTGACATCATAAAGCAAAGCCTTGATTCTACCTTGGGTGAGTCGGGAGCATTTGTGACCCTGAAGAGCCTTAAACTCATTTACAAGATAGACGATAATGATATCCTCGTGAATCCACATTTGTTTGAGGGAACGATTAGAAGAATGTTTGGAAAGGCCGCCGAAGACCTTCTGGAAACCATAAAGAAAGACCTGTTGCAAAGGACCTTGTTTTTACAATTAACAAACTCAGATGACATTGAATCACTGACCCGGCATAGCTAACTAACCTTAGGATACAGACCGTCATTCTTTATCTACAAAACAACGATGAGCAAAAAAGAAATCCATGCTGGAAGACATTCATCATATTCAAAGCAATTTCTACAGGCAAGAAGCCAATCTACTTCAGGTCTGCTTTTCAGTCGAATGATATTTGAGTCAATTGTATCAGACTAATTTAACTAATTTAATAAACTGAAAGCTTATAGCTTGGTTTGAGCTATAATGAGTAGTCAAGCGTCGGCTTCGGGATAATTAGCCATCCCAAACATCTCGCAGTGCGGCGCTTGAACTTTTACTCTTTGCACTCCATTTGCAACTACCCTACCAACAACTAAATTATCATATAGACGGCCAATGCTACAGAATCTGCATTGAAAATAGGTATTGTATCTCATATTGTGCTTGATTCTATCCAAGACAGATCAGGAGCAGTTCACAAAAAACTTGGAGGTCCACCATGTTACTGCGGCCTGACTGCTAGGCGATTTGGCTTTGAAGTAGAGCTTGTGACCCGTGTCGGAAAAAATTTTCCTGAAGCGAGCAGACAGCTTCTTACAAACAACAAGATTGCAATAAGAGATAACCACACTGTAGATGCTGCAACTACAGAGTTTTTCCTTGATTACAGCAGAGGCGAAGAATCAAGGGCTATGGTGCTAAACTCAAAGTGCTTGCCTGTTGTAATAAATGACATAAAAGGCCTTGGTGTTGATTGCTGGCTTGTCAGCCCCGTCACTGACGAAGTTCCTTTTGAAGTACTTAAGGCTGTGAAGAATGATGGCGGCCGGAAAAAATTTGTCATGCTTGACCCGCAAGGCTACATGCGGTTCTTTGGAGAAGATGGCCGTGTTGGGCTAAAGGATAGACTCGAACTGGATTTGCAGGGCATCTCGGCAGTCAAGGTAGACCCTATTGAACTTGCTGCCCTGACAGGCGGAGAGAGCGGACTGAGGGGAATGCAGGCACTCCAAGAAATGGGCATAGAATTTGTTGTATATACTGAACCTTACACCATCCATCTTTTGCACAAAAAGGTACACTATTGGGTCAAGCTTGGCAGAGTCGATGCCCCTGACTCGACTGGAGCTGGGGACATACTTGATGCTGCCTTTTGCTGTGCATATATCAAAGAAAAAGACCCACTCTGGGCGTTATGCTTTGGGGCTGGTGCATTGAGAGCAGCGCTCGAGACCAAGTCTACAGGCCTTGACAAGATACCGTCCTGGTCCAAGATCGAACAGAGTGCATCGTACTATTATGGTACTGTTGAGTTCAAACAGCTTTGAGTCCTTTTGTTTTAGCTTTAAATCTAGCCTAAACGTCAGTGTCTTGCGGCAAAACAATATGAAAATTGCTTTCGCCGGCGCTGATTCGAAGGACAGTTCGGTGCTAGCGCAGATAAGAAAAACCCTGGACTTGCTGAATATAAACACTGTATTTATCAGGCCCGGCAGTGCTGACGACTATGGTCTGGCAAGACAGGTCGATATCGTCATCGTTGCTGGTGGCGACAGGGGAATACTTGATTATTTTCACAAGGTTGTGGGCGGTTCAGCGCCGGTCATTGGTGTCTATGAATCAGACTCGACTGGCTTTTTGGCCGAGGTTGATGTTAGAGAATTGGAATCAGTTATCAAGAAGCTCAATCGAGGCGAATATGCAGTAGATGAAGTCTTTAGGCTCGCAGTTAAGGTCGACAATAAAGAGATTGAACCTGCCCTCAACGACGTAGCTGTCTTTCCAAGCAAGAGTGCAGTACTCATGGAACATGTGCTCAAGATAAACTCAAAGGCTGTCTGGCATGACAACAGCGATGGTGTAATCGTCTCTACGCCCATAGGCTCAACAGCATATTCGATGTCAGCAGGCGGGCCAATGGTGCTGCAAAAATCTCAGGTATTTTTGGTAGTTTCGGTTAATTCGATCGATAACACCAGGCGGCCGCTTGTAGTGCCAAATGACTCGGTGCTTGAGGTGACTGATATTGCAAGCAGATACCACTGCGAAGTAGTGCTGGATGGAGGTCACAGGATGAGGATAAGAAAGACGCTTGAATGTTCCAGGCATGAATTTCCAGCACGTCTGGTTCGACCCCTGGCAGAAGATTCGCAGGCTACATCACTTATCGCCAAAAAAATCAAGCTGGCGGAGGATTTGCTCAAGATGCCCCCGAGTGCAAAACTCATACTCAAGACGCTAGAGTATGAAGGCGCAATGAGCCAAAAGGACCTAGCATCAAGGACTATGTTACCTGAGCGGACGATACGGCTTTCGCTGAGCCACTTGCTTGACAGCGGATATGTCAAGAGAAAGACCTCATTGCGAGACGCCAGGCAGAGAATATACGAGCTTGGATACAGACAGTAGCAAGGATACTTGGCGGGTACATATAACAGCCATGTTTTTGCCTGATGCTGCACGCAAATGGTTGCCTTTTAACCTGAATATTACATTCCCTTGAATGTTGCCCTGACCGATTAAATTTGTTCCTTGTTACTCACTTATTGCGCTTCTTTTGTCATTGCTCGCCCAAAGGCTGATTGATTCTTTGTCGATGCACGAACAAAAGATGCAAAGGCCTGTTCTGGTCTACCAGGTCTGCTATGAAATTCTGCGTGATACTGGACTGCAAAATAGAACTTTCTGTCAGGTATCTCTAAAATCTCAATCCTTTTTCCATTATCTGAATGAGCAGAAAGCACAAGGCCGGCCTTTTCAACAATGTGGCGGTAGCTTTGGTTGAATTCGTATCTATGTCTGTGTCTGCGCTCTATCAGCGTTGACCCATATACTTGAGAAGCCTTTGTACCCGAAATCACAGTTATATCATGGCTACCCAGCCGCATCGTTCCTCCCATATCATGAGCAGTCCTCTGTTCTGGCATGAAATCAACGACAGCATCCTTTGTATCGACGTCAAGCTCTGTCGAGCTTGCATTATCAAGGCCGCATACATTTCTTGCAAATGCCACTATGGCAAGCTGGAATCCAAAGCAGATGCCCAGATAAGGAAGATTCTCTGCCCTGGCATAGTTTGCGGTATTTATTATTCCCTCGCTTCCGCGCTTGCCAAACCCGCCAGGCACAAGTATTCCATTGAAACTTTTGAGAACTTCAAGGTTGTTTTTATGGGCCCCTTCAAACCTTTCAGAATCAATCCATTCAACTTCAACCCTTTTGCCTATATCTGCAGCAGCGTGGGAAAGGGCGTGGTATACGCTAACATAGCTATCAGGCAGCGTAACATACTTGCCAACTACGGCGATCCGTACCGCACCTTCAGCCTTAGAAAAAGAACTTGATATTGCCTTCCATCCTGCCATCTTTGGAGCCAAGTTATCAAGGCCAAGCCGGTGAGATATCACCCTGAGCATCCCTTGGCTTTCAAGAACCTCCGGGACCTTGTAAATAGATGGAGCATCATGGCACGAAATCACGGATTCTTGGCCGATACTTGCAAAAAGTGAAATCTTTCTTATTGTATCGCTCGTTAGAGGAGTCTTGCAACGGACCGCAAGTATATCCGGCTGTATTCCAATCCTGCGCAGCTCCTGAACGCTATGCTGCGTAGGCTTTGTCTTTTGCTCCCCAACGACATCAAGAACTGGCGCAAGGGTTACGTGTATAAAGAGTGTATTAGAAGCACCATCCTCTAGTTCCATCTGCCTAAATGCCTCCAGAAATGGGAGACTCTCAATATCGCCCACAGTACCACCGCATTCGACGACCATGATATCAAGCTGTTCGTCTTCGGCCGTCTTGCGCAGCCTGTTCTTTATGGCATCTGTTACATGGGGAATTATCTGGACACACTGGCCGAGGTACTTGCCCTCGCGCTCTGCCCTTATCACGTCAAGGTATACTCTTCCGGTTGTTATGTTGTGGTCCTTTGTCAGCGCCATATCAAGAAACCGCTCGTAAGTGCCAATGTCCATGTCACATTCGCCTCCGTCATCTGTGACAAAGACTTCGCCGTGTGCTACAGGGTTCATTGTGCCAGCGTCATAGTTAACGTAAGGGTCTATCTTGATGCATGAAACCTTTTTGCCAGCCAGCTGGAGCAATTTTGCAGTAGAAGATGTTACGACTCCTTTGCCAAGGCCAGACATTACCCCTCCGGTGACAAAAATAAACTTCGGCTTTTTGTTGGCATTATTGGTATTTGGTTTCTTGACTGCAGACCGCACGTCGAATTTTGGTAGCTCGCCTTTTTATTCCTTTTTAGACTTGACCAGTACAAGAAGAATATCCACCTTTTGTCTTAATGTATACCCTAAAGGTCATAGGAATACCATTGCGATGCAAATAAGTTAAGATAAATAAACTATAAATCAAACCAAAAAGACTTGCACCAGAGCAAGTTTCCAATTGCTAGACAGATTAAGGATTTCATGATAGCGAGAATAATGTCAAGTAACTTTTCTCCCGGACCTGTTAAATAGAATATTTGCGCACTGCTGACAAAGTTGCCTGACGAATTCGAGTTTGGTCAATTCATGTTCAATATCAGCAGGCATATTTACAATGCAGAGGACAGGCTTAGAAGGCAAGTTGAGACTATTATCAATTCGAACAAGGAAAATTATCGAAGGGATCTGATTGCCAAGATAAAATACGAGCTGATGGAGACACAGTCCGCAATAGAAGTAGGCAAGTATGATGAGGCGAACCGCCACAAGTTAATGGCGGAAATCTTAAAGTCGGCTCTAGATGCTTCGATTGAAATGCATTGATTTTTTTTAAAGTATCAAAAAAAGCAAGTCAGATCAAGCATCATTCAAGATATCCCACTTGTCTGAAAAATTCGATCAGTTTGATAACATCTGCATTGTCTCTGTTTATGCTGTACATTGCGTTTGCAAGCATATCTTCGTTGACCCATCCAATCTTTATCAGGTCCTGAAGATTATTTTTGATATCCTCTCGCTTTAGCTTTGTCTTTTTGTGTAAAAGATAAACAGTTGCCATCTTGTTCTCTTCGGCCAGAGCTTTGATTATTCTTATCTTCCCGATGCTTCCAAGCCCTATCTCTATAATATCTTTGCTTGCGAGCCGATCGTCAAAACTGGATCTCATGGATGCTTACCACTATGCTTTTGCCGCATGATGACTGTCTTGTTTTGTTCTGCCATGTGACTCTTTTTTCCATTGGATCTATCAATCCCCTAGGATTGTTTTTCTCCAGACTTGATCTGCTCAAGAAGTACAGGCTCAAGTTCCTGCAGCGATGCGCCGTGCAGCCCGATCTCCCTCAGGGATCTGACCTCAACCAACTTTCTTGCCTCAAGATCATCAAGATAATCCTCAACATCAATTTTCTTCAACTTTAGTTGCTCACTTAATTCGGATACATAGGATCGCACTTCTTTTAGTTCGACATATTGCTTTTTTTTGCTCCGCAATGCTCTGACAAGGGCAACAAGGCTCAGCAGGTGATTCCTCGAAAGCTGTTCAATATCTTCAGTAGTTATCGATGGATGAACCTGGCCGTGAACCTTTCGAATCTGGTCCCGTGTAACTCTCCCTGTTCCCTGTGATTCGGCAAGATTTCCGGCATAAAGCAGCAGGTCAAGAGCATACCTGACATCTCCATTTATGTCCCTAGATGTGGTAATCTTGGCTACATCGTCGATAATGTCAGAACCTATCGCCTGCGGATTAAACGCCAAGGTGCACCTTGCTTCCAGTATGTCGCTAACCTGCTTTATAGAGTATGGCTGGAACTCCATAGGTACCCTGCCCAAAGTGCTCAGTTCTGCAGGATCTAACTTTTCATAAAACTCGGTGCTTCTTGCGATAAATATTACTCCCTTTACGTTGCAATTTGTACCAGGTTCAAATTCATTTAGCCTTGTAAGGTCGTATATTATGCTGCCATCCTTGGTGCTCTTGATAAGGTAGTCAATTTCGTCAAGGATTACAATGGCATACCATTTGTTCTGCCGCATGTGGCGGAGAAGATACCTTAACATTTCTTCTGCGCTGAGTCCCTGGGCAGGAAGCTCCGGGGCAAGACGCTCTAACAAAAACCGGTATATCGCAAACTTGTTTCCGCCCTGAAGTTTTAGGTTAATGTATGCCGTCTTTAGGGTAAGGCGGCGCTTTTCAAATTCTTGCTCAAGAACATTAGCTGCCTTAATCACTGTCGAAGTCTTGCCTATGCCAGCAGGTCCTATCACTTGAAGCGTCGTAAGGGGAAATTTTTCAGGGAGAGAACATGATTCGGCAAAAGTTTGCACAATCTGTTTTATCTGCTGCTCTCTATGTGGAAGCTCGTCCGGCATATATCGTGGTGAGAGTTTCGACCTATCACGAAATATAGGACTGGCAGACATTTGTCGGATGAAAGATATCAGTCGTCAATCTTATATTAACGACTCGGTGTGGAACAGGATTTATGAAAGCCAAGGTCATACTTGTGACCTGCCTGTCATCGAATAGGATTAATACCGAACTTGCTGACCAGTACTTGCCAGCACAAGATGAGCAGGTTTTCAAGAGCAGGCAGTCTAGGATTAAAGCACCTTGCCGACAATTCATACAAGGCCATAGACGAAGGCGTTTACGACAGAGCCAAATACGATCTCACCCACAACGCCATGGACATTAGAAAAGCTATCTACTCCTGCCCTCATGCTCCACTCATCACAGAGGTAAAGTTCGCCTCTCCATCTGCAGGGCAGATATACAAGGATGCGGCAAGACCACAAGATATCGGAAAATCAATGGTATCCTCAGGAGCAGTTGCTCTGTCGGTGCTGACGCAACCCCACCTGTTCAACGGATCGCCGGATAATCTAGCAGCAATCAGAAGAGCAGTTGACGTTCCTCTACTTATGAAAGACATTGTCGTCAGCGAAGTTCAGATTGATTCGGCAAAGCAGTGCGGCGCAGACTGTGTGTTGCTGATAATGGCAGTCTTTGACCAAGATCTGGCGGAAGGGAGTTTAGACAGGTTTATTGACTATTCGAGAAGGAAGGGATTACAGGTCTTGCTTGAAGTACACAAGAATGCCGAATTTTTGGATGTATCCAGATACAAGGTTGAACTTGTGGGAATCAATAACCGCAACCTTGATACTATGAAAATAGATATTGCAATTACGGAAAACCTGCTAAAAGAATATGGCAAGGGCAAAAACACCATAGTCAGTGAGAGCGGCATAAAAACGCCCGACGATATAAGATATCTAAGGCAGGCAGGCGCCGATGCCTTTCTGATTGGAACTGGCATAATGGAATCTGCGGATATTGCAGCCAAAGTGCAGGAACTTTACCACTCGATATAACAAACTAACTAACTTGCCTATGCAATAACCTGTTATAATCCCTCAAGAGGCTCATGGATCACAGACACCACTCCGGCCAATAGAGAACAACGCAGGTTCTTTTCCGGGCGGATGGAGCAGGATTGCTTTGAAAATCGAATCAGCTGGATTAACAATCTCTAGCTTTAGTTTTACGTGGGTGTAGAGCGATACAGACTGACCTAGAAATTCACGCTGCTCTGAAGGGACGATAGCAGTTGATACATTGTGGCCGCCCTGGTCCACCACAGTGATAGGAGCGTTTCTTACCATGTTGGTGACGATTATTGCACAATCAAGGTTGATGGCAAGCATGGCAAGCTCATGCAGGTAGTGCATTATGGCAACATGTCTTGAGGGGCCGGTAAATTCTGCTGAAAAGAGCGATGTAAGACTGTCAATTACCACGAGCTTTGGAGCCATCTCTTGAATCTTGCCAATGGCATTTTCCTGATCTATGGTTGAAAGCGCCCTCAGGTAAACAATTTTATCTAATGCAGATTCAGAGCCGGAAATCTCGACGATCCTTTCAGGTCTGAAAGTTCCTGCAGTATCAACAAAGACAGCGGTGCTTCCATGCTGCCTAGCATAGTTGGAACAGACAGTAAAACATAGTTGGGATTTACCCGACCCGCTTTCTCCAAAAATATCTGTGATCAACCCTGTGCGGATGCCACCACCGAGCAGCGAGTTGATGGCTCTTGATCCTGTTTCAAAGATAGCCAAGGCAGATAATCCTCTTTAGAAATATGAGAATGATCATTATGAATATTCTGTGTGGTCATAACCGAGAACCACAAGCCTTTCCTCGAGAAGCTGCAGAAGAGCAGGTATGTTATCGTCAGTATCCGTTTTATGTCTATCAAAATTGCAGAATCACTACAGTTTTCAACGCAATCTAGTTCAAGGCAACCTTTTTATTCGAGCCATGATTTTTCAGATTGCAAAGTGATTAGTTGATTGTCTTCTCCGTCATCGCAGCCTAAACGACCACTTTCGACTTTGCAGCGTTCTATAAATAGAAAAGTTGCAGTGAGATTAAAGAGTGAAGTCGAATACAGGGGCAAAATGAATAATGTCGACTCGTACATGAATCTCATACTTACTGACGCGGAGGAGTTCAACGGAACAGATGTTCTTGCAAATTACGGCAAAGTCGTAATCAGGGGCAACAATGTCCTTTTCATCAAGTTAGAGAAGGAGTTTTAGGTGGCAAATTGACTGACCTGCCAATCAAATTAGCAGACTCATCCTTTTTGGACAGGTAAGGTAAAGTAGACATGGTCAAGCGGTATATCTTTACATCCGAGAGCGTTACTGAAGGTCACCCAGACAAAATCTGCGACCAGATCTCTGACGCAATTTTGGATGAATACCTAAAATACGATCCAGATTCCCGCGTCGCGGTAGAATCAATGACCACTACAGGGGTTGTGTTTATTGCCGGCGAAGTAACATCTAAGGGCAGGCCTGACATCCAAAAAGTTGCCCGTGATACAATCAGAGAGATAGGCTATGATAATCCAGAATATGGCTTTGATTGCGACAGTTGTTCAGTACTTGCAGCTCTTCATGAGCAAAGCCCCGATATTTCGATGGGCGTGACTGCCACTGCAGACAAGGAGCAGGGAGCAGGAGACCAAGGGCTCATGTTTGGTTATGCTACAAATGAAACTCCTCAGCTTATGCCCCTGCCTATCACGATGGCACACCAGCTGAGCATGAAGCTGGCTCAGGTGAGAAAGAAAAAAGAGCTTGGCTGGGTAAGGCCCGATGGCAAATCTCAGGTCTCTGTTGTATATGAGGATGGCAAGCCAAAGAGAATAGATACTATCGTCGTATCAACTCAACACTCGCCAGACATAAGCATGAGCCAGCTGAGGGAAGAAATCATCGGCAAAGTAATCAAACCCGTATGCGATGGCTGGATGGATACTAGGACAAAGTTTCTGGTCAACCCTACAGGAAGGTTTGTAATAGGTGGACCGCCAGGTGATACTGGCCTTACGGGTAGAAAGATTATCGCTGATACTTATGGCGGCATGGGAAGGCATGGAGGTGGTGCATTCTCAGGCAAGGATCCATCAAAGGTAGATAGGTCAGCTTGTTATGTGGCTCGGCATGTAGCCAAGAATGTAATTGCTTCTGGAATGGCTGATAAGTGTGAAGTCCAGGTAGCCTATGCCATAGGTGTGGCAGAGCCGGTATCCATAATGGTCGATACATTTGGCACAGGCAAGGTAGACGAGGAGGAGATAGTAGCCAAGGTAAGAAAGGTCTTTGATATGAGGCCAGCTGGCATAATCAAGACGCTTGATCTAAAAAGGCCAATTTACCGGCGGACAGCGGCCTACGGGCATTTTGGCAGAGCCGAGAACGGCTTTACTTGGGAAAAGACTGACAAGGTCTCTTTGCTAAAATAATACATCTGTCAGTTGGTTGTAGTTTTATTTTATATGATTTCGTTTAATTTCATTTCATCTAGCCTGTAGCACCTGCTTTAAGGCTTGGTCCTCTTGTTTTTTGCATCTGAATCTTCTTGCAAAGAACTTGACAACATTGCGAACGTCCCTTTCAATAAGGTAGGCTGCGTTTGGATGGCTTGTCAGGACTGACTGTGGCCAATCGATTATCCATGCTTTACCGGCCGCATCGATAAGAACATTATATTCAGAAAGATCTGCGTTGATAATTCCCGCCCCATAAACTGAGCCAACATCATATAGAATCTGCTCCAAAACAGAGTCAGGTTCGTCCAGTTTCTTCACGTTCACCAATCTGGTGCCTTCTATTCTGCCCATCACCACACAGTGCATCCCTCTTCCATAGACGTTGGGTATCCGCGCCTGTACATTTCTTAACTGTAGTCTCTCAAGTGCGTCAAACTCTCTTTTGGCCGCATCGATATTTACCATCAGCCAGTGGTGACTGCGCCTCTGCGCAGGCATAGAGGATGGCGCATTTGCAGAACCGACGCTTCTCTTTCTCTGGACATCTCTGAAGCTTGTGCGCCCTATCCGGAAGAACTTTAAGGCAAGTCTTTGACTTGTGCCTGATATGGCCTCATAGACATCAGACTCCTTGCCAACGCCTATCGGCTTGCCCATCGCATCCACAATATCTCTATCAGCGAGCATCTTCAGGGCCAAAGCATCTAGACCTGCCATGACCAAGCTGTAGCCCCTGCCGTTTCTGACTATAAGGCCAGACCTCTGAAGCTTTGAAATGCGAAAATCAACAATATCGGGGTGCATCTTTGAAAACGCTGCCAGCTGGCTCTTGGACAGGGCTTCATGCCCCTTCAGGCCAGAGCCGAACACTTTTAGCAGCTTAAAATCTTCAGGTTCTAGCTCTCTAACAACGCTGGCAGCTATTTCTGCAGAGGACATTTGATTTGGTACTTGTGGATTATTCAAGACAACCGTACTTAAGTTCTACTTGCCACTTCATATATCGCCGCCAAGTATAAGCAGAAATAGCCACGCCGCTGCAATCTAGGCTGTTGCTTGGCAATAAAGTGGCGGTGATTACTGGCTCTAGCAGAGGCATTGGCTTTGCAATTGCCAAAGAGTTTGCTCAAAACTGCGGAGCAACAGTTATCATGTGCTCAAGGTCAATCAAGCAGTCTGAAAAGGCCGCTCAGGATGTTGGCAAGAATGCCCATGCTATGCGGCTTGATATTTCCTCCAGTTCAAGTGTCAGGGCCTTTATTGCAAATGTTCTGTCAAGATTCAGCCGGATTGACATACTGGTAAACAATGCCGGCTACCACTTTGACAAAAAGATCTGGTACAAGCCATTTCATGAAGTTACTGACAAAGAAATGGGTGCAATAATAGATGTTGACCTGAAGGGATCAATCCGGCTTTCCAGAGCTGTAATCCCGGCAATGATAAAAAATGGCGGCGGGATAGTGATCAGCATATCATCAACTCCTGCCATATCAGGCCACACAGAGGGTGGCGCTTACTCTATCGCAAAGGCAGGGCTAATCGCGATGACAAAGCACATAGCTCTGGAGTATGGATCAAAAAATATCAGAGCATACACCCTTGCACTGGGTAACATAAGGACAGAGGCAACGTTTGATTCCATGAATGACGCTCAAAAAAAGGCCGCAGAGCAGGAAAACGCGATGAAAAGGTGGGGCGAGCCTGATGAAGTGGCCAGAATTGCCGCAAACATTGCAAGTGACAGCTTTTCCTTTGCTACAGGCAACACCATCGTGGTAGACGGAGGATCCGTGTTTCTCTAGTCTAGACTACCAAGAAAAAGAAGGAGAAAGAAGATGTCTATAAAGGATCAGAACAATCCATACTTCCAAGATGACGAAATACTCTCAGCTGAGCAGGATCTCCCTGCAGAGATAAAAGAGAAAAAAAAGACAGGAACCCTAAAGACAGGATACACAACAGGAACAACAGCTACGGCCGCTACAAAGGCGGCACTTTATGCACTCTTGCATGGAAAGACCGTGGATAGCGTTATAGTTAGCCTGCCAAAGGGGCAGACTGCGAAGATAAAGGTGGCATGGACCAAAATAGGGCGGGGAATATGTACAGCTACTTGTATAAAGTATGGTGGCGACGATCCGGATGTGACCCATGGAGCCGAGATATGCTCCACAGTTTCTCTTACAGCCAATCCTGGCGTCATTGAGATTGATGGTGGCATAGGTGTTGGCAGGGTGACAAAGCCCGGCCTTGGGCTGCAGATAGGCAGTGCTGCAATCAATCCTGTTCCGATGAAAATGCTCGAGCAGGCAATTAGAGAAGTGGCATCAGAGTGGCTGAAAGCAAGTGGAGTAAACGTAATAATATCAGTCCCAAAGGGCGAAGAAATTGCCAAGAAAACAGACAATCCTCGGCTGGGCATTCTTGGAGGTATTTCCATTTTAGGCACTACGGGAATTGTGCTGCCATATTCCACGGCTTCATTTGCAGCGTCTATCAGGCAGAGCCTTGACGTTGCCATAGCCATGGGCTCCGATACAGTTGTGCTTACAACTGGTGGAAGAAGTGAGGACTTTGCCAGAGAGCTATTCAGTACTCTGCCAGACCACTGTTTCGTTCAGATGGGCGACTTTGCAGGGTATTCAATAAAGCAGTGCGCAGCCAAGAAAATCCGCAAATCCATAATTGCGGCATTTATCGGCAAGCTGACAAAAATGGCGATGGGAGTCAAGCAAACCCATGTCGCTGGATCTCATGTAGACATGGAATTCATGGCATCTCTTGCAATGCAGTGCGGGGCTGATGAGCAGACAGTTGAGCAGATAAGGCATGCAAATACTGCAAGGCATGTTTCTGAAATTGTCACAAAATATGGCATACAGGGATTCTTTGACCTTGTATGCAAAAAAGTGTATGATCAGATGCGCGATTATTCAAACAAAGAAGTTGAAATCGAAGTAATAATGTTTGAGTTTGATGGCAGCGTGATTGGTAGATATCCCACATAGAGGCGATTCTAATCTTTAATTTTGTCTGCTCTTGGTACTCCGGTCAGATAGTGAATGAAAAGCAATTTCAATTAGGACTAATAGTCCTTTGTTTGATAGTTAGGTAACTTCCTTCATAATTCTGATTGAAGCTTGTATAAGGGTATTGATTTAGGCTATAATTGATAACATTTCCTTTAAACGTAGCAACTGTGCGTGATTCATTGTCTAATGTCTGCAACTTAATTCTTGTTGATTTATCTTTTTGGAAATGATCATCAGAGACAAGAATGACTTTGCTGGTCTCTATCTGGTAAAATTGAACATCCAAGTAATCGAGAAAAGTGTGTTTCATGTGATATACATAGATATACATCCATGTGTATACGGGGCTTGCCACTATACTAGAAGTGTTGTCATACAGTTTCATAACATATGAAGCCGCTTGAAATTGAGAGGAAGTTAGATCTGTCGTAATAAGAAGCAGAGTGCTAATGAAGCCAAATGCCAATAAACCTCCCACTGAGACAGCTTTGACAAGGAGAGAACTTTTCGCAATTTTGAATTTAGTTGTCAGATGATCAACAATCAAAGCAATAGCAATACAAAATGCTGGAATTATCGGGATAGAGTGAAAGTACTGGACATAGCCAATAATTGATTCAAAAATAAGAAATGGAACCAGCCATAGGATAAGGAATAGATCTTTTCTTAAGAATTGATAAGCAAAGCCTACCAGCCCAAGGATTAACAATACAGGATCAAAAGTTAAGAGGTACCGAAAAATTACAAGAATTCCATCAGAGGGACGACCTGCCTGCCACAGCACATCCTTTGCCCATAAAGTAAACTCTCCTGTGGCGAAACTCTGTAATGGCCACAGCAATGGAATCAGAATGACCGGAATAAACCATATACCAAGATGCTTTTTGTCTGTGCCTGAATATACAAGATACCCAACAAGTGGAATCATTGTGAAGATTGGAATCTTTGTAAAGATCGCCAGTCCCATGCAAATCCCTGATATCAGGCAAAACAACCAGCTCTTGCGTTTACCTTCGGCGCGCTGTGAATACAGAGCAAATAATATTGAAGCAAGAAAAAAAGGCAGAAGAATAGAATCAAGTAATATTCTCCTGGTAAACCAAGTGATTGGCATTACAGCAAAGAGAGAAGATGCAATGAATGCAACTCTCTTGTTATATTTCTTGAGTGAAATCATGAATATTAAAAGAGTGTCAAAAACACTTAGCACACCCATGATCACTCTCGGTACTAGGTAGAGAGATTCAAGTGATTGAATCGAAGAGTTTGGATGTATCGAGCCCGGATATCCTGTCAGGTAAAACACACCGGCCAGAAAAATTTGTCCAAAAAAAGGATGATCATGGAAGTACGCTTCTTGTGGATTGCCTGTCTGTTCCATGTGCATTGCTCTGCGCATGTAAATACCCTCATCGAAAAAGAGGTCTGGAAAACCAACTGGATTCCAAATGTGTGTAAATGATGATAATGACAAAGGGAAAAGCAAAATAGCCCAGATTCTCGTCATGGCTGGCCTTCTGTTCAGGAACGCAGAAATAATCAATTTTCCGCCTTGATTCGAGACATTTGATGAGAACCCTCCTATAATAGATTTCCATATGTATCTTTGGCTCCGCCAACTAGGGGAAATTGATATAGATTGAATTGTCATAGCTATTCATTGCCCATGAACCACAATAGGACAGACTCGAGTTATTATCAGACATGCATTGTACGTATATGCAAAAGGTTATTTTCTGTTCCATGTAAATGCTGTCCAAGATGCCATCACGAACAGCAGTTGTGGCCATCACAAAACATGGAATTGAGATAGCACGCATAATAAAGAGCAAGATGCCAGAGGTAGAGCTTCACGCGCCGGCAAAGCATAGCGATTCAAACCAAGATTTCAGGTGGTTCACAGACCCAACAACTGCTGCATTGACAGAGCTCTTCAAGACCTGCGATGCCTTGATATGCATATTCTCTCTTGGTGCGGTTATAAGGATAATTGCTCCTCATCTTACTGACAAAAAGAATGATCCAGCAGTCATAGTCATTGATGATAAAGCAAACTATGTCATAAGTGCGCTCTCCGGTCACCTTGGCGGGGCAAACGCCCTTGCGAGGCTTGTGGCCTCTTTCTTGGGAGCAGAGCCCGTCATCACAACCGCAGCAGATGTCAATGAAACTATAGCCGTGGATTTGCTTGGCAGGGAGTTTGGATGGACGATAGAAAATTTCGAAAATGTAACAAAGGTCAGCGCCATGATGGTAAATGAAGAAAAAATTGCAGTTTACCAAGAAGCTGGAGAAAAAAACTGGTGGAGTGGCAGGCCTCTGCCAAAGAATGTAACAATAGTCGATATCCTCGAGAAGATTGAATCGCCTGAATTCAAGGCTGCACTAGTCATATCTGACAGGCAGATAACAAACCCTGTCGTGCTGGAAAAATCAGTTATTTACAGACCAAAAAGTCTGGTCGTTGGGCTCGGCCTGCACTGGGACACAAGTGCAGAGACTTTTGAGTTTGGAATAAAGACTGTGATAAATGACTACGGTCTGAGCTTTCAGAGCATCAGAAATATTTCTACTATAAACAGGGAGGCAAGAGTCGCCGGCTTGCAAGAGTTTTCTGAAAAATACAACATCCCTGTCATAAAGTACGACAAATCCGAGCTTGCAACTGTTCCGGTCCCAAATCCTTCAGACACTGTGCAAAAGTTTGAGGGGACTCCAAGCGTAGCCGAAGCATCCTCTCTTCTCAGTTCCAAAGGCTTGCTGATTGTACCAAAGCAAAAGTTTCCTCCCAATCTGACGGTGGCAGTATCCCGCATCCAATTTAGCGAACAACACTCATAAACTGCCAGATGGGAACCTGCTTGCTGCTAGACAGTTAGCAAAGAAAGAAAGAGAATCCGGTGAAACTGATGGTTAATCTACAGGCACAGAAGAAGGCGCTTTTGATAATCGATAGAGGAAGCAGGGAACCAGAGGTCAGGGAAGAGCTGAGCCAGATCTGCAGTATGGCCAAGTCAAAAGGAGGTTATGATTATGCAGATTATTGCTTTCTAGAAGTTATTCCTCCTTTCATTGATGAAGGAATCAAACGCTGTGTGGACAGTGGAGCATCTTCGGTGACAATAGTTCCTTACTTTCTGTACCCCGGAATGAAGCTAAAAGATAGCGTGAACCAGAGTGCAAGGATAAGCCTGGAGAACAAGTTGAAAGCAGTAATAGCCAAACCGCTCAGCTACCACCATGCAATGGCAGAAGTGGTAAGGGAGAGAATAACCCGAGCCAAGAATGAGCATGCTATACGCCAAGAAGACAGGGAATGTGACGTACTTTTGGTAGGTCATGGAAGCAGCGACAAAGCTGCAAGGAGTGCATTCCTGTATGTTGCAAATGCGCTAAGGCCATTTTACAGAAATGTAGGTTTCTGCTTTTTGGAGCTTGACCAGCCGGAGATAGATCAAGGAATAAAGAAGGCGATCGGCTCTGCACCCAAGGTCATGATCATCATGCCTTATTTTCTTCACAGAGGGGCGCATATCAAGAATGATGTTGTAAAGGAGGTCAATGCAGCCCTTCAAAAATATGGCTTTACAAACGTATACATGACAGCGCACCTCGGAGTAGATGAAAAGCTTGTAGATCTAGTGATAGAGCGGGCAAGGGAGGTTGAAAAAAGCTCTGGCATCTCGTAATCATGATAACAGCAGTCTGGACGCATCACGCAGAGCTATGTCCAGGAAGGCGTTTGACATCGAAAAGGCAAGTTTTGAGTTAATTGACGCCGAAGTAGGAAACCATGGTTACAGTGCAGCCGAGTGGCCCATAGTCAGGCGTGTCATACATGCAACTGCTGATTTTGATTTTGCAGTGGATAGAAATAACAAGCTCGTGTTCCATCCAAAGGCACTTGGATCTGCATTTGACGCAATCAGAAACAAGTGCACCATAGTGACAGATGTAGAGATGGTAATTGCTGCAATCAACAAAAAGTCTGTTTCAGACCTAGGATTAGAGACTGCATGCTACATTTCAGATAAAGAGGTAATAGAAAAGGCCAGAAGTGCAGGAATGACAAGGTCAGAGGTAGCCATGCGGCATGCCGCTGTAGATATGGATGGCGGCATAGTAGCTGTAGGAAACGCGCCAACAGCGCTTTATGAGGTTTTGAAGATGGTTAAAGAAGAGGTAGCAAGCCCGGCTTTGATAATCGGGATTCCAGTAGGGTTTGTTTCGGCGGTAGAGTCAAAGCAAGAGCTACTCAGGACAGCAAGTATTCCATTCATTACAAATGCAGGCAGAAAGGGAGGCAGTTCTGTCGCAGGCTCCATAATAAATGCAATAATGCTTCTTTACCAATCGAGACAATTATCGTCTTGAATAAGCAATACAGGCAGAGGCAAGATGCCTTGGCAGCCTAGAGTCTGCAAAATGAACATGCATATAAGATGCAAGGACGTTTTTGCCAACAATAAAGCCATCCTTTCCAGCCGCCACTCCATTGCCTCGCCTCAGTGAATATGCAAACCGTGAATCTTTGGAGATATCTTTGATTTCAGAGTAATGAAATTCATGGCCTCTTATTTTGGCAAGATTACCAAAGATGGGGCCGTTACAATCTGCCTCAGTATAGTTTAACGTCAGCCTTCCTGTCATCGCTGTGTCTGCATCAACCAAGCCTATCATCTTCTTTGGTTTGGATTCGCCCCGGTAGCCATTAATCGACCTTGTCAGGTACATTAAACCGCCGCATTCTGCGTAGATAGGCATTCCTTCATTTGCCGCGTCTACTATTGATTTTTTCATTTTCCAATTATTCTCGAGTCTGTCTGCAAGCACTTCTGGGAAGCCGCCACCCAGAATTACACCGCTAGAGTTATCGGGTATTTTGTTGTCATGTACTGGACTGAAAAATACAAGATTGAGGTTTTGCTTGCGAAGCGAATCCAGGTTGTCAGCATAGTAGAAGTTGAAGGATTCATCCAATGCTACGGCAACCCCGGGCGCATTCTTTGCACTCTTGGTTTCTTTAGATTTGTAGCTGTTTCTATCAATTCTAGCGCGTAGTTTTACATTCCATAGCCGATCTATTTTTTGAATATCAATCTGCTCCGCGATCGCTTTCACTGCCTTTGATATGGCTTTCTTTCTGTGTGGATCAAGCTCTGGAGCCGGGACAAGTCCCAAGTGACGTTCTTCTAACCTGATTTCACTATTCCGTTTTACTATCCCAACAATTGGCACTTTTATCCTGCCTGAAAACGCTTCCAGAATATAGCTGGCATGCCTGTCTCCTGCGATATTGTTGAGGATAATACCAGCAATTTTGAGTCTTTTATCAAATTGTAAAAAGCCAAGAGCAACAGCCGCAATTGACCGGGCTGCTTTTGACGAATCGATTACAAGAATAACCGGTGCATCCAGTATTCTTGCGATATGGGCCGTACTTGCAAAATCTGTCCTGCCAGATAGCCCATCGAAAAGTCCCATAACGCCTTCTATCACGGCTATATCAGCATCGATTGTTGCCTGATTGAAGCATTCGATAACACCCTTTTCTCTCATCATCCACACATCTAGGTTGCGCGATTGTCTCCCTGTCACGAGGGTATGGTATGTCGGGTCAATAAAATCAGGTCCCACTTTGAAAGATTGCACTCTGAGACCTTTTTCTTTCAAGAGAAACATGATAGAGGTGGCTATAGAAGTTTTGCCTGCGCCACTAGTTACACCAGCAATAACCAGTCTTGGAACATCATTGAACTTGCTTCTCATGGGCTGCTTTTAGGTGATTATCCTCACCTTTTATTAATTGCTCGACATAGCGAATACAAGCAAATCCGCTTCCAGACTAACGAATGATTAAGTAATCCAGGCCAAGGTAGATCTTTGGACCATTTTTGTTATTGTCTAAAATGCGCTGCAAACGTATTCTGTTCGTCTCCTGCCAAGTCAAGTTTGAACTGGTCTCTTATGATCTTGCCATACACCGTCAGGTCGCGTGCAAGCATGTTAATCCTCTTGGCCAGCCTAGAGTTTCGTAGCTCACCATTAGAGTCATAATCCTGTTCTCCATTGGTTGAAATCCCATAGGGGACGCTCCATCCATAGCATTGTCTGACAGCAGTTCGCATCTGATCCATCACCGTCAAGCCTTTCTCATGAGAAGCAACAATGTAGCCAAATGTCTTGCCTGAAAACTCTTCCCAGAAATGATCGAGAAAGTTTTTCATCACACCTGACATAGATCCATGGTAATCAGGAGAGGCAAGAATAAAGGCATCAGCCCACCGTACCAATTTGGATGCTGCTTCCAACTTTGAGTCTTGCGCGGCAGATAAAGTTGGGTCGTATATAGGCAAAGGCGTCTGGCTCAAGTCAAGCAATTGTACCTGAGCCCCGTAACTTTCAGAGGCAGTTTTGAGTACAGATTTTAATGCCATGGTACTGTATGAATTTTTCCGCATGCTTCCAGCTATGCCTAAAATATTCAAGTATCCTGCAGTTGCTTGCGGGTCCAGCTTACGAATATGTTGTACTTTTGCCACAGCCGTATCATACTGGTTAGAATATTTAAGTTTGGTAGTAATTGCCTACTACGTAAGTAGCCAGTGCCATCCATAGTAAGCCTTTTCTGACTACCAAGTTCTAACGTGCAATCAGCGAACTGTATTCTGCAATAGTGCAACAAGTGCACTCCACTCAAATAGATTGGTAAACTCATGACAGGTCGTCTTGGCTTTGATTGATTGACTCGTCAGTTCCCCTCAGATTGATTTTTATCCTTTACCCATGCCAGCTCAGGTTGCTTTGTCTCGAGGACTTGTGATAGTATATACTGGAAAGGGCAAAGGCAAGACAACTGCTGCTCTAGGTATTGCCCTGCGTGCTGTAGGCCATGGATACAAAGTTGGCATGATACAGTTTATCAAAGGGGAATGGTTTTACGGCGAGCTTAATAGCTCAAAAAGACTTGAGCCGGAATTTGAAATGATTGCGGCTGGAAAAGGATTTGTGGGCATAATAGACGACGACCATCCGATACAAGATCATCAGAATGCTGCGCGGGACGCCTTGAGGATAGCCAGAGAAAAGATTTCACAAGGAATCTATGACATCATGATTCTGGATGAAATCAATTATGCAGTAAAGCTGAAACTTGTCGCTGTCGAGGATGTTCTCGACCTTATCAAGTCAAAGCCTGAAAAGACTACGATTGTTATTACAGGAAATTATGCCCCTGAAGCTGTAATTGCAGCTGCAGACCTCGTTACAGAGATGAAAGAAATCAAACATCCATACCAGCTTGGAATTAAGGCAAAGAAGGGTATTGATTTTTGATAGAGTCTGTCACATTGACAAATCTTTTTCCCCAATCTATGATAATTTTTGATACAAGAGCAACCTTAAAGTACATCATTTGCACCGTGTATCGTATCGCAACACCATGACTGCTATAGACGAAATCCAGCGGCTTCCGGAGGAAGGAGAGATTGTTATTGCAACAGTACGAGAAGTGACCGGCCACGGAGCATACGTCACTCTGGACGAATATAATGGAATGACAGGCTTTCTGCATATTTCAGAGATCGCCACCGGCTGGATAAGAAATATCGAGCGCTATGTCAGGCCAAAGCAAAAGGCAGTCCTCAAGGTGATCAGGGTCAACAGGCAAAGAGTTGAGGTAGATACTTCACTCAAGCAGGTCTCTGGCGAAGAGAGAAAATCAAAGCTTATCGAAGTAAAAAAGAATGAAAAGGCAACCGCATTTATGGATTTTATAAAAAAGAGGCTTAATCTGACAGAGCAGCAGGCCCGCGAGATAGAGGACAAGATACTGCAAAAATATGACTATGCTTATGATGCATTTGAGGCAGTCGCCAAAAAAGGCCCTTCAGTTCTTGATAGTCTGGATCTTTCGCCCCAGGTCAAGGCTGCAATGCAAGAAGAAAGCAAAAAGATTCAGATTCCACAGGTCGAGGTCAGGGGCGTGCTTGAAGTTTCTTCCAAAAGGTCTGATGGGATAGAGGTTATCAAGAACATTTTTGGAAGCATAGATGCAGGCAAAAGCGGTGCAAATGTAGAGATCACCTATATCGGAGCTCCCAGGTACAGGATTGTAGTTACCGCAGAGAACTTTAAAGTGGCCGAGAAAGTGATGAATAACTGCGTCGAGAAGATCCAATCAGCAATAGAAAAGCAGCACGGCACATTCAAGTTTACACGGGAAGAATCTAAAAAATCCCATCAGCAATAAATGACAGGCCAGCGGCATGAAACACCTGATAAGAAAGTGCCCAAAATGCGGCCTTTATACAATGAAGTTGCAGTGCCCAAAATGTTCCATCGCAACTGTTGATCCCCATCCTCCAAAATATTCTCCTGACGATAAGTATGCCAGCTATAGAATAGCTGATAGATATGTTCAGCATAACAGCATCAACATCAGCGGCAATAGCAGCATGGATAAGTCCAACGCAAGTTAGAAATAATATTATTATTAGAAGTATCAGATACAAATTGTACTCAATCGAGATGGATCCTGACTCATTATTCGGCATTACAAGATATTCTATGCCAGGAATGGCTCTTGTTCTCCCCAGTGTCCTTGCTCGTTTATCATACCTTGACGTTAATTCTGGAGGTCTAAATTATTGGCTGGCTTGAATATTGCCATAGCTGGCGCCGGCGTGGCAGGAAGCTATCTGGGTCATATGCTGCAAAAGATGGGCCACAATGTAGAGGTTTTTGAGTCTTCTAAAAGGGAAAACCACTGGGCAGTTTGTGCTTGGGGTGCATCAAGGCACATGCTCGAAAAATTTTCAGTCCAAGCAGATCTTGACTTTGACGACTATATCTTTCATGTCGGCAAATCGCTCAGAATGGATCTGCCAAATAACTCGGTCGAATACCTGGATCTCATAGGTTTGGTAACGTATGACAAGCATAGATGGGAACATGACCTTTTAAAAGATGTAAAAGTGACATATGGTGTCAGGTGCACTTCTGATACTTTTCCATTCGAAAAATACGATTACATAATTGACTGTACAGGCCTTCATCGAACTCTCCTGCCAAGATCCGAGCAGGACTTTCTTATACCAGCATACGAATACCTTCTGGAAAATGTAAAGGGAATTGACGAGTTTCAAGTAATTGCATATGCTGGGGCAAGTGGATATTTCTGGTATTTTCCCCTTGACAGGGGCCGCGGATACATGGGTGCAGGAGATATTAAGAAGAAATATTTTGGCGTAAAAGAGTTTTTTGAGCAGCACCCTGAAGCCCAGATTGTGCGCAAGATTGGAAGGCCGATACGTCTGGCCCCTCCAAAACGCATGGAGCCTTTCTTTAGCGGCAAGGTTATAGGAGTAGGCGAGTCCATAGGCTGCGTCTTTCCAATGCTAGGTGAAGGGATAATTCCATCTCTAATATGCTGCGACATTTTTCTGGACGTCCTTGGCAACTCTGCTAAGAGCGGAGGAACTGGAAACGGAAAGGGCGGAGGAAAATTCGATACCAATCGGTACAGGAAAATGGTGCTGGATAGATTTGGATACTATGACGATGTTTACAGAATAATAAGACTCAAGATGGAAGGAAAGCTAAGCACCATAAAGCACATGGGGCTTATGATGAGCATGTATCGCCATATGAAAAAAGAGGAAAAGCGCTTTGGGTTTGAAATCAGCCTAGACAAGATGACCCGGCTGGTCAACGCCCTCTGAGTATAGTATTATGTTTGTTATGTTATATTACATAGCGCTTCTCAAGTTCCATGTATTTTTGGAGCTCTACTAGCTCGTTGAAATCTTTGAACGTGACCATGAACTTGCGCCAGTTCCTAGTCGATCCTGTCTTTCTCAGCTCGGTAAAAACCTGCTTCATAGCATAGGTAGCACTGTACAGGCCCGAGAGTGGAAAGACTGCAATTCTGTACCCTAATTTGAATAGCTCGTCAGCTGTCAGATTGGGCGTGATTCCATCCTCTATCATGTTTGCAACAAGGGGAGCATCCACCTCCTTGGCTACCCTGGCAAGTTCCTTGACTGACCGTGGTGCTTCGACAAAAATTACGTCAGCCCCCGCCTTGCAGTATGCCTTTGCCCGGTTTATCGCTTCGTCAAGGCCTATTGGAGCACGGGCATCGGTCCGTGCGACAATAACAAAGTCCTTGCTGCTCCTCGCTTCAATGGCAGACCTTAGCTTTTGAAGGTACTGATCCTGCGAAATGACATCCTTGCCGGTCATATGGCCGCATCTCTTTGGCCAGGCCTGATCCTCAAGAAATATGCCTGCTGCGCCGGCAGCTTCAAGGTCTCTTACAATCTTCCATACATTGAGAGGGTTGCCATATCCCGTATCTGCATCGACCAGCACCGGGACACCGACTGCGCGTATTATACGCCTTGCATTGCTGACTGTTTCACTAGAATCAAGAAATCCAAAATCAGGCATGCCAAGCAAGGCGGCAGCAGAACCATAGCCTGTCTGGAACATTGCATCAAATCCTGCCTGCTCTGCTATCTTGGCGCTCAGAGCATCAAACACGCCGGGCAGAACAATCAGCCCATCTGTCTTCTCGATGCGTCTCTTTAGTGAAAGTTTCCCTTGGCCTTTCATTTGCAGCAGATGGCATTCACGAACAATTTAACTATATGCTCAAGCAGTCGATGATCTACTTCGCATCGAGTGCTCAAGTACCAATCACCCTGACCATTTGCAATGTGTTTATTTGTTCTTCCTAGCTAATCCACAGGCCACTGGCCAGGCGTTATCAACTCCACCAGATTTCTAGCAGGGTCTCTAAAGTAGATTGACCTTGATCCGCCCTTCCAAGAAACTTCAGATTCAATATTGATCTTGTGGTCTGCCAAAAGATTTTTCCAGCTATCAAAATCCTCGCTGCTCACCTCCAGAGCAAAATGTATTCCCGCAGTTGGAAACGTGATGCCATGTGTCGGCAGACTTGCATTATTTACAGATGTCTTTGAAGGATTGAATATCAAAAGCATGCTCTGTCCTGCCTTTAGAAAAATTAGCTTGTCATTTTCCTCTGAAACAAGAGGCAGGCCCAACAAGTTAACGTAAAAGTCTTTCATGCTTTCAATATTGTCCGAATAGATGCATGTCTCAATTACTTTGTTGATTTTCAAAGACCTTGCTTTGTTCATTCACAATAACTACTGACTATTCCTTTACTTGTCTATTCATTCTTCTGCTTCAGGAGCTTGGGTAATTTCATACGAGCCATCAGCATATTTTGTGAGCTCGATATTGCACCTTCTGCACGAATAATATTTTGTTGGTGGATCATGTGCAACTGAACCATTTAACCAGACCATCAATGCCCCGCACTGCGGACAATTCATTGTCATGTTTGACGCTCGCATAGATAGCTGGCTGGAGACAAATAAATATGTTTTATGAGAGGATCACGGCCAGAATGCCAAACTGAAACAATTTAATTTAGTTTAATTTAATTTGATTCAATCCAGAATCAACAATTTTTATCTTTATCATGCTAGCAAATAGCATAATGATAATATCAGATAGCGATGGAGAAGAGCTAGTAAGGCTTGCCAGAGAGGCTGTATCAAAGTATCTTTCAGACTCGACCATCATCCAGAAGGACATGCACTCAAGCGCGTTGGCAGAAAAGGCGGGAGTCTTTGTCACTTTAAATTACCTTACGAGAACCAGGGAGGAGCATCTGAGGGGTTGCATTGGCTTTCCTCTGCCAGAGAAGAGTCTTTACCACTCAGTAGTAGAGGCTGCAATAGCTTCAGCCACCCAGGATCCACGTTTTCCACCAGTCGACATGCACGAGCTTCGCAACATCTTATTTGAGATAAGTGTCCTTACTCCACCTGTTGAGATCAAAGCAAAAAGTCCAGCAGATCGCAGAAACGAGATCAAGGTAGGAAGAGATGGCCTTATCCTGCGATGGACATATGGGTCTGGGCTTTTGCTGCCGCAGGTGCCAATTGAGCAGAAATGGGATATAGATGAATACTTGGCGAATATATGCTACAAGGCAGGGGCACCGCCTGACACATGGCTGATTCCTGATTCAAAACTTTACCGGTTTGAGGCTATTATCTTTAAAGAAATCGAGCCTGGAGGCAAAGTTGTACGGGTCAATATTGCTTGACAGTTCTTTATTCGCTCAAGCGGGTCCAAGTCTGTGAATCTTGGATTGAACAGGATCAAGTAATTTAGGTAAATCTGGCCAGCCGTTTCTTGTCCATAGTAGCTTGCTTCCCTAGCATTATATAATCAACTCTGGCTAAGAGCCTCTTGGGTTCTGTCAGGATTGAGTAAGGCGTACCTCGCTCCATATGGAGTCGGTTTGGGCCATGCAAGCAGGCTTGCAATGGTCGCAGAGCAGCTCCACATTTCAGGAGTAGAGACAATGTTCTCTTCATTTGGAGAAGCCGTGCGATACCTTACAATGCATGGCTTTGACTGCAGTATCAGTCCTGAAGTAGAGTTTGCATGGAGCATGGAGGGCGGCTTTTCGGTTAAGGATAGCATTGCAAATATCCCCCGCTGGTTTGTCAATTTTTCAAAACAGATGGTTCATGAATCACACAACTTGGCCAAGTATGATCCCGACATAATACTTTCAGACTCCAGGCTATCTCCCATCCTGGCAGGCAGGCTTTTGAAGGTGCCGTCAGTTGTGGTGCTAAACCAGATAAAGCTGCTATTATCGCCACGACTCAGAGAGTTTAGGGCCGCGAGGATATTTGAAAGAATGAACGGCGAATTCCTTGGCGTAATATGGGCAGCTGCAGACAGGATTCTTGTCCCCGACCTCCCTCCGCCATTTACCATAGCCGAGCACAATATCTGGGAGATAAGCTCTGTCTCTTCAAGGCTTGAATACATTGGGTTTACGACCCCAAGACACCTCACAAGTAAAGAGCAGATAGACAAAGTGGCCAGGGCACTTGAGTTTGATACGTCCAAGCCCATAGTATTCATACACATCAGCGGCCCTCATCAGACCCGCATGCCAGTCATCAGGACAGCCATTGAAGCATGCAAGCTATTTGGTCCAGGAATCCAGTTTGTAATTTCGGAAGGCAGGGCAAAAGGCAAGATAGAGCCTACAAGGGTCGCGCACTCTGGATGGTATTATGAGTGGTGCCCTGTGCGCGACGAAATTTTTGCAATGAGCAGTGTCATCGTATTGAGAGGTGGACATGTTGCCATTTCTCAGGCAATCCAGCTTGGCAAACCGATTGTAACAATACCTATAGACAATCATGGCGAACAGCTTGGTAACTCAGAGAAGGTCGTCAAGCTGGGCCTTGGAATAATGCTTCGGCAAAAAAGCCTCACAGCAGACCAGATTGCACGTGCAGTACATGAGGTAATTCAAGAACCAAAGTACAGAGAAAAAGCAATGGATATGATGAAGCTTGCAGCCAGCCTAAATGGAATCGATAATATCGTGAAGATAATTCGGTCCTATCTTTGACAGGCTGATCAACCTTATGCTCTCTATTGATTGTTTAACAATACTGGCCAGTTTCTTCTCGTAGTTTGTGCTTGTATAACTTTTCTTTGATATATCACGGAGATTGAGATTAGATTCCTGGCTAAGGATCAGATCTTTTTTTGCGTCAAATCCTCCGACAGAATTCAAATCAGATAAAAATAGCAGAGGTAGCCACGGCACTTTTCCCTCTGCGACGACCTGCTTTATGATGGATTCTATGAACCATGCGGGATGGATGGCCGCAGAAAGTGGAAGGGCAACCCTTTCAGTTGACAATGAGGTTAAAATCATGCAACGCGCATGCTCGGCGAGCAATGGAACGATTTTGTTGTTGACATCTTTTGGTAAGCTGAGCCGAGCTAGCCTAACTTTTCCTTCTGCAGTATCGATCGCCTCCAATATCCTGACAAAAATCTTGACATTTTGCCGCAGGTTCTGCTCCCCATCATAAAAGATGAAAAATTGAGGCACAAATCCTGACTTTACAGCAAGATAACAAGACAGAGCAGACAAAGGTCCATCAACTCCGCAAAATATTGCTTGTCCGAGTGAGCCATACGGCAGGCCTCCGCGCCCTTGACTGGAGCTTATCCAAACATATGCTGACCTCCATCCAACGTATGATCTAACCAGCCTATCGGCTTGGTCGGCTCTCTTTGCAGGTCTGGAGCCGGCTGAGGAAAGTTCGGACGTTAGTTTTCCTGATGTGAAAAATTCTACGTCCCTTCCTGCATAATCAATGGTAGTGTCTGCTATGTCCACCCGGACACAGAATTTCTCGCCACGCAAGATCGATTTTTTTGCAACATCGACAATCGCTGATGACAAACTTGCAAAGTCCTTTCTTACAGCTCTTGCCACTGCCGCCCTTTCTATGCCAAACAGTCCTGCCGCTATGGAGGCGGATTCGACAGGATCAGCTGTCCAGAATGCAACGCAATCCTGCTCAAAGACTACATCGCTAACTGCAATCTTGCGGGCAGCAAGCTTTGAGCGAATAAAGCTAGCAAGCTTTTTCCTGTCATTTGTGTTGCATAGCGCAGAAGGATAAACCAGTAGCACATTATCGAACAATGGCTTTCGCAATTACGGCATAGTCACAAGTCGACCCTTATAACTCAATTCAGCTGAAGGAAATGAAAGCCAGAAAGGAGATAAAAGAAACAAAGAAAAGAAGTTACGGGGTATTCCCCCAAGTCGGACGTTTTACCAGTGGTGCTTCTCGTCTGGAATGAGACCGATCTGTTCTCTTTCAAAGTATCTTTCCAGTTCTTGTGACCACTTCTCTCTTGCCGAGCCGCCTCCGAGCCCCTTTCTCCTTAACCAGAAGGCAATGACGCCTAGGAGGAACACTGCGAAGAGCATGGTGCCGAATATGTAGATAATGACGTCGTAGAACAGGGGGTCATATGTCGGCCCAATCTGCCCAATTAGACCTATGATGCTCATTATTTTATTGCAGATAAAACCTAAGATATATACATTTTGGTCAGGATATAGCAGGACTACAGGGTAGAGTAATTTTTGACATAAACCGCGTCAGGACCTCTGATTGTTTATAACCTCAATGGCAGTAGAGATGAGGATTATGTGTATAACCTATTTTGGAATCATCCTGTATTACGCGTTATCCCTTGATCACAGAAATGGATTCAAGCAGACGTCGATAAGCTTAAGCTTTTTTGCAGCAAAGTTATGTTTACTGGAACTACCTGCAAACACAGAAAATAGACAGACAAGAATCAAAAAAACAAAATGTAAGAGGGAAGTTATGTCGTCACTTGCTTTGAGCTTCTGCCCTTGAGGAAGAATGCTGCTGCAACGCCACCGAATATAGCACCAAGTGCTCCGACGTATATTGCCATCTGGCCTAGTGCGCTGTTTGGATCACTGATATTTGCCAACATTGCAGTACCAGAGCCAGTAGGAGCGTTACCATAGGTAGTTGATTCGGCGGATGTCAACCTTTTCTTGGCCAAGATAGTTAAGTCGCTGCATGTGCCTTGTGGAATATTCAATTGCTGACATTCTTGCAGTTGTTGCGGAGTCGCAGTTTGACCACCACCGCCTCCTGCAGAGTAGTATTGAGCGTGTGCATCGGACGAGGCTGCCACCACGACCATTAGAACTGATGTTACTAACGCGGAGGCAATTGCGATTGGCTTGTTCATTATTCTAACCAGACAGATTTCTAATATTTAACTTTTATGTGCAGGCCGGCTTTGTGGAAAAACTCGGCAATCGTCTATACTTTTTAAACAAAAACTTGACGCTGTTAAATTAGCTGCGGATTTTCATGTATCTTGTCGACTGTTGATTTGCGGCTGATTTTATGGCAGGGAAAAAATGGATGTTATGTCCGGGATGCCAACTCGTCCACAAACTTTACTTTATACCATTCTTTTCATATCCACAGGGGGAAGACTAAGTTAAGTCATATGAGTAACAAGGCCGGAAAGGCTTTTGTTTCTGGAGAATTGTTCAAGCGTGGTATCGAACGAGATGATATGGGACGGACGTCAGGAGTTAATCAAGATCAGTAGAGCTAAACAAGTCGGTTATATTCACGTGTTTGCTTCTCATCCAGATATGGGACACACTTTTGATGTGAAGGCAGACCGTGCAAAATACAGTGGTGACAAGTCAGAAAATCAATTTGTAGTCTTTGTGTCTTTGGGTTCGGTTAAAGGAAATGGGAGTCCGTCATTTTGGATTGCAAGAAAAAATGAGGTTGGAGAACTTGTTAAAGAAGTTCGTAACTACTACCGCCCTGATCCTCGGAATAACGAAGCGAGATTTGGAAGAGATTGGCTTGATAAGAAGTGATGGAAAGATAATTGGAAGATATTCACATATTATGAGACAAAGAACTAAGATTCTCCATCAAGACACCTTTATCCAGCAGATATTCTTGCCGTTTGACAGCCAGCTAAACCCATTCATTTTAAGTATGTCATTAATCTCTCGCCACTCCTGCTTTTCAACACAGCATTTTTTGCTTCAATTTGACATAATAAGCATCAATCTTTTATTGTTGGACGACTATCATCTATTCGAGAGGGTAGGGCTTTCTAGAGGCCCGCACTTGACATCTAATAAATGCGAGTGTGAGAAGTGTCAGCCGTGGAGGCACCTCTGCGCCAATCAAGGCGTATCATCTCAAGGCGTGGTGGTACTGCCAAATGTCCCGTGAAGTCCATTAGGACAGTCGGGCAATATCTCCCCTCTCAAGTTTACGATTGTATTCTGGATACAAAATCAACAGATATTCAAGCTCATTCATTTCTTTCTTGAATAATCACAAAAATATTGAGGCAGAGTATCTTTAGCAGCACTTCATTCTGCTGAGCTATCGTCTTTGCTCCTTACATTATCTTTGAAATTTGTCTTGAGTATGTAAAACGTAGTTTCTACATTGCCTCTTTTGTGGTAATGCTTCATGAAGCCTTCTCTATGTGTTCCAAAATAGTGCAACATCTGTGCCAAGCACGAGCTCCCCTGACAAGCTTGCAACTTTACAGGCTGAGTTCATTAATTCAAGCTTCTGAATTTCCATTTGTACATTGCATAGTTCTCCAAGTCTTGTCCCGAATCAAGTAACATTTAAGATATGCAATCGCCTGTTGACTCGCAGGTTAAAAGAACACAATGGCACGAATTCATGTTCATACTAGAGGTAAATCTCACTCCGTTAGGCCTATCGCAAAGAGTCATCCATCGTGGATAAGCGAGAATCCTGATCAAATTTCTGCACTTGTTGTCAAGATGGCAAAGGACGGGACAAGTCCGAGTGAAATTGGAGTCAGACTCAGAGACGAGCACGGAATCCCTCTTGTAAAGTCGGTCGCAGGCAAAACAGTCACAAGAATTCTGGCTGAGAAAGGGGTGCTTGGTGAGATGCCTGAGGATCTAGACAAGCTTGTACACAAAGCCGTCGGTCTGCAGAAGCACCTGAAGACACACAACAGCGACCACCGAAACGTCAGGTCGCTTGAGCTTGTAGAGGCCAAGATCCACCGCCTGTCAAAATATTACAAACGCATAGGCAAGCTGGCTAAATCATGGAAGTATGCAGCCGTGATAGCTCAGCTAGAATAATAATAACAACAAAAGAAAACAAGATAGGTCACGCATCTAATGGAAGGAACCTCGACAGAGAAACCGAAATTCCAGCAGGCGCTAGAACCCTTTTGTGAGAAAATACGTTCTGTAGCTGACGGAAGCGATATTTCTGTTATAACCCATCTTGACGCAGACGGAATAACTGCGGGAAGCATCATGGGTGTTGCGCTAAAGAGGCTCGGGGCAAGATGCAGTGTCCGGACTGTTTCTGACATGAACGAGTCTGTCATAGAGAGGATGAAGGCAGAAGGGCGCGACTTTTACATCATCACTGACCTTGGCGGCGGGATGGCAGCTAAATTCCAGAAGGCACTTGGCAAAAAGTGGCTAATCATAGACCACCACCAGATCCCTGACGAGGAAATGATTACAGACGATGATAACAGAATTCTCAATGCCTGGAAATACGGGATAGATGGGAGCAAAGATGTATGCTCAGGGGGAATGGCGTATCTGGTAGCCAGTGCGTTAGACAAGAAAAACAAAGACCTATCCTGTATTGCAGTAGTATCGGCAGTAGCTGACAGACAGGATCAAGGGGAGAAAAAGTCGTTCACCGGACCCAACCTAGAAATTTTAAAGGCTGCCCAGTCTGCCGGGCTTGTGCAGGTCGAGATGGACATGATGCTTACAGGCAGAGAAACAAGGCCTGTTCATGAGGCGCTTGCATTTACATCTTTTCCGTTCATAGAAGGCCTTACGTGGAACAGAGAAGCTTGTTACTCTCTTTTAAAGAATGCAGGAATAAGGATGAAAAATAATGGCAGGTGGAGGGTTCCTGCCGAGCTATCGCAAGAAGAAAAAAGCACAATTCTTGATGCTGTGGCAAGGTTTGTCGCGACATACACAAAGTCAAGCGCAGCAGCAACCAAGATAATAGATGACATGATAGGGTATGTCTATACCCTCGCTTGCGAAGACAAGAGGAGCCAGCTGCGTGATGCCAGAGAATTCTCGACTATGCTCAATGCTTGCGGCAGAATCAGAAAGGCAGGCGTAGGTGTTGCAATATGCATGGGTGATAGGAATGCAATGCTGACAGAAGGCGAAGAAATAATTCAGTCATACAGATCGGCTCTCCGGAATTACATCTCTACCATATTTGCAGAAAAGTGGAGGATTGCCGATGAAAAGGGTAGCATAGCGTTTGTTAATGGCGAGGGCTTGGTGCCTGAAGACATGCTGGGTGCAGTCTCTTCCCTCTTGAGCGGATCCCCTACGTTGCAGGGCAGGGTCCTGTTTGTAAGGACACGGGCCAGTGATTCAACTTATAGGTTCTCTTCACGCAAGTGCACAGGTTGCACATCTGAGGTAAATCTGGGTGTAGTAATGCGGGAATGCTCAGCATCCCTCGGTGGAACAGGCGGAGGTCATCACTCGGCCGCAGGCTGCAGGATTCCGCTTTCTGCACTTGAAGACTTTATGGCTGCATTGAGGCTGAGGGTGAGCGATGCAAAATTTGCCAAGGCCGCTTGAAATACATGTCAACATTGCCATAACATTTTCCTCTACTCAGGAAATGAATTCGGTAATGAATGCATTAATACCAGACAATGTCAACTTTCCTTCCGGTTTATCTATGAGCATCTTTCCATCCAAAGCAGGCAGCAGAAAGAAACGACTGCAAAGCGGAAGCCGCTCAAGAACTGTTGTTATCAAGTTGACCAGTACAGGTCAAGTCAGCACTCTTGTTAACACCCTCGATGAATTGCTTGAACATGCTTCTGTTGCAAGTAAGGTGATTCACTAGTGCTTGATCCAAAGCTGCTCAAAGAAAGCCCCGATACCATAAGGGAAATGCTTCAGAAAAGAAAGGCCGACTTTCCACTCGACGAGCTTGTCTCACTCGATAGGCGACGGCGCGAGTTAATTGTAGAGACGCAGAAGGTAAAACATGACAAGAACACCATTACAAACACCATAGCCTTGCTCAAGAAAGCGGGCAGGAGCGCGGAAGGCGAGCTCCAGAAAATGAAAGAGGTCTCGAAGTGCATAGAAGAGCTGCAGCAGGAGCAGAATCAGGTGGAGGCAAAATTCCATGACTTGGCCATGCTTGCTCCAAATCTTTTGGACGAATCCGTTCCTATAGGAAATGACGAGAAAGACAACAAGATCATCAGAGAATTTGGAACAATCACAAAGCCCGCGTTCACCCCAAAGGATCATGTGGACATCGCTACAGTGCTGGATCTGGTGGACATTGAGCGGGCCGCAAAAATCTCCGGCTCGCGATTTTACTTTCTGAAAAACAAGCTTGTAATGCTCAACCAAGCGCTGATACACTTTGCCTTAGACTTTCTTTCACAAAAAGGCTACACCCCCTTACAACCACCTTTCATGATAAGAAAAGAGGCCATGGAAGGTGCAGTAATCATGGGTGACTTTGCAGATGTTATCTATAAGGTAGAGGGAGAAGACCTTTACATGATCGGCACGTCTGAGCATGCGCTGGCAGCAATGCACAAAGACGAGATTCTGGATGGCAAAACTCTACCCATAAGGTATGCTGGCTTTAGCCCTTGCTTTAGAAAAGAAGCAGGAGCTCACGGCAAGGACATGAAGGGGATATTCAGAGTCCACCAGTTTGAAAAGGTCGAGCAGTTTGTTTTCTCTCGTCCGGAAGATTCAAGGCAGGAGCATGAAAGGATGATAGAGAATTCAGAATCATTTTTCCAGAGCCTCGGCATTCCACATAGAGTTGTTCTGCTCTGTTCTGCAGATACAGGCAAGGTCTCGGCCAAGACATACGACATTGAAGCATGGATGGCAGGTCAGGGCGCATACAGGGAAGTCGTATCATGCTCCAACTGCCTTGACTACCAAGCTCGCAGGTTATCTATAAGGTTCAGAGACAAAACAAACGAAGAAACCAGACTTGTACATACGCTGAACGGAACTCTGGTTGCAACTGAAAGGACGATGGTTGCAATACTTGAAAACTACCAGACGGCAAATGGTACAGTGGAGATCCCTCAGGTCCTTCAAAAGTACATGGGGGACCAAAAAGAGATATCGCTGCAATGACTCGGCGCACAATATATATTCTGGGCGATTGAGTTTGACTGCTGATGGTTAAAGGAGCCAAGAAAGGTGGACGGGTCCGCGACAAGTGGCGTGACAAGCAATGGATTATCGTAAACGCACCGTCTGCTTTTGGAGGAGGAGCGCTAAATTACATTCCTATTACTGATCCGGTTCAAGCCCAAGGCAGGGTCATAGAAAATACGATGTATGACATCATGAAACAGGATCCGACCCAGCATCAGACCAAAGTGTTTGTCCAGATTGATAAAATCAATGACGGGGTAGCAAGCACCATATTCAAAGGCCATGAATATGCAAAAGAATTCCTGCGAAGCCTCATACGGAGAGGTAGCTCAATGATAACATTCATGCATGATTATACAACCATGGATGGCTACACTTTCAGGGTTGCTGTAGTCGCATTCAGTCAGAGGAGGCTCAATTCGTCAAAAAAACATGACATCAGAATGATATCTCACAGGATTCTTTCATCCAAGATCCCCAAGCTGACAGTCGACCAGTTTGTCCAGGAAGCAACAATGGGCAAGATGAGTGCAGACATCCTCGTAGAGGCCAAGAAAGTGGCATCAATTAGGCATATCGGGATCAAGAAAACAAAGCTGATTTCGACAAAGGAATCAAGGGCCATCGAAGATGCCAAGACTGTCGAGGTGGCAGGAAGCGAAACGCAGGCTCCGGCTCCAGCAGTCTGAGCCCCAGCCTGTTCTTTAGCATCAAGATAGTTGATAGATAGGTAGATACCTGGCTGCACAGTATTGATTGATCTACAAAAATGGCAGAAGCCGCGAAATTCTCCAGCGCAGACATTAGCTTTCTGGTACATGCCACCGAAGACAAGGACAGGGTATCGCAGGCAGTATCTGAGTCTCTAGGGGTTGCAGCTGAGAGGTTTTCCTTCTCCGAATCCGAGGGGCACTTTGGGAACAAGATTCTGCTTGCTTTTGCAACTATAGAGGCAAATTCTGCCACAACCCTCGTTAGCAGGATTGTCTCGTCCCTTACCACATCTGATAAAGATACCCTTGCTCGCAAACTTGACCAGTATACAGATGAAAAAGGTAACCTGTACATTCGCTTGGATAAACAAAAGGTCATGCGCCGCAAAATCTCGCTCTCTGAATCAGATTCAATAAGGGTAAGGTTCAGGCCGATACGCAGGTACAGACCAGGCAGCAATGTCCAAACTTACAGGGGGCTACTATCTTTTACAGAATAGACCTCTGCATAAAGGGAGATGCTCATAATATGGCCAAGCTGGCTCGCACGATAGGAATCAGCAGGATTGGAGCGGAGTTTGGCGATAGCACTCAAGCCAATATAATATACAGAGTCACCACCAGACCCGAAGGGGCAACGAAGTATCCGTACTTGGTAGTTTCGCATCTGGATAAGGGCGGAAATTTTGGGGCAGACCTTGTTCAGGTCAGAGACCCAAGGTTTAGAGATAGACAGCTTAGAAAAAAGGCAAGGAGCGGTCTTGGAATTGAAGTTTCTACTTACCCATTGCGTAAGATGAATAGCTATGCTGTAGCCAAGTGGTTCAGCGATGTGAAAGAGTTGTATTCGTTCTGCAAATCTTCAGGATGTCAGCTTGTACTTGTCAGCGAAGCCACTTCAATTTATGAAATGATCTCAGGCGCATGCTTTGATTCTATCCTCAAAAACTGCAGCATAGATCCCAAGCGATACTGGCAAGAATTACAGAGTTGGCTTGACCTTAAATTGCAAAACAGGGTGTATCTCTGATTGTTAAACAGAAGAGACAAGCGAAGGTATCTTGCCATAATTAGCAATTCACAACCTGAAATGGCGCTCAATGCTTTGACGAAGCGAAACTCGGAGCTCTTTGGACACGTTGCAGCTCAAAAAGCTTCAATAAAGTTGGTACGTACAGTTGGTGCTGTTACCATAATTCGCTGCAGCCTGTCGCGCATAGATGATATATTGGCGAGCATAGCCTTGACCGACCCAGCAATGGTAACGCTTGATATATCGGGCAGTATCAAGAGGCTTGCCAAGCGTGTAGAAGGATTTTCTGCCAATTAGACATTTTAAGTCAAGTAGACATTCTTTGCTTGCGATTCTGTTGTTTGCTTTCTGCCAATCCTTTTAGGTAGGCCGCCATTCATTTAATCGAGGAAGGTAAATTCTCCTGATTTCTAGAAATGGTAGATCTAGAAGTCGTCTCGTAAATCGCATTGTAAGGCAATAGATCTATGGCCATTCGTAAGGTCAAGCATGTTCCGATGCTGCAATGGATTTTTTCTGCATCCTGACTATTTATGAGACAAGTTCTAGTAATCAAAGAATAGATTTGGATCTAATTAATTAATCAATTAGTTACGAGTCATTCGCTCTGCGGCGCATCCATGCTCTTGAAAACAAACAGGGCAAAAGAATGAGCCGCATATACATCGATTCAGATTTGGATTAGGTAAACAGCACACGTAGCATAAAGCTGGCATAGGCATTGCAATGGTATGTGATATATCTTCATCTTGTTCTTCAACTTGCTGAATATGTTGATCATTCAATTTAGGGCTGCTCATATTCTGTTATAGTACGAATACAGCAAACATAATGATGCTATAAATCTAGTGTGAAAAGCGTGAAAAGAGATCGACAAAGTATTAGAATCAAAGCACTCCAATTATTATAAAAGCACACGTATCAGTCCAGGAAAGGGATAATTTATCGTCCTAGTGCAAGGTTTGCCATTATAAAAATTAGAGCAACCTGAAAAATTCCTTGGCTTCCAGAGATTTTTACATTTCTCATTCCCTATCTGATAATTCTATCTCTGTCCGGGTCCCTTTTTCTTACTTCGAGATATACCTTAAGTTCGGTAGGCAGAATCATTCCAAAACCCTGTACTGACAGGATAACCACGATTACAACAGCTGCTATGATAAATGGGGATGAAAAACTAAGTATTCCCATTCTTTGGGCCATATTAATCCCAGAAGTGATTGCGGCAGTAGCCAAAGCGAGCATTAGGAACAACATTACTGGAACTAGCTTCTTGAGAACATGGGTACGTGAATCAGGTTCAAGTCCCCTGAGAACTCTGCTCATGACTATGCCCATAAAGAGGTCAATGCCGGTCCATGTTCCACCTGTCAGAACATGGACGTAATCCAAAGCCAAGATATTTCCGAAAGCGCTGTAGCGAGACCAATGAGAGGAACTGCCAGCGTTATTATGGAATATGGCGATACAATTCTATTGCTATCAGTAGAAGTTCTATTCTCAGGCAATTATTTAGACTAACACTTTCGACCTTAAATAAACTCAGTACTGCATGATATACAAAAGCCTCATAGAGACATTTCTAGTATTTTAGCATCAACCTTGAATCCAAATGGTTGTATCTGAATTGAAAACATTGGCTAATAATTCAGCATATCATTTGACATCGTAAGTAGCCTTTTCATCTATCCGATTTATAGGCATGGTTTTTTCTTGCATTTTTCCTTCTTTCATAACTAGATAGCATAACAAGACTCAGAATATAGTAAGATAGCAAGTATCTTCAATTGATAAATAAAGATCTGCTATCTTGGTTGCGATGGTAAAAAAGAACTTTGGCAGTTCATCCAAGATAAGGACTATGATGATAGCAGCTACAATAGCTGGAGTATTGATCTCGATAGCATTTTTGACAATACCACATTCAAGCGCAGGAACTGCTCTTGCAATTCCCTGACCTACCAAAAACGGAACGCTTGCATTTGGCAGCAACATGACCATGCAATCTGAAAATACTACGGGCACTGCTGGCGTGACTAGTACTACTGCATCCGGCAACAAGACATTTTATATATTCAGCTCAGAAGTTGATGTAGGAAACTTTACAGTTGGAATACCAAATGATGTCTATTCTCTGCCTATTATGGTCGTAAACAAAGGTGATAACGTCACTGTACACTTCAACGTAGACAAAGGAGGCTCACCACACACATTCATAATAGATGCACCCTACAATATCAACAAAGACATCAAACCTGGTCAGAATGCAACTGCAACGTTTACAGCAGACCAGCCAGGAATATTCTGGTATTATTGCAAATACCATGAACCGGCAATGAAAGGACAGCTAGTTGTGATGCCATAAGCAAGCATTTCTTTTATTTTTAATATACTGTAGCTTGCTATTACTCAAATCTAGTCGAAAGCATCGCTAGCCTGCAGACGCATGGCGTAGACCATCTTTACGTACAGAAGTTGCCAGCGTAGAAGGACGGTTAGACCTTGCATGGATTTTCGACCTTTGATAATCATTTTGGATTTGTCATGGACTGCAAAATTGTTTTGTGTAGCACATGCTTGTATAGCAGACAAGTTACTTTCTGGGTGGTCACCAACGCTTTTAGGTTGGTTCTCCGTTTCAGACCGTTGGGGATGAGGTAAGTTCGCTGCTCCAGGCTGAGTTAAAAGCGATGAAGATCTCGCGACGAACCGACCCAAATTCATATCTATTACCAGAAATGTTTATCACCAATGGATCCTTAACTCATTCAGATAGAACAGGAACGAAAACTGAAATCTAGTAGTGAAGTGATTGGATGGAAATAATCTACGACTACCCTCTGTATAGGCCGCCATCAGAAGCCAATTCAATGATCTTTCAGGTGACCCTTGGCTGCTCATTTAACAAATGCTCTTTTTGCAACATGTACAGGACGAAGGAGTATTCAGAGAGGCCATGGGATGAAATAAAGGCAGAGATTGACATGGCAGCGCGCTACTATCCGCAAACTACGAGGATATTCCTCGCTGATGGCGATGCATTGAACCTTCCCACAGAGAAGATGATCCAGATTTTGAAATATCTCTATGCAAACTTCCAACACATCGAAAGAATCTCCTGCTATGCGATGCCAAAGAACCTGCTGCAAAAAAAAGATGACGAGCTGGAGGCGCTCCAAAAAGCAGGTCTTAACATGTTTTACGTTGGAATCGAGAGCGGTAATGATACTGTCCTAAAAAAAGTCACCAAAGGAGCAACCTACAGCAGTATAGTTCGCGCCTGCCTGAAGGCAAAGCGCCACCGCTATACACTTTCATGCATGATTATTCTTGGCTTAGGCGGCAAGACATACACAACCGAGCATGCCAGAGATACGGCCCGAGTGCTGAGCGAAGTTGCACCTGACTATGTCGGTGCCCTCACTTTGCAGCTTGAAGATGGAATTTACGAGGAGTTTATGAGCAAATTCGGAGAGCCATTCATTGCCCTAGAAGATATGGATATTCTAGACGAGCTTCGGAGACTTGTCCAGGACTTCAATCCTGCTACTCCTGTAATATTTCGGGCAAATCATGCATCCAACGTCTACTCACTTGGAGGCACCATGCCCCAAGACAAAGAGAGGCTGCTTGCCACCATTGAAAGCCTCAAATCGCACCCAGAACTGCTCAAGCCAAAGTTTCTCCGGCGATTCTGACAGAATTCAGAATTAATTGTTAACTGCACTCGCATATCCTCTCAAATCTTTGAGACAGAAATTTGGTTTTATATTTATCAAAAGAATTATTAGCCTGCCTGAGCTCACTTCAACCAAAATGTACAGTGGGGAGCTGGAGGTTCAGGCCAAGCGAAAGGCGCTTGCCATTTTGCAAGATGAAATTACTAAAATATTAAACTCTGCAAGGGATTTGTCTGGCTTGGTAAATTCTGCTATCAATGGGCAAGAGAAAGACGTCCAAGCAAGCCTTGAGCGCATGAGGAACACAGAGGAAGAGGTCGAGAACCTTAGAAGAAAGATAACAAGAGAAGTTGCCGAGATTGGAAGCCTCATGACAAACAGAGAAGACATTCTTAGAACCGCCTACATCATGGATGACATTGCAGGATACATCGGTGGAATCGCATTCAGGCTTGCAAACATGAAGATGGCGAGCCTGAAGAAAGCCAAGTTTGACGAAGACTTGAAACAGCTTGTCGGAATGGTAGTTGATGTGATATTCAAAATAAATGAAATGGGACGCGCTCTGAGCATCAACCCTGCAAATGCAATAGATATGGCCCAAGAGGTCCAGAAACTAGAGATGCAGGTTGACGCAAAATACAGAGCCGTGATAATCAAAGCCCTCAACGAAATTAATGTGACAAAGGACCTTTTGCTTCTGAAAGATGCCGTGGAAGGGATAGAAGGCATGGTGGACAAGTGCCAAGAAGCATCCGATTCGTTTACCATTTTGGCTCTGAGCATGTAAGAGAAAATAAAATGGCAGAAGCTGGCAGTTCCATCACTGGAATACTTGTTGAAAACAGAATATTTATCCAATCTTTGACTGATTCCCGACTGCTCTTTGGCAGTGGCTATTATGGCAAACCTATGGGCATACCAAAGCCAAAGGGGCTTGACTTTGAATCCCCTCTGGTGCTTGACCTTATTGAAGGATATTATCTAGTTCAGAAGGGAAAGCTCAAGCTGGTGCAACCCGATAGTAGTCCTGTTTCACTCAAGGTCATCAAGGCTGTCTGCGAGAAACAATATGCAGATTTTGAATCCAAATACCTTGTTTTCCAGAACCTGCGCGATAAGGGATATGTAGTATCTCCAGGAATAAAATTTGGATGTGATTTTGCGGTATATGAACAGGGCCCCGGCATAGACCACGCTCCATATCTAGTTCAGGTTCTCAGACAATCAGACGAGATGACTGCAACGAACATCGTTCTTGCTGGCAGGCTTGCAACTACCGTAAAAAAGCAGTTTATTATTGCCATTCCAAAGGTCAGAGAGAAGAGAGTTGACTACGTAGGTTTTGACTGGTGGAGAGCATGATATCACAAACCAACCTGAAAGAGACAGCAGTTTGAAAAAAGTAGGTTGTTATTGTTTATAGTGCATGTCTGTCGTTGCCCATTATCTTGGCTAGTCATCATGTTGGCTGACAAATAACTTTTGTATCATACAAGCGTAGCCTGCTCGGTAGCAATATTTCCTTCCTGCTTTTGACCAAGACCAGAACCTTTGACGGCAGGCTTTGACGGGAGGTCAAACTTGACAAAGTTTTCCCCGGAAATCGTCAGGCGCGCACTATATTTTTCGGATCCTTGTTCAAGCCATCCTTTGTAGCGAATTGAATTCTTGATAATGTCAACAATGCTTGGTTTCTTCTCATCTACCTCTTCATAGCACGACAGGATTTCGCCATATTTTATCTCAGTCTGCCCATTGAATTTTGTCAAATAGTATACGAACACGGCAGTCTTTTCATAGTGGTTGCCAGGAGCTTTTTCTGCGTAAAATTCCCTCAATCCAACTTTGGTTCCATTTGCCTTGAGGTCAACTGGAATCGGCGGAAGCGTAATAGTCGAAGATTTCACACTGTGTTTTCCGTTGCCGCCGGCTGCATTGGATGAGGTAACAGTCTTTTCCTCAAGTGCTGCCTTTGGTAAAGTCTGAAGCTCACTTTGAGCAATCTTTTGGCTCAGACGCTGGGTCATAGCTTCATGAATTGCTGTCTTGAAAATCTCCTCGAACTTTTCCAAATGCTTGTCAACAAAACTTTCCTTTCCTTCCAGCTCTACAATACCATCTTTGACATTTATTGTGAACCTTGCTTCCGGAGCGCTCAACTTGCCATATACATAAAATCGACTTTTTAATTAAGTTGTCGGTACATTACCGTAATAGTGATACTTCAAGACATTCACTCGACGCCCTGCCGAGCAAAAACCTCGTGTCTGTTGAGCCTGCAACCGACGTATTTGAAAAATGCAGCGACTGTCTTAAATATAGACATGGCGTTTGACAATGACAATGGCATTTGTAGTAAAGAGGATGAGTAAAAGCGGAGTCTGGAATGCCGTGAGCTTGATCGACGAGAATGGGTCCTTCAGGGGCGAGGCTAGGTTCGCGACAAGAGAAGAAGCCCAGCGTTATATGGAAGAATATAAGAAAAGAATGAAAACTCCTCAGGAGATCAAGATCTTTGCAGAAAAGTTGCAGGATACTCGTAAAAAGTAAATCTCCAGTATTCGGCAACTGTCTTAAACAATAGCATTGCTGTCTGCATGGCTACCAATTGAGATGGAAAAGCTGCTTCTTTATATAATTCTCTTGCACAACGACCAAAAAAGCTTTATTCTCGTATGTCTAATTATCTGTGTGGTCTAGATTGAAGGTCTGCCAAACCTGCAAAGGAACTGCACTAATCCTTGCAGTCGAAACCGATGGCCAACTTTGTTTTGAAGAATGTCCCGACTGCAATTCACCTATAGAAAGATAAACAATAGGACCACTATAAGAGAAGGCACTTTGTAGAAATTCAACCAAAATTGGAATTCTGCTCTGTTATCTCCAGAAGCCCTTTGATTTTCTGCGCAATACTGTCCAACGCTTCATTTGAAGCCACCGTTCTGGCAGGCCACCTCCCATCTGGGCTATCGCCTTTGAACCTTGGGACTAAATGCACATGGACATGTGGAACAATCTGGTTTGCACTTGTGCCGTTATTTTGTCCCATATTGAACCCATCAGCACCCGTGGCAGAGACCACGGCCTTCGCAATAACAGAAGCAAGTGAATATAGCCTTCCTACCTCCGTAGAAGGCATCTGAAGCAAGGTCACATAGTGCTTCTTTGGAAGGACAAGTGTATGGCCCCTGCTTATTGGATATTTATCCATTATTGCAATGAAATCCTTGTCTTGGAAAACCTCAATGCAAGGAAGGTCGCCAGATATAATTGAACAAAAAATGCAATGCTTTGACATCTGTTCAAATTTGATCGATCTTTTACATGTTTATCTTTTTGCATTCCCGGGGCTTTGTGGATAAGTCATCAATTCACGCTCAATTAGCTGGCAAGCCGCCTGACTTTCTTTTTATGAGTTAGTACTTTTTCCAAAAACTCTTTCCCTGCCTATGCTGCCGGCTCAACAACGATATTGCGGTATTCGGGAAGAGGACTGCAACAGTTCGCCAGCATAGTGAGTTTTAAATATATGCGCATTCCGACTCTCTGTTATGGGAGAGACGCTTGAGCTTGAAAGTTTTGATATCAATTTCTCTTTTCGTTGCCCCAAATGTGATTACCTGAATGAAGAAGTTCCAGCCAAGGACCTTTCAAGTGGCAACGCTGAATGTGGCATGTGCGAGACAGTATTCAAAGTAGAAGGGCTAGATGCTGTCAAGATAACGGCATCGCTTGAATAGTAAGCACATCCATCCCTTTTTCTGGTCTGCCGTTCTCGATAACAGGCGCGAGGACATTTAACAAGTGCCAGAGCAAGAGCACTTCCTATACCAATCTTAAAATATGCAGCAACAATCCCGAATGACATGAAACTTCAGAGCAGAAATGTAGTAGAAGGTCCCTCCAGAGCTCCTCATAGAGCAATGTACAAAGCTATGGGTCTGACAGATACAGACCTGTCCAAACCCATTGTAGGCATATCTTCAACCTGCAATGAAGCAACACCTTGCAACATTCACCT
>JAJPHM010000071.1 GCA_021325295.1 Nitrososphaeraceae archaeon
CCATCTGCAGCCATCCAGCGTTTCTGCAAGCTGCTGCTCTTGCTGTACTGAAGGGTACAGGCGAAACTTGTAGTTGCGCTGGTGCAGATGGCGATTCATTAATGAGTGATGTAACATTCACTCTATCTTTTATTTAAGGCTCGTTTTCGTTCATCTCACAGCTAAAGACATAGGTTTTCCCGCTCGCCGAAGGATAAATAACAACATTGACACAAGTTCTGCTATGAGCAGGGTAGAGCACTACAGAGGCCTGCATACTAACCTTAACAACCTCTACAAACATATCAAGGAAGAATTACAAAAACAAGAGAAGCTCAAAATCGCAGCGGAATTTACTGGAGAGATGAATGGCAAGCCGCTGACTAGCATTACTGCCGTAAACGCGTCACTAAAGGTTCTTGCCGGGGCGCTGCGTGAAATTACCATATCAATTATCGGAGACCCTGATGATTTTGCCATAGAAATAAGCTCAGGCTCGTGGTTTGAGAGTCTGATCATTCCCGGAGCAGCCGGCTTTGCTGTTGGCGGACCCATCGGAGCATTAGGGGGAGTCGGAGTAGGAGTGCTGATGGCATACGAGTACGAAAGGCACATGTGGAAGAGAATAAGGGAAATAGTTGAACAGGAAAGCAGCGGCAGGATTACATCAGCGTCAGTCGATCACTACCACAAATGATAAGCAAGCCTCTCTGCCTGCCGGATAAGTAAATAAAAGCGCGATTAGTGATGCAAATAGCCATTTAGTATCCTGCCCTGCACTAGAAATAAATTGCAGGGTTAGGCTTCACCTAACGAGTCATGAGATATCGCACCAAAAATCCACGAAATTAGACAAGAGCGAATTATAACAAGTGGTCTAACAGTAAATAAGAGATGGTATTGTCTCAAAATATAGAAAAGTTGGACAGAATCTACTTTTGTACAATCTGCAGGACATCTTTCCTGTTCAAATCGGATATAGAAGAGCACAAGCAAATGTATGGCCACTCAGATATCTCTGTTATACCGTTCTTTGGAGAATTTAGAGGCAATGCCTAAATTTTAGCAATCGGCTTATGCAACTGCTGTAACTGAAAATAGCCGGTCTATGTAACTGACTAATAGGCCGCCTTCTACTGTTGACGAACTGGAATGGAGCTTCTGAAACCCTTCAGCCTAAGAGGAAACGTACTTCGGCGCAATAGCCGTCGGCTGAAAGGAGTGTCTTGAGACAAGCTTCTGGTTTATGGGGGTTATATTTTGCCTTTTGCCGCCCTATTGCCCTGTTCTATGCCTAGAACGGAACAAGAAAAGTCAGTTCTAAGCTCAGGATTATCGAGAAGAACAGCGCATAAACACACATGCGAGGGACAGCAAAAGAGAATACATTCCGCGGTTCAAAATCTATGGTAGTAATTATTGCTGCAGGCATAGCCGGAGCAATAGTATTTGGTCTTGTCGGAGTAAAAGTGCTTTTTCCTTCAGCACCTTCAGACGAGTGGTTTGTAGGTAAAGGCGCACACAAGGGTATGTTTGTAGTCTACCAGCTGCAGCAACTTGACACAAATAACGACAGGCCCTTCAAGATGATGATCTATTTCAAAGACCAAGATAGCAATGGGAACTGGATTGCTCCTGTCTGGATACAGGACCAGAGTAAGACCATGAATGCTACGCTAAAGCTAAGCTCGATATCGCTATCTCCGCTTGCTACCGGAAATACTTCTCAGGAAATGTCTCCATATCTGGATGCCTATAGTAATTCCCTTGGATGGATATCGGCATTTGCCAATGCCGCACAGCCGCAGTCTCTATCATCTGCATATTGGGGCAAGATTGCCAATATAGGGGGCGCGCCCATCAGCCCGACTGGTACAGAAAGGATAATCGAGCCGGCAGGTGCTTTCAATACAACAGTGGTTGGCTGGCACAAGGGTTTAGACAACAAGATATGGATAGTACAGGATTTTCCATATCCTGTCAAGGCCCTGACATATGCCGAAGTCACTTCAGGCCAGCCACCTATCCTGTTTGCGTTTGATCTTCTCAGGACCGGCACAGGTAACCCACCTGCGCCCTCCTGATCAGGCAAAGCGAGGAGGAGAAGAAAGAAGCGAGGATGAACAGAAAGGTCTGTCCTCCGGAAAACCTGCCAGGCACCAAGAATCGCTTGGCGTACATTTTCGCCGCCCTGTTGCTCTCCTCTATTGTCTTTCCTGGATTGCAGCAGCTGGTTGCGCAGAGAGCATATGCCGATGGCTTTAATGTGGAAAACCTGCCCCCTGCTTCCATAGGCGACAGGCTGGCTTCTCTGTATATCAGGGTCAACCCTCCTGTGCTTACCAGCACAACCCAGCAGAACGCCTACATGCAATTCAGGCTGTTTGATGCAAAAACTAACAATACGATACCTTGGACTACCTATCACATTACTGTAACAAAGGGCATTCGACAGTCAGAAAGGCCCATACTGGAAGATTTTTTCCAAGCAGCAAACGGGCTGCTTACACTCAAGATAGAACCCTCCAATCAACCAATACAGATTCAGGGAAACCAGGAGCCGTTTCTGGGTGCATGGGTAGCAGACCCGAATGGCAACGTAAATGTAATAGGACCGGTGTTTCTCGAAGCCGGCCTGTATCACTTTCATGTAGAGATTTTCACAGTGGATAGCCCAAGAACTATCTTTATCCCGGAGCAGGCTCCAAACTTTGATGCCTGGCTGTCTGTCGGTGATGTCACCACCCATGACCTTCAGTACAATGGACAGACATACAACTCAACACTGATCTCATACTATGACCAGACAAACAACTTCAACTTCAA
>JAJPHM010000032.1 GCA_021325295.1 Nitrososphaeraceae archaeon
CCATCTGCAGCCATCCAGCGTTTCTGCAAGCTGCTGCTCTTGCTGTACTGAAGGGTACAGGCGAAACTTGTAGTTGCGCTGGTGCAGATGGCGATTCATTAATGAGTAATGTGATATTCACTCCTATCTTTCTTTTATTTAAGGCTCGCCTTCATCCCATGCCTGAAGACATGGGTTTTCCCGCTCGCCGTAGGATAAATAGCTCGATGACTATCTTTGAGGCATGCCCTTTGTCAGACTCTACAGCCCGAAATTGCCTCTAGCAAAGAGAAAGCAGATTGTAAAGGAATTCACTCAAGTTCTGCTTGACGCCCTGCATCTACCTCCAGAAGCTATTGATTACTGCACTATCCAGTTTTCCCCATTCAAACTGGATGAAATGGCTGTTGGCGGCAAGCTATTGTCCGAGAACAGGAAGAAGAAGGAGAGAGGAGCAGACTATACAATGGAAGTTCATGAGCGCAACCTTGATGCTGAGAAGAGGCAGGCTTTGGTGACAGGTCTGACTGACGCTCTTGCCAGGGTATTGAAGATAAAACCAGAAAGAGTATGGTCAATTAATATACTGATTCATGAATACAATCCGTCTACTGATTTTGCTGTAGGAGGGAGATTTGTCGGTGATGCCGGTGGCTCTGAGAGAGAAGCGGATTCAGGACGACAGGTGTAGACAAGATATTTGTCGTGTGCATATTGACACTCAATGTGTGCATAACCCTGTTCTAAAATTCAAGATACGGCATAAATCTAGTAAATCTTCAAGGCAAAATATGATAGCGGTCTTATGGGCAAAGAAGTGCCGATTGAAGAGCTACGGAAACCTCTTGGAATCAAGGAACTCAAGGACAAGATACCTATAACAGAAGACGAGATGCAAGCAATCCTGAATTTGAGGAAGATGGACAGGAAAGGGTAGAGAGGGCTAACAAGCTGGCAAAGAAGCTTTCCTAACTAGCTGCAACGTATGGCTTTTTATATTTCGAAATATCAATATTATCGTAGTCTCATGCCCAAGATTATAGATATTGAGGAACTGCGCAAAGAGTTTGGAATCAAGAAGCTAACAAGGAACATACCCATATCTGAGTTTGAAAAGGCAGCAGTAAGAAGGTTGAGAGAAGATGAGAAGCGCAGGCTAGTAAGACCAGAGAAGCTGAAGGCTTGACCAAATCAGCTACTGATTCTATGCGTATCATGGACACTTCCCTCATAATGGAAAGAATTGATGAAAAGAAGGACATTGAAGAAGATACTACCTTAATTTCTCTTATCGAATATCCATCGCTGATGCGATATGTCGGCTTTCACGGAAAGGTCATTGAGCCAGAGCTTTCTGACCTAAAGTTTGCTCATGAATTACAAAAAAAGCTGGAAGCACGTGGAAGGATGAAGCCTGCAGCTGACCTGATTATAGCTGCAATGTGCATACATCTAGGTGCTACCCTCTTAACATTGGATAGAGATTTTATGGTTATCAGTGAAGTGAGTGATCTGAAGGTAATTGTGGAGTAGTCGTTGAGTGTATGCATAGCCTTTTTCTAAACTGGTTTTGCCAAAGATAAAGTTACGTTCTTAAGAATTTGCTTCCTTGCGTAAAGCGCAAAGACAAAAACAAAGTACTTTTCTTTTAGGCTATTCTGAACTATTCCATATTTTTGAAGTTTTGTTTAGTTAATTATGCAACTACACTTTAACTTGGTATTGTGTATACGCATGCATCTATACAGGATGATAATTTTACAAAGTTTGGGAGCTTGCGTGCACATGCTGATTGTAAAGTGTTCTGTGTGCACACCGCTACTCTAAACTGAAATCTCCTCTCGATATCGTAGCCTGCTGTAGGCAAAGATTGTGGCACCGCCAAGCACCAAGACCACACCTACAAAACGATATGAAAACCAAAAGCTGCAAAATATTGGTTCAAATAAAGTGCCTTCGCTGCCTGCTGGATCGTATGCACTGTAAAGGATTTGAGCTCCCCAACAGTCGTCGCCAACTGCAGCATTATATGCCAATAATGCTATTCCAAAGAATGCAATTGCCATCCCAAAGTAAAGGAGCCTAGCTTTGCGCAGGTGCTTTGGTTTGAGAATACGGATCTTCTTTACTGCCAGTATTGCAGCTCCTGCGGCTATGGCTGCTCCAACTGGCACAAGATATACAGTATTGTTGTTTGGTTCGAGGTATGCATTTGAGGATATTGTTGGAGGCGAGCTACCACATATGTATAATTGGCCAGAATAGCAGTGTTTCTTGGAATAAATTGTCAGCTCATTGCACTTGTCCTGTGGTATGCCAAGCGTTTTGCATTCCCGAAGCTGAGCTGGGGTGGCGGGTAATGGGCCAGGAGAATAGTATTGTGCAAATGCCATGCTAACAAAGATTGAGAAAGATAGGACAAAAGCTATAACTGGAAGGTAAAGGAGAAATCCATATCCTCCCATATTCTTGGAATGGGTTTATTGATATTTTACGGTTGGCTGTGCCTGTCTTGAAATCAGGACTTTTAACCTTATCAGACACTGACAAGCTTCCATTATTCCGCTAATTGTCAAGCCAGCATATTGTTAGAATAGCTTGCTTGCTTTCCTTGCATTCTGAAACAGAAAAGTGCGATGTTATACACTTTTTGCTAGAATAATAGCAAATGAGAATTGCCAAGAGTAGGTATTCGCTTGCTGGTTACGGCTGGATTCTCTTACTTGTGACCGGTCTTGGAATACTTGGATTTGGAGTTTGGTTGTAATTGCTCTCGAGGCTATTCCTGGCTACTTAGGCCAAGTTGAATATTCATTGCTAAGGACTGCGGGCGTTGCGACAGTTGGCTTTGGCATTTTTGGGTTGGCCATCACAATGATAATCACAATGACAGCTTTTAGAAGGTTTGAGAGATTGTCATGGTATGTTCTCTGGTTCTATCCTATTTTCTGGTCTTCTCATCTGGCTGGTTTGGGAGTAAAACCAGGTGTCGATGACATGGTGTTCATAATCATATCAGTTGCTGGATTGGCATTGCCTGCAAAGCTCTTTTTTCAGCGCGGGGATTAGCAAAACCAAGCCAGGAAATTTTGCTAGACTGGCAAATCATTATGTGAGAATGTTCCTAAAATGCAATAATATCTGGCAACATATTTACAGTTGGCAGTGGCGTGCCAAAGCCGATAGCATTAGCCTCGATTGGAGTAGCCTGTATTGCAGCTTTGCTGGTGGTGCTGTTATCGATACCATCTTTTTCCTCATCATTACTATCCTCGTTTTCCTCCCCTTCATCATCTATCCGACCACAACCAGACAGCAAGAACCTAACGCTCTATATTAAGGTGGACAGCGGGGCAACACCGGCGCTGGCCAAGCGCTGGAACTATATTCCAGTTTCAAACGAGACAGTTGACAAGTATCCTTTGTTGCGCCAAGCAATAGAGAATGCTTCAAGCCATTCGTCTCTGCAATGCCGATTCGCCAGTGAATGCACGCATGTAGACATTCCTGTCTATTACCCATCTATCAGCTATTCTGAAGGACTGGCCATTGTTAATGCTCTCCACCTCAGGTCGCTGTCTCTCAATGATGAGGGTGGAACCAGCGAGATATGGTACAACAACAAGACAGGATATTATGTGCGTATAGAATATCCAGCTACTCTGACAGTTGTAGATGAGGGAAAAACACCAAGCAAATACCGAGGCCCATACATGGACGAAGTGCCCGACCAAGCCCTTGACCAGTACCCAACTTTGGCTTATGCAATATCGCAACTTGAAAATTATACATTATCGGGCAACAATTCCACTGGCAAGATCCATTTCGAACCCGGGCATCCAGTCGATGAACCTGCATATCCGTTTATTCATCTCCCTATGACATTAAATGAATCGAATGCAATGCTAACAGACAATAATCCAGACCTGCTGAGGTTCCTGCCAACTACAGCAAGAGCGCTTTACGGAGACCATATCCACTATGAAGGCAATTATTATACCGTTACTATAGCACTGGCATCTGGCGGTGGACTGATCCCATAGATATACAAATCAAAGTTCTAATGCGGGTGCACGTTGCCATTCTAAAATGCTTGCAAATGCGTGTGCAGCAATTCTTTAAAGTAATGCTGGTTAGTATTGTCGTACGCATACAGCTACAAGACGAAATTTAAGCAAAGACAGAATTGTATCTGATGCATCGGCACCTGTTTTGATTTTTCTAATATGGTGTGGTACTATGGTCACAAGTTGCATATTGGCTTTGCTAAACCTTGGTAAGCCAGCCTTATTTTCAGGCATCACTATATTCATTATGAGACAAAGATGCCTACAAGAGATCGCAATACTTGCAGGAGTGGCTGGCCTGTGCTGCGCTCTTGCTTATGTAGTCGCAGGCTCCAAGATAAAACACGCCCTGCACATGCATGCTTGACTGAAAAGATTCCTTTCTGTTCTTTTTGAAATTAAATTCTGTATCTGCAAGATATTGTTGCTTGCATTACTTGTTGAAATGAATCTTCCATCAAGGTATCCCTATCGCTGGTAGTATCTTTTTCATTATTATCTGATCATAGTTTGCATTATCATTGACATCCAGATATACAAGAAGCAAGTGGCTATCTGACAGTGGTATTGTTGCCTGTACCAGTTTGTCGCTTCTTAATACAAAATAGTGTGTCTTGCCAATCTTTTGGCTCCATGGTATCCTAGGACGCCTGCGCATTGTTGTCAGTAGAGCGTATTTTTCATTGTCTTCTTCTGACATTATTGGCTCTGTAATATCTTCTCTGAATTTCTTGCATTCCAGGCGACCTAACCTGTCTATTACTGCGCAGAACCTAACTGATTTGTCAGCCGATAAGACCATTTTGGGAATTTCAGAGTAGTCTGCTTCACCGCTTGGCAATAGCATCATTGGCACCCTTGTAACATAAGCAACAGGTCAATATTTTAGCCATCAGTAACTTTGTGACTTATCTCTGTGCCTTGAATTGATGTAACATAGCGCCACCGTACATCAGCTTTCTAAACTGCGTGCAGCTAGTTACTAAAGTAAAAGTAGGACTTGGTATGGCTGAGTTCATAAGCAAGCTTTACAAAATGGAATTGATGGCCTGTGAGGCTTTCATTCTCCGACATATACGAAAAAGGCAGCAAATTTCACTATTATGAAATTTAAAGGAACATTTTTAGGTACATTTCATCATCTTCTTTGCAACAGCGTAGATGCTCTTTCATAATTGTTGCTACTTCCGCTATCATCGGCATGCTCTCAAGGCGGGTTATAGAAAAGAAAGAAAATAAAAAAAGAAGCTAGATATGATGTGATTCATTGATGCTGCAAAGCTGCTGGCAGACTCACTACTTTGTTGTATTGTTTGCCATTGCTGAAGATGAAGAGGAACCAGACATCGCAGCTGTTGTATTAGTTGTTGGTTGTATGCTACTTGATTCTTCACTTCTTATCATTTGCAATAGCTGCGGATTTAGAATTATTCCATCGATTGGTGTTGGTCCAAAGTGATTTTGTATCTGGCCTGGGCTTACCCATATTGACATTCTGTCGTTTTGGAAATCAAGAATTCCAGGTACATTTTCAGTTGTTCCCATCTCTGTCGTCACAGTCATTGTGCCATTGAATATGGTGCTATTTCCGCCTGGATGTGTAACCTCAATTTGCTTAAAGTTTGAGATATGATGAGAATGGGTCATTGTACCGTTGTTGGATGCAGTCATTACCAGAACAGCACTAAAGCTCTTTACTGTTGGATTCGTATTCGTACTTCCAAATACAGGTTGATCGGTTACAAGTGTCCACGAACCTGCAGTCAGCCATTGGGGCGCTCCTGCCTGATTAAGTTGTGTACTTGCTATTATACCAGAAAGTGTGTAATTGGATTGAGAAGATGCTGCTACTGCACTTGTAGCGGTAGTGTTTGCATTTGCTGTCGAGCTGGTAGTAGTATTTGTTGGGTTGTTCGTTGTAGTGTTATAGTCTGGACCTGTCAGGTCAGACTGTGCTTTAGCTAATTGTATTGGCGAATTGTTCAAAGCGGCTGGGATGATCAGCAATAAAAACAGCACTGCTGCTATGATTACTGCTCCTTTCCTTGTATTTATTTGAGACAATATTGCTTCAAAGGCGATTGGTCGGTTTTAATATTTATGAACTGTAGAATAAGAATTGGAAGGCTATGCTAGTATGGTTTGATGTACCAAGAAAATGACTTTACATTGCAGAATATTGAACAGTAGTTTTATCTGTCCTACTCCAGAATTATTAACAAGGTGCAATTATGTTGTTCGTTGGTAGGTATAGCGAGTTACATTATTATGAAAACTATTGGCTAATGCGTGCACATATTGTAGTGCACACCGGGTTTCTAACCTGCGTGCGGAGTAGCTTTCTAGGCTGAAACTATCTGGTGCATTCTTTGTTTGTCCTTTGCCTGCACCTTGTCCTATCATGACGCCAGCTTCCCTGCATGAAATACTCTAGATGGGCTGCACCATTGCTGTCTATAACATTTCTTTCCTGACCGTCCTTTGGAGCTCCGGTATTTGCTCTGGAGGGCGAGCCGCTGTAATTTATCATGCAAGTTATGCGGCGCTCAACAATAAGAACGTGTGGAATCCTCAGGCAACCAGGTAGTTTGCAGTGTTATGTTATTGTGCTCTACATTTAGAGCTAGTAAAGCCGTCTGGATTTGATGGTGAGAAACAGCACGCCAACTATCGCCATAGCCAGCGAAACTGGAGCAAAGCTACCAAACTCCGGCATTATGTATGTACCCCCAATATCAGTAGTATATCCTGCATTCGATGGCCAGAAGGGAAAATTGACCATGATTACTCTTTTATCTGCTGTGCTGTTGAGCTCATGAACGACTGTTGGAAATACCCCTCCTTTAGGATATACAAAAACCACAGTAAATGGCGCATCGGGTAAATTGTTCCTTGAATCGATGACGGTTCTGGGTAGCTCCAAGACTAGAGTACCAGATGAATTGGAAATGATATTGAAGGAAAGGGAATGAAACCAAGGCTCTGCTGTAACCTCTGTTACAATTTGCTTTTTGCCACTCATATCATCATAGTACAGATAGCCAATCTGTCCGGTTGAAATTTTGTATCTTATAGTGCCGCTGCAATGACCCGGGTTATCAATATCTGCTATTCGCACGCAAGCTGTTTCCCATTGCCCCTGTGTCAGAGGTTGTGAATTAGTTGAATCTGTAGCAGCCTGCGCTGTAATGTTGGCTGGCTTTGACAAAAACAGGACAAAAGCGGTTAGCAGAATGACAAGGAGAACGTTACGCTTCTCCACATCCCTGGAATGTTCCTGACAATATTTTATCGTTAATTATTCAGGATTTTGATACAATCCGGTTCAAACATTATTAGTAGCCAGCTGAACATACCTCCATTATTCCCTGAATGTCATGCCAAAACATTGTTAGAATAGCTTGGGTTATTGCGATGGTAGCTGGTCTTATTTTGGTAATGCTCGGATTAGGAAGTGGCTTTGGATCTACCTGTCCGTGTCCAATGCAACCGCCAAGTCAGCCTTCTTCAGCATGCCAGTGTTATGGAAGTCTTGGCGCCTATAGTATCATGGTATTCTATTCCGGAGTAGTAGCAATAGTTGGAGGAGTAGCTACTGCAACTATGGACTTTTCAGGCAAGCTCTTCAAATGCACAAGCCCGACTTGAAGTGAATTGGCACATAGTTTTCTAAAGTGTTTTATGTGCAGATTGAATACATGGGTGATATCCATGAATGAAGTGGCATATTTTGAAATACAGGCAGACGACCCAAAACGCGCAGCTGATTTCTACAAAAAGTTATTTGGCTGGCAGTTCAAGAAGGACCCTGCCGTTCCAATCGAATATTGGCGGATAACCGCAGGTTCACAGATGGGAGGCCTGCTCAAGCGGCCAGTGCAGGCACCGCCGCTAGGCTTTGGAACCAATGCTTTCGTATCTTCCATAATGGTCGAAGATTTTGACAAGACTGCAAGCAAAATTAAAAGCCTTGGAGGCAAAGTTGCGCTTGAAAAGTTTGCAGTGCCGGGAAAGTGCTGGCAAGGCTATTTCATTGACACTGAAGGCAATACCTTTGGCATATTCCAAGTTGATGAAAATGCAAAATAATCAATTTGAGATTTTATTATTCCGCTAAAGCAGGAGAACAAGTTAGTTATGAAAGGATCAGCAAAGGATGTAGATGAATACATTGCTAACGCGCCAGCTGAGATGCAAGACAAACTAAGGCAGCTAAGAGCTGCCATCAAACAAGTGGCACCCAAGGCTTTGGAAGGTACAAGCTACAAAATGCCCTACTATGATTACAAAGGCCGGCTGGTCTGGTTTGCGTTGCTGAAATCAAACATCGGTCTTTATCTGCGCCCGCCAGTCATTGAACGCCACAAGAATGAGCTGGCAAAATATCGGACTACAAAATCAGCTATCAATTTTCCGTTGGATCAAGAGCTGCCAGTTCTCCTCATAAAGAAACTAATCAAAGCCAGAATGAAAATGAACGAAGCAGAAGAAGACGATGAGAAGATAGCATAGCATTGACACGTCATAAAGTGGTCATGTGTACGAGCGTCATTCATCCAAAGTGAGTTTATGCCCTCAAATTATATGCACCTTTTCTAAACTGGCAGATATTTGATCTTGTCGAGTCAGATAAGAAAAAGATTACCGTGTAAATCAATGGACGACTAGTCTGAATGAATTCTACAATCAACATTAGAGTATTAACTTGAGAAATTCATATACGCAAGACCATTGAAGTAGATGCAGCATGAAATTCCCATCATTTGGTGTCGGAGGAAAGAAATTCAAGTGCGACTCTTGCAATGAGAAGTTCAAGACAGAAGCCGAGCTTGAAGACCATAAAGTACGACAGCATGCTCGGAAATAGAGATAATAGGGTCAGTGAGGGACAGACAATTCTTTCTAGCCATAACCAAGAACAATAGTCTTAGAAAATTGGAATTGAGGGAAGGAATGGAAAATAAAGGAAGGGAAAGATTGAGCTAAGCTAGTTCGCTTCGCTTTGCTCTCTATGCTACTTCTACTTTTTGCTGCCGCTACCGCCACCAAACAGATTCTGGAAGGGCTTTGTTATATTACCCAGCATGCCGCCTATTCCTCCTCCGCCTGATGAACTTGTACTTGTTGTTGCTGTACTGCTGCTTGGTCCTACTATCTGCGTACCATTCTGGCTTGTCAATGTCGCCACAGTCCCGTAAATTGGCTGGGTAAAGTGGTTGCTTGTATCGTTTGAGGATAGGTTAAGCGACATTATTAGCAGCTTGTTGATTGACAGAGTTGTGTGCACACCTGGCCACTTTAGCGTACCATTTACGTACACGTCTGAGCTACCATTGATTGTGGACATGCCTGATGGGTTCAGCGAGAAATTGGTATTGTTGCCTACCCTGAAGCTTGTAACATTATGTGTATGGTAACTGGACCCGTCGATTTTGGCCATGACAAAGTTTGCTTTAAAGTCTGTCACATTTCCCTTGCTTACAGTCATAGACCAGTCGCCGGTCAGGATGCATTGTGGCGATGCAGCAGCAGAAGACGATGATGAAGAGGAGCTGTTTGAAGACATTGCAGACATGGACATCCCAGACATCGAGACTGTATCGCCTATCTTGCCGCTTGCAGTAAAGTTATTCATCGCTTTTGCAGCTGCAGTCTGGTTTACTGTAATGGCATTGCTGCTTTTTTGAGCTTGTGCTAGCGCCGAGTGGTCTGCACTTGGAGCAAATAGAGCTACAAATATTGCAATTGATGCTATTCCAGCTATGGATGCTATCACTATGCCGCTTGTTTTTCTACTACTATCAATATTCAAATCCATTGTTATTGGTCATGCGTGTGGAAATTATGATACTTAACAATTTTTTCTGTTTCAGCAAGAATAAGATACAGAATAATAGAGCAGATAAATATTGAGCAGAAAGGTGTCAGACCGAGCTTTTTGGCCTGCATTGTGTGGTTTCCGACTGGTTATGATTTCTGACACTGTCAAGCTGGCTGCCGATTTTCATTATAGAAGTGTTAACCTTTTGATGATTTTCTGGTCAGGAAATGTGCAAATGCAAGTTCTCCTTCCTTTTGACAGGCGTCTGGATATCCCTAGTTCCAGACGATCAAGGGTTGAACCAACATATGCGTAACTTCTGAAGTCTACCGAGGGAACCGGTGCTTGCAGTAACAGGCCTGCCAATATGCATCAGGAGGACGTAACCCCTTCATTCGGGTAGAACTGACATTTCTGGATCTGAAAAAGGTTTGTCGAGATTATAGTCCTGGGACCTGGCTAGTAATACATAACTTTTATGTATTACTATCAGAATAATATTACTAGTAATGATAGAGAGAGTAGTTACAGTAACAAAGAAGGGTCAGGCTACAATACCAAAGGAGTTAAGAGACAAACACAAGATAGGTAAAAAGGCCCTCGCCGTAGACACCGAGGAAGGCGTACTCCTGAAGCCTGTTCCAGACCCTCTTGCGGAGAAAGGTTCTCTGAAGGAGCTCTTTAGAGGCAAGACATCCAGGCAGCTAATCAGGGAGGCCAGATCCGAGGAAGTAAAAAGGGAAAAGAGGCTTAAGACGTGGCTGAATAATCAATGAGCATGGTATTTGATACTCAAGCACTGCTTATCCTCTATATGGGCGAGGAAGGCTCGGAGCATGTTGCGGGCCTGCTCAAACAGGTCCTTGACAGAAAGATAAAGGGATACATGAGTGTCGTCAACTTGGCCGAATTGTACTATATCCTTGGCAGAAAGAGCAAGAAAGTGGCCGACGAGAAGGAAAGAAACATCAGGAGCTTTGGCGTCAGAATAGTTCCTGTAAAAGACAACACCTTATGGAAAGAAGCGGCCATGCTGAAGGCAAGCCACTCATTGTCCTTGGCCGATGCCTTTGCGGCTGCAACTGCCAGAACTTTAAGGTCAAAGCTGGTTACCGGTGCAGACCCGGAATTTGATAGCATTGATAATGTCCAGATCGAAAGTGGGTGCAAGAAAGTAGGTGCAGTAAACTATGGTCAACTAAAAGGTGAACTATCCACTAATAAATCTGCGGGCTTGCTGCTTCCTTGACTGAAACTTGCTTATCTTTCGGATAAGTAGGGGTTCTGTCAGCATGGGCCAGTTCCCGACCCAGTTTTGATTTCAGAGCGGCGTTGTGGTCTATCTATCCTCAGACCGCATTGACATTTCTGAATATTTATTCTTGTAGTTAACCTTCAGCATTACCATAACTCTAATTAAAATAATGGTGCTAGCTGATCAATGATGATGAATATATCATATGGACATTCTCCAAAAGTTGCTTTTTGCTTGCAAATGCAAACAATGTAACCATCAATCAAGGCAATCGTGCATGGATAAGCAGTGCGATTGTTGCTACTATGAGGATATGTTCTCGATGTTAACGCATGTCGAGGTAGATTCTGCAGGATAGGTAACAGGTATCTGGGTCGGGGGTTGACACAGCTACCAGAAAAATAACAACTAGCGATGCGTCCTCTGTGGTACCTCTTCTTTTATCTCCAGTATCTCCCAGACAAGCTTTGCCAGCTCTGCTATAGTGATGGGCTTTCTGACAAAACAGCTTACCTTTATCTTTGGGAATACTCTTCTGAACTCATCGTAATAGATCTCAAATGCCGTAATGAAGCATACCTTCGGCCTGGGATCCAGCTGCTTGAGCCTTCTGTACAGCTCAAACCCCGTAATTTTAGGCATCTTGATGTCTAGCAACAGCAAGTCATAGCGGTCCTTTTTGAATTCCTTCAATGCAATCTCTGGGTCATTGTATACATCAACTCTGAATCCATACTGCTCCAGCCCTTTCTTCATGATTGCTGTGATATCTGGCTCGTCGTCCACAATCAGTATCTTTTCTTGCCTGTCGATTCCTGTGCGACTGTTCTGAAAAGCAGTTTCTTTTGAGATAGAATCATCTTTTGACAAATTTTTCCAAGCCTATATATCTCATGTTGTGCCTTCCTATATTTTATTTGGCGTAGAGTCTTTCATCCATTACCATGCTTTGCCAGATTGAGTTGGTCATCTTGTAAATCTTGTAAAAATCAACAGCAATACGATTGCTCGCAAGAAAGCATAAAGGAATTAGACTGTAATTTTGCTGCATAATGGGCGCAAGAAAAGCAGTTTTAACAATAAATCAAGTCAGGATAATGACAGCATCAAATTCATGCCATGATGCTCATACAATGAGTATTTCTGGGATTCTGTGAATTTTGTAAAGTTGGCTTCATTGTAAAAGCAAAAGCCCCTCAGTCTGGCATC
>JAJPHM010000051.1 GCA_021325295.1 Nitrososphaeraceae archaeon
GATGTTGAATGGTAGTAGTATAATGGTGGCGCGTCATCTAGTAGTTCTATTGATATTATTAGTGGCTCTACTATAAGAGAACTAATTGTAGGATCGGTTCGTTAATCGTCTTCGAACAGATATCGAAGCAAAGCATAAAACCCATTAGAAAGGCATTCTGATACCTGCAGTAAACGGCGGGCATAGTAGAAAAATGAGGCTGCTTATCAGACTGCGATCCCTGCAGGATGGTCCCTACGAAATGCAGTACCATTATCACCTGCAGGGGTTTGTCTACAGCCTGCTGCAGGGAAGCCAGTACCACCATGTCCATAACAAGGGCGGTTACAAGTTCTTTTGCTTTTCAAATGTATTCCCGGCAAATCCTCTAAGAAAAGATGACCTGCGTACGCTGATAATATCGTCGCCAGATGCAGAATTCATTTCGTATCTGTATGAAGTGCTGATCAAAAGATCAGTTGCAGAAGTAAAGGTAGGAAGTATGAAGTTTGGAATTGATTCTCTCGAGAAAATAGATGTCAGGATTCCAGAGAGCCATTTTTCGCTCATTACAGGTACTCCAATCATAATCAGAATTCCAAGGGAAAAGTACCTGGCCTTTGGTGTCGAGCCAAAAGGCCAGTATGACTATGTTTACTGGAGAAGCGACCATCCAATCCAGCTTTTTATCTCCCAGGTTGAAGACAATATCATGAAAAAATATGCAGAATACCACGGACTCTACAATCCTGCTGCAAAGCACAGAGATGGACAGCATCCGGTAAGGCCCAACACGCCTTTTCTCTTTCAGAAATTCAAATTCAAAAAGCAGGTATCTACCCGCGTGCTTATGAAGGGATTGGAACAGGTGGTAATCGGGACTGTATGGGAGTTTATGTTTGAAGGATGGGAGAACAGAGACCTTGTCAGGTTTGCAGTAGATTGCGGCCTTGGGGAGCGCAACTCTTTGGGGTTTGGGTTTATGAATCTGATAAACAATAGACAAGAGCCATAATTTTAAGAAATCTTTGAGCTATTGTTCCTATAGTTTAATGTGATTTTAAAAAGTTATATAAATGCCAGCGAATGTCAAAAGTATGAAAATCCGCCTAAGCGGAAATCCTTTTGTTGACACAGGACTTGGAGTTCTGGCAACTTTGAGCGGTCACAAAAAGATTGATGACCTAACTATTTCAGATATTTTCAAGGTACACAAAGACGGCGAGATTCTGGCTCGCAGGAACTCTAAACTCAAAAGCATGACAATGATTTTTACCAATAATTCAATTGCTACCAATCCTTCAATTCCTGAAAAAAAGAGGATTCTCTATTATAGCAAATTAACCACTGCTATTCTTAATAGCATAGGAAAGGAGAATATTCCAGAAAGGTGCGAAAGCTGTGGCAATGAAAGTAGTTTGGATATTGACAAACTCGTCAGAGAAACTTTAGTTCCACTAGGATACACGGATAGTACAAAGTACGTCGGTCGTGATTGGTTTCCCCTTGCGGGTAGCATGGGAAGTGATGCTCAGGCGCTTTCTGTTGCTTCAAGGGCTCCTAACATTTGTGCAAGATGTTTGTTTGCTGTACACTATTTGCCATTGGGAGTAATGCTGATGAATGGAAGGTTGGCTGTCTTCCAATCTACATCTACAGAGTTCTGGTATAGTTTTGTAAATGCAATTGTTAAGAAAATCATCAGCCGGATTTCTGCTAATGTTGTAGATACTTTGGGTTCAAAAGAAGGAAATACTGCAGCAATCTCTAGCATCCTTGATATTATGAGAGATATGCGTGACGAAATAGGACCTGGAGTATCTCTTTTTATGTGGAGATTCTCGAATTCAGGTAACGGACCGGATTGTGAAATTTCTGAAATTCCAAATTCAGCTCTGATATTTCTACAACATGCTGTACGCTATGATTGTAGTAAAGAGATATTGCAGTTAATTGCAAATGATAGAAAAGCCGGAGAATATTCATTTCTTAATTGTATTTCCAAGAGCATTGATTATCTGTACTTGTATCCATACAAGAAATTTGACGGTGTCTCACCCGAGCTCTTTGTACTTTATCAGGTTTTGGTAAGGGGAATTTCAACTAGATTACTTACCATAGCATACAACATAGCACGGCGTATAACGTCTAAAATCCAAGGCAAGGAGTTGGAAGATCTAGGTAAGGACCTTGATAGTAATAATGCCACGCATAAACAAAATACTGTTAGAAAAATCATTGTGGAAATGGTATCCAAGAAAGAACTTGCCTTTACAGACTATTACGAGCTCTTCTTTCAGAATAAGGGGCTAAACTATGATGCATGGAAATTCATAAAGTACTATCTTCACAAAACAAAACAATCAGCATTTCAAGAAAGGCTGAATAGAGAGTTCCCTACTATTAGTGCAGGCAGAGACCAAACTCAACAACATCATAGACAACAGATATTGTATATTGGAAGCATCATTTTTTCGCATATTATGGCGAACAAGGGCAGAGAAAAGGTTGAACAGGCACTGGAAGAAATCGTGCATGGGAAGATCACTCCAATCTGGCTCAAACGCCAATTTGTGAAACTTGGGCAGGGATATGAAGGATTTACGTATGATGAGTGGAAATCATTATGCTTTGATAGGAATGGCAAGGAGATCTCATATGAGATACTTTTCCAACTAAGACTCTTGTGGACAGAATGGCTGTCATTGGGAACTACTCCCAAAGTTAATCATCCTGAACTTTCAACTGTATTGCAATTAGAGACTGACCTTTCCTCTGAACACCGGGAATTTGTGGGCAGTGTAGTAAGCGAATATATCGCAAAACGAGGTTCCGAAAGATTCAAGAAATATGTCATTGACGGTCTTGTAAAAAATGAACTCGGATTGTCATGGTTTAGAGAACAATTCATAATGCTGGAAGCAAAGTTTTCCGATGATGACTATTGGGACAAATTCTTGACAGATGATTCTGGCAGAAGTATCAGATACCTTAGACTTTTTCAACTCACTCTAGAAACGGTCAATTATTTCAGGGAACATACTTTTAAGCAACCATTGCATTTAACCCATGCATGACGGCGAATAAGGTAACGCATATCCCAGGGACTTTCCTGATCGAAGCATCAGCATCATTTCTAAATGGAGCGGGGCTTGGAGAGGGAGAGGACAGGAATGTCACAATAGTCAAGACATTCAGGGATGGTTCAAATCGTGTTCCATATGTCTCATCACAATCGTGGAAAAGATGGCTGCGCAATACCTTAATTGAAGAGACAGGATGGCCTGCAAGTGAACTAAGGGCGTTGCATGTCAATGCAAAGGGAAATACTGACAAGATCGGAGGAGAATTCAACCCTGTTGATTTTCCAGAAGATGATATTTTTGGATACATGCGAGCTGAAAAGAAATCCGATGATGAAGATGATGATTCTGCCGATGCAAAAGATAGCAAGAAATCACCAAAAGGCAAAAAAGTCAAAGCACTAACTCGTTCCTCACCATTTTCAGCTTCAATCTTGGTATCATTAAGGAAGACAGGCTGGCAGGGAAAAGATGAGGCCTTTGTGCACCTGAAGGAAGGAACTCCGCAGCCATATACTACTGAATTCTATAACACCAATTTGCAAGGGATCTTTTGTCTTAATTACAGAAGACTAGGCGTGTTTTCAAATATTGGTGATAGGATAGAGCTCGATGAGGACAAAGCGGAAGAATTTATGGCAAAGAAGAAGGTCAAGGTTATAGATTCCAAAGAATCAGGCAAAGTGTATGAAATCGAGAATGCAAATGACGTAAGGAAAACTAGAGCGGCTGAATTGCTAAAATCACTATCAAAATTGCGTGGAGGAGCAAAACAGGCCGCATTTGGAACCGATGTTTCACCAAAGGTGCTAATTGTTGCCGGCTCAACATGTGGCAATCCGATATTCAATAATCTATTCATAGACGATGGTAATGGGCCCCAACTCAAAGTAGACACATTGAAGGAAGTGGTCAGAGATTATGCAGACAGAATCTGTACACCTGTCTTTGTCGGTATTCGCAAGGGATATCTGAAGAATGAAAATGCAGTCTCATCGTTATCCGGGATTAGGGAAAATGGAATATCCTTCCACATCTGCACACCAATTGAGGCTGCAAATGAGATATCTAAATTGCTCTGATGGAAATGCAAACTATTCCTGCAACCCACATTCACCTAGAAGGGTTTACTGCTTTTTTCAAGCACCCACTTACCATTACAGGGACTCAAATCTCTCTACCTGAGCCACCCTATAGCACTATCCTTGGACTTATCAGTGCATGTTGTGGTAGAGTTGTATCTTATCAAGAGACAAGAATAGGATTTGAATTCCGTTGTCAATCTACCGGGATTGAGCTTGAACGAACAGACCGCTTGGTAGTTGATAATAAGGGAAGACTCAAGACTCATGCTGATGGTCAGGGTATCTTGAAACGATATGTTCACTTCAAGCCACAACTCGATTTATACCTTACAAACTTGGATATGGTATGTGCATTTGATAATCCAGCTGCTACACCTTCGCTAGGAAGGTCACAAGATATTATGTGGGTTACCTCAGTTAGGAAAATAGAATTAAAATCTGTAAAGGAGGGAGACCTCGGCCCGACATTGATACCGGCAATTAAAGGAAATGTTCCTTCGCTAATAGTCCGTTGCCCGGAATGGTTCGATAATGGTACTTCTGGAAGAACTCGAATTGCTGGCCCGTTTGGATACTACCAAGCACTCCTTCCAACCAGCCAATCGCGGTTCAGAGTAAGCATGGAGGATCTTTATCATCCATCTGATGCTAAAGGGCAGGATGATGTTATTTACCTTCACAAATGGCTTGAAGCATGACCGTTGATATTTTAGCAAAAGACACAGGGGAAACACTTGTACAGCATACTCTAAATTGTTTACAGGTCGCAAATGTGTTAATTGGTAACCTTCCATTTGGTACGGAATTGGTTAAGAAAATAAGGGATGATTTGCTTCTGGGCTTGGCAATACATGATGTAGGCAAGGCCGCCATTGGCTTCCAGAAGTCATTACAGAAGGATTCGCAACCGTGGGGTCACAGACATGAAATAGTATCAGCATCTTTTGCATCTGCTTTAGGAATAAAGGAAGAAGTATTGCTTGCTATAATTACTCATCACAAGACAATTCCATCAGATGGGATTACAAACACAAGAGGGTCTCTTCCATATCAAGAAATTCCATGGCCGGATGACCTGACACCGGTATGGGAAAAGATGGCAGAAGAATGGAATTCAAATATGCCTGCATTTAGAGGAGAATGGAACAAGATTTGCTCTGCGATAGGAAGAGAAGATCTGAAAGATTTTGCAAGGCTAGCTCCGCTTTCAGTAGATAAAAAATGGTTCAAAAGACACAAACAGGCTGACAATATTGAATTTGCCAAGAGATATTATGCATCTCTTCTTCGGGGGTTGCTGATTTCAAGTGACCATATTGCAAGCAATAATCGCGTGAATCCAAGTCTTCTGCCTAAAATCCCTGTATTGAGAAATTATCAGATCGTTTCATTTGACTTGATGGGATTTCAGAAACAGGCAGGGAAAAAACTTGGAAATTTGATTTTGAGGGCTCCCACGGGTTCAGGAAAGACTCTTGCAGCTCTTCTCTGGGCGCAAGCAAATCAGAAGAAGAATGGAAGGTTATTTTATGCTCTTCCAAATATGGCAAGCATTAATTCAATGTTTCTACGCATGAGGGATTATTTTGGTAAAGAAAATGTCGGAGTATTGCATTCCAGAATTTCTTCATTTATGTATTCCATCAGGGAAGGCGACAACGATGAAACATCAAGATTGAGGGACCAACGTATCGCATGGACTTCCAATTCACTGGCAAGGGAAATGTGGTATCCAATAAGAGTTTGTACTCCACATCAGTTGTTGAGGTATTCTCTGCGTGGCAAAGGGTGGGAAACGATGTTGTCAGAATTTCCTAATTCGTGTTTCATATTCGATGAAATACATGCTTATGATCCTGTTGTTACAGGATTGACCATTGCAACTGCAAAGCATTTGATTACACAACAGAATGCGACGTGCATGTTCTTATCTGCGACCCTTCCCTCCTTTTTGAAACAAATTCTTAAAAAACATATACTAAATATCTCAGTCCTTGAACCCTCAGAAAAGGATGATAAAGATAAGCAGATTCTAGAGCAGAAGCGTCATACAGTTGAGATAGTAGATGGAAATATGATTTCTAACATTGACAAGATAATTGATAAAATACAAAGGGCAAATTCAAGTCTTGTAGTGTGTAATCATGTTCAATCAGCACAAATAGTCTACGGTGAAATTGCAAAAAAAATCAAAGACAAGGTTATGCTATTACATAGCAGATTCTCTAGAGAAGACAGAAATAGAATTGAAAAAGAATTACGCGACTCACTTCCAAAAGTTCTAGTAGCAACTCAGGTAGTGGAGGTTAGCTTGGACATTGATTTTGAGCAAGGGTTCTTTGAAGCTGCTCCAATTGATGCACTTGTCCAAAGACTAGGAAGAGTGAATAGATATGCCAAGCGTGTGCCTGCTCATGTCATGGTATTTAGAGAACAGATTGACTCCTACAGTATTTATGATGAACAAATAGTGAACAGCTCAATAAAAGAGCTGCCTACATATCCTGTTGTACTTGGAGAAAAAGATCTAGTTGATATAGCTGATCGAGTTTATGCTGGAGGATATAATAGCGACGATAATCATGTCTTTGAAGAGGCCCTAAATCATCAGATGATATCACATTTTGAAGATCTTGTCATGGGCATACATGAAGATTGGGTGGATAAGATCATAGACAACACAGATAGCACAATAGATGTTCTTCCACAAGAACTGGTTGCAAGATACGACCAACTATATAATAGCGGACTAATTATAGAAGCAAATGATCTTCTCGTACCGATTAGAGTAAAAAAGATGTACTATTTGAAAGACCTTGTTGATAGGTCGCATGATCCAATGATTCTGAAATTACCATATTCCTCAACAACAGGAATTAGCCTAAATCCAGATGAGCGATTGCCGTCGTATGTAATTGTAGAATAGACTTATTGTTGAATTAAGTATATTATGTTACAGATAAACTTACTACAAGTACTATAATTCTTTGCTTCTGACCAAAACATGTAGCTGTCTTAACTCAATAGGAGGAATATTAATCCTGACAGAAATAATTCATGTGGAAAAGGATAACAGTCTGGATGCATAAAGAAATAGCGTGCTATATAATTTCGAGCCATCAGATAACAATTTACATTTTACCGGTACCCAGATCAACTACTACTTTGTCTGCAAGCGCAAACTCTGGTTCTTCTCGCACAATATGGAGCTTGAGTCAGACTCCGATCTAGTGTTGATGGGCAAGCTTTTGCACGAGCACAGCTACAAGCGCAAATCCTTGAAAGAAGTAGAAATTGACAGAATCAAGATCGACTTTATTGAAAAATCAAAAGAAATCCATGAAGTCAAGCGTTCAAGAAAGATAGAAAATGCCCATGTATACCAGCTTCTATACTACCTCTATTCTCTGAAAAAGACTGCAAACTGGGTTGGAAAAGGAGTTCTTGATTACCCGCTAATAAAGAAGAAAGTTGAGGTAGAACTGACTCCAGACAGGGAAGCCGAGCTGGAAAATATCCTAGTACAGATCAGAGGCATAATCAGCCAGGAAAGGCCACCTGAAGCAGAATGGAAATCATACTGCAAGAGTTGCGCATACAGGGAGCTTTGCTGGGGTTAACAGCTGACAGTTTTGCAATACGTTTATGTATACAATATTGTAATACACATGCATGAGCGGTACGGACACCTTGAGCATCAGAATACCCGAGAAAGTAAAAAAGAGAATGAAGGAAATTGATTTAGACTGGCCGGGTTTTCTGAGAGAGGCAATTGAGAACAAGATAAAAGAAATTGAAAGGAAAAAGGCGTTCAGAACTATGGATGTAATCAGAAGCAAGACAAAGTATGGTACGTTCGATTCCACAGAATCGATAAGAGAAGACCGCGATGCCAGATAAAATAGTAATAGATGCAAGCGTTGTGGCAAAATGGTTCAGCAACGAAGCCCTCACAGATAAGGCACTAAAGATCAGAGATAACTTTGACGACGGAATCATCTCGCTAGTAGCTCCGAATCACATACTGTACGAAGTGGGCAACGCTATCTGGAAAAACAAGATTCTGGATACAAATGATTGCATTTCCGCAATGCACTCGCTTATGAATAGTGGAATAGAACTTGTCCAGCCTGATACGAATTTTGTCTCTAGAACGATGAAGTTGGCCAGACAGCTTGCCATTTCCTACTACGACGCGCTTTATGTTCAATTATCTATAGACTATGGCATACCTCTGCTGTCTGTTGATGAGAAACTTGTAACAAAGGCCAAAAAAGCAGCAAACACAATTCATTTGAGAGACTTTTGAAATTCTTTCAACCCTGCCTCATTTACAAGTCTATGAATTTCACCCATGAAGGGCTCTCTAAGAGCACTTTTCCATCATGAGGTCAGGAATTGGCCTGAGTGCTTGGTCGCCTATATCAGTTGCAGGGTTTTTCTTTCTGCCTTGCACTCCATTCTTAGCTTCCTAGGTATGGTAGCTAGCCTTTCTTTGTGACTGCGGCAGTTTTCCTAGTAATTTCAAGGAATAACAATTTGATTTGATTTCATGCACATAAATTCATGATATTAATAGGATCTGGTCAGTTACGTACTAAAAGGTCAACTCATCTTTATTTATGTTCGATTTAGCCTGACTTGTTGTATCCAACTGAAGAACGATTTGTTGTATAACATATTTATAAGTATATACGCGTCAGTATATACAGACAATTGGTGCAAGCAACAAAAGTCAAGCTCCAAAGGGTAGGAAACAGCCTACGTGCTACTATCCCCAAAGAGATAGCAGACAAGCTGTCATTGAAGCACGGCGATATAGTGAATGTTAGATCTCATGATGGATTAATAGAGATAGAGAAGGCAAAGAATAATTCCGGCACGGCAAAATTCTATGGAGCCTTAAAGGTAAAGGATGTAAAGAATTGGCCCACAGCTCAAGAGATAAAGAACATCTGGGAATAGATTCCAATGTTCTCATTGCATACCTTGTCCAGACCCACCCTGATCATCAGAGAGTTATAGCACTTCAAACGAAGCACCACGCAGTCAATCCAACCGTAATCCACGAAACTTACCATACCTTTGTCTTCAAGTTAAAGGTCGAGCCCAAGGTCGCAGCAAGGTTACTACTGGAGTATATCAAAGGTACATTATTTCTTGACATAAAGTATAGCGACACAGAGATTGGCCTGAAAATAGCAAGTGAATATGGACTTGGTGGACGCGATTCGCTTATTCTGGCTCCATTTGTCATGTCTCCTCAGGTTACCAAGTTCATAACATTTGACTCTCAATTGCTGAATCTCAAAATAAGCTACGGTGACAGGAAGCTTGCGATAATATCTCCAGACAGGCTGTGAACTACCACTGAACTTGTTCAGTGGCTTCCTGCTTCACAGACCGTGCTTGCTCACTGCTTTTGTTGGCAGCAAGTACAGGCCCAATCTCTACAGGCGTAACTTCCCTCAGTTCCAGAGGTAGGCTATCCATGCCACGTTGTTTGATATTCAGAGATGCATTGTAGTCTCTGTTTACCTGCAAGCCACAACATGGACAGCAGTGCGTTCTGATTGCCAGAGTTTTCGGTACATCTTTACTGCATGAGGAACACTCTTGGCCTCTCTAAAGAACAAGAATTTCCTTTCTCTTGGCAGCAACCTGCTAAAAGTCGTATGAACAACGGATTTGCACTCTTCAGCAGTATACTTGATTCACCATTTGCCTTCTCTTATCGGATATAGTCATGATGTTGAAATTAAGGAAGGTTTGAATTCTTCAAGTACTTTTCAACTTTATATTTATCGGGTAACCAGCTCAACTATGTCAATTGCGCGACTATTACATATTCAAAAGTGGCAGGCTGCGCAGGAACGAAAACACCGTCGAGTTTGAAAACTCACAGGGCGAGAAAAAGTCACTGCCGATAAACGACATTTACTCTATCCATCTTTTTGGAGAAATTGACCTCAACACCAAGCTCATGGTCTTTCTCAACCAGCAGGGAATTCCGGTTCACTTTTACAACTATTATGGCTACTACTCGGGCAGTTTTTACCCGAGGGAAAAGCTCCTTTCTGGATTTCTGATAGTCAAGCAGGTAGAGCACTATATCGATCCGCAAAGGCGATTGGCAATAGCAAAAGAGTTTGTGGACACTGCGGTACACAACATAATAGCAAATCTGGAACACTACAGAAAGAACGGCAAGGACGTCGGTGGCTTCATTGACAAGATAAAAGACGAGCAACCCGCCATCCAGAATGCCAGTACCATAGCAGAGCTGATGGGCGTCGAAGGAAGGGCCAGAGACGCATACTATTCTTCATTTGACTCTTTTCTGAGGGAGGGATTTGAGTTTGAGAGCAGGACCAAAATGCCTCCGGAGAATATGCTTAACAGCATGATCTCGTACGGAAACTCGATGATGTATGCTACAGTGCTGACCGAGATTTACCATACACAGCTGACGCCTACTGTGAGCTACCTTCACCAGCCCGGCGAGCGGAGGTACTCGCTTGCCCTTGACATAAGCGAAGTATTCAAGCCTATCATCGTAGACAGGGTGATATTCAGCCTGATAAACAACAGGGTGATAAAACAGGAGCACTTTGCAGAAGAGCTCAACTTCTGCTACCTCAATGAACAGGGCAAAAAGATCTTTTTGGCAGAATACCAGAAAAAGCTTGAAACGACAATAAATAACGCCCGGCTAAAGCGAAACATAAGCTACCAGCGGCTGATAAGGATAGAGTGTTTCAAGCTGATAAAGCATATTCTGGGTGAAAAAGGATACCGCGGTCTGAGGCTCAAGTGAAAACCGGAGCAAGGGTGCCAGAATGTACGTAGTTATAATTTATGATGTAAAGATAGATCGCATCGATGCAGTCAGACACATCCTGAAAAAATATCTGACATGGGTTCAGAACTCGGCATTTGAAGGCGAGCTGACGGTCGGCAAGCTTGAAGAGCTGCGGATTCTGGTATCGCATGTGATAGAGAAAGAGCAGGACTCTATAATCGTCTATACTGTAAACAACCCCACTTGGCTTGAAAAGGCCGTATGGGGAAGAGAAAAAGGGACAACAGACAATGTGCTTTAGGCCCAGGCAATAGAGAACACACAGCACGATAGACCCAAAAAAGGGGTCAGCCTTTATAAATAAATAGCAGCATCGCAGGTTGACCCCAAAATATTGATATACTAACTGTATATGAGAGAGAATGGAAAAGGTAGGGGGTTTGAATCGAACTATGATAGGATTGAAAGTTATCTATCAATCTCTGTCAAACAACGAAAAAGACTTGTTTGAATCGAACTATGATAGGATTGAAAGTTGACTTATTTGAGTCAAACGGCAATTGTGCCGTCGAGTTTGAATCGAACTATGATAGGATTGAAAGCGGACCTACAGCGCACAAAAGAGAACCTTTCAGAGTTTGAATCGAACTATGATAGGATTGAAAGTTATCTATAAGGATCTTGTAGACTTCCTTGATTCCAGTTTGAATCGAACTATGATAGGATTGAAAGCATGTTCTCTTTGTGTATACTCACTTCCCTGGATAATGTTTGAATCGAACTATGATAGGATTGAAAGGGGCCTTGGCGGCATTGGAGGCATAGGACGTACCCTGTTTGAATCGAACTATGATAGGATTGAAAGACGTGAGCATTTCCGTTCCTGCTGTCAGTGAGCAAAGTTTGAATCGAACTATGATAGGATTGAAAGGAAGCCGGCGCATGCAAGCGGAGAACTCCCCCGTAGGGTTTGAATCGAACTATGATAGGATTGAAAGGACGTACGCGACTATCAGGTCGTCTTTGTCAACGTAGTTTGAATCGAACTATGATAGGATTGAAAGTTCTGTCAATCAGGTTAATTATTGCAATTGGATTGGGTTTGAATCGAACTATGATAGGATTGAAAGTCCTTCGCCCATAACAAGTATCCCAAGTCCGACACCGTTTGAATCGAACTATGATAGGATTGAAAGTTTTTCTTCTTTCAGCTCTATTCATTCTTTCTTCTTGTTTGAATCGAACTATGATAGGATTGAAAGGGCTTCACGCCAGATGTAGCGCAAACAGCAACAGGTAGTTTGAATCGAACTATGATAGGATTGAAAGTGAGATACTCTATCAATATAGGGTCCACCCTCGCACGGTTTGAATCGAACTATGATAGGATTGAAAGGAGATGTACACTACCTGGGCCGCTCCAGCGTTGAAAGTTTGAATCGAACTATGATAGGATTGAAAGTTTACAGAAGGATTTCCAGTTAAAATCCATAATTGTGTTTGAATCGAACTATGATAGGATTGAAAGTTGATTCGAGCTGCTGGGCAACATTCAGTATCACATGTTTGAATCGAACTATGATAGGATTGAAAGCTCAATTAGCGACACCGCTTGAAAGCGGTGTTCCATGTTTGAATCGAACTATGATAGGATTGAAAGCCGGTACTGACGCCTGTAACTTCTATCCCTGTGACAAGGTTTGAATCGAACTATGATAGGATTGAAAGATGTTTGTCGGCTATTGTTATTGTATGCATTTGGAGTTTGAATCGAACTATGATAGGATTGAAAGGCAGTATCGATCCAGTATGCATATCCCACATGATTGGTTTGAATCGAACTATGATAGGATTGAAAGCCCACCATCATCGGCCTTTCGATTTCCAATATTGCTGTTTGAATCGAACTATGATAGGATTGAAAGAATGCTAACCCAAAGTAATCTCTTGCTGCGTTGACCGTTTGAATCGAACTATGATAGGATTGAAAGCAGACTTTACGGCAGAATCGGGGACATTTGGAACATAGTTTGAATCGAACTATGATAGGATTGAAAGATGGCATATCTGTACAGTGCAAACCTGCAAAGCGCAAAGTTTGAATCGAACTATGATAGGATTGAAAGAGAAGTCTGTAGAAAGAACGGATGGCCACTGCCAGAGGTTTGAATCGAACTATGATCTGAAAGTGATATTGTGCCCCTAAAGTTTTGCGATTTCCATTGTGTAATTCTCCTTTTCAGTTAATTCTCTTGCAAGTCATGTGAGCTATTAATATTACCTTGATATTGGTCAGTTGATTTAACAGTTATGCCGCCCAGAATAATTGTTTCTGGTAGCCGCGAGTTCATGCAAGTATACAATACGTTAGCGCAAAGCCCATTGCGTCAGCAGACTGATACAGTAATAGAAACACTCAGGCAAAATCCTTGGGCGGGCAACAGGATACCATCACATCTGTGACCTAGACGATATATCGAGAAATACGATATCAAATCCCTTCACAGAAGAGGTCAATAGGGCATTTCGGATAACGTACACTCTGTTGACTATAGGAGATTCGATAGAAGTCAGAATTTTGGAACTCCTTGAGCACAAAGAATATGAAAAGAGGTTCAGATGCGGTCAATCTAGTTAGTTAGTCAATCAACCAAGGTCATGCCAATCTTGTAAACTCTGCACCGAGTTTTTTCATCTTTTCGCTTGGTGCTGTCCAGAGTATGGCATTGTCTTTGGGATCTAGTATTATCTTGTGGTCATGCACAAGCTGATTAATTATTGCTCTGTACTCTGAAATGGGAATTTGGTGCTCCTTGAGCATGCGTCTGCCAAATACCTCGACGTTGGAGTAGGTTCCAGCTTCGTCATAGATGATTTTCTCGACTAACCCGAGGTGAGCAGGCAGAATAGCACTCTTTTCCACATGTATTGATGTTCCAACGTACTATTTAAGTGAACTTTTAATATAATGTCCTCGGGGTTAAACTGCTTCTGCCCTATCAGGTAAAATAGTGCTGGTTGAACTTTCGGGTTCAAACTGAAATACATCGATTGCCTTCGACTGAAAAAAGCCGCTCAGGCTACCTCATTACAGAATAGAATGTCTGTCTATTCTCCATAGGTCTTGCTTTGAAATGTAGAGTTAAATGGTTATGCTCCTACATGTGTTCAATGTCAACACACATAGCTCCACTGGCTACTTATTTTCCTCTACTTTTGCTTGAAATAAAGCCTGCATATAGAAGCAAAAGGCGTAGAATTTGATCCATAAAGAAAGGCTAAAGTCTAATGTGGTGCTAACTTAGAATTCAGGCAACCTTGAATGTTATTTCAGCAACTCTGCTTCCTAATGCTCTTGCAACTTTAGTGTCAGCCTCGTCAATAGGTCTATTTGCCAGCCTGCCTACTATTCTGCTCGGTCCATATGGACTGCCACTTTCTGAAAGTTCTGGCACAGAATAGGGAACGCCCACTATAATCATCCCGTGATGAAGCATTGGAAACATCATGGAAATCGCTGTAGTTTCCTGTCCTCCATGCACTGACGCTGCGCTTGTGAAAACAGCTCCAACCTTGCCTACCAGCGAGCCTTCAAGCCACAGCTTCGCAGTTCTGTCCCAGAATACTTTGAGAGGGGCTGCCATATTTCCAAACCGGGTAGGTGAGCCAAAAATCACTGCGTCTGACGAAGGAAGCTCGGCTATAATGTCGTCCACCGGCACAGTTGGATACTTGTTGGCAAGGTCCTCGGCTAACTTTGTCCAGTCTTTTCTTGCAACGACGTCTTGTGGCTCGCCAATGTCCGGAATTCTTCTCATTGCCACACTTACTCCGGGATGTGCTTTTGCACCATACGCTATCTCTTCGGCGACCTGAGCGGTGTTACCGTAACGGCTGTAAAATACGATCGTTATTTTGATGCTTTTCTTGGCCAAACAATTCTCGCTGGTTTAGACGCTTGCCGAATATTAAAGAAGTCTGCCGGACCCTCCCTTTGAAATCATTCAGGCATCGTATTTCAGCTTGCCTGCCTTGGCTATCGTATAGTCTCTCCTCCATCAACAACTATTGTCTGTCCGCTAACAAAGGACGAATAATCACATGCGAGCATAAGGGCTACGCCGGCAATCTCTTCAGGCCTGCCCGCCCTCCCGAGTGGAATAGAGGCCACAATCTCAACCCTCTGTTCAATAGTCAGCCTTTCCCAGTTTCTTTGAGTCGCTATAGTCCCGGGAGCAATGGCGTTGCACCTGATGCCATATTTTCCAAATTCAGCAGCTATGTGCTTTGTAATGCCAAGATTGGCTGCCTTGGCTACAGTATAGGGGGCGCCTTTTGCGTACCCTGAAATTGCAGGAGTTGACGAGATGTTGATTATCACTCCGCGCCTCTGTTCTACCATCTTTGGCAGAACCGCACGGCAGCATCGGTATGTTCCTGCAGTATCGACGTCAAATACTTTGCTCAGTGATTCGTCACTTATATTTTCAAAACTTGTATCCCACAATTCGTCTTTGATCGGATAGCCTGCATTATTGACTAAAATGTCAATACGGCCATACTGCTGAACGACCTTGTCTGCCATCCTGTTGACTTCGGACAATGAAGATACATCAAGTTTCAGGCCGAGGGCTTTTGTTCCGTATTCTTGTTCAAGCTCAGAAGCAACCGTCCTGGCTTCATTCTCATCCCTTCCTGTGACAATTACGTCTGCGCCTTGTTCGGAGAAAAGGTCTGCCATTGCCTTTCCATTCCCACGCGTAGAGCCTGTAACTATTGCAACTCTGCCAGCAAGTAGTTGTGCCATCTGTGGTTTCAATAGGGGCATCTCTATTTATCATCATAGTTGCATTCACAAAGTATAGTATAGGTCTGAAATATTGGGTCAAGGAAGCCAATTGTCAGCGATAAATAGACAGACAGATGAATGGATTTTTTCTTGATTATCTGACCAAAGAAAATTTGACCTCTGCCGGATGTTCTCTATTGGGTCAATAATTTTCATTGCACAGGCAGACCGTCTTAACTTGATGCTTGCATGGCTTCCGTTGCAAAATGGCATGTTGGACGAAGCTCCGCAGCGGCAAAGTGTCACTCTATTGCGCACCTCGTAGGGTTTGCAGTCATGCGACTCTATCCTGATGCCGCCACGAACCCAGAGTGGCCCGCTGCAGCCAAGAGCAGGGTCTTCAACCAGTCCTATCGATGGAGCAAGCTTGTGTTCAATTTCATTCCCGGTCTTTTTGTCATGCGCAACCAGCCTTCCTGCAGGGCAGTGATTTGCTTCGCGGATAACCAGTTCACGAGCCTTGGGGGTGTCAGTCTGCTCTATCAGGTTCCATATCTGGCCGGCCGGATCGCAAAATCGCGCAAATGCGGAGATTCTCGGCATCCATTAAAACCATCGTAGGTCCATCGTATTTCTTGGCCTGTCTGGCGTATGGCATTCTGGTTGCAGCCTCTTGACAGTCGAATCCGATCTTTTGGTGTGTGCCGTCGCAGAAAGGCATATTCTTCGAGTGTCCACACCTGCACAGGGCGTATTGAGAACCTGTGTGGAACTTTTTTCCTTCTACCCAATCCCATGACAGACCATGTCTGTTTGGCTTGATTATCTGGATGGAGAGAGGTATCTTTCCAGTGACCATGTAGGGGCCATTCTTGCTAACTATAATTTTGGGCCCAAGCCTGTTGTCAGAATTTCTTTTTCGTTTTTCTTTTCCTTTTATTATCTTCGCTTTTTCTTTTCCTTCTTCTTTCTCTTTTGCCCCTGCCCCTGCCACCAATTACCAGATCCTTCCGTGCCAAGTCAATCTGGCGTCAATTTCTGAATTCATTCAGATTTGTATCGCTTGGATGGCTAATAAACATGCCAGTAATGCTGTAGGTGCCAAGTTTACCACATCTGGCAAGCCATAGCTGACTTTGACAGTCAGGGAGTCGACAGAACTGGCAATTCGCTGAAGCAAGCACTCACAATTCGCCGGCCACTAATCAGTTGCATGCTTGCTACCTCTTCTGTGCAGACGATGCGGCTTCTCTTTGTCCGTTTTATCACTATCGGCATAGCCAGCACAACAGATGCCAGAGACACCATGGCAGCTGTTATGAATATCAGGCTGTACGCACTTTCAGTTGGAAAAGAACCAGGTACCCCTTGTACATTAACTTGATTTCAATGCCAGATGCTTGCGCTCTATCGTTTTCGCTGCTCCACTGCTACCGCTTCCTTTCCTGTACTTGACCTTGCGACCAAAAGTGCCATGGCGACAGATGCTAGTGACACCAGCGCAGCCATGATAAATATCAGGTCATAGGCACTGTCTGTGGGGAAAAATCCTGGAATTCCTGGCACTTGGCCCTTATACGTCTCTTGCAGGACTCCAGATAAAGCCGGTCCTACTGACATTCCAACCAAATTGAGAAGCAAAGTCATCCCCAGTGCAACTCCCGTCATCTGCACGGGGACAGAAATGATTATCAGGTTAAATCCTCCGGTAATTGATAGCGAAAGGCCGGCTGCAAGTATCGTCAGGCCAAACGAAACCATATTTTCCGTCGAATGAAATGCAAGCAAGACGATAAAACCGATGGCACTTATCAGCGTTCCAATCAGCGTGAGCTTGGCGTTTTTGATTTTGTTCAGCATAAAGCCCGATGTGACAGTCCCGACTAGAAATACGACCATAAACGGCAGCTGGACACTTGCGACTGACAGGGCATCACCTCCAAATCCAAGTGGAACAGGGCTTCTCACCATCACCGGGATCGTCAGGTACACTGTAAATATCGACAGAAAAGTCAGCAGAAGGATCATTGTTGGAGCAATGAATGATTTGCTTTTCATTAATTTGAAGTCAAGCAGCGGAGATTTGACTTTCTTTTCTACAAAGATAAATGCCGCAAGCAAAATTGCCGAGCCAATAAACAATGATGCAACAAGGTATCCTGAGCCCATGCTATTACTCTCGATGAAGGTCACACCTGCTAGAAATAAGATAATAGTAGCTGCGAGTATCAACGTACCTTTCACATCGATTGTATGGTCATTTGGCATGCCGCCTCCGCCTTCGCCTCGCTTGGCTTCAAACTCTGGTGCAGTTTGTCTCTGTGGTGGAATTCGCACAAATCTCATGATTATCAACCAGAGTGCAATTGCGACAGGAAGTATTGCCAGAAATGTGGCCTTCCAGCCAAAGTTTTGGATTATCGCTGCACCTCCTACGAGGCCAACGATTGCGCCTCCGGGAAATGTCGATCCAAATATTGTCTGTGCCAATGCAAATTTTTTCTGCGGAACAACTTCTCTAATGATGCCAAAGGCGATAGGAAACATGGCCATACCCACACCCTGCGCCGCCCTTGCAGCAATCATGAATTCGATACTGGTCGCAAATCTTCCAGCCAAAATGCCTACTGCATAGATTGCCATTATTATGAGCAGTATCTTTTTCTTGCCATAGATATCAGAGAGCTTGCCGCCGATGGGCGTCATTACGGCTGCCGCGATTATGTAGGCGGACAGCAGCCATGACGATATGCTATACGAAATATGGAAGTTGCGGATAAAATCAGGTATTGCAGGCAGTATCATTGTTTCGTCAAACATGACAATCAGGCCGAGGCAGCTCAGAATAACAAGCGTCCGCCAGCCTGCTCCACTCATTCCTTGCTGTGTATTAGAAGTGTCCATTGGTACTTGATTACTTCCTATGATATCCTGTTATTCAGGCGGTTCTCTGATTCTCTTAAAGGCGTCGAGTTCAATAGCCCAATCACTCCGCTCTTTCAATATATTTAGCTTTGTTTCTCTGCTGCTAGGCCTTTATTTTGATAAATAAACTTTAAGGCCTATACCTTCCTCTTTGATATCGTACCGTTTTTCTTTGAACGCACTATTTGAAATCAAATTGATAAACTCATCTTTTGTATATGCACCATCTCGAAGATACTCAAAAGTAATCTTCATGAACAACTTGTTTAATCCTGTCTTGGACATCTTTGAAACGTACGAGTCTATCTCTTCGTGTGGAGCGTTGCCGTTCATATCAATAATTAAGGCGGTACCATTTGCCTTTAACACTCTGTACATTTCGTTCAAAGCCCTAACAGGTTCTTTGAAATTCTTGAAAGCAGCGGTGCAAATAATGAAGTCAAAGTTATCGTCTGGAAATGGAATATCCGCAACATTGCCCTGTCGAAATTCTACCCTTCCTTCAACACCTGCATCTTTTGCGTTTCTTTTGGCAATTGTAATTAAATCCTGGCTGATATCCATGCCAACCACTTTGTAATTGCCTAGTTTTGCAAGCTCGATTGACAGGTAACCTGGGCCAGGAGCCACCTCGAGAACGGAGTTGCCATCTTGGAGTTGACTGGCAGTCTCTTTCGCATATTGTTTCATCTCCTCCAATCTGTATCGTTTAGTATTGTCGTCATACCAACGTGCACTCCTTCCTCCAATACCAAGGTCCTTGAATCGCCTTTGAAATTTCATCATATCATTTTCACTTATTTTCCTAATTTCTTAGGCACTAAGATAATGATATACTAATATATTTAGGTTTGCTCCCTATCTCAATTAGCTATGAAACGACAAGAAACAATCCAAGCTATCAATGACAAACTCCGAGAGATCTCTACAGAGACAATAATGTTTCATCAGGCTGTAGCAGACATACTCGGATTGTACATAACTGACCACAAGTGCTTGGATTTTCTCTATCGTTTTGGACCAATGCCAGCCGGCAAAATTGCCGAGCTAAGTGGCCTGACAACCGGTGCAGTTACGGGAGTTATCGATAGATTGGAGGAAGCAGGATACGTGAAAAGGGTAAATGATCCAAATGATAGGCGGCGGATAATTATCGAACCCACTAGAAACAAAAAACTGGAAAGAAAACTTGAAGAAATCTTTGCTTCTCTCGGCGAAAGAATGAATAAACTACTTTCTTCCTGTTCTGATGCCGAGCTGACTTTTCTACTGGATATCCTGACCAAGACTTTGAATGAATCCCATCAAGAGTTGGTGAAATTACGGCAGTTGAACAAGTGATGGTTTGTGGCCTAGGTATCGGATTGACGGTTCAGCCGTCCCTTTTCTAGCTTCCTAATTTCTTCTCTGATGAGGAAGTACAGGAGGCCCTTGGAGATTAGCACTCCATGATTTAGAGATATGTTGACAGACTTGACTCTTTCAATTTTCTCCAGTGCGCACAGGTTTTGTAATTAGACTGGCTAAAGAATTTCCCTTGCAAAGTACATACCTTATTGGCGGTTCTCTAACATACCTCAACAGAGCGGTTTCGCCTATTATTTTTCGCACATGGTCTATGGTGACCGGTCCTGCGATTAGCCGCCGTGAACTTGGTGAGAGATGGCAGAAATCTCATAGTGCATTATCCGCCGTCAACTTTACAGAGCCCTTTCATGCTGGAGCTGAAGCACCTAGGTTTTCCAGCTCGCTGTAGGATAAATTGATTAAGGCAGTATTTCTGGTAGAACCAATGCAGATGGTGGAAAAATAAAATGCTGGCTCAGATCAACGGAATAAACCTGTACTACAATGACCTTGGCAGAGCAGACCTGCCGCCTATCGTACTGATTCATGGGTTTCCATTCAGTTCAGAAATGTGGCAGGCTCAGGTGGAAGCACTGCAAAAAAGACACCTGCGCATTATCACTTATGATATCAGGGGCCATGGGCGGAGCGATGTTGGCGATGGGCAATATACAATTGAACTGTTTGTTGACGACCTGATGGCGTTGCTTGACCATCTGAAAGTAACAAAAACCATGCTCTGCGGCTTTTCTATGGGTGGCTACATTGCTTTGAGGGCAATTGAAAGAAGCCCGGAGCGCTTTAGTTCGCTGGTTCTCTGCGACACGACATCCCGTGCCGACCCTAATGAAGCCAAGATAAAGCGCGCCAATTCGATAAAAATAGTAAAAAATGAAGGCGTCGAGAAATATGCAGATATATTCTTGAAAGCAGTGTTTGCTCCCACAAGTTTTGCCACCCGAACTGACATGATAGAAAAAACAAGAGGCATAATATTGGCAAATCCAAAGATTGGCATCTGCGGGGCGTTGCTTGCAATGGCGGCAAGGACCGATACGACCGAAGCTCTTTCAAAGATAAGAGTTCCGACACTTATCTTGGTGGGTGAGCATGACACGGTCACACCTCCTGGCGCAGCAAGGGACATGCATGACAGGATACCTGATTGCAGGCTGCGTATTATAGAAAATACTGGCCATATGAGCAGCCTGGAAGACCCCGATGCATTCAATGGGCATTTGATGAGATTTGTAGATGAAATCAATCTGCAGTGAGATCCACAACTTGTTCTACTTTTACTCCTACTTTTACTTCTCCTTCTACTGCATATCGGCTATTTCTGCTCAAGAAAGCCTAGCAGCTCTTGATTTACCTTCTCGGCATGGGTCCAGTTCAGACCATGCGGTCCCCCTTCGATTATGGCTAGCCGGCTGCCGCTGACAAGCTCGTGGATGCGCTTTCCCGTTGCACCGACTGGAAGTATCCTGTCAGAATCGCCGTGGATAACCAGCACAGGAATGTCGATCCCTGCAAGGTCTTTGCGAAAATCAGTCAGCCAAGCCGAGACGCAATCAATGGTTCCCTTTGGCGAGGCGCCGGCTGCAATGTTCCAGCTGAGCCTGACTGCCTCTTCGCTTATGCGCGTGCCTCCAAGAACGTCGGTGTTGTAAAAATTGCTGAAAAAACCGGTCAAAAAGGCAAGGCGGTCGGCAGCAATGCCTGCCTTGATACCATCAAAGACACTGCCATCTACGCCGGATGGGTTGTCCGGTGTATTGAGCAGAAACGGCGGGATTGCAGCAACAAAGACGGCTTTTTTCACGAGGTTGGAACCATATTTCCCAAGGTAGCGCGCTACCTCTCCTCCGCCCATTGAAAAGCCCACCAAGGTCACTTCGTTGAGATTGAGCTTGATCAAAAGGTGGCGCAGGTCTTCCACAAATGTATCGTAGTCGTAGCCAAATGTCGGCTTGCTAGAATCTCCAAACCCTCTGCGATCATAGGTTATGACTCTGTGTCCGGCATCCAGCAATGCTGGAATCTGCTTTTCCCATGAGCGGCCGCTCAGCGGCCAGCCGTGAATCAACACTACAGGCTTACCATTGCCATGGTCTTCGTAATAGAGGTCAATACTCCCAGAGTTTTCTTGGCCTACATTAACATACGGCATCAGATTTCTCCCCTGAATCTAACAAGGTTAAGGGACGCTAATTTCGCCATATCAATACATGACCTTGGGCTCACCGGTACAATTACTTTATCATCTGACGCCGGCTTGCTGGTAATGTCGCCTCGACATACCTGTCAGGAAAAGGCTCTTCAAGTAGTTTGCCAGATTAACTTGTGCCTGCTCAAGTTCATTATCCGATAGATGACAAAGAAATTCCTTAAATAGTCATTGCTTGTTCTAGTTTTCATGAATTCTCGTCGGGGCTCGAATAAAAAATATGACAATTGATCAGGCAAAACTTCATCAATTTATAGGAAAGGCCATCAATGAATGGGGTGCGGCAGAAGGCGCGCTGCTAAACTTTGTAGGAGACAGACTTGGACTTTTCAGGGCAATGGCCGGAGCAGGCCCTCTGACACCTGAAGAGCTGGCCGGCAAGACTGGGACACACCCAAGAATAATAAAAGAATGGCTGGCAGCTCAGGCTGCTGGCGGTGTTGTGACATACAATCCTGCAAGCGGCACTTATACAATACCAGAAGAACATGCTCTGGCCCTGACAGATGAAAATAGCCCTGCTTACATTGCTGGCTTTTACCAGTCGATCGTAAGCCTATTCAAAGATGAAGAGAAAATAATTAATGCCTACAGGACGGGAAAAGGTCTTGGGTGGGGCGACCACCACCACTATCTGTTTGAGGGTACAGAGAGATTTTTCAAGCCAAACTATGTGGCAAACCTGATCTCAGGCTGGATCCCTGCCCTTGATGGAGTAGAAGCAAAACTCAGGACCGGAGGTGCAAAGGCGGCAGATGTAGGTTGCGGACACGGCGCGTCCACAATCCTGATGGCAAGAGCATATCCGGATTCAAGAATTGTAGGCTTTGACTACCACAAGCCATCAATTGAATGGGCAAGAAAGCAGGCGGAGAAGGAGGGCCTGAAGAATGTCACATTTGAAGTGGCCGGGTCGACAGACTTTGCCGGTGACGACTATGACTTTGTTGCATTTTTTGACTGCTTCCACGACATGGGCAATCCGGCTGGAGCAGCCAGGCATGTACTTGAAGCACTGAAGAAAAAAGATGGCACCTGGATGCTGGTTGAACCATTTGCAAATGATAAGGTAGAGGACAACCTGAACCCGGTGGGCAGAGTATTTTACGGTGCGTCTGCCATGATATGCGTCCCTGCATCTTTAAACGAAAATGGTCCGGCGCTGGGAGCTCAGGCAGGCGAAGAGAAGATAAGGGAGATTGTGAAGGGCGCTGGCTTTACAAGGTTTCGTCGTGCCACCGAGACGCCATTTAACCTGGTGTTTGAGGCAAGACCGTAGAAAATCTGACAGGGTGTAGATACAACAACAGAAATCAGTCGTAAGGAAAGATAGATTTAGCTAACCTGCAACAAGGGATTCCACTGTAGCCACCTTTTGGTTAACTTGTCTGATGGTTTTCAAGAGCATCTTGCCAGAGCAATATTTCCTTGTCAAAGCCGAGGAGCTGCTTCTCAAACTCCTCGTCACTCAGACCATCTGGTCTCATAAACAGCCATGTCATGGTAGCACCATCTTGGTTTGGAACTATTCTTACGTATGCATGCCATTCAATCCCTGCACCAACAAAGACATGATCCATCACTCCTGCTTTGCGATCAAGGTAAGTGTGCTTTATCTTTGCCCTTCCTCCAGCAATGTGGTCAAATGACCACCAGCCATCACTGCCCATTGTTACAGACCGGGCGGCTCCTCCTGCTTCCATGCTCTTCTTTACGTCTTTAAAAAAATCGAATACTTGTTCTGCCGTTCTGTTTACAGTCATTATCTTGACTATGGCTTTCCGGGTATTGTTGTTGCGGTTATCCAACTGATAAAAATATCCAAGAAAAATTTACTTAAATTTATGTTCCCCCTGCAGGGGTGTATTGAATAATGATCCATGAAGATCTGGTCACCCTTGGTCTGACTCGTGGTGAAGCCAAAGTCTATCTGACGCTTCTGAGGCTTGGTCCGTCCAAGGTAGGCGCAATAGTCAGGGAATCCCGGGTGTCATATTCCAAAGTATATGACGTACTGGACAGGTTAAGCTCCAAGGGCTTGGCAAGCCATGTCATAATTGGCAAGATCAGACGCTATAGTGCAGCCGAGCCTTACAGACTCGTGGAATACTTGAGAAAGAAAGAGGAGCAGCTGGAGGTTGAGAAGGCGGCAGCTCACAGAATAATTCCTGATCTGTTGAAATTTGCCGGAGCTGGCAAGAGAAATAGCGCAGAAATCTTTGTCGGCCTCAAAGGGCTCCGCACTGCCTACGAAATACTTTTGCAGGATGCAGCAAAGCGCGATATCTTGCGCTATTTTTATCCATTCGACGACTATCACGAGATTGCAACTCCCTTCTATGAGCGGTTGCACCAGTTCCAGAAGCAAAAAGAACTGGACGAGCGCGGAATAGGCACGGTCAACTTTAGCAAGTCCAAGCACTACAGAAAGCTCAAAGATGTCAAAATGCGATTTGTGGCATTTCCCCTGCCCGGCACGATGGACATATTTGGCGATAAGATGCTAATGATATCCTGGGAAAACACAACAGGAATTCTCGTATCATCAAGCGAAATTGTTGACCATTTCAAGCAGTATTTTGATAGTGTATGGCAGGTTGCGAGGTAGCTCTGTTAGCACATATCAAGTGTTTTAAAACCGGTTAGATTGGGATTGGCAACGCAATCACTGGAACTTAAAACCAGGATAATAGGCAGGGCTGCTTTGAATAGGCCCCACAGTTTTATTCGGGATACAATATCTCCGTTTCAGCCAAAGGTTCCATCGCCTGACACCGATTGGTTATCATGGTAAGGCAAAGCAGTTGTTGGCAGCCTAGCTACCTGCTTTGCAACAACCTTCTTTTCGTCAGGTATGCATAGGAAAACGAACAAGAGACTACAGCAACTGCCAGCGTTGGCCCAGACCATGAAGGTATCTCGATAATTCCGTTTGTCAGAGTGCCGACGCTGTCTGCAACTGCCAGACTGATTGCAACGCCGCTCAACCCATATGCCATGTAACGAAACGCCTTGGTCTGAAAAATTCTCCACAAAGCTGACCTGAGCAGAATGCTGTTTATCGTATCCATTGCAACCATTCCTGCACCGAAAAAGCCCACTAGGGTAAGTGCAATTTGAACACCTTCAGTTGCAGACGCTACTGCAGAAAGAGAAATGGCAGAAATTTGCGTGGCAGTGTCAAATCCAAGACCAAACACCAAACCCGTGACAAAGGCTGAGCCATAGGCTCCGAGTCTTCCTGTTCTTTTCACCATCCTGCCGGCAAGAATTGCACTTCCTGTCTTGCCCCATTTTCTCATTGAGTAGATATTTACTATCCCTATTGCGCCCAAGGCACCTGCTCCGAGAAGCCCGCTAAAGATTCCAAAACTATCTGATTTTAGAAAGCCGCCAACAGCATAGATTACAAAGACCATTTCAGCCAAAACTGAGATCATGTGGCCGCAGCTAAATCCTGTGCCAACCCATCTTGCTTTTTTTGACGCATTATGAAGCCGTACCAGGCTGTCTATTGCTGAAACATGGTCAACATCCAGCCCATGGCGGAGGCCAAGGATAAGCATTGTCGGCGCCGATACTGCAATCACATCCAATATCTCTAGCAAGGCTTGTTTGGTCAAATGCTGATGTACTGGTATTTAAGAGATTGGATGGTTTATCCAACTCATTTTATGGTTAGCAATCAAACAGGGACTGCCGCTAACACGGATCGTTTAGAATATGTGTGCTCATGCGCCTGCAGTGCAGGATGGGTTAGCTAGCAATAACTATGTTAGTTGGAAATTACTGCTATACTTAATTACTATGCAGCCGAAGTTGAGTATTGCATGAGTAGTACTGACCAACTGCCATTGAGAATAGCAATCATACTCGGAAGCACACGCCCAGGACGTAATGGCAAAGCAGTAGCAGAATGGGTGTACAATATTGCAAGAAAGCGTACTGATGCTGAATTTGAACTGGTTGATATTAAAGACTACAACCTGCCACTTCTGGATGAGCCTATACCACCCTCCATGGGGCAATATACCAAAGAGCATACCAAAACATGGGCAGCCAAAATAAATTCGTTTGATGCCTTTGTCTTTGTCACGGCTGAGTATAACCACGGCATTCCTGGTGCATTAAAGAATGCAATAGATTTTCTCTTCAGAGAGTGGAACAACAAAGCTGCTGGCTTTGTCAGCTATGGTAGCGCTGGTGGTGCGCGTGCGGTAGAGCAGCTGCGGCTGGTTATGGCAGAGGTAAAGGTTGCAACTGTAAGGGCTCAGGTGATGCTTTCACTCTTCACAGACTTTGAGAACTTTACAAATTTCAAGCCAGCTTCATTTCATGAAAGAGAAGTTACCAGCATGTTAGATGAAGTGATTGCTTGGGGAAGCGCTCTCAAGGCACTACGAATTAAACAGTCTGAAGTACCGGTTGCATCATAATCTGCATGTGTGCGCAGATCGTTGTTCTAAAATGAATATAAAGTGTGGGTGAGTACTGAATTATGGAGATAAGCGAATGGGCTTGCAATAGTCACGTTCCTGCGAAAATCCAGAATGCTTGCAGCTCAGAATGATAACAACCACCATTACAATTATTTCACCCTGAACCTGACAATCAATTCTCCATGAAGATAGCATTTCCAGTAGAACCTTCTTCTCCTCCTTCTTCCACTCCTGCTCCATGTACACAAGTCACTGCCAGCCTGAGAAAAGACCATGACACAATAAAGAAGGTTCTGAAGGCAACAGAGACCTTTACTTTGATGCTCAAGCAAGGAAAAGAGCTGCCGCCGGCGATTCTGGTAGACACAGTCGACTTTATTACCAATTTCATAGACAGGTGCCACCATACAAAAGAGGAAAAGGGGCTTTTTGCTTCGCTGATCGAGGCAGGATTGCCAAGTGATAGCGGCCCTGTAGCTGTTATGACAAGGGAGCATGAGCAGGCACGCATCATAGCAGACAGAATAAAGGAATCTGCACAACGCTTTATCGATAACCAAAATGATGATGGTGATGGTGGCAGAGCCAAAACTGAAGCCAAAGCTTCGTTAATCCGGCATTGCGAAGAGTATATCGAACTGATGACCATGCACCTGCTCAAAGAAGACACGCGGCTCTTTGTGATTGCAGAGATGCAGCTGAGGGGCAAGGAAGGAGCGGTTGGCCACCTGATTGAAAGCCTTGAGAATGATACGTTGGGCTTGGAGGTTGTTGAATCATACAGGAAAAAGGCAGAATCGATTCTCACTGCAGCAGAGCAAGGCTTGCACTAGCTCAGTCGTTGACAAGGATTAACGATGCATACGGGATATAAATTGAAATCCGGGTGCTCATTAGTCTTGGCCGCTCCAATTTTCCAGCAAAGCATATCTAGTTCCTGCCCAGCTTTACTCTATACAGGTTGGTAGCTAGATGGCAAAAATAAAAGCGAAAAAATCAGATCTGATGATAAAAGTAAACGTTACTTCTACAAGACTTGTAGACGTCAGCCAGGAAACTGGTGTCAGAAGCGAACTAACATCCAGAGGAACAATCACGGGCAAATACAGGGGAATTCACTGGGATACAGTTGAAGTGCACACAAACAAAGATGGCACATCCGCATGGTCAGTCAAGTTCATACAAATGACAAACAATGGCATGCTCTTTGGTTCAGGCAATGGAACTGGTGATGCTCCAAATGCTAGAGGGATAGCGAAAATGAGGGGAGAGGGAGAAATCTATAGTCCATCACCCAAATTGGCGGAATTTAATGGCAAAAGGTGGGTCTGTGAAGTAGATAATAACTTGCTCACTGACAGGGCTACAATCACAGTAAACTTTCAATAATAGAAAGAGCCTTCTCTTTCTTTAATTACTTTGCTTATTCTGCTGTTATGTCATCTTGGAGGCTCCGGTGCGAAACAATAGATCAAAAAGCGAACGCTTGGCTGTCTTTTCACAGCTTTGCCAGGTTATTTTATTAACAAATGGTCACTGGTTGATTGTTGTTTGTCCTTATGGTAGCCATGTTTACCAAGATAAGACATTGTTTGTATAAAGTGCGTGAATACCGCCATTAGAAAATGAATTGCTATCTTCTGTTGCTATTCTCTCATACTTTGAGCTTTAGTCTTTGTATAGGCCACCAGCCAGCCATCTACAATATAGCGATAGTCGTCTTCTTGGAATGAAAAACTCTGCTGAGATCCATCAGCAAAACTTACTAGCAGTCTGCAGGGGGACTTGGTCAACCTGAGAACCATGTTTGACAATACTTCCCATTTTCCAATCGGATCCTATTCCATGCTTTTGACATGCTGCAGCTGAATCTTGTATACTTTGTAGCCAGAGGGTGCTCCAGTTGTTTCGAAACTATGCTGTATAGAATGTATTGTGCCGCGAGCTTCAGCAACCATGTCTCTATCCTTTCCATTATGGTAATCGTTGATTTCATTGGCGTTTGTCATTTAGCTTCATCACTGACACGATGAGGTACTCTAAAAGAATAACTGGTCGATAGCTTGGCTTACACTCATCAGCCTAGTGGATCTAGAAGGCTATGCCTTTATCCTATTTGCCTTATCTTCTATGAACTAAGGCTACCACGGAAAATTCGACACGGGTTTTAAACACGGGAAGATTCAACAAAATCAAATCTTGATGGTCTGTGATATGGTCGTATCTGACAAAGAAATTGTAAGACGATTAAAAGAAACTATAGAATTTCTGAAAGTAGAGTCTATAGGTGGTGTATGGAATACGCCACAGCTTATCAATTTACTGGAAGATTTGTTCAAGATTTCAAGGTCTACGAGGATAAAGGGCGACAAGTACCTCATATTGGTACGTAACTTGGTTCAGGATACTTGCCCTTGCGATAAAATAATATCCTCATTCCTCTCTGTATCTTCAAATCAATAGCACCTGTGGCTTGCTCATGTTCCATAGTTTTTCGGAACCTACTTATTTCTGCGACACGTCGTCTTGTCTTTGTTCCTAGGCCTAAGAAAATGGCTCTGCCTCTTCCTAATTGCCAGTACAGATTGCCGTCACGTGTGAGCAGTACGTCGGTTGGATACATAATATTTTGAATATTAGTATCAGACATTTTGGGGTTTATTTCACTAACGTGTCTGACTGACAAGCCCTTCTGCCTTAATGAATCTGCTAGCTGAATAGGTAGATTTGCGTCTATCAGTACTGTTCTATTGCCTATCCTTTCTAGTAGTGATGGCACGAGGAAGCTATTTTTGCTGCGAGGCTAGAAATTAACATTTTGTCATCAACCTAATAGAACACCTGACCAACCGACTCGAATAGGCGGGCAAAATGAGCCTAAGAATGAACAGTGTCGGCAACCTAATGACCCCCTCATCTAGGGGCAGGTCTCTAGTGATGTAATAAAAAAATGCTTGGTTGCAGCTCATTTGCCATTAATGATTTCTGCAATTGCCTTTAGAAGGTCAATGGAGATAGCAAGTTGAACTGCTGCAAGTGACCCATTTCTTTGGCCAGCTGCCATCATGGCATCCCAACCCTTATTGAAATCACCTGTTTGCAGAAGCACAACAATGCCTTCGCCTATTGCTTCCTTCGCTTCTTTGCTGTTCAGCGCAGTTTCAGTAAACGACTTTGTCGCCATTTTCAATATAGGATGATAATGCCTGCTCAAAAGCCTTTAATCACGGTATTTGTTTACCAATTCTTTACCAATTACAGCACGTTTATATCCATACCAAGTTCATCTGGATACCAGAATAATGTCTGCTAGCAAAGCAGGTAGAAAAGCTAAGATGACATACACCAAACTCATTGTCAATATTCCAACGCCTTTGATTCAAAGGTTTGACAGGGTATGTGAAAGAGAGGGTTTTACAAGACCAGAAGCTGTTAAACAAGCAATCAGGGATTTCATCTACGACTATACATCAGAAAATGATTTTGACTCTGAACAGGCAAAGGAGATGTGGAAGTCAATGTTTGGCTCAATGGTCGAAGCAGGAAAAGAAGTACAACAACAGCTGTCAACTAATCAAGCACCTCCGCTAGACCTTAAGAGGCAATCATAAGGTAAGGTTAAGCTCTATTCTAGTCAACAAGTCTGAAAAATAGTCGGTACTCACAAACTCACATTGACGATATTGAGGAGTGTTGAGCTAGGGATATAGCAGAAAAATAAACCGAACAATTACCTCAAATCCATATTTCCTAAGTTCCGTTGCAGGTAGTCGCTTTTTACAGCAGCCCCGGCATCTGCATCGGAAACACCCAGCCTTTTTTCTGCATGGGTCAAGATTCAATTCTTGTCTTTTTGTACATACGGCCTATGGGAATGAAGCGAAGACGGTTAGGCCAAGAACATAACTTTTATTGTAAGGGTACCGATATTCACCTAAATGGATTATTTCATTGATAGATCGATACCAATTTTACCAGAATGTTATGTTGTGCGGGTCGCAGTTGAAGGGTTTTGCTGGTACGGAAAAAGTAAAGACATTGTTGAAATTAGTGACTACATTAAGCGCAATGAATGGCCAACCAAAATTTTTGAACTCAAGACATCTTATGACTGGAACGCATTTGCTTCTTGCCACATAGCACATCCAAAAAAAGAAAACGGTGGTTTTTTCACATTGCGAGAATATTCTTGGTCTGATGAAGCCAGAAATGACCCTAAATATTATGACTCTTCAGCCTTTGAACGGTCCTTAAGTTTTTTGAGCATAGTGCTACCGGGCAATGGGATGCGATTAATGCTGGATGGAAAAGGAAGGTCAATCATGTCCCTATGGCAAATTAAATCTGGTATACGACCCAAAAGAATTACAGTATACGAAATGGAGGCTGAAGAGCCGGATTTATTTTTCGATGATGCCAAAGATTTTTCGAGTTTCGCCGGACGTCACTAAAACCACATTTTTTCTTTAGCGCGTCGGAATCTTATGGTGTTCTGTATAGCTTACTGATGATTAAAAAGGTAATATTTTACAACTCCCAATATCACTATAGAACCTATTTTAAAGGACTAATATCGTAGCGGGCCCGTCGGGATTCGAACCCGAGACAGCCGGATTTCTTTCCTGTACACAAGATAAAAGTCCGGTACTCTACCTGGCTGAGCTACGGGCCCAGTAGATACCAGATACGCTAGGCTAGCATAATTTAATGCATGCGTCTTTTTCTTTTCCCTTCTTTTACCTTGTTTTCTCGACTAGCTGCCAGCCATCCTAAACTTGTATCATCTTCATATCAAATGCGGAAAAATGCCTATGTTTATTTAACACGACCCTTATTGAAAAGCAGATGGTAGACCTGATTTATGGCAGAGGCATCACAGACCTGATGAGGGAGATGCCGTTCTATATCAGCATCTTCAAAAAATATGCCAGCATCAAACTGTTTCATGCCAAGCCTGCAATGTACGGTTCCGTAGATGTCAACAATGTCTGCAACCTTCACTGCAACCACTGCTATTGGTGGCTGAATAGAAAAAACGACGAGGACCTGTCGGCGGAAGACTGGAGGCGCATAATAAAAAGCAAATTCAAAAAACAGCACATATTTGTAGTGACGCTAGTTGGCGGCGAGCCAACTCTCCGGCCAGACATTATACAGACATTCTGTGACGAAATGCCAAGGCGCGTCTGTGTAGTTACAAACGGTACTTTTCCGCTGAA
>JAJPHM010000077.1 GCA_021325295.1 Nitrososphaeraceae archaeon
GATGTTGAATGGTAGTAGTATAATGGTGGCGCGTCATCTAGTAGTTCTATTGATATTATTAGTGGCTCTACTATAAGAGAACTAATTGTAGGATCGGTTCGTTAATCCTTGTCATGAGTTATATCACTGAAGGCTGAAACGAACCAATCAGAAATCAATTGTATACTCCAGTATCTGCTCGACATGGCTTTGTTCAAAAAGCTATCAATCCCATCGCAATTGGCTGATTAGTTAATTGCCGGACTTTGAGTTATTGCTTTTTCTGCAAAACCGCTGGCAGGATAAACAAACAAGCGAACACGAGTCTGCGATTGCTGCAGATAGCCAAGTAATTGTACTGCACTATAACCTGCAGCAAAAATATGAGAACCCATCTTGCACAAGCTGGCTCTCTATCAACAGGCCCACTGCAAGTTTCTGAACCTTCATGCCGTCAACGCGTACTTTTTCCGCGTGATTTCTTGCAGTATCTGCTCCGCCTGCCTCAGCAATTCTTGAAGGTCATTGCCCTTTTCAGCATTCTGCCTCTTTAGCTGCTCAAGCTCCTGTTGTCTGGCGGCAAGCTGCGTTTCATAATGCTGTATGCTTTGCTTGAGCCTGTTTGACTCTATAACAAGCCCCCTTTTGGAGCCAGCAATCAAGGATTCTTTCCTTGACTTTATCTCGGCAAAAGTAGACTGCAAACCTGGCAAGGAGCTGATTATTGAATCTATATAGTTAACAGTCTTTTCAGAGTCTTTGAGCTGCAGTTTGTTTGAATCTATTTCCTTACGTATTTCCGAAAGAAGTGTAGTATAAGGGGTCATGTCCTGCTCTTCCAGGACCTTCCACGGCTCCTCGGAGAGAATCTGGAGCCGCCTGGCTGTCTCCTTTGTGACGTTATAAGAATACTTTGAAAGGGCCCTCGACAGGTGGCCGAAAAGTTCAGACATCTGAACATGTAGCCTGTTTTCCTGCTCTTCGGCTGCATCCATCTGCTGCCAAGCGGTAAAAGCATCCTTAAACTCCGGGGTGCCTTCAAGCGACAAAAGACTTGACTTGTGGCTTGCAAGCTCAGCCTGCATATTGGCAATGTCTGCAATTGCATCCTGTATGGCAAGCTCGCCTGATTTGATAGAAGACGCCTTTTGAGATGCGGTATTTAGCAGGTTGCCGCACTTGACAAGCGGAGCCCGTTCCTGCTCAAACTCTGACATGAGGGTCCTGACCTGCTCAAGCTGCGACGAGAGATTTTCAAACTCTTGCCGCAGCCGTCCGACATATTTTTTCATAAACACATTCAGCACGCTCTTGTGCGAGCCGCTGACTTCGCTTATCCTGTTGATTATTGCCTCAAGCCGCTCCTTGAATTTTCTGGCATCGTTTATCGACTGCACAGACTCTGGAAGGTCAGAAGTGCTCTCCCTTTTGAGCGTGGCAACGACTGTTCTTTTCGAGTTTTCTGCTATAGATTTGAACCTTGCCTCACCCTCCTCGAACTTGATCTTGTCAGCGGCAAGCTCGTCAGCAATAATCTCTATTGATTTCAAAGACGAGGCGACTGCCTGCCTTGTCGGCAAAAGCCTTGCAGACAGTGCTTTTACTTTTTCTGATTCCACATCCTTCAAGAGTGTTTGTGCCTGCTGCAGCGTCAGCTTGCCGCCATCCTGAATCTCAGAAGGCAGATCTTGTTCTCTGGCTTGGTGCGCAGGGGCTTCCTTTTTTTTGAAAAAGCCAAATGGTGGAGACACTTGTTCGTTGCTTGTTTGTCGATAGAGGCAAAAAACTGTTGCGGTACTGGATTCTGTAACGTTATTGGCTCATTTGTACATGTTGAGTCGAAAATGATGCAGAACTTTATAATGAATTGTTAAATATAACACACTGATAAGGCCCATTAACATTGGCCTAATCCAGCCAAAAGGGCCCCGTAAGCCACTGGAAAATCCGGGCCAGGAAGAGCGCAGCTATGCATGTCACACGAATACAGGGACCGCATCTATATCAGAAAGGACATTATACTGAAATTGACCGAGTACGGAGAGCTCAACCAGACTGCCCTGCTCAGCTACTGCGGCCTTAATCTGGCAAAACACAAGGATATCCTTGAGGATATGGAGAAAAAAGAGATAATAAAAAAGATAGAAGAGCCGTGGGGCAACAAAAAAGTCATCAAATACAGCGTGACTGAGAAGGGAAAGGAGTTTTGCCGAAGAATACTGGAACCATATGAGGAGATGTTTCCAAGGAAAAATGCAGCCAGGCAACCACCATAGAGCCGGTAACAAAGTTAATGAATCGTTTTAAAATACTGTTACAGTACAAGTAGAATGTCAAGCCCTGAAGATGCCTCAAAGGATGAGAAAAAGGAAAGCATCTTTGAAGTGCTTGACCAGCTGATCTTCCACCTAAATACTACCAAGAACGTATTTACGCTCTTGATAATCTCGTCCTTTATTCTGGCGCCAGTTGCACTGGTGACTGCAGGCGTAATCCTGCTGCATCCTGCGTTTATGCGCCTGCTTCTGACCCGGCTTCCAAGTGTTGCAGCAATGGTGCTTGTATTTGTAACAATAACCGTAATCTTGGCATCTGTGTGGCTATATATCGGTCTGACAGAAAGAGTGTTCTTCTCAAACTGGAACAAAAAGTTTAGCCGGTTCATGTCCTTGAAGGACAAGATAGACAAAGAGCTTGGCGGCTAATCAAATCTGCAATTATCGTAAAAATGAATTTCTCAAGCGATAATAGGAGAGCCTCACATCACAGTCCTAGAAGTTCTGTCCATGGATGCCTTTGCTAATTAATTATCCTGCGATCTTGTTGCATAACTAGAAGTGGTGAGATTTTCTCACATAATCGATTATGTGTTGACAGAGCCCAAGGAAATCACTCTGGTTACTACCGAAATATCAATTCATTTATTCATTCATGATGACTCGTCTCATCCCTCTAATCCAGATCGTGAGACCTTCGCCAAAAGAGATCTGATGATTTGGACAAGTTCTGCGTGTGTAGTCTCATCATTCTTTCTCAGATAATAGTACAATTCTTCCGTAGCAGCATGGTAATCTATTCCTAGATTCTGGGCCAGGTTAAGAGCAATGGTTGATAGGACAAGTCGCCTCATTACTATTTCAGTGCCGTAAGCAGAAGCATCTGACTGGAGCTCGCTTAGTGTATTCTTGAAATTTGCGTCAATATACCTGTCTTTGGCTTCCCTTGTCTTTATGGCAAACGTTACTCCCATCATGCGGGCTTTCATGTGAATATTTTCTACCATGGAGATAAAATCGTCATTTAAGGGCAAATTATCTAAAAGCACTTCTGAAAGTAGATCTGCCGCGTCCTGCTCGCTTACATGTAATGCATCTTTCACCTTGAACAATACATGACATGCGGCGCAACCGTTCATTTTGACAATTGATGGATCCTTGTTGATATTGACAATTTCTTGCCTTATCACTTTCTCTGCTTCTATCAGTGAGCTGTCACTAGAATTGGCCAAACGAGCAAGAACTCTATCTGCATCACGATTAAAAAATCTTGGTCTTATTTTAGGCTAGTCAGTAGCTGTGAGATTGACAATTGACCACTTGATTGTCCCACAAGGACTTGTTGCCGCCTATTTCATGGACTCCGCCATAGAACGTAATCTTGCAGTCTGAAGACAAGCAAGAATGGTAAAGGCTGCTTGTTTATCAGGTTGGCGCAGATTGAGAGGGGAGATATTGCCCGACTGTCCTAATGGACTTTACGGGATTGACGCATCATCACAATGATGCCACGACTTCTCGCTTTCGCATCATTCCATGATGCCGCCTGGTACCGCTCTCACGCTTGCTGTTATTAGCATACAAGCGCAGCCTCCTTGCAGGAAGTTTTACCCTCTCGATACTATAAGCTGCAATCTGTGATAAAAATCTGACTCGCCAAAGTTCAGCAAATCTATCTACCTACTTCAACAGTTCATAACCCTAATTCAGCAGCTATGATTTTTGCAAGAAATGACCTGCAGATTCAGCAGTATCGCGTCATCCGAAAACTTGATAAATCACCAGCGATATTACTAGTGATATGCTATCGGAATGGTTATCGCGGGTCGGAAGCTCGATTCCTCGTGGATTTTCTCGCCACTATATATTGACAATACTCAAAGATCAGCCAATGACAGGCAAGGAAATCATCGACAAGGCTGCCTTGCAGAGCGAAGGTAGATGGAGGCCATCTCCAGGTCTAATTTATCCACTACTTGGCAGGCTGGTCGAGGAAGGCCTGATTGAAGAAAGGAAAGAAGATGGAAGATACAGCCTGACAAAGAAGGGTCTGGTTATTACTTCTGATCTGGAATCGTTTGGCAATATCTTTCAGAAGCAACTAGACGTAGTTATGCGTGTTGGAAGTCTGGGCAAATTTGTTACAATGGATCTGCTGGAAAGAGTAGCTACGATAGGATCCGCACTCAGCTCCAACCTAGACCGTATGACTGCAGAAGAACGGGAAAAATATAGAGAATTTCTTGTCAACGAGCTGAAAAAGTTAGACGAGCAAGAAAAAAACGGCACGGGAAAGGAAAAGGTCAGCGTCGAATAGGTCAGATTGCCAAAGGCCAGACCTGACATTTTTACAGCAGGCCAGATTCACTTGCTTTACTATTTGTTTCACTGGAAAAGCGAGGCAAGATATGGAGATAATACCAAACAATATTAACTCATTTGGACATTCATCTTGTATGCAGGACTACATCCACGGGACGGAGAGGCTGGCCAAGGCAATGCAGGAACTTGAGCATGACATAGCACGGGAAGCCGAGCTTTTAAAATCCGCAATTGTTGCCCTGTCGCAATCAATGCCAGAAGATGCAAGCTATTTTCTGAATGGCATCCAGACAGGACCTGTGGTCAAATCTTACCTGTTGACACGAAGGGGAATCGAGATCCCCGGAGAGCAGACTATTGCAATCCCCGAGTTCTTTGACAATGTCCTGCGATTTGCCAACTATCCGAACAAAAAGATCGAAGTACTCAGACAACTGGCCTTGCATATTCAAAACATAGAGCAGGCCAAAAGCAAGACTCAAGAAACGCAGAAGACTGGCCTTGCTTCATAGCCACCGGAAGTATCTCCTATACGTATATTAGAGAAGTTTTTATTGGAGCTTGGTTGCACAACTGATGTAGTGAAATACAGAAGCAGAACGGATATCGCTGCAGATATTCTGGAGATTGCTATGGATGGAGCTATCAAGACCAAGATCATGTACAAGGCGTTTCTATCTTTCCCGCAGCTGAAGGAATATCTGACAGTTCTTCTTGAAAGGGGACTTTTAGAGCATGTAGAAGATGAAAATGAATACAGGACGACAGACAAGGGTAAGCAATTCCTGAAAATGTATAAAGAGGTCGGCCAGATAATGTTCCCGCGTGCAAAAAAGGCGCGCTAGCTTTTTTTCCACCAACCGATAAGCTACTAGCTAGTTGTCTGTATTGATGGATTTTAAAATAATATCTGCAAGCTCTTCCCTGCCTTCACTCCTGTATCGCTCTATGTCCTTAAGAAGCTGTGTTCTCAACTGCTCATAAAGGCTGGCCTTGTTTTCGACCGACCTGATCTCCATGTCAGAGGCTTCAGACGGCATAGGAGTATTATGGATCTCTTTGTATATATGAAATATCTATCCGGATATCAAGATCTCTTCTGGCTAACTTTTTTCACAGGCAAGTACCGCTTACACGGAAGGGGAAGAATTAAAGCAAGCCTCCAAAAAATCAGATGCGGACATAGCTTGAAATTGAAAGAAACAATTTGGCTTTTTGGCAATGCATTCAGTTACGGAGTGGCCGGTTCATGAGCCTGAATTTTTGGCACGGCGTCGACCCCGGTGCAAAGATACCTGAAACTGTAAATGTAATCATAGAGATACCACGGGGATCGCATAACAAGTACGAATATGACAAGGACAATAATCTGATAAAACTTGATAGAGTGCTGTTTTCACCGTTCCACTATCCTGCCGACTATGGGATCATTCCCCAGACTCTGGCCGAAGACGGTGATCCGCTTGACGCGCTTGTACTTCTGACAAACCCGGGTTATCCAGGAGTACTGGTTGAGGTAAGGCCGATAGGAATACTGGCAATGAAAGATGGTGGCAAGAACGACGACAAGATACTATCAGTTGCAAGAAAAGATCCAAGGTTCTCTGGCCTGAAGGAAATATCCGATGTGGAGGATCATATTCTAAAGGAGATTGCTCATTTCTTCCAAGTATACAAGGAGCTAGAAGGCAAAAAAGTTGAAGTCCTCGGATGGAAAAATGCGCGTGAAGCCAAGTCAGTAATCATGAGCTCGGTCAGGCTTTACAAAAAAAGGCTTGCAGCCCGTAGCAAGTAAGTAGTCAGGGAGCACATGATCTAATCTAATCTAATCTAATTTAATCTGGTCTAATGGTTTGTTGGACATGCAAAACGGCGAAAATGGAAGCATGGACGAGACCAGAAGCCACTGCCAATAAAATAGAGAGCAAGGGAAAGAAAAAAGGCATAAAGAAGGAAAAATTGGGGTCCGAGCTGCCCTGCTCGGATAGTAGTATGCGTATAATTATTTGGGCAATAGCCTAGGTCTGGACCGAGCAGCTGCTTTTTTTGCAAGCTTTTTTCTTATTTTTTCCCTGCCTGTCTTGACCATTTTTTCTGTCCTTTTGGCCGTCAGCTCCATTCCTTTCTTTACTTTCGGTGCCTGCTTTTTGAGAGTTACCGAGGTCTGGGGTGCAGCCTTTGGTACTGCGTGCGCTGTCTCCCTGACTGCTTCAACAGTCTCTCGTGCAGCTACCGTAGTCTCGTCTATCACCGAAGCTGTATCGACTAGCCCTTCTCTGACATCCAAGGCTGTATCTCTGATATCTTTTGTGGTATCTCTTGCACTGATGGCTACCTGTCTGACAGCATCAGTCAGCTCTTCTATTGCTCCTGATTCTCTGAAAGCCTTGACTGAATCCCTGGCTGTCTGGGCAGTCTGTCTTATGCTGGCCGCTATATCTTTGACTGCAGCTGCTGCTTTTTTTGCATCAAATTCCGAAGCAGTTGTGCTGCGTTTAGTTTGCATGCATTACATAGTAATTTATTGTATAAAGGAGCTGCCATGACAAAGGTAAGATTAATTCTGGCATGTTTTTCTATCCTTGTTTCGCCTACCAAGAATTCTCTTGTTTATAATAGTTTCATCAAAAGTCAAGGTTGATTTTGTATCCATGTAACATACGACTTTAATAATATTCTAGAAAAATAGACTAGAAGAAAATGCTAAGACAAAGACAACATCAGTGGACTCGAGTGCTACTGCTGCCGGCTCTTGTCATTGCTTCGATTTTTGCAATGGCAGCAAGCCTGAATTTAGCAGCACACGCCGAAATGGCAACAGCTGACCCCACAGGGGTTATGGTGCCGCTCTATACCTACCCCGGACAAACATGGGATACTGTCATACAGGCAAAGAACGCAAACCCTGCTGTGCCGGTAGTCGCAATAATAAATCCAAGTAATGGCCCCGGTTCATACGATCCAAATTATGCGTCTGGCATAACCAGCCTCAAGCAAGCAGGCATAATTGTGCTTGGATACGTGTTCACAGGATACGGTTCACGTGATGCAGGGTCAATAGAATCAGACATCAACAGCTACAAGAACTGGTACGGTGTCAACGGGATATTCTTTGACGAAATGTCAAATGTCGCCGGCCAGGAAGGGTATTACAAGAACCTGAGCGAGTACGCCAAATCACAGGGACTTGCAATGACGGTAGGAAACCCCGGAGCAGACACAGCAGCAAGCTACATTGGCACAATGGATAACATCATAATATATGAAAACTGGGGACTGCCGACATCTACGTATCTCGCCGGATGGCATACAAGTTACAGCAAGGACAACTTTGCCATAATCCCGTATGGAGTATCAAGCCTTGATTCAAGCTATGTCGCGGCGGCAGCTGCTTATGTAAAATACATCTACATAACAGACGATAGCCTTCCAAATCCATGGGACAGTGTGCCTTCATACTTTGGTGCCCTTGTATCTGCTGTAAACGCTGCCGATGGGAACATGAACGTAAACACAAACACAAATCCAAACCCCAATTCGACATCTACACCAGCTCCGGTAACGCAACAAGCGCCGGAACAATCAGGAACCTCTTCAATCACGGTAAATTCAGTTGACCAGAACAGTGCTGCAATAAATGGATATTACACGGTGCTATCACAAAATGGCGGAGTGTTACAGACAGGCTTTACGCCCGTCACCTTCCAGCCTAGCGCAGGTCAGCAATATACAATAGAAGTACAGGACTATGGCAACTACCACTTTGACCATTGGGCAGACAATGGCAGTACAAATAGAGACAGGTCAATCTCGGCCATCGCTGGGACAAGCCAGGTACTGACTGCAGTATACAGCTCGGCTCCCTTGCAATCACAGGTTCAGCCTGCAGTGACTGTAACATCTACAGACCAGAATGGAAACCCGATCACTGGTTACTACACAACACTCTGGCAGAATGGCCAGCAGCTGCAGTCAGGGTTCTCGCCTGCTTCGTTTACTCTCAACAGCGGCCAGACTTATGAGGTTGCTGTAGCTGACTATGGATCATATGTATTTGACCACTGGTCAGATGGTACAACAAACAGGCTCCACACAATCACTGCACAGCCGGGCACGCTGATAAATCTTACCGCAGTGTACCGCACGCAATAGAATAGCCGGAAGAAAAACTATCTATCTTCCACTATTCTACCCTACCCTCCTTTTTTGTTCACCTTCTTCATGGCCTTCTATAGTATGTTCAACGCAGGGCTAAACTAAACTAAACATAATAATAATCAACTAAATCTAAATCAAAAAAGAAAATGCGGATGAGGGAAGAAGCCAGAAGCACAGCCCCATTACAAAAAGAAGTTAAGGTGCGCTCAGGCTAGGTCCTTTAGTTTTTCAAGAGCAGCTGATGTTGCTTCAGGGTTTGCCTTTACGCCTATCATGTTCATTGTAGACGATATGGACGAAAGTGTTCTCATCACATGATACCTGCTCACTTCGCCCATACTGCCGACCCTGAACACCTTGCCTTTGAGGTCACCAAAACCACCAGCTACCAGTACACGGAACTCTTCTGACAATATCCCTCTGAATTTTTTGTCATCCATTCCCGGCAGGTAGTTGACTGCAATTATTACATTGCTTCTGGCATTCTGCTTTGCAAACGGCGTCAGGCCCATTGCTGAAAGTCCTGTGTAGAATGCGTCAGCGCAGATCCTATGTCTTCTTATTCTTGCATCCATTCCCTCCTCCAATACAATGTCAAGTGCCTCATTGAATGCATAATAGAGCGGCAGGGCAGGAGTGAAGGGGGTTTCATAATGCTCCTCGTAATATTTGAAATATCGCTTCAGATTCAGGTACTGTGTGGGAGGCGGATTTTCCTGCATGTACTTCTTTGCTCTCGGTCCTACTGAAATGGGCGAGACTCCCGGTGGCGCGGCAAGTGCCTTTTGAGAGGCTGTAACACAGATGTCAATGTTCCACCTGTCAACTGGAAGCTCGTCGCCTCCCAGTATGGAAACTGCATCGGCTATAAAGAACGCCCCTTTTCTTGCGCACAGCTCGCCTAGCTTGTCCATATACCTTATTGTTGTACCTGTCGACGTCTCGTTATAAACGGCATAGAGTGCCTTGATATCTTTATGCTGGTCAAACGCATCCTCTATTTTTTCATAAGGCGGATTCTCCCCAAACGGCGCGTTTATCCTTATTGCCTGCCCACCCCAGCTATCGATCAAATCCGCAAGCCTTGTTCCAAATTCGCCGTTGACTGGTATAACTGCCTTGTCACCTTTCTTTATCAGGTTGACTACTGACGCTTCGACGGCTCCTGTACCTGATGTGGTAAGAAGGATAATGTCGCTTTTGGTCTGGAAGACTTTTTGAGTTTTTTCGACTATTTTTTTGTAGAGGACGCGGAAATCATCGCTTCTGTGATTTATAACAGGAGAGAGCATGGCGTTCATTACCCTCTTTGGCACATTGGTAGGCCCAGGAAGCATTACGAGGTATTCCATAAACACTCGATAGACCGGCAAGCGTGCCGGTATTTAAACGAACTTGCAGAATCTGCCAACCCGCATGTGCAGTTGAGTGAGCATGATGTAACGCAATGCTTACGCTTAAAAGCAACCCGTCGCAGTTGCTTGCATAAATGAAACAGCACAAGACCGGCAGCACACTTGACCCCGCGTCTGCTAGAAAAAGAAAGCACTCGCTTTTGAGTCTGGCCAATAAACTCGGATGTGATACAGTTGCAGCTTTTGAACCAGAGAATGTCTTCTACATGACAGGCTTCTGGGGTGAAGCCATTGCGGTTTGCTCCACCACCGACACTTCATCTGGCACAAAGCTCATTTCTCCAAAACTAGAGTCTGCAAGGGCAGAGAACGATTCAGTCGACTGTGAGATTGTACGCACAGAGAGAGGAAGCGAGCTTCTATCCTCATTTGTCTCTGAAATAGAAAACAGAAAAGTCTGCACCGACTGCAGCGACTATGCCACCATAGAGGCTGTACGTAACGAAGAAGGTGTCAAGTCATTTGTTGTCGACTCGGGTACATTCTTTGAAGCACGCAAGGAAAAAGACAAACATGAAACAGCCATAATTGCCGACGCTTCCAGTATACTCGACAGGCTTTTTGAAATCTGCACAGAGAGAATCGAGCCTGGAGTTTCAGAGCAGAGCCTGCAGGCAACACTTGTGTTTGAAGGAATGAAGCTGGGCGCTAACCCGCCATCATATAGGTCGACACTCAATCCCCTGATCATAGCAGGTGGCCCAAACGGCGCCCTTCCTCATGCACAGGTCTCAGACAGGAAATTTAAAAAAGGCGACATGATAGTTGTTGATCTTACGCTCAGGCACAGAGGCTACATTGCAGATGCAACCAGAACGTTCGCTCTTGGTTCTGCAACAGAGGAAATGAAACAAGTCTATGACATTGTTCTGCAGTCCCAGAAAGCCGGCCTTGATGCGGCAATAGATGGAGCAAAATGTGGAGATGTTGATTCTGCGTGCAGAAGCCTTATTGAAGAGAAAGGATATGGCGCCAAATTCATACATTCTACAGGACACGGCATAGGGTTAGATGTGCATGAGCCTCCATGGTTGCGCGTCAAGAGCAATGAAGTATTGCGCAAGGGTATGACTGTAACTATCGAACCAGGAATCTACCTTGAAGGCAAGTTTGGCGTAAGAATCGAAGACAGCATAATTGTAGACAATAAAAGACCTACTGTACTCAACAGATTTACAAAGGACTTGGTTATCATCTGACGGCCGGCACAGTGGGCCAGATCAATAGCCATCCGCCAGATGCTATCTGGTATGCTGAACAGCCTACAATGGTAAAAAAAATCGAATCCAATTCAGCCGCTCGTCACCGCTTTACAGCCTGAAGAAAAAAGGCGAAATAAAGGCGGACTTTGGTTGTTTGCCTTGACTTATTTCACAGCTTTAGACAGGTGTGAAGCAGCAATCTCTAGAATCCTGCCTGCTATTCTGGTTTTGCTATCTGGCCCAATGTGGACCACCTTCCGGCTTTTGTCCACCAAGATCACTTTGTTTTTGTCGGAGCCTATCTCGGTTCCCTTTCTGCCAACATCATTAGCAACAACCAGATCTGCACTGGATTCTTGCAGTTTGTTGAAGGCCTTTTCGATAAGAACCGAGTCAGGAACACAGTAGTCAGCTTTGAATGCAACAAGAAATGTCTGCGGACTTGCATGCTTGACCTGATCTACTATTTTCTCTGTCGGGACAAGAGATAACTGGATTCTTCCTTTGCGGCCTTTTGTGTCAATCTTGACTGCCGACTTTGAAGCAGGGGCAAAATCAGCCACAGCGGCGGCCATAATTGCAATGTCATGCTTTTTTGATGAAAGCTCTGAAATTACTGTATCGCGCATCTGAGCGCTGGTCTCTACCTGTATGATCCTGATGGGCGAACCAGTTGTTTTTGCAGCATCCGGCTGATAACGTGACGTACGGGTAGAAACAAGCGTAACTCTGGCTCCCATCAGGGCCGCCTGCTCTGCCAATGCTGAGCCCATCTTGCCAGAACTGAGGTTTGTGATGACCCTGATAGGGTCTATGTATTCAACTGTATTCCCTGATGTAACCAAAACCTGCCTGCCTGATAACAATCCCCCTCCTGAATGTGAACCAGTTATAGAAATGACAGTGGCAAGAGCGTCCTCAGGGTCGGCAAGTTTTGCCTTGCCTTCAGAAATCTCTGGTTCAATGAACCTGATTCCTGCCTGCTTTAACCTGGAGATATTCTCAAGGATAAACCTGTTTCTGTACATGGCTTCATGCATGGCTGGAGCTATGATGATAGGAATTCCAGATCCTGCCGCTATGCTGAGAACTGACGTTACAGGCGTATCGTCAATTCCGTTGGCCATCTTGCCTATGGTGTTGGCTGTACATGGATACACAATTACAAGGTCTGACATGCCATAATCTGCCAACATGACATGTTCAAGGTTGCCTGAGAGTTTTGTAACTACATCGTTTCCTGTAGCCCATTTCATCATCTGCGGGCTAAGAAGAACCTCGGCTGACTGCTCTGTCATGACTGCGTGAACCTGGGCACCATGTCTTATCAGCAACCTTGCGAAATCTATTGCTCTGTAGGCAGCAACGCTTGCAGTGATACAGAGCACTATTTTCTTGCCAACAAGCTCGGTACCATCAGAGCAGAATATATCATTGGAAGGATGAATTCCTCTCTTTCTTTTCCGGAGTCCATTGTCTCCGCTGTCATCCCTTACTCCTTCTGATTCCCTTTCCTTGGCCTTATCTACCGCCACCACGTCAACTCACTCTGCTCTCTTCTTGCTAGCTATCTTTGTTCGACTACTAAAGTCAGCATGGAATGTGTTTGACTCATCTGGAAACTTGCCGGACTTTACCTCAGACCTATAAGTGGAAATTGCCTTGAACATCTGCTCAGCAAGATCTGCGTACCGCTTCGCAAACCTTGGCTTTATCTTGTCATATATGCCAAGAGCGTCATGCACTACAAGGACCTGGCCATCGCAGCCTGGACCAGACCCGATGCCTATTGTCGGGATTGAAATACTCTTTGAAATCTTGTCTGCCGCCTCTGCTGTGACCATCTCCATGACAAGCGAAAAGACTCCTGATTTTTCAAGAGCCCTGGCGTCAGCAAGAAGCCTCGAGAACGAGTCACTAGTCTTACCTTGTAGCCTGCTACCTTCCCAGAGCAACGATGTCTGCGGCCTGAAGCCTATGTGGCCCATGACTGGAATTCCTGCGTCTACTATGGCTCTGACTCTATCGGCAGCTTCTGCGCCTCCTTCAAGCTTTACCGCATCGCATCCTGCCTTGACAAATTGAACTGCGCTGTCTATAGCCTTGGATGTGCTCTGCTGGTAGGACCCAAATGGCATATCACCGACCACCATGGCAGCTTCTGCCCCCCTAGATACTGCCCGGCAGAAAACAAGCATTTCCTCAAGTGTCACCGGAACAGTACTTGGGTAGCCGAGCATAACCATTCCTGCGCTATCTCCGACCAGCAGTATGTCGATCCCGGCCCTGTCGCAGATTGTTGCGGTCGAATAGTCATAAGCAGTGAGAACCGAGATTTTTTCGACGCCTTTCATCTGCAAAATAGTGTTTACTGTTACCTTTTTTCTAGGGCTCTGGTTTTGGTTTTGGCTTTCTTGCAGGTCTTGATCACCCAACTGTTTGGGAATATCGCCCTCCGGCGTTAACTGCTACACTGTCACCTAGATCTGGGATGCCGCCGCGAATCAGCCGCAGGGATTCTTGTAGGTTCCTGCGATTGTCAAATTGCCGCACAATATTTTGCAGTGTCAAACGATCTGCTGACTTCAAATCCTCTATTGCCTTTACCAAGGCAGGGATTGCCCTGACTATATTGTCAACTATTGTAATCTGTGCAGCGACTGCTGTCCTAGACAGCGGGTTGAGATCGATTGCTATAACTGTCTTGCCCATCTTGGCTAGAGCCTCAGTTCTGTCACCGTCTTCAAGAGGCACAAGCACCGTGTCGGCATAATAGATGCCTTGCGGGTCTACTACTCTTCTATGGCTGTTCAGTTCAGGAATAGTCGCCACTCCATTTCTGCCGGTTCCCAGAATCGACTGTGCCCCGTTAACTCTAAGCTCCTGTTCTATTGCCTGCTGTCGCTCTTTTGTCCAGTAAAACAGGTTGATTTCAATGGCTGCGCCAGCCAACTTGCTCAGGCTGACTATTTCTTTTGCGCAAAGTGCAGCGGCGTTTCCATTGACTGAAATTACGGGCTTTTTTGCAAGCAAAAGGGCTGCAGCTGATGCGACAATGGCTGCCTGGGCGGTTTCGGTTGTCTTTTCGCCAATCAGGTAGTCAAATGCTTCTCCTCTTCCATGTGCAATAAGTCCCTCCGGAGCAAGAATCCCTTTTTTCAGGCCGCTTACAACAAGCTCGCGGGTATAAAGCGATACTGCACGGGGATGGTCGGGAGGAATTGCTCCTGCGCCAAGAATATCTGAACCATTTCCCTGCATGCTAGATCCTTCTTGCTCCAGTATTGTCTATGTTGCAGACAAGGAGCGTACCGCCAAACTTTCTCAAAAGCTCCTCCACCTTGGGAGCTTGCTCCGTCCTTACAATGGTAAATACTGTTTCTCCAAACAGGGCAATTCCGCAGCCAAAGCCTGCGGACCTGAGCGCCTGGACAGGTTCTCTACAACTAGCCCAGATAAACCCAAGTTGGTCTGCAAACCGGTACGAGAACTCGACGAAATCCTCCACTTCTTCTGACTGGGCCAAGGCATCAAGCATCCTGCTTCCAAGGCCGTTTATTGCCTTTGCATTTTTGCTCAAAAATAACTTGGTTGATATCGGTGCTCGACAGAGAATGACAGCCTTGTATCCGTCAATCTCTTTCTTTTGTATTCTTCCAATACCCGGGGCTCCTACGCTGGTTCTGATTTCGAATCCCCCCACATACTCTGCAATTACGGTTCCAAGCCCTGTGTTGCATTCTATCTCTGCCCTGTGTGCTATCTGCGCTGCCCGTTTGATGCCCAGACCTGTGCCCATAGCTGCATCGAGGGCATAGGAAAGACTCAAGGCGGCAGCTCCGCTTGAACCCAAACCATAGCCTACAGGTATGCCAATATTGTGGTAAATCTTGACATGGCAACTTTTGCCTGCAATCTTGAAAAACTCCCTGACTACCCAGCTTGATACTTCGACATCGGCCGGGTCGGCTCTGGACCCATTGATGAAAATACTGTAACTTTGTCTCCTGCTGTCATAGACCTCTACTGAAGTTTCAATCCCTTTATCTATCGAAAATCCTGCTCCCTTTGAGCCGGCATATAGATAATCCTGACTTTCTGCACCAGCAAGCTCTACAATTCCTGTAATATGACCCGGGCTGAAAGCTTTGGCTACTGCAAGTGGCACCGTTACGAGGGCCGAGGCCATGCATGTTTATAGAGAGTCAAAAATATAAAAATAATGTTTAATTAGTTTAAATGCGTTTAAACAAATACCCATGGCTAGATATGCAAGAAGGTTGCAAAAGATAGGAAGCAGTATCATGATTTCTCTTCCAAGCGGATGGGCCCGGGGTAACGGGCTGAAGAAAGGAAACACTGTAATTCTGGAGACAAATAAAGACAATTCTCTTTCAATATTTTCGTCCGGGCATGAGATTGACCAAGCAATGTCTGTATCCATTCCATATCCTCCTGTATCAATGGATGCGCTGGTCAACCAAGTTTACGGAGCATATCTGCTTGGCTATGATATAATACGGATAAAGGGCAAATCACAGATATCATTTGAAGATGCTGAGCGGATCAAACATGCAATGAGAAAGCTTGCAGGCCTGGAGATAATTGACGAAGATGGGGCAAACATCTCTGTGCAGTTTCTGCTCGATGCAGGAACCCTTGACGCGGAAAAGATCCTGCGAAGAATGAGCTCGATAGTAGCGGGAATGTATAGAGAGACGCTTGAAGCAATCAAAAACCCGGAAACCGGTCTGGGAAAAATAATAACAAGCAGAGACGACGAAGTCGACAGACAGTATTTTCTCCTTGTGAGGCTGATAAGAAGCGCAATGATGAACCCCCGGTTAGCAAGCAAGCTGAATCTGAGCAATATTGACATACTGGACTATAGAATTGCTGCCAACCACCTTGAAAGTGCCGGCGACTATGTGGTAGACCTTACAGAAGCAATCCCAAAAACATCAGCCAGATTTGCCGACTCCATATTGGAAGCAGGGTCATTGGTTGAAAGAATGCAGGAAAAGTCAGTTACTGCATTTGTCAATAAAAACAGGTCCGAATCCCAGACGATCACAAGCATGTATTTGCGCTTCAACCAGATTCTGGAATCTATAAAAGAGATGTCGGCAAAGGGTGAGACGAAAGACCCAGTGACAACTGTGTCTGTGCTCAACTGCATCTACTCGATGGACAAAATCGCAAGGTGCTGGGTGGATGTGTTTGACCTCGTTAAACCAGTATATCTTATTGCTCCACTTGTTTCTGAGAAGCCAACTGAGCGATAGGATGCCACCCGGAGCGATTCATATTATGCTAGACTTGCATTCTTGTATTCGATGCTGCCATAGTGTGATACGTTAGTAAGTGTATCTGCAACTTGGTCAAATTCCTGTTCCTGCGCATAACGATTAGTTGCTTTGAATGGCCGGGGTGGCATATCATATCATATCTATCTATACAATGAGCCACAATTGGCTGACCTGTACCAACAGCTGGTAAGATGTGGCATGCTATAAATTCAATATTGGATAGCTATCTATATGGGACAGAAATGGTCAGCGACGAAATAGAAAACGTCCTGGTACTTCAGGGAGGAGGTTCACTTGGAGCATTTGGATGCGGCGTGTTCAAGGCGTTTGCAAATAATAATATCAAGATCCATATAGCCGCCGGCACATCAATCGGAGGCATAAATGCTGCTATAATAGCAGGGAGTAGAGATAGACCAGAGAAATCTTTGGAGAACTTTTGGCTTGAGCTAGCCAAAAATTCAGTTGACCTTATTCCAGAGTTTCTGCACCGGGCAATAGACCTGACTGAAAACTATTATTCAAAAAGACAAGAGATCGTCGGCGCCAATGAATCGCTAAAGCACATGTTGTCCTACTATAGCTCGGCGACCTACGGCAACAGCAGGATGTTTCTGCCCCGCTGGCGGCCAGAATATGCGATCAGTGACCCCGAGTATTTTATGCCGCAAAATTGGACGTACATTTATGATCACTCACCTCTTGCAAAGACTCTTGAAAAGTATATCGATTACAACAAGCTGCGGCCTGGTGGCAACCCAAATGTCCGACTCGTAGTGACAGCTGTAAACGTGCTGACTGCTGAACCAATGATATTTGATAGCTCGCAATCACAGATCACAGTAAAGCATCTTCTTGCCAGCTCGGGCTATCCTCTGTACAGCTTTCCCTGGGTCGAAGTGGAGCACGGGGTATATGCTTGGGACGGCAGCCTGCTGAGCAATACTCCGCTAAGAGAAGTTATGGACGTTGCACCGGTTAGAGACAAGCGTGTCTTTATAGTTGAAAACTACCCCAAGAAAATAGACAGGCTTCCAAAGAACATGCCAGAAGTATACCACAGAGCCCGGGATATAATGTTCAGCGACAAGACTGCACATAATGTAAGAATGTCCCGTGTAATAACCCACTATCTGCAGTTCATTCAGGAGCTGTACCAGCTTGTGGAAAAACACGTAGACAAATCAGAGATTGACAAAAATAAGCTAGCATGCATTAAAAAGAAATACAAAAAGATCATAGAGGAGCATGGATCAGAAATAAAGACAGTCGAATATATCACCAGGGAAGAGCGCTTTCCATATCTGTACGAAAACACAGACTTTACCCACGAAGGGATAAGCCAGCTTATAGATGAGGGGCAGTCAACAACGGAAAAAATACTTCGCAGAAATGGCCTGATCTAGCATGCAATTTTCTATCCTCTTTTCTCTTTCTTTTCTCTTTCCTAAACCCCTCAGGTCGCAGGTATTTTGAGCCCATCGTAGTCTATCTCTGCCTCAAAACAGCTGAATCCTTTATCCCTTAGCTTGGATGCTATTGTCTGTTTTGCCGAGCCATCTGCAAGTGCAAGTACTGCTCCTCCCCCACCTGCTCCTGTCAGCTTGGCACCAATTGCTCCGGCATTCAAGCAAATGTCTACAAGCTGATCAGTTCTCTGGTGTGACACGCCCAGTTTCTGCAAAAGTGAATGATTTTGGTTCATAAGATTACCAAGTTTTTCCAAATTTCGGCTCTTTATAGCGCCAAGAGCTTGGTTGCATATCTGAGTAGCCTCATTTGCCAGATTGTCAAATTGTGGCCGATTGCTCTCTCTGAACTTTTTTGCCAAAGATACAAGCTCAGCAGTAGAATGTTTTACGCCAGTATCTGCAACAATAAACGAAAGCGGATGGTGATTTGATTCGATGTTGCTGAAGCCTCTGTTTCTGCTGTACTGAATCAAACCTCCAAATGTGCAGACAAAGCAGTCTGCTCCAGACGAGTTACTGTGGATCAGGCGCTCAGACTCGGTAGCTATCTTGCAGACATTGGCTTTGTCAGATAGGCAAGATGGCAAAAGCGAACTTACAGCAGCTGCCACCGCAACACAGCAGGCTGCAGAAGAACCAAGTCCTATGCCGTGGGTTACTCTTGAGCTGATCTCAACCTCGACGCCATGTGTTGTATTTTCCTTTACCAACAGATCACGAACAAGCTGATAAAGAGGATCAAGAAATCTTGCAGACGCTTGGTCTTGAACAGAAGAGCCCGCGCGTTCTCCAGAGTTCCCAAAGGCATATTCCGCTGATAAGCCGATGTCAGACTTGATCGTGATTTTAGAGTCGTTTAGCTTTGCAGACGCTTCGACGCGCCTTGTAATTGCAGCAAGTATTGCAGGCGTGTCATAGACTACAAAATGTTCTCCAAAAAGTATTACCTTACCTGGTGCTGATGCCCTTGCAATCTTGCTAGAGGTGTTGTGTCTGTCCATTTTTCTCGTTATCCCTGCCGGATTTTCTTCTTTTCTTCTGGATCCCTTTCAACAATCCTGAGAAATTCGCTGTTTAGTTTCTGCACATCTTTTCAACTTGGCTAGACAAACAATATAGAAGCATATCCAACTACAGGGCCGCTATCGCCTGTTATATCTCCACTTGTCGCATATCGCAACAGTTCTCCCTTTGTTGCACCAAGTGCCTTGGCCGCTGTCATGATGGCTGCAATTGCGCCGTATCCACAGGCTGTCACATCGAGCCTCTCAAGAACTGAATAAAATTTCTTTATGTCCAGAGCCAGTATTGTCTTGATAAGTTCGCCATCCTTTTCATGGGCCAGACTGTTTGGCTCATAATGGGTAAAGTCAGACGATGCGACCAAAAGCGTCCTATCAATCTGGCCTGAGCAGGCTGACGCTATTGCGTTGCCAAGATCGGTAGCAGTGTCGATATCCTGCAACCGAAGAATGAAGGGGGCAATGCCAAAGTCCTGCTTTTTTATAGTCTGGAGAAATGGAATCTGGACTTCAAGGCAGTGATCCCTGCTGTGGGCAAAATCGTCAAAATCTACGATAGCAGATCTTTTGGATATTTCATCTGTTATCTGCGGATTGACTTGTACCTGCCCCAAGGGTGTTTCCCATGTACCGCCTTTCATTGTCGCCACGCCGGAGCCAATCCCATAATGGTTTGGACCGACCATTATGACATTTCGAAAATTAATGGCCGAGACTTCAAAAAACCCGTTTGCGGCAACTGCGCCGGAGTAAATATACCCCGCATGGGGAGACACGATGCCGTATATCCTGCGCGTTGGCCGGCCAGATGGCGGCAATTTGCCTGGGCCAAATTTGTGTATGAAAAGGCTTTCAATAAGGCTTTTGAGCTCCACAGGATCTGAAGGATAGAACATGCCTGCTACTGCAGGCTCCCTTCTTGGCTGCCGTGTGCTCAAGCTCAATATTTCTTCAGCACAAGTTTATGAAATGACAAGCAATATAACCTCACTGTTCAGTATGATGCGGCTTTGATTCTGCGTGCGTTCTCCTGACACAAAATAGCATCTTCCGGCGACAAGACCCACAAATTATAAAAGTCATGACTTTGAATGCTAAAGAAATGATCGGGGCTAGGCTGAGCAGGGATACTTGATATGCCTTCGGCTTGGATTGCGGTGGTGGGAAAGCTCCCCTAGCCCTTTTAATGAATCGACTGTGCTTTACAGATGTCCCCATGATACTGTATGATTTTAGAAATACAGCTGACTGATCAAATGAACTACAATACCAGAGGAAGCAAGAAGCAAAACGCTTCTTGGTGTGTCCTAGGATGATGAAAAAATGCTAGGAAATTTCTTCGACGAGCTTTGTTTCAAAGTCGTCTATAGACATCTGCATTTCCTTATCTGACTTGATTCTTCCCTGTTTCTTGAGGACTTCTCTTGCTAGCAGCCAATAGACTGTAGCCAAGGCTTTCCTTCCTCTGTTGTTTGCAGGTATTACAAGGTCAACCTTTGAAGTGACATTATCGCTGTTTGCAATTGCTATTACGGGAACGCCAGCCCTAGTGGCTTCGAGAACGGCCTGCTGGTCAGCCTGTGGGTCAGTGACAACCACAATTTGCGGTTCCATATAAGCTGGAAGTGATGGGTTGGTAAAGGTGCCTGGCATAAACCTTCCAAGGATCGGTGTGGCGCCTGTTATCTCGCAGAATTTCTCCACCGGAGTCTTGCCATACTCTCTGGCAGAAGTCACAGCTACTTTTGATATGTCGGTTCTGCCAATAAATTTGGCAGCCACGTCTATCCTGAAAAGAGTCTTGCTTATGTCAAGGATGTAAAGTCCTTCGGGGTTAGCCTTCACGATAAAAGGAACCATAAATTTTGTCTTGACAGGTGTGCCAACACGGATGCCTGTAGAAAGTATCATCTTTTCAAGGTTATCACCATCGGTCATGGCATCAACATCTTCGCCACCGATGGCATCTTGCGAGTCCCCTTCATGTTCAAATTCTTCAGAAGAAACGGCATTATCGTCAGTACTCTGAAGTTCATCTTGGGCATCTACGGTATCTTCTTTACTGAGAAGCTCGTCATCGCTGTCAATGTCCTTGCTCATGTAGCGAAGGACAGTTCTGCCATACCTTCTATTAAATCATACTCTGCAAGCCGTACAAGCTCGTTTAGCTTGGCGATGCGCTCGCCGCCAAGTACTCCTGACTTGAGCATTATAGAATCCGTAGCTATTGCAATGTGGGAAATATGCGAATCTACCGATTCGCCGGATCTGTGAGACGTAATGAGCCTTATCTTGTTTCTCTTACATTCATCAGCAAACCTAAGGGCATCATAGAGGCTTCCTGCTTGGTTTACCTTTAATATTGCGCCGCTGCATGCACCAAATGCAACGGCCTCTTTTACCTTGAGGGCGTTTGTAACCAGCATGTCGTCTCCAGTAATGAGAGTATGCCTGTTTGCCCTTGTCAGAATGGCCATGCTTTCAAAATCGCCCTCGTGAACCGGGTCTTCAGCATACGCAAGCCTATATCTCTTGACAAGGTCATTGACAAACTCTATTTGCTGGGCGGTATTCCTTTTGATGCCTTGCCTAGAATATTCATATATTTTGCTCCTTTCGTTCCAGAACGATGAAGATGCAAAGTCAATGCCTATCGACATATCCTTGCCTAGCGTATATCCGCAGTTTCTTGCTGCCTTCTCGACTATTTCTAGAGCTTGGTCGTTATTCACGTTAGGTGCCCATGCGCCTTCATCTCCTCTCCCGTTTGTGAATCGTGGCTCATATGACTCGATGACGTTACGGACCTCTTTGTGAAGATGGAAATTCATTTCAAGCGCTTGAGCAATATTCTTTGCACCTGCAGGACAGGCCAGTATCTCCTGGATGTCTGGAGTACCCGGACCGGCATGAGCGCCTCCGCCAAGGATGTTCCCCAGCGGTATCGGGAACCTGTATGGACCACTTGGTTTTAGGAGCTGGAACATTGGAACACCAAGTGACTTTGCGGCAGAATCAATTGCCGCGATACTTACTGCATATGCCACCGAGCCTCCGATGGTAGAATAGTTCTCTGTCACATCAACTGACCGTAGAACCTCAAAAACGGCCTTTGGATCTGCCGAGTTTACCCCAATGAATCTTTTTGAATTCTGCTCAAAGACTGCAAGTGCCTTCTCCGGGCTATTGTCGGGAAAACTCTTGGCTTCGTACTTGCCGACACTTGCACCGGATGGTGCGCATGCCCTGCCAACAAACTTGCCATCAGAAGTAACATCAATTTCGATTGTCTTGCTGCCTCTGCTGTTGAATACAATCCGTCCCTTGAGCGCTGTAATAGAAGGCATTTGAGCCTACCTTGCTTTTGTCTGTCTTTATTCTATCTCGGACTGGATCTCTGATTTGCGCCGCCTGAGGGCCTCGTAATATGGAATTATCTGGTATATTGTTTCAATACTTGAAATAAACATCCTCCTGCAGCAGTAGCGCTTGACATTCATAGAGTCCAGAACTTTGGCAGGGTCTTCGCCTGCTTTCACTCTATTTGAATACTCGGCATGTTTATCAGCAATGAGCCCTCCGCAGGTAAAACATCTGACAGGAACCAGCATGCCTTTGAGGAGTCGGGAGCATAATAAAAACTATTGTAGTTCCTATGAGTCTGATGCGCAGCGAAGAAAGCACAATAATAGTCCACAAAGCTAAATGATCATAATAAAATAAAACAAAAGAAAACAAAGCAAAATAAATGACCTTGCGGATGGATTGGTTGGTGGATGGTGGAGGAAATCTTGGAGGACATCTGCTGTTACAAGGAGACAGCAGAGCGGGTTAAGGGCGGCCAGATGATAAGACTTTATCAAAAAATGCCTGATTCGACCCTAAAACTAGTTTCAGAAACATTTGACTCTGATGCTGATTCATTTTTTGCAAAGCGTGAAAACCTGGCAGCTCATTACGCATGGAAGAACAAGATCTGGAATTCCAACCATATAATGAATGTCGGAGGCAAGACAGTAAAGACAAAACATGGAGAAAACAGGCCTGCTCAGTCAGAGCCGGGTGCCAACAAGACTGCCTGATCGGCTAAAGTGCAATCCTTTTACAGAAAACTAGAGCAGTATATTCTTAAACGTTGGCGTAAGATGCTGGTTATGCAATCAGCAAAATGTGTAGAAAAACTGGATAGAGTATATTGCTGCAGTCAATGCAGTGCAATATTTCTCTTCAGATCCGACGTAGAAGATCACGATCGGATCTTTGGTCACAAAGAAATGACGGTCATGCCACTTTAGCATCAGACAATCAATAGATGTTTGTCTGATTGGACTGGTCATATTTGTAGCGCGGCAGTATTGTTGTCAGCCAACAAATGCCGTGTCTATCAATATTTTTGATTTTTTAGATAACGATATTTTTCATCTTCACTTTCAAAAAGTGCTACAATTCATCCAGAGATCTTTTCCTATTGGGAACTACCTTGCTATGTCCTCTTGATTGACCTCTGGTTAGTCTGTTTTTAGCCTGAGCTTTTTTTCTTGTTTTTGCAGTCTGATTTTCTATATCGCGAATTATCGTTTAGCTTCTTATCTCTCATTGAATGTCCAGCCAAGTGTCTATACCGGATGGAGTTATGGTGATAATAATATGAAAAAGAAGAGATGTTCTGGATAAAATGGTACAAACAGGCCTACTTCAGATGCTTGATTGAACATTTACGCAAAGCAATATCAATAATATATGAGTAGATGGATTTGACTCGTTCTGCCGCAGGCTGGTTACATCAAGGAGCTGGAACGAGGACATTTTTTCCTTTTCTTTATAAAGAAAATGCGGACAGATGCAACAGTCATTCCATTATAGGAAAGTTGCTCTGCAACTTTATATCGCTGGCTGGCTACTATCCAGATAACGGATAGCTATTACAGGTCGCTCCCAGATCTAGTACTCCGAGTAGACAAATCCATACGCTTTTGTGCAGTTACTAACAAGCTTGGCTACATTATCTCAAGTACGTACAGAAAGGGCCTCAAACCATTGATGACAAGAGAAGAGACAGACAAGTATGCCTTGCTGACAACAATACGCCAGAGCAGCCGCACGCTGTGGGAACATCGTCTGGGAAAGACCCAGTACTCGCTTACGCGGTACGAGAGGCTTTTCAGGCTCACTATACCTCTGGATGAAAATCACTTGTTGTTACTATCCTTTGATATCGAAACACGGAATGTTGACAGCATCATCATGCGCAAGGTTATGCCGATGATTAGGAAAACCTGAATAATGTTTTCACTGTCAGAATACCGGTTCTATACAAAGCTTTTATTCTCCTGTGGCTCTGCACATGTTTGTTCTATCGAAAAGGTACTAACTGTTATTTCTAAACTAATAACGTCAAAAGAGGCCAAGAATTAGTAGATAGAATAATAGCTTGAACTCTATATTTTGTTTAGCGTACTTTCTTTTCTTGCTTCCTTGATGCCTAAACCCCGGCAGCTTCAGTGCTACTGCTGAGATAGCTAGCTAGCTGTTTGTTTCACTGCCGGGGCCATTTTTTCTGGCGACAGTAACTGGGAGCAAATCAGATGTACTATTTTTGAGAGAATGTCGATAAATAGAGATAGATAATAGACTGCCAAAAGATTTTGCTTCAACTATTAGGTGCAGATACTCTGAATACTTCAATCCACATCAAGAACAGAAAAAGCGATTGCGAAGAATACCGGGTTGCTAGATCTCATTGTATCTTGGCTGTTGACTGAGCTTATCGCACAAGATTACGTCCGAAGCAAAAGCGAGCAAATACTCCTAATCTTTCACAGAGAATTCTTCCAATTACTATCGCGAGACTGTATCCCTTGGAAAATGCTAGAACGAGTGGATTAAAGGGATTGATATTGCAGGTTATGGAACGTGCCAACTTGGCCATGCGCAGAGGTCTTTCAGAGATTGAATTTGCTCCGGACCTCTGTCAGCATTCTAGAGATAATGATCAAGATCGCAAAATGCCTTCTGTGAAGCTTTGCCCTGCTCTTCTTTCATTCCGAATGCTCAGTAAATGGCTCAAGCCAAGGCAATGGTATTGTAACCTTTACACGGTGGAGAAAGGTCCCTAGATGATGCCGTGAAGCCCATTAGAATCGCCTTTCATGATTAGTTATCGCATAATGATTATATGACATTGCAGAAAAGGTAGCAAGGGCACATGGGAAGACCTTCGTTGTAACCAATGGCGAAAAATGAGACGATTTAACACTCGTCTTCATTCAAATTGGTGCAAGGATTGCGCTTCTCTGTAGCGGGAGTCGCCCAGCTTGGCCAAAGGCGTAAGACTGAGGCTCTTATCCCTTAGGGGTTCGTGGGTTCAAATCCCACCTCCCGCACCATTCCCAATCGCCAAAAGAAGCAGAAATATTGCTCTGTTTTGGCAAAGGAGCAAGAATAACAGACATCAATTTTTTGTGGAGCTGTACAATACTTCGGAGCGTTTGAACTTCAATTTGCGCCTTAAATTTGCAGGAGGGCATAGTATATGATGGCTGTACAGCATAGAAGCAACAGCAGTGGTAATAGTGGTACCGACGGTAGGCGTAGCCAGAAAAGAGACCTTCATACAAGAGCAGTCCTTACAGCTCTAGCAGATGGCAACCCGAAGTCTGCCAGAGACATTATCAAAGCTACTGGCATAGACGAAAAGACAATATCTCATCTATTGTCGAATCTATGGAGAAAGCATCTCATTCTAAGAACAGACAAGCCATTGTTTGAGTACAGCAGGCAGTTTAAGGGCAGAGCTGGATTTAGCAGCAATACCAAGATGTTTCATCTGTATATTATCAATGATAAGATTAGCAACAGTCAGAAGGAGCAAGGGGAAGAACAGAGGCAGGATACAACTGGTTCTATTGTGATTGATGGCCACAGATTTGTCCAATTCTCTCCAGAATATTCTGACAAGCGCGGCAACAGAGGCAACAAGAGCAAAGCTCAGCTTGTTCTATCGTACTTGAGAGAACATTCAGACAGAGCATTCTATTCAACCGAGATATTCACAGCATTGAAAGACAAAGGAGTAACGATGCCAGACATAATGACTACAGCCAGAAGGTATGAGAGAAAAGGGCTGCTTTACGTCAGAGGTTATCAGACACATGATTCACAATCACCATTTCAAGAAGGGTACCTGATAATATGGATTAGACATGAAGCAGACGATAATCTTCACGAACAACAAGATGACCTTGCAGCACTAAAGCAAGCTGTTCTTCGTACAAATGAAGCTCTCAAGGATAAAGCATCTACCAACCCATTGGTACAGAGAGTGATGGCAATAAGAAATCTGGTGGTAAGTGAAACAGAACTAGGAAGAGTTACAAATGTTAATCAGATAAAAGACATGCTCAGAACAGCTACAGATAATGAAGCGGAATCTGCCATTACAAGAGATATACAGCTGTATCCATCAATTAGAGAAGTCAGGCTCTTTGATGCCTATCGCTATTACTACCATGAATCCATAAACCAGGAGATTCTGGCTGCTTCTTTGGAGATGGCTAAAAACTATATCCGGATTAGCAAGGGAAAAGCTAACAGAATAGGCCACAATTGGGAAGCTTGCGTTGAATGGTTCATTGACAGGTTTACGGTGGGAGCTGAATTTAGGATGCAGAACCACAGGCAGAATAAGAGAACTAGCGATGTCTATAATGGAACTGGTGGTAATGGCAGAAATACCAGCAATAATCTCGGCGGCAGGATGGACCCACGTCGCATCACTTTACACCTAATCAGAAGCGTAGGTGACAGAAGGCAGAGTGCTGAAGTTGACAGAGTATGGACTGTGACGCCATCTGTATTTGCCAAGCCTGTTACATATGTCTTGGAATGCAAATGGGGAATCGTCAGCAAAAGAGACTTGGACGACTTTTTCAACGTCTTGAAGTGGAGTACAGACTTTGGTGCAGATACCCCTGAAGGAAGACAGGTAAAGAACGGTATTGTAGGAGTATTCGCCGGTGGTGCATTTGAAGAGGTGAATGTGAAGGTAAATGGAAATGGCAATGGTGACAGAAATAGAGGAGATAACACCATCAACAGAAAGGACGCTAGTCATAGCAGCACCAATAATAACAGCAATTTCAATGCCAATACCACTATTACGCTGGCTCAATACGCCGAAAGGCTAAACGTACAACTACTGCGAGCCTCACACTTTAATGAGAAACTGCGTGACAGAGGAGTACCAAAAGATGCAACAGTACAAAAAATGTGCAAGACAGCAAGGGACGAGCGAGACGTTAGAAGAATACTTGATGCTATATGGGACAAGCCAGAAGGGGCTAAAGACATTCTAGCTGAAGCGATCAAAGCTAATGATGCCGTGTTTAGGTTTGAAGCAGAACTATTGTCAAGTGGCAATAATAATGATGATAACAACAACAGCAAGAAGGAAGAAGGCAAGGGCAAAGAAAAAGAGGAAAGAGGAAAAGAAGTCGCTCATACAGCTGCAATATCAGAGGTAGCAGCCGTTAGCAACAAAACTGCGCCTGCTACCTAATCTATCTCTTTCAACCTCTGCAGCTGAAGTCTAGCCAAGTCGCGCTTGATTACTCTGTCATACAGTACCATCAGCCCTTGACTTACAGCATCTGTATTGTCTGATATGATACCTCTCTTTTTTAGCTCAAGCAATATTGATGGCAATGCTTGTTTTTATGGGTGGTACGGCACTACCCGCAATGTCATCACTAGTTCCAAATTCTACAAACAATGATGTTGCATATGCTTCATCAGAAGCCTGCGCGGCAGCAGTTCAATCGATGCATTCTAAAGCAAAGTCACTTGATACTGTAAAGGCTATTTCATTAGCAACTCAAAACGATGAGTTTAAATCAAAAATTCAAGGCTACAAACTAGCTTTTAACAGCATTTTCAATGAATGGCAGACCGATGCAAATTGCAATCCAATCTGGCTTGATGTTGGTGTAGCATATACTTTAAGCAATGATACGGGCGCTGTAAAGAATATAGTCGTAACTTTGAACCCGACATTGACAAAAGTGATGAACGTGACGGAACAACGGATAAAATATTTTGACATAAGCTCTCCTAACTGGGCAGGCTACATAGTTTATGGAACAAGCAGTGGCAGCCAAGTAGAATCATATGAGGCTAAGGGATCATGGAACCAGCCTACTGTAAGCTCACCGCCTTCAGGACCTAACTGTGTTCCACAACCGACATGCGATGCAGCAACTTGGCCTGGACTGTGGGATGGAAGCACCTCAAATGCTCACATAGCACAAGCTGGAACAGATGGACAAGTTTCATGTTCTAGATTTAGTTGCAGCGAAACCTATCAAGCATGGTACGAGTTCTTCCCAAATGCTCCTGTATTCTGCTCGTACACTGTCAACCCTGGTGACGCCATGTCATCTGATGTAGTTAATGAATACAAAAATGGGGGCTCCAATACTCTCTATGACATTACCATGAAAGATGTAACCACTGGAAATACCTGTACGGTTACGGCATATAGCTTCCCTTCATTGACTCCTTGGTATAGTCCATTCATAGTCGAAAGAGCCACTGGGTCAACTACAGAATGTTTTGGATATACATATTGTCACCTAGCTAAGTTCACATCCGACACTATAACAGGCTCCAGCTGGTACTGTAACCCAACTTGCGGTTCGTACCAGATAGGCAGCAGCACTAGCAAAAATTTTCAATACATAATGCAGAATGGCGGATATACAAATGTCAACAATGGGGCGATTAGCGGAGGAACATTTACTGAAACATGGTCAACTAGTCAAGGTACGTAATAACCCTACCATCCTTTTTTTGATAGCTAATTTATGAATAAAGAAAATAAGCTCTTACATCTAATGACTAGCATGGTCATAATGAAAATACCACCAATAAGATCAAAAAAAGGATTTGTCGCTATATCTATACTAGTAGCAATAGGCATTGTTTCTACCTATCCGCTTTCTATTGTTACAAATGATCTTCTTTACTTTGGTTCTACCCGTTGCGATGTTCCAACACTAAGTGATGCCCATATTATTGATGTCAGAGGATTTTTGGCCAATAATTTATTTAACAGAGGAGGGGATGAAGCTAACTCACCTTCTCTAAATGACTTTTTGTTAATGCCTGGTACAACTGGATACATCACTATAAATTATGATTACAGTCGGCAAGGTTCAGTACAGGCTGTTTACAAACAATTCGATGTTACTCCAGCAGAAGCTATACTGCGCGATATCAACTCCACCGAGTTGTGGAAAGTCAATGGAATCAATAGCTACGAATTCATCTCACCTAAGGAATTAGGAATACATATTTATCCAGTAAAAATGGCAGACATTAATCCTCAAGTTATGCAAATAACTTTTGCAATCACAGCAGATTCTTCAGCTCAAAGGGGAACTTACGGTGTGCCCGTCTTTGATATATGCGGCAAAGAGCTTTTGACTATAGGATACTGGCCGTATTTGTACTGACTAGGTGATTTTTTCACCAAATATAAGACGAAAAAAGATCACACCACTATAGTGTGTAATCTGCACTAGATTTAGGCCGATTGCACAAGATATTCGAAAGATAATGGCAAGGTTATGGGAGCTAAAGGTAAGATGTTGATACTAGGTGCAATTTCGGTATGTAATGATGCAATTGTAAAGAACAAATTTTAATAGCAAGATAATGCGTAAAGGGGGTGTGAACGAGAGTGCTAAACTATAATCCCGCACTCTTTACAATAATGGTTTTGGTCACGTTTTGGATGTATGCGTTATTGTGACGCTTTAGAGTGATTCTTTGCCCGCTCGGCTAACGTCATAATCTTGTACAAATACTATATTGGAGCAACTTGTACCAAGCGCCCCATCAGAAACCAGCAAATCCTGCTACCAATCCAATTATTGTCTTCTCGGACTTCATAATCTTCAACATCGCTGAAAAGAAATGCCGCGTTGCAATGGCGACAAATGCAAACCTTATCAAACACCTCACTTCTGCTCTCAGAATCAGTCACAAAGTGGGCATTAGAAAACAAAAGATAAACTTCTTGCGATGATATACGGCTTCTTTCTCTTAATAGAATATGCCCCCGACCGACCTTGGCAAGATGATTGATGAATCATTTTTCGATCTACAGTCTCCAGACATTGACTAATGTGCAAAGCAAACACAGTCTGATTACTTTGTGCGCGTAGCGAAGTGAAGCCCGTGATAGGCTTGGACTGCGGCAAAATTAGGCTGAAACAGAAACGACTATAGACATACCCGAATAGGACTATGTCATCATATCAAATATCTTGGGTATCAACTGATATGCATCTCCGTCGTCTATTGAAATGCATAAAAATCTGTTGTACTCGGCAGTTAGTGGAATAGAAACCAGGGTAACTCTATCAAATTCGGTAAGCTGAAATTTCATATTGCCCAAGTCTGACTGGAATTTTCTCTGTAATGCAAGAATTTCATATGCGCTGTAAAATGAAGTTGCTTTTGGATGCTCCGAATCAGTATTTCCCTTGATGAATGGCGCTTTTATATCGGGTCGATATTTGCCAACCAATAGCTTTCCTTCATCATTTATTATTCCTGCGAATCTGATGTGCTTGGCAGTATTTAGGATATTGTTACATAGCTTTTGCAGGAAATCGATTTCTTCGCTGTTGTCACTTGGCATGAATGTGCGGATTCAACATTTACTAAATATAAATTAACTAGGATACTCTGTGTTCCAATGTCACTGGAGAAAATATTCACGCATGCTAGCCGGTTTTCAGGCAGAGGTTCCGCTCTTTGTGGTCATGAAAGTGAAGCTGGCAGAAATCATTATTACAATCATAGCAGTGCCATCCTGAGAGTGTATAGCATACAATACACTTGCCAATGGGTTTGTTGTAATCATAGTCTTTTCTTGGCTTTGTTACCGACTGCTTTGGCTGCCTTTGCTGCGGCTTCATAAAGATTTCCTCATGAGATAGAATTAGACCATATAGTGTCAGCAATAGCCATTAATTGTAATACCTCAAAAGGAAGACTGCTCTTGTTGCAGTTTCCGACCTTCCGTCCAACGGACATCTTCCACACCGCCATTATTTAAGCATTGACGTAAGATCCATGCAAGACTTTTATTTTCACCAAGGCGTTGACTAGTTGTGCCAGCAGAAAAGCCAACTCTCGTTGAGGTAACTGTAGTCGGGAAGGATAGAAAGGGAGTTGTAGCAGATATTACCAACTTTATCTTCAGAAATGGTGGAAATATTGAAAAGATAAACCAAAATGTTGTCCGTGGCCTCTTTGGAATGCAGCTTGAAGCATCATTTATCGCAGTCGACAGAAGCCAGCTTGACCAAGGAATGAGACAGCTCGCAGACAAGCTCAAGATGGAGATCAAAGTTCACTACCAGGAGCCAAACAGGCTAAGGAATGTAGCTATTTTTGTGAGCAAAGAGGACCACTGCCTTTTAAGGATCCTAGACGCCTGGAAGAAAGGCGAGCTCAAGGCGAATATCTCTGTGATAATAGGGAGCGAAGCCAGCCTCAAGCCACTGGCCGATGCTGCAGGGATACCATTTAATGCCATTGCACATACAGATCAGTCTGAGGCTGAAGTAAAGATCCTGCAGCTGCTCGAGCAGTACAACATCGACCTCATTGTTCTAGCCAGATATATGCGCATCCTTACGCCAAACTTTGTATGGCGGTATCCAAACAGAATTATAAACATCCATCCATCGCTTCTGCCCGCATTTCCGGGAGCCTATGCCTATACTCAGGCCTTTGAAAGGGGTGCTAAAATTGTTGGATGCACTGCGCATTTTGTGACTGAAGACTTGGACCAAGGGCCCATAATATGCCAAGACTCATTTAAAGTGTCCCAATCCGATACAGAGGAGACAATAAAGAAGAAAGGAAGGGCGCTTGAAGCCCTTACTCTGCTTGAGGCAGTCAAACTATATCTAGAAAATAGACTTGAGGTATACTGGGGCAAGGTCTTTGTACTTGACGAAACTGCTGATGACAGATAAAATATGATAAAGTAGCTCAGACAGGGCTGATGCAAATTGATAGAAAAATGAGATCTTTTCTTTTGTTAATAATTTGCCGGTACTAGAATAAGAACTTATTAACGGATCAGAGGCTTATCAGCCCGTTCATGCCCATGATCGTATATCGCCAAAGCGATTCAGACTTTCGCACATCTGTCAGGACAATAAAAAGAGCAATAATACCAGTAGGCTCCCTTGAGCAGCATGGCCCGCACCTTCCTGTCTCTACTGATTCGATAATAGTGGAGCGAATAGCACAAGAGCTATCAAATCAGGCAAATTGTTTCGTGCTACCTGCTGTTTCATATGGCATCTCATTTGAACATATGCCGATGTTTAACATATCGGTGCGTAGCTCAACACTTACTGCATTGATTTGCGATGCATGCATATCACTTGGGCAGCTTGGAATCAGGCAAATTGTTATTCTAAATGGCCATCATGGGAATTCAGGAGCGCTACAGCATATTGCTCAAGAACTTTACCAGAGAATCCCAAAGGGCGTAACAACTCATGTAATTAATTATTGGCAGATGATGGAAGCCGAGTTTGACCATGCCGGCCAAGTAGAGACCTCACTTGTGCTGGCTATTGCGCCAGAGCTGGTAAGAATGGAAAAAGCAGAGCCAAGTGCAAAGAAGCTCGCAAAATCAAAGGCCGCTTACAGGAGCATTACCTGCAGTCCGGGGTCTTTTCCAGAGATAACAGGAAATGGCGTATGGGGTGACCCAAGAAAGGCAACTGCAAACTATGGACACAAGCTTATTGAAGAAATTGTGAATAATCTTAAAGTCACAATCGAAGAGCTATTTTCATGACATCAAAATACTAGCAAGTCAGGTTGATGACTGTATGGAAGCTTTGCATATTCTATTCCAGATCGGAGCTTCTTAAGGCTGCTGTAGTGTTTACATTATATGGGTTCAATCTTTATCGTGGTACGGCATTTTTGGATTTTTCTTACTCTTACAAAGACTGAATTTTTTGCTGTCCACGATTATGGCTGACAATCTGATTGGGCATCACTAGTTTAATATATGCCTACATCTGCCTTAGCATCAGGAGATACGACAGATAATGTCTGTAGATATGGCTGTAAAAGTTCTTGATGAGAGCTTGGGCAAAGTTGTGCTTATTAAATTAAAAGGTGGCAAGGTGATCAGGGGAAGCCTTCATGGCTTTGACCAGCACATGAACCTGCTCCTCGAAGAATCTGTAGAATTACTAGACGAAGGCAGGTCAAACGACTTGGGCACCATTGTCGTACGTGGCGACAATGTGGTGATCATATCTCCTCCTCCAAAGTAGAGGATTGAAAGGAAACAAAAATAATGTGGATTGTATTTTGGTGATAGATAGGTCATGACCAAGGGCACTACTTCAATGGGTAATTTTACCCGCAAAAAAACACATATACGCTGCAGAAGATGTGGCCACAACTCTTATCACAAGAGGGGCAAGCAGTGCGCCAAATGTGGCTATCCAGAGCCAAGAATGAGAAAATACAGCTGGATCAAGCGTCAGGTTATCTGATCTAACCTTCTTCTGGTCACCGGAGCCCGTACATGTATTATAATTGATGCTGGATGTCTTTTTTCGTCATTTTGCAAAGAAAATGAAGCATAAAGCTTAACTGGGACTGCAGGCACAGGAGATGTGCACGATGGTTGAAGAAATAATCATGATTGCAGGGTCAACTGTTGCGGGCGCAGTCTCTGCCGCCGTTATAGACAGAATGGCTGGTGCAAAAGCATCATCCAAAAACATTACAGAAGAGAAACTTGCACTGAAAATGCGAACCCCTGCGCTTGTCAAAGCAGAGATTTCATCATTAGATTTTGAAAAGAGTCTAGTCTCTGAAGGGATAACACGTGTATATGAGGCGTTTCAGCAGGGAAAAATTGACAGACTTGAGCGAGATAGGCTTTTGATAAAGTACAAACAACAGCTAGACTCGCTCAATCAAAGGATTGCTAGTGTAAAGCCGCTGTCTGATTTCTCGGAGCTATTAAGCACGCGCAACACCCTTGCTACACTGCTGGAGCAGCGAATATCTTCCTTGGATAAGAGGCTGGCAGAAATTGCGGCAAAGTCTGGCATCGAGTACAGCGAAGAGATGAAAAATCAGGCAATGTCAAATTCCACTGGCGGAAATGGAAATTCTGCCAAGACTGATGTAGAGACCAGAAAGGAGAGAGGGGAAAGTAAAAAGGCTGCACAGGAGCCGGGCGTAGAGGAAAAAAAGATAGACCAGCTTCAAAAGGAAATAATGCAAGCACTTGTCCGCCTCGAGCAGGTTGAAATTGATGATAAAGGTTGATTAGAAAGCATGTCAGTTATTCTTCGAATCTGACCTGCACATGTCATCATCAACACTGCAGAATGCTTTCCAAAAACTGGCCCAAGACGCCATAGGCGAACTTTCATCATCAAGCGGAAGCAGAATCATAGGGCTTGGAAGTGGTAGCACCGTTGCATATATTGTCAGAGAACTGGCACACCTGCCAGGCAAGGCATCTATAGAGGTAATTCCCACATCTCTGCAGATAAAACTTGAGGCAGAGAAGTCAGGTCTCAGGATAGCTGATGAGAATTCCATTCCAAGGGTAGATATCGTTTTTGACGGCGCCGACCAGATAGATTCGAAATTCTACATGATAAAGGGAGGCGGCGGAGCTCTATTGCGGGAAAAAGTGCTTATCTTGGCTGCAAAGCGCGTGGTCATAGTTGCAGATTCAGCAAAGTTCGTGGAGAACCTGAACAAGCCTGTTCCAATTGAAGTTCATCCATTTGCCCGCTCTTTTGTTTCAAACAGGCTTGCTCAAATGAGTGCAAGGCCGATTCTGCGAGTGCTGGACAAAGGCTACCCGTTTGTGACTGAAAATGGCAATCTGATAATTGATGCGGCATTTGATTTTATTGCAGACACAAGAAAAAAGGAACTTGAGCTGAAAAGCATCCCAGGTGTACTTGAAGTTGGTCTATTCTCCAGAATAGCAGACGTCTATTACAAGGCAAAAAATGATGGATCATTTGAAAAGATCATGCCATAAATTACGTCTATCAACCACTTTTGAGAGACAGGTGTGGTTTTGCAAAGGATGACAGCGAAGAATGGTCAGGCTATGGGCTGATCTCTGCCGGCTCAACTGGCCTTGCTATATACTTGCCATGTCCAAGCGACCCTTCGTCAACCTTGCCACCTTCCATCACTACTTTTCCTCTCACCAGAGTCATAATTGGCCAGCCCCTGATTTTCCAGCCATCATAAACAGTGTAATCAGAATATGATTGCAAAAGGTCAGGAGTCACTGTCTGCTCAAGGTCAAGGTCTACAATAGTCAGGTCAGCGTCAGATCCTTCTTGCAATGTACCTTTCTTGGGATAGAGTCCAAATATTCTGGATGTATTGTAGCTTGTGACTTCGACCACTCTCTCCAAGCTTATTCTGCCCTCATTGACACCCTTGCCGAGAAGGACGGGAAGCATAGTGGCGACTCCCGGAAAGCCTGCAAGGGCAGACCAGATATCGCCCTTGCCTGTCTTTGCAGCAATTCTGTTGGCAACGTGGTCTGTTCCAACCGTATCAATTATGCCATTCTTGAGAGCTGACCATGTGCTCTGAAGGTCACTTTTTGAGCGGAGGGGTGGAACTACTTTGCCATTTACACTTTCATAATCAATCGTATGCGTCAAGTAGTGAGGACATGTTTCGACGTATACTCCCAAGTTGCCTTTTTCTCTCTGGGCAAGAATTGCATCTAGTGCTGCAGTTGATCCGATGTGTACAAAATAAAGGCTGCCTGCAAATCTTCTGCCTATTTCACAGACCTTTGTCACGCTTGATGCTTCAGAACTGGGCGGTCGGCAGTCAGACCATGCCTTCAGACCTGAAAGACCACGCTCTTTCCCTGATTTGATATATTCAGAACATACCGCCGGGTCCTCTGCATGAACCAGACATATAGCGTTCAGCCCGGCGGCCTTTTCTATTATACTGGACAGAAGGCTGTCATCCATGTTTACTTCGCAGTCCATTGTAGCATAGGTTTCAGGCTCAATGTCTGCCAGAATATGGTTCAGCTCGGCTCCGAGGTTCATGTATATTTTGAAGGAATTGATTCCCGTTTGTTTGAGGTATTGCATCTCATGGACCTGTTCTGGTTTGAGTATCGAGGCATGGACAGCGTAATCAACAAAGTGTCTTCCACCGCTTGCTTCAAGTTGTTTTTGAATTCTGGTGTAACTTCCACACAGCCTCAGCATCCTCATAATTGTGGTGACGCCACCCACCGCTGCTGACCTTGACTCGGTTTTTGCGGCCTCGTCTATAGGTGTATAGACACCATAGTGGACGTGCGGATCAATTGCTCCGGGTAGAACATATTTGCCGCTGGCGTTAATAGTTCTGGAAGCCTGAATATTGGCTGGAGATTTGACAAGGGATTTTATCCTGCCACCTTCTATCATGATATTTGTCTCTACTATTCCAACCATTGGCATGACTACAGATGCATTTGTAACAATGACATCACAAGAGTTCTGCATCAAAAGACCTGCAGACACCTCTGTGGCTCTCTGAGCTTGTATATCTTTAATTCTTGAAAAGAAATCTGACTGCTCCGCAAGATATTCGTCAGGCTCACCATTTCAGGGCTTGGAGCAAAGTGGTTAAAATCCTATCTATTTCGGAAGATGGCTCAAGGCAGATTCAGGCACTGCTGTCAAGATCAACTGATACATCTTAAAAATGACGAATGCAATGTGCGTGCATGCAGTAATGCCTGAAGGTGTGCCAAAACCTCCTCTGGAAAGTGGAAAGGCTGTTTGGCGATATATATTAAATTAAATTAAATGGGAGAATCGCAGCCAGCGGGCGTCCGACGTGCCAGACCTTTCCTTGGTGCTTGGGATGTGACATATTGATTCAAGCACGGCGTATGCATTTTACCAAAATCCGCAAGGCAGACCAGAAAATTGCCAGCTCTTACTGGTTGATTCTACTAGTAAATAGATTGGCGCCACTTAACTATCGCAAGAACCGAACTAGATTGTATTCATGTGATACTAACTCTGAAGGATAACAGACACCATCTCGCAAGGATGCTGGATGAGAACGATTGCCCAGCATGCTCTGTCAAGATAATTGGAAAACCGCTGATTGTCCATAACGTATCTAGAATTTCAGCTCACGAGCAGATAGAAAAGATTCTTGTTCCATCAGAGTTTTCTGCAGTAAGCGATATGATACAACGCAATTTTCCATCACTTTCAGTAAATGAATACAGCGGAAGCACAAGCATACCAAATGAAGGTCTGGAAGCAAAAGTAATGCAGCTTGGCTTGAGCTCTATTGTTACAGAAGCAGAGACAGGCAAGCTTGCAATAAGCGATATAGTATATCCTTGGGATATCCTGGCCGCAATGGACAAGATTCTTCAGTCAGAAGTAAAAGAAAGACTAGTGTCGGAAAATGCGTCCATCTCAGAAACCTCGGTCATCAAAGGTCCTTGCGTAATAGAAGATGGAGTGTTTGTGGACGATTTCTGCAAGATAAAAGGCCCTGTATACCTGGGCAAAAACAGCAGGGTCGGAACAGGGTCGCTTGTCAGAAACTGTATGGTAGGGCCAGAGACCACTATCGGATTCAATTGCGAAGTTGCAAGAACCTACTTGGCAGGTCGCAACAGGATAGCGCACCACAACGTAATACTTGATAGCATTATAGGCCAGAACAGCTGGCTTGGCGGATATGTCGGAACGACCAATGTCTTGCTAAATAACAAAAACGTAAGGTACAAAATAGGAGACCAGCTTGTTGATACCGGTATGCAGCAGTTTGGGGCTGTCATCGGCAGGGACTCGGCCATTGGCGCAGGAGTGATTATCCTTCCTGGCAGATGCGTTCCTCCTCAATCTATAGTTCAAGCCGGCAAGATAGTTGAGTAAAAGCAATTTGGGTAGCTGTATCTTTCTTACTTCATCCGCACTTGTAACCGGCCTGTTTCGTTTGCTTGGTTGCTGTCTTGTGATTTGAAAGGCCTGTTATTACCATCACGTCAATCGTCTGCTCTTCTCTTCTTCACGACCAGCAGGCCACCGATGACAGCTATTACGCCCACAGTGATTGCAACAGGATAGTAAAATAGAGGCGAGTCAGCAGGATTGCCAAAGTCCAAATTAAACGACATGGTCCCGCCATATGTGTTGGCCGGAGCTGTAGAATTATCCTTTCCAAATACCGAAATAGACCCAAGGACAAAACCATTCAAGTTCATTCTATCGATCACTATTCTCTTGCCGTCAGTAACACTGAGGCCCTGAGCAGCCTCGTAACCGACTGAAATTGGGCCTTCGGTTGACCACCCATCAGGCTTTTGATCCACTACCCTTGTGTATCCTGTGTCAATAGAGTTTACAGCTACCCAGAATTCTCTGGTCTGGTCGCCATAAATTGCCACTTCTATGAACTTGTCGCTTGGAGCTGGCTCGTGAAGCCTGATAATTGTCTTTGATCCATCACGCGGAACATATGTTAGGTTATCCTCAATATTCAGGATCCAGTCTTGTGTCTTTGGTGAGCTGTAATTATAGACAAAGGCATGGCTTCTATCAAGATTTGAAGCTTCAAAAGAAAGAACAAAGTTATCACTATTCTTTGTCTGTACTATATGTGATACCAGTGGTTGAGCGGCATAGACATCAGTAGACATTGACAGCGTCGACACTGACAGAGAGAAAATTATAAGCAAGACTATTACATATCGAAATCTTTGCAATATCTCCAATCTTGCTGTAAAGTAATTTAATCTATTACTTCTATAGTCTGTAACCTATTCAGTCAGACAGGCGGCATAGGAAACCTAGAACCACCAATTTGGTCTGTCGAGCCGCAGACTTGTTTCAAGAAGCACGGACAATAGGCCAGACAGAAGGATCTTTTTTCTAATACTTTTCTGGAGCTATGATTTAAGTAAACTACAACGATTGTCTACTCATGAGCATCCAAAGTGTTTCAAACAGTGCATACAAACTCGAACAGATACCTAGCAACACCACAAATTCAGCAGAGGATTCAATGCATAGCTCAAAAGAGACAGTCGACGTGAATCAACTTTTGCAAAAGAGACCACTATGCAGCTGCAGTCATCATGAATGGCAGCATACTTACAGTGGCAGATGTTTAGTCGCTGTTGTAAATGAATCGGGCGCTGAGAGGAAACTATGCTCGTGTACAAAATATACTGCAGGCTGATAACCTCGCATACTCAACGAGTAGTATTTTGATGTACAACCGCTTTACCGATATTTTATATTCGGGATCACGTTGCAGTTCAAATCGCTGAAAGGGCTGGTAGTTTAGTCCGGTAGAATGTGTGCCTCGCACGCACATGGTCGTGGGTTCAAATCCCACCCAGTCCATCGCGTCTCATGCACGACGACTGGGTTTTGGCTAAAATCGCCAGACTCGTTTTCGCATTCGCTTTCACTCGAAATCGCATACGGTCTGTGCAGCGATCGCATGTGGTGGTTTTCGTATGCGTTTTGTTGTTCAATTGCGCTTTCTACTTCTTTGGCGGGTAGCCCGCCTAACACTTTTTTTACCTTAGCTGCACCATAGACAGCCTGCGACGTTTTGTTTGTTTTGACGTCGTAATAAATTCGGCATGTCTCGCAATGGTAGCCCGCAGGTACATAATGCGGCCTATCGCCATAAACTCGCTCATGCAAAGTTTTCAGCTTTTTGCCGCACTTTAGGCATATGAACATCGTATTAGTAAAACGAATACGACCTGAGCTTTTGTGATTAAAAATGGTCATGATCTTCATGGTCGTATTACGTGCGGCAATTGGCTATTTTGTTTGGGTCAAATACACTGAAATGCCAACTAGGTTGTTGTATTGTTCTTTGCATTTAGAACCAAAAGCCATTGGGCTAATCGGGCTTGTTATCTAACCAGTAAAAGTTATCATTACCAAAACTGATACAAGTACCGCAAGATTGGCAGCTTTCAAAATATGCGACAGTTTGCGCTAATCTTTGGTATGCTTCGTAAGTAGCCTTGAATTTGATCTTTGATTCAAATTCAATTTTACAGCTTGTGCATTTTATATAAGCTGGCAATAATCTATTTACAAACTTTAAAGATAAAAATCTTGGGCGAGCTATTCATACAGACTAGATTGTTAAAACCCCGACCAAAATTTGCTGTATGGTGTCAAGAGGCCAAGTTGAAAATATGGCCATATATGTTCGTCAATCGGTCATCTTACTACTGTTTCTTGCAGCATCTTTTTAGGTGACTGCCATTAGTAATTGCTACTTGGCTATTTGTCTATACTGCGGAAAAGAAAATGACGGAGTGAGGAAATGTAACTTTGACAGGATTCCACACTGCATCAAATGTCATACCGGCCATCTCAGATGGATTGTAAAGAAGGTAGTCAACGGCAGAGTCTTCAAGATAGATAAGAAGAGTTAATTAGAGTTGTTCAAAATTTGACGTAACCATCCAACAAATAGGTAGTAGATTTTATTGCAAGATCCAGAAACGGAGCATGATCTCTCTCGGGGTTGACCTGAATGATAACGGCAACTCGGTACCATATAGTTTAACTACCTAGCACTCAGAAGCTCCGAAGAGCCGCAAGTCTGAATCGTGTGGAAAAATGACCCTGTTAATCTTCTAAAATCGCCTTTAATCTGATGATCCATTATTCATGCAGTGTCACTAATGCACCGATATGGTATTCCTGTTGCCATCGCTATTGCAGCTGCAATTATAGCATTTTTCTTCTTTTCTGGTTATATTGCCCTACCGCTCAAGACGGTCAACTCTTCAACATTGCCCTTCATCAAAACAGAAAATGGATCTGCAACAAAGCAATTCCCCGTTGGATTCACTTTAAAGGGAGATCAACCTTACAGCGTCATTTTCTCAACCGATGAAAGAAACGACATGAAGGTATACATGTACTGGTACATATGGAATCACGACGGAAACCAAAAGAAAGATGACCCCGAGCCGGTCTTTGTATATTACAAGGCCTCTTTTGGCACACCTTCCTCTGACAACGGTGCCGGCAGCCTCTTTGCTATAGCACATCGGATCCATTATCAGTGGACAGTCAAGTACGATGGCATCATAACACAGGGCAACAATCCGGTAATAACTTTCATGACTTCAAGCCACACACCAGATAACAGCTATCCGATAGAACCATCAAAATATGAACAGGTAAAACTTGATCCAAAGCAAGAAAGCTCAGTTCCATATCAGGGCAAAGACCCGTGGACGGTTATCGATACAACAGCAAGCATAGAGCATTCCATCCTGTATGCACTTGCAACCGGCGGTGGAGCATTTGTCATATCAGCGGCGATTGCAAAGTCAAAGACAAGGAATAAGACTTCCCGTACAGACAATACATTGTCCCAGTAAGGTCAATTTGCATATTGGAGGCCACTCGGCCTCTTAAATCTGACTTTGCATAGAAAAGAATTAGACGGATAGAGAATTATCATGCGTGTACAGACTTCAAGTTATATGATAAAAGCAATATCACATGACATTCACCAGACACATGGATTGAATCTCTCGAACAATATGTACTAATAGAATCACTTCTCTGATTTAAACTGCAGAAGCCTTTGTCTGTTGATGGATAAGCGTCAGCAATCAGCCAAAAGTGACCTTGATGCTGAGCAGGCGGCTGAGGCCATAAAAAGCGCCGCAAAAAGCATACGCGACTCATCTATCAAGATAAAAGAGACTGCAAGAATTCTCCGTCAGAGCGGAGCAATCAATGAGCTTGCAGAAGCTGTCAAGATAGCAGCACAGGCTTCCAGGGATACAATGGTCGAGATTAACGAATCTGCAAAAGAGATAGTAGATCATGGTGTGATAAGGGAAACTGTACTAGCCGTGGAGCAAACAACGGCGGCAGCCAAAGAAACGGTAAATACCATCAAAGACTCCTTTGCCACAAATTCTGCAAGAGCAATGTCTAAAGCAACACTTGATTCACAGAAAAAGGAAGCACAAGTGTTAATTCCAACAAAAAGCTAATCTCTTATTTTTTTTATTTTTGCTCGCTGTACTTTCAAACAACATCTTTTGCCCCTTGGTTAATAACCATTCAGTAACGATTGCAGTTTCTTATTACAAAAGAAAAACACCATTACAGTAGACCCGGTTTGCCTTATAGGCTATGTGCGCTATTAAAGGTCAATGGATAGGGCATATCCCAAGGTTGCGGTAGTAACTGGGTCAAGTGAAGGAATAGGTAAGGCCATAGCTATTGCATTTGCAAAATCAAAACAGTACAAGGCAGTCGTGACCAATTCTAGAAAGTTAGAACATGCCCAAATTGTTTCTGACGAACTCAAGTCATACGGCTGCAACTCTATTGCTGTCCAGGCAGATGTCGCCATGGAACAGGATTGCATCAGGTTGATAGATGAAACTGTATCTCATTTTGGTAGAATAGATGTTCTCGTAAATAATGCAGGAATACAGAAGGCAGTGCCGTTTGCAGAGACGACACTGGATGATTGGTACAGGATAATCAATGTGGACCTGACCGGACCATTTGTATGCAGCAGGGAAGCTGTAAAGCGAATGCAGAATCAGGATCCAAAGGGTGGATGTATAATAAACATATCATCTGTCCATCAGACAATCCCAAAGCCATTTTACGTCCCGTATGCAACTTCTAAAGCCGGGATTGAAATGATGACAAAGACGATGGCCTTGGAACTTGCCGGGGACAACATCCGAGCAAACCTAGTAGCTCCGGGAGCAATACAGACTGACATGAACAGGGTCCTGCAGGAAGATCCAAAAGAACTTGAGCGTGTCCTTGCCGAGATACCGATGAGGAGGGTCGGCAGTCCAGAAGAAGTGGCAAACGTGGTTGAATTTTTGGCATCAGACAAAGCCAGCTATGTTACAGGAGCCACGTATTTCGTCGATGGAGGCATGACACTCTATCCAGGATTTGGACCCCGATATGGTGTGTTTCCTAGCCACACACTCGGCTCGCAGGCATAATAATGAGCTGATAAATGTGGTACAAATCTGTCAACCGCCTAACAAGGGGCTCAAACAAGAGTCGTAGTTGAAGTCTGCAAGTCTTCTTCGCCGGCCCCGGTATCCGCGATCGTATGTTGTAGAAATAAATTCATCCCATGTCTGAAGAACATGGGTTTCTTTTTTCCCATACCCTTCGTAATGCTAAAAACTACTTTCAACAATCAGCAGAATCAAGACCTAAATGGTGAGCCCAAATAACTTGGAAGCCGATCAGATCAGATCAATTCTTATATCTTGTACATTCCTGTGGTACAATCAGATGCCCAAAAAGACCATTTATGGAAGATGCCCAAGATGCAAGACCAAAAGCGAGCTAGAAGTCAAATCAGGAGAGCCAGGAAGAGAAAAGTTTCGATGCAATCAGTGCTACGGTACTTTTGGCATGGACGACCTTTAATCTCTTTTGCTTTATGTCAACTCCTCCGCAGGCTCAAGTCAGAACCTTGTGTACGTCAGCTGATTAGTTTTTTGTGATAAATACTTGTACACTGCATATTGCTACCATTTTCAATCAGTTTTACTTCTTTCATCTTTCTTTTGTCATAGATTGTCTGGAGAAACTTGTAGCAGACAGGGCAGACGCTTTGCAATGAATAGAATAAACAGCCGCGCCGGCAAAATAAATATGTATATGTAGGTCAAGCAAGCCCAAGCTATGCCATTCCTACTCGGATAAACTCGGTCGTTTCTATTTTATTTCTTGTCTTTTCCAATGATCTCTTTTATGTGCATTGCAATCCTGTCTGCTGCTTCAAACATCTTTGGATTAAATTCTGGCTCTTCGTCATGTTTCCACCGGCCGTATATGCGAACATGGTCATTTAGCGGGTCTATTCTTATCTCTCCTTCATTTAGCAGCACATCTTTCAGCAGAGCATCCAGTTGCGAGTCGGATTGGAGTGCATTTGCAAGGACATCCGACGTTTCCCACTTTACTTTTACCACCCTCTTTGATCCAAAATGGCCTTTTGTCACCGGAATGCACCTGCCTATAAGAAGAGACCTGTCTGGTGCAGATCCTTCTACGATATAGTGAACCTGGTAGTATTGCAGCGATCCTGGAAGTGGATTTGGATCCTGGTATCTGTCTGACAATTGCTAGAACCTCTGGATTACCTGAACCATGTCAATGTTTCTTCCAAAAACCCTGACACAACCTCTGTTTGTTATGAGCTTGTCGCTTGAAGAAAAGTTATAGCTGTAAAAAGGTCCTGATTCAATGGGAGTAGAGCCGATATCAATGGCGCGACAATCCAGTCCGTTCTCTTTCATCTTTTCCGCAAGTTTTTCGTTTGGTGCAAGTACTGTTATCACATCAGGTTCTTCAACCTCGTGCGAGCCATGAGTGCTTGAATGCGACAAATGTCCATCACTATCTGTTGCTTGCTCCCTCTGCTTCATGCCAGATTTTATAATAAGCGGTCAAATAAAGCCTGCTATTGAAGGTTACTCGTTACTATTCGCCTGACGTAACGTAAGATGCTATTGATTATGACGACTGTCCAGGTACGTGCTGTCCACCTGAAAAGGCAAGCAAATAAAGTAACCTGGGTTACCCTGAACTTGAGATAATGCTTCCATCAGCGCTATCGACATAAAAAGTCGAGTTATCTTTTTCGTTCTTTACCTGCCAAGAAAAATAGCTTCCTCCTGTCTGCGGAGCCTTTGTAGTGGTGAGAAAATTACCCACCTGGTTTGTCGTGGCATCAGCTTGGTATACTTTGCCGTCGCCCTTTAGATATACAAAACTTGCAACATAGTCTTCTTTCGTATATGCCGTATTATTCTGTTTTTGCATCACAATTGATATCGCATCGCTTGCTGACACATCTTCTGGAGGAATAATAGAGCTTTGAAAATACTGAAAAGCGAAAATGCCGACAAGCAGGGCCACCGTAAACGAAACGACTATAACCAATGCAACAACGTCTTTTTTGCGCATCCCTTCTTTTCCACCATCAAATTGCTGTAATTTGTACCTGACTACCTTCCTGCCTGCCAATCATCTTGAAATTGATATACAAAGGTCTCTGAATGGGTCCTTATTTAACGCAGACTGGTTCCTAAAGTCCACACCCTTCACAAGCGCGGGACACATAACGTCAGGGAAGATAAAGTATGAAAAGAACAGAATTGCAATGATTAAACCCCCTATGAAGATAAGGAGGCCAGGCCTGAAAAAGCTCAATTCTTCTTATGTAAATACGAAAGCCTTTCGGTATAACATCCTTTCCTTTGTAGCCATTTTTGAACAAGAGGCGCAACTGTGGAAGCAGAGGGCACCTCTACTCTGCTATCATGCTTCTTTTTGAGTAATACTTTTCTTCCGCTTCTCCTTCTCTTTTTATACCTCTTGTTCGGCCTTGGTGCAGATCATGGTAAAAATATTCAATTCCGCCTTCTCCAAACCCTTTCACTCGTTTGATCTTTCTCTTCCGAGTCAGCCAGACTATTGCATAATGAGCTTTTTCTCTGCTTCCTATAATTTCAATAATGTCCTTGAGCCTTATCTTGCCAGTCTGGCTCTTTATCAAATGGTAGACAGACTCTATTACCTCAACCGGCTGGCTTTGACGCTTCACAGAATCTTTAGTTGATTTTTTGCTAATAAATCTTGGTGGTAAAATTTAATATACAGCTTGACAAAAAAAACATCCCCTATTCTGTTTCAGTTTACCTTTATTCTACATATACTATAATATTTTAGTATAAGAATAATAGTACATTCAGTTCTAAAAACTATATAAGAGAAAAAAAGAAAATACTTGGAGAAGAAATGCCTGCTTCTCGTTTCATAGACAAGCTACCTGAAAAATCACATCTTGCGAACGAACTATTGAGCTTGGGCGTTACACCAGCAAGAATCAAAAGGATAAGAAGCATAGAAGAGATGGACAGCTTGGTCGATACAATCAAGCAAAACTATGTCAAGGAATACAGAATGGCATACTCTCAAAGTAGCAGCCAATCAGAGATAGTTGTAGCATAGCTTTTTCATAGCGTTAATAACGGCGGCAAGATCGAGCAGCAAACGGACTTGTCATCTATTCTGCAACAGAAGCTCGACAACATTGAGACAACTAAATTCTTGGATACTGTCAGTCGGATGGGATTTGCTTGACGGATCATCCGTCCGTTCATTCGTTCATTCATTGATTTCGGATTGCCAATGATAATATATCAATCAAAATCCATTAAATCCTGTTGTGGAAAGACCACCGGCAGATTCAGATATAAATCAGAATCAAAATCCAAATCCAAACTCTCGTCCAAGATCGGCGACAAAGTATCCACCTGGGCCTTACTCTATGTTGCCGACAACATTGCTTTTCAAATTCATAAATGATCCCATTAACCTACTTTCTGACTGCGTACAAAAATACGGAGATATCTGTCATTTCAAATTCGGCAGACAACATATCTATCTTCTCAACCACCCAGATCTGATTAAAGATGTCCTGGTCACTAACAATCATAAATTTGTCAAAAGTCGTGGAACTCAGATAATAAAGAAGGTGGTTGGAGAAGGTCTGCTGACAAGCGAAGGCAAGATCCATTCTATGCAGAGAAAGGCAATCCAACCTGTCTTCAATCCCGATAGAATAAAGGCCTACGTCGATATTATGGCAAACCTGGGGTTGCAGACCTCATACAGGTGGAAAGATGGATCAGAATTTGATATCCACAGGGAGATGATGCAACTTACGCTAGCCATAGTAAGTAAAACGCTATTTGGCTCGGATATTGAAGAACAAAAAGCTGGCCAGGTAGCAGACGCTGTCAGGGTGCTGGTTGAATATTTCAACAGGCTCAGGAGCCCTTTTGGTGAGCTTTTCGAAAAATTGCCTCTTCCTTCAAACCGAAGAGTACAGCGCTCCAAAAAGGTGCTTGACGATATTATTTACAAGATGATAAGCCAGCGCAGAAATGAACCTGGTATGGATGGCAGAGTGGATCTGCTTTCGATGCTTCTTGGCATAATGCAGCGACAATCAGCCTCTGGTGAAACGGAATACGAAATGGACGACCAGCAGGTTCGAGACCAAGCTATGACGCTGTTTTTGGCAGGCCATGAAACAATGGCAAATGCCCTTACTTGGACTTTCTACATGCTCTCTCAAAACCCTGCGATTGAAAGAAAACTGCTGCAGGAACTTGAAGCAGTTGTAGGAAATGTCGCCGCAGACGAGAGCATTCTGCCTTCAGTAAGCCACATTCCAAAGCTGACCTACACTGAAACGGTCTTCAGAGAATCGATGAGGCTCTATCCTCCGGCATGGGCTTTGGGAAGAAAGACGCTGCAAGACTACGAAGCAGCAGGGTATACTATCCCTGCGGGGTCTGTCGTGATAATGAGTCAGTACCTGATGCATAGGGATAGACGTTATTATGACCAGCCTGATTCGTTTGTCCCCGAGAGGTGGCTCTCTGAAGGGATCGCACGGCTGCCAAGGTTCTCATACTTTCCCTTTGGCGGAGGCCCAAGGTCATGCATAGGCGAGCCCTTTGCATGGACGGAAGGGATCTTGATGATAGCCATAATTGCCCACAGATGGAAGATAAGACTCGTGCCAGGTCACAATGTCGCACTTTTGCCTGCCGTCACTTTGAGGCCAAAATATGGTGTGCTTGTAAAGGCCGAGCGAAGAAACTAGGCGCGCTGGAGCAGCAACCTGTCTTTTTTTCTTATCTCCCAGACAAGGCTTTTAGCCCGATCGACTACAGTTTCAAGATATGTTACGGTTCTTTCGTATTTTGAATTGCTGGAATCAGATTGGCTTGACTTTACCTCGAGGGAAAGCGCCTCAATCTGTGGCATTAATGGAAGGCGTAGAGCTTGGTTTTGCATATTGATGACATGCCAGAGCCAGCTTCCATACTCCCTTGCAGCATGCAACTCTACAAGTAGGTCAAATTTTTTGGTCTTTGAATTCAGCTCACTCTGCACTCTGTCTATGTTAACCTGTTCTACTGGTATACCAAATCCGAATCTATCATTAATCAGAACAAGTAAAGCGTCGATGGCACTTGTTATCTGGCAGAAAAGACAGTCCAGCTCAGCTTCGATTTCAGCGGTCATTTCGCTACCGATTCTGTATGAAGATTCTATTGATTTGATGTTGTCCAAATGGCGTTGAGCGCAGTATATCTTGAAGCTGACCCTGTCAGATACAATGTACGGTGAGTTGCCATCGTTTTCCATTGCAATCAGAGACTGTGTACTGGTAGAAAAATTTTAGTTGCGTAAATGGTTTGCATCGGCAGAATTACGAGCGTATAAAAGAGTATGGTGCTGGAATGCCTGTCTCAACTAGAGGATAGCAAAATAAAAGTTCCTGCAGCTGTGTTCTCGAAAATAAACGGTCTACCTATCATCAGCCGCAGTAAGCGCGTCGCCGCTTGCTATCAGCCCATCCATGTCGTTATATGTTCTCAGGAACATGGAGCCCTTTTGAGTGGTCCTGTAACTTTTGCTTCCTTCCTCATATTCGACAAGTCCATTCTCTACAAGTATAGAGAGATATTCCTTTAGCTGCGCATACGACAGGAAGGCTTTGTACATTATCTTGGTTTTTGTTGAACCATGCTCAGCAGCCTGCAGTATCTGGGATACAATGTCAGTTCTGCTACGGTATCTCATGGCATAACTCTATCTTAAACTTCTATAAAAACACAAGGCTATAATGATATAGTAGAATTCTCTATGCCTGGAGGCAGCGTTCCCGGCGTGTGAATACCATTTCTAGCTGCCTTGGCCAAAAAGCAGAGGATATCAATAAAAGAAAAGAGTCGCCATCTAGATACAATGTGAAAATTGGAATAATTTCTGACACTCATGACCATATAGGAAATGTATTGCATGCAGTCAGGATATTTCAAGATAGGCAGGCAAAAATTGTAATCCATGCAGGTGATTATATCACTGGCAGAACCGTCAGGGCATTTGCAGGTGTAAAACTTGTAGGCGTTCTTGGAAATAATGATTTGGCCAACAGACAAGAAATTATCAAAGCATTCAGCGACATCGGTGGTCAGGTAGAACAAGATGTTTGTGAGCTTGTATTGGAGGGGCTAAAATTCGCTGTCTACCACGGAACAGACAAAAGCTTGAAGGAAAAATTTGTTGAATCAAACAGATATGACGTAATAATATGCGGACACACTCACTTGGCAGAGAATAAAAGAGTGGGCATGTACAAGCACGCAGTTTTTCTAAATCCTGGCACTGCGCATGGATTATTTTTTGGCACCTTGGCCACAGCAATGATTCTTGATACACAGACACGAAATGCAGACTTGATCTACCTTTAGCCAAGATTATGTTTGACTTTTTATCTTGTTTATTTATCAGCTAGATTTTTACAATCAAATAATTTCGTCTTGATCAGCTATCAGGAAGCGATTTTGGGAAGGCCATTGTGCTACTTGGTTGAGATGGAAAGAGCAACCACGTAGAGCGGAGTAGAGTAAAGAATATTTCCAAGATCTGCTGACTATATTGCAAGTGAGCTGCTCTATCGACTTCAAGTCGTTGAAAGGTCCCTTTTTGCTATACAAAAAAGTTGCCGAGCAGTACAACGATCCTTGCATCCTGTCACATATCAGCGAATTGGTGCCTGAGGCTGTACTGAAGGATAAAGACATAATTCCAGCACTTCTGCGTTGGTTCAAGAGCGACTTTATGCACTGGGTTCCAAAAGTGATCAAATGCCCCAGATGCGCAGATAGAGGAAAAAATGGTAACGATACCACCATGGAGCCAGAAGTGATTGAAGGAACTTCATGGCAACTGCGCAAGGTCGAAGTTCACACCTGTCCAAAGTGCGGCGAAAAATACACCTTTCCAAGGTATGCCGAAGTCTTGAAAATAGCACAAACCAGAGCCGGCAGGTGCAGCGAATGGTCCATGCTATTTGGCGCTATCCTACAATCACTGTCGTTTCATACAAGAATTGTTCATGACTACCTTGACCACTGCTGGAATGAAGTGATGCTAGATGGAAGGTGGATTCACATAGACTCCACTCTCCAGCTTCCCACCTCGTTTAACCACCCAAAGCACTATGAGCAGAACTGGGGCAAGGAATACTATTTTGTTTTCGCTTTTATGGCAGATAATATACAGGATGTTACTCTCTCCTATACAGAGCATTGGGCTCAAGTTCAAAAGAGGAGAATGTCACTTCAACACGGCGATGATTTGCTTCCGAATCTATTGAAGTTCTATCGTTCACTTTCGTAGCTGCATATGGATATTGGCTCGACCAGCAGTTACTATATGCTCAATTCTTGGCCGGAGCAAACAAACTTAACCACTTTTTACTGAGAAACAGGCTCGAGAAAACTATTGCTGCCGCTAGGCCCTCTATTATTGTAAAGGCATAGAATGGAAGTGCATAATTGGCTGCAAACAGCATGCCTCCGGCGATTACTCCGACAAACTTTGCCAGGTTCCCTGACGAGTCATAGACAGAAAAGACAACTGGCTGTTTTTGGCGCGGAGTGAGGTCTATCTGGAGGGCTTCGTGAGTAGAGAGATAGTGTATGCCGGTTGCCACCATAGCTAGCGAGATTGCCAATATCCCAAGAAATGAATGAACAAGTGTAAAGAGTGCAGGAAGAGGCGCTGTCATAGCAATAGAGAGCACGAGAACGGTCCTTTTGTCTAGTCTATCGGCTAGCATTCCGAGCGGCACTCTCAATATATTAGCCAAGATCACCTGGGCGCTGACAATTATGCCCCACTGCAGGCTGCTCAGCTTCACAATGTCGGTAGCATAAAAGATAAAGTATGAGCCCACTATCGAATTGGCCACAGTCACAAGTACAAATGCAGACATAATGGGTACAAGCACAGCAGGTATGCTTGCAACATTTTTAAGGAATGCAACTGGCGCGCGTGATACTGACCGGAAAACTGCCACAAGAGAAGCTGCTGGCTTGGCTGGATCTGTGGAGACGAGAGGCTTTGGATAATTCTCAGCATTGTGCAATAGAGTCTTATCTTCTCGCAAGAAACGAAATAGGATAAATGTTACACAAAATGACAGGCCTGCGGCAATCACTGCTGCGATTCTAAAACCCGGTACCGTTCCAAACACGCTTACAAGATAACCCCCAATTATTGGAGAAAACATGGAAGGCAGACTGCCAAAGAGCTGGTAGGTTGACAGCTGTGTGGCCCGCCTCTTTGCAGTAGTTGAATCGGCAACCATTTGTCTTCCTGAAGGCAGGCTTATACTTGCAGTAGCTGCCAGAACCATTATGATAGCCAATACAAACCAATCTCTAGAAAAGTAGTAGCCAACGAGCGCAGCAGGAGCTGCAAGTGAACTTGCGGCCAGTATTCTGGTCGGCCGGTGTCTATGCACAACTGCTCCACCAATGATGGTAAAAAAGGTGCCGACAAGCAGTCCCATGGCAGTAACTATGCCATACTGTGGGATAGACCCTCCAAGTGAAGTAAAATAGATGGGAAGAAACGTCAACGCAATTCCGTTGAGGCTTCCAAGCGAGCCTGCCAGTGACATTATACCCAGATTTCCACGTGGGATTGCACCCAGCAAATATTGAATGCGAGGATGCGACAGTCCAATTCTATGTCTCTGCATTTCTCCTTCAGACTGCTTTGTCACAATACTGGTCTTCTTGGATAAAAGCCCTTTTGTGTTCAGTCAGGACACAGTCTAAAGCGAAGATGGTAAAGTCAGTGCAGGAAGAGTTTGGCTCTGACACTTTACTGATGAAGGAATCGAGTAAGAAGGAGACGGAAGCCCCGCTATTTATCTTCGTCTTGATCCTTTTTTGGACTTTTTCTTGGTTTTCAATGCTGGCGATTTGCGGCTAGATTTCTGAAGCTGCCTTTTTTGCAATTTTTCAATACTCGACAGCTGCCGTCTAATCTGTGCAAATTGCCTCTGCATATCCTTTGCATACTCCTGCATTGCTTTTATCTGCGCTGCAATCCTGTCTACGTTTTTGGCATGCTTTGGCAAAATCTCAACCATATTCAGAATTTTTTCAACCTGCTTTTGGTTGCGCTTTGTTCTTCTCAGCACTTGCGCGACCATAGCCTCCTGGTTTGAAATAGGCAGTATAGCAGTTTCGCTTCCAGCAGGTTGGATGGCACTGTCCTGCATACTCTTCTGCTGATCTGCTTGTTGATCCACATAGCTGTTTTCTGAACCCTGTATTGTTCGGGCCTCTGAATCTTGCCCCAGCGTGTCTTGATTATATACGGAATTTGATTCGGAGCCGCTTTCAAATGGACTGCCTGATGTCGTCATGCAAAATCTCTTCATTTTGGTAATTAAAAGGGTTTTTGTTTTTCTGTCTGTTTGCCTGAGCACGGTGACGGTATTTGGTTTGATACCAGATGATAAAGTAAGGATAGGTTAGCCAGAGCGGAAACGACGATCGCAATAATACTCGTGTTTGCTGACTGTAGTATAGATATTATCTAGAGCTGAAAAACAAAAGTATACATGATGAGCAAAAGAAATTAACAAAGAGTATCTAAACCCAAGGCCAATTTAACAATCTGTAGATACAATGTCAACCACAACCATAACCAAACCATTACAGGGTCGCGACACAGTACAAGTTGGTTTGCACTTTCCTTTGAATACAGAGTCTGCCGGCAATCAGCAGAGGCAAGAGGTCTTTTCTGCCAATACATTGCTTGTTGGCCAAAAGAGAGCAGGCCATTACCTTGCTCCTGCAATTTTGAGGCTAGAATCATCAGACAAGCTAGTCATTAGAGCAAGGGGAAGCCTGAATATCTCTACTGCTGTCGATGTAGCCGAGATTGTGAGGAAGAATATCAAAAACGTAATAGTAGAGTCTATACAGCTCGGAACAGAAGAGCTTGCTGACAGTACACTTCAGATCAAGAGAAGGCTCTCATTCATTGAAATCCAGATCGCAAAGAATCAGGCTACAGCTGGTGTTTCTCAAGAGGAAACTGTAAAGAAACCCAGCCAAGGCAAAAAGACAAAGACATCAGTGGCAAGAAAGCAAAACAAAAAGAAGAAAAAAGAGTCTCAGACAGGCGCTTCTGCCTGACTAGATTCACTTTTCTATTTTTGTCAGGCCCGAGACTATTGCTCTAACCGTTTCTACCCAAGCCCTCTTGTTTTCCTGTTCACTTAGTCCAAGCAACCTTGCTAGCATCAGGCCGTCATATAGCGAGATAAGACCAGATGCTATCGCCGCCAATTCTTCTATTCCATGATTAAAAAAACCGCGCTGAACATCAAGCTCCAATGACTGTACGACCACGTCATGTATCTTTTTCCTGTGCTCTTGAAGTATGCTTTTGATCTTTGGGTTGCGCGTAGACTCGGCAATCATTTCAAAGAATACGCTTTCGCTTCCGCTCTCTGCCCTGCGATAATTGTCATAAAAGACTTCTGCATCAGAGATCAGGTCTTCTTTTTTCTTGAAAAGCATCGAAAGCTGCCTTTTAAGCTCTTCCAGCTTGTACTCACAGATGGCATAAAAGAGATCTTCTTTGCTCTTAAAGTACAGGTAAATAGTCCCCTTGCTTAGGTTCATTGTCCTTGCGATATCTTCCATCTTTGTCCTGTCAAAGCCGGATCTGGAAAAGTTCTCTGCCGCGGCTTCTAGTATCTTGCTCCTAAGCTCTGTTTTATAGTGAGTTGTAACTTTTGGGCACAACTAGGATTTCACTCTGCTGCCTATAGATCCTTCATCAATGCTCTTTGCTTCTGGCTGTCTTTCTCTCGCTATCCTCAAGATAATAATGCTGCCTATTGCACCCATTGCGGCTGCTGGAGCAAGAGTCGCAGTCAGAACAGAGGGTAGCGTTGCCAGAAAACTTGGCAACCTATCAGCTACCGAGGCGTTCGGTGATCCGAGTATATTCGCAAATGTCATAGGAAGTAGTGGATAGCATAGAATGTAGTATATAGAACCAATTATTGCTCCTGCCAGCAATTCTGACCTGCTATTCCTGCTAGTAGTAGGCAGAACTCCTGCAATGACCATCGGAACAGCTACGATCATATAGTATGGAAGAAAAGGTGTAAGAAGCTGGGATGGCAAAATATTTGCAAAGATATTCATGCCAACAAGTACAATTCCTGTGCTGATCGCACCAAGCTTACCTATAGTTCTGCGCGCTGCAACAAATACAATTGCACTCATCGCTGGAATGACTGTTGTTGCAACGACCACTGCAAGGTCGGGATTTGGGTTAAAGTGGAAATGTATGCCATTTGAGATCGGAAGCGAAAACATGTAGGCGAACCATATGGAAGAGAACCACAAAGAAGCAAAAGCCGGAACCAATGCTACTTTGGCTATTTTCCTGAACGACGGTACATGGTTTGACAGACGCCAAAGGCCGATTGGTGGCGCGATGGAATTTGTAAGAATACCGATAGCAAGTAAAAGATGAGGAGGGCTAAGGAGACCGTCAACCCCAAAGGCATTATGCCAGGCAAAGTCAGACGGTCCTGCAACCATTTCAATTGCAGATCCTATTATCAGGATCTTGAACACAGTATTGAAAGGACTGCTCCAGCTGCGGAATCTTGATACAAATAATCGGCCACCAATCGCCGCAACGCCTGACAGAACAGCTCCAAAATACAGGATTGCATGAGACGGTGTGAAAAATGTCTCGGGTTTGAGCAAAATATGTGATGTTACATCCCAGCTTGCTCCACCTATCTGTAGAAAGGCAGCAGCAGTAGCCATCAGTACAAGAATAGCAAGAATTCGGGGCCTAGGCCCGGCCATGGGTTATAGAACCAAACAGTTTCTAATAAATATAACTGACCCATCAGTCAGTTTTGCCAAGAGGCTTGTGGGCCATAGTCTAGAAACAGTCTGTCGTCGAGCGGCAGTATAGACGATTTTAATGAAATGATAACCAAAGGCCGATGAAAAGCCCAAGAAAATAAAATCACAATCCTAAAAACAAACTCTTGATTTACATGTAGAGAGAGAATCGAATGTGAGCGCTCAGAACCATTTCTGGGTAGGGTCCCTATGTTATGCTAATGCGCGTGGAAGTCCCACATTTCCGGGTTTTGTCATTGCTACAACCGATATCATAAAGCCAGTTGAAGATCTTGGCAATAATATCCCTGACAGGTCTTGGATGCTCTATCTTTTGGAGCTTTTCAACCAGCAGAATATCGCAGTTGAGCTAAATTTGATCTGCGAGTTCAATGACAAAAATAATTTCTGGGCTATTTATTCTGGTGTAAACCAGTACAGATTCACAAAGGTTCTGCCTATAGTTGGGCATTCATACCATAGGCAGATCGTAATGTTCAATCATACTGGAATAATCCAGTATTCAGTTAGAGATCTTGGTACAGGTGAATCTGAAACATTTGAGTTGAAGTTGCCGTATCAAAGCCAGTTTTATGGTATAAATAATTTCACCGGCATTGAATGGTGGAATCGGTCAGGAGACAAGCCTTTCCCTTTGCGCTACAAGGTCGAGATTTCCCAGTTAATGTACGGCCAAGGTTCATTTGATGATCCAGATTCTGTTACGTTCAGACCCTTCAACATACTTGTCCCAAACAGCGAGAATTCGGTAGCCGCCTATCCCGTTGCCTTTGAACCTGTCCGGATCGTAGATGGCTATATTTCGTATATTGTCGGCTCAGGCAACTGTCATCAAGGTCCAAGATTCTACAGCTAGGAGCAAGTCTCTACTGCCCAGACTGCAAAATAATAGAGATAGGGAAATGTAATTGGCAGCCGAAATTTGAATTGTCTAGATAAATGATCTGTCGAAATCCGGTCCAATATCAGGTCTGCGACGTCTGCTTATTGGTTCTAAGGCTGACGCTTTCGCTGTTGGCATCATATTTTAGTATCAACGCCTGCCTGCCCCATTCTATTATCCAATTAAAGTCGCCAGTTGGGTCTTGGCTTGAAGCAGACAATGTATCTTCTTTTGATAGAAAATCGACAATATCCTGCTTTGTTACGCTGTCCTTGCCGCTTTGCTTTATTAGATCAATAATTTTTCTGAAAGCTTCAAGGTCGGAAATCATATCGCGCAGAATCTTTTTTTTCACTTTTGGACTTGCCGCGATAAGAAGATGACCCTTTTCTGTCAGAGCAACATCGCCTGAATCAACCTTTATCAGCCCAAGCATCTCGCCCGATTCCAGTATCGGCAAAAGATCGTCGAGCTGCAGACCCTGCCTTGATGCAATGCTAACTACATCAGACTTGCCTCCACCATCATCTAGAACCTCAAGAAAACCTATCAAAACACCATAGTGAACCTTCGGAATATTCAAGTCCGTATATTCTCCTTCGATATTGCAATCGCATTTCTACATTGTCGCTTGAATACAGCATACAGAGTCTGAATGTAACAGTTGTTCCATGTGACCATGGAGCATAATGTGCAGAGTGAGTCATCTACTGGTGGATATCTCAATTATTTATACCAGTAACTGGCAATTGCCGTTGATTTAAGTCTTAGTTCCTCTGCAACAAGGCGGCAAAGTGACTGGATTTCCCGGCCCTCTGCATGTTATGCAATAAGGGTAGTTATCTGATCGACATATTCATAAAGAAGCTTGTCTCGCTTTTCACGAGGGCGGGGTATATTGATCGGTATCTCATGGGTAGTGGTTCCGGGCCTGTGGCTCATTATGATTACCCTGTCTGAAAGATAAACGGCTTCCTCAATATTATGCGTGACCATTACCACAACCTCCGGTGTCGTGAACTTGTTGCTCCATACCTTGAGAACTTCTTCCCTCAAAGCTTCCGCCGTCAGGGGGTCAAGAGCAGAAAATGGTTCATCCATCAACAGTATCTCAGGGTCAGTAGCAAGAGCTCTGGCTATCCCTACTCTTTGTTTCATCCCCCCAGAAAGCTCGCGGGGGTATGCATCTTCAAAGCCATCTAGACCGACCTCTTGGATTATCTGAAGGCTTTTTTGCTTTCTTTGTTCTTTTGATATGTGAAGTGATTCTAATCCAAATTCCACATTTTCAAGAACAGTAAGCCAAGGGAAAAGTCCAAACGATTGAAACACCATCGCCATATAGGGGTTCACATGGCCTTTGGCATCTTCTCCTTTAAATAGAACTTCGCCACTGGTGTATGAATCAAGGCCCATCATTATTCTGAGCAAAGTGGACTTGCCGCAGCCAGATGGTCCTACTATTGAAATAAACTCGTTCTTATTTATCGACAGATTTACGTTCTTGAGCACAAGATTTTTCTTGCCGTGGATATCGATATACTCCTTCGAAACATTGCGAATTTCAAGGATAGGGCTTGAGCTTCTCTCCAGTTGAGTATCATATCCTGTATCAATTTCGTCAGCACCGGTAACCTCCGATTCTATCCCCAAGACTCCTTTGCCAGCGACATTAGCATCAAGTTTGGTGTCTATTGGCGAAGTATGAGGTACACTGGATTTGTCGCTCAAGCTTACCACCATATATTTGCTGTAATATGATTGCTACAAACTGCTGTAATATAACTTCTAAAATGGTAATGGGCTGAAAGAGTCTAGTCAGAGATGGTCGTAAATTTGATTGGCTATCCGCTCATGCTGTATTTTTGCACGACCTTCTTGTAAAACCTGCGCCATACGATGCGGTTCACAGTGACAATCACTACCACCATCACTGCAACAATGAGAAGGATAAGTACAGTATTTCCCAGATCATAAGCAGCGGTGTCAAGAAGGGAACCAATCCCCAGAACAGAATAGGTCTTGTTTCCAAAAACAAGGTATTCCGACACTATTAGCGAGTTCCAGCCGCCACCCCATGCGGTAATGCTGCCAGTGATAAACGACGGATATATTGATGGGAAAAGTACCCTCCGGACGTACTGGCCGCGACTGACGCGGAACGCCTTTGCTGCCTCTTCTATATCTCCAGATATGGACCTGACTCCGCCGATAAGATTGAATAGCATGTACCATTGCATTCCAGTCAGTATCAACAGTATTGACGGAAACTCCAGGCCGCCCGGAACATAATTGACCAGTATAGCCATAAACGGAAAGAATGCAGTTGCAGGAATAGAAGCAAATGTCTGAAACACTGGCATAATCCTGTTAAATTTCGGGTCGCGAGCAATCTTGATTGCCACAGGGATTGTCCACGCTAATGTTATCAAATAAGCCGCTGCCAGCCTAAAGTATGACAGTATAAGCGCAAGTGGTATCTGAAGAACTATTTTTCTGGCAGTCGGATCGCTGTACAGCGAAACGTACATCTGTACAAGCGCATAAAACGACTTGGTTATCGTCCCGCTTTCCAGCACTATAACTGATATAACAAATGCTGCAATTACAGGCAGGACTACCCATTTGAATAGCCTGATATTTCCTTCGATATCAAACCATTTGTGAGCGCGGGGGAATACCTTCTGTTCAAATAAATACATTGAATCTTCTATGGCTTCAATCAGTTTTGCTGACCTTTCATGGATAACCGGCCTTGGGTACCTTATGAGAAAATCTGACAGCTGCACTAAAGGCAGGGTAACCCTGCGGCCTGAAAGCCTCGCAACCCTACCTGTTGCAGATGCTGCCGAATACTCGTATTTGAAGCGGTTGGCGTATGATTCAAGCGGCCTCCAGAATAGAAAGTCTATAATAAGTATGACCCCGACAAGAACTGCAAGAGTAACCAGAGCCTGCACATAGAGGCCTGCCGAAACTGAAGTGGCCAGCAGGCTGCCAAGCCCTGGGAGAGTATATGTCTTTGAGCCAAGAGAAATAATTTCGGCGGCCGTGAGGAAGTACCATCCGCCTGCCCACGACATAATGCTATTATAAATTAGTTTTGGCGTGCTTGCAGGTAAATACAGTCTTCTGAATAGGAGCAAAGGGTTAGCCCGGAATGCTCTGACAGTTTCCTGCAATTCTGATGGAATTGAGAGGACAGATTCGTATACTGAGAAGATCATGTTCCATACCATGCTTGTAAAAATAAGAAAAACTGCAGCAAGTTCTATACCCACAGGGCTCCCATTAAAAACAGTTATGAAAAATGTAACTGCGGCTGGGAAAAACCCCAGTATTGGAACTGATTGGAGTATATCCACTATTGGAATAACTATTTTGGAAAAAGTAGGCTTGAGTGCTGCAGTAATACCTACTACAATAGCAACAACAAAAGACAATCCCAGAGCCAGAAACATTCTGTATATAGAAGTAAACGAGTCAAATACAAGATCAGCCACATTTATGGAAAGAGTATGTTGGTTACCAGATGAAAGGCCCTGGCCTGAACTGTCTGTTGCATAAGCAGTTGGAATGAAATACTGGCTCCATTGTCCTGTCATAGAAGAATTGCTTGCAAAATGATACCCTGCTAGCTCAATACAAAATGTTAAAAGCAGAAGAGCAGTAACAGCCTGTATCAGAGGACGGTTTCCTGCTAGAAGTGGATTGAAACACTTGGCCTTTGTACAAGAGGACGGATATATCTTGCCAAGCCGCAACTAGCAATCAGCCCGCAAAGGACTGCGAGCATGCTGAATAAATGTTTATGAGCTTTGCATAATGGATGCCTCACCCCCTATGCTATTTTCCTTCATATAACAGCAAGGAGCTGGAATATGACTCCGAAAGTGATAATAACGATGGAGCGGGAAGATGGATATGTTTACCATATCGTCAGCTCCACTGGTTGACCTCGGTATCGGGACATTAATAGTGGCATTCACATCGAGTATCACCTATGGCATAATCAAGAGATTTAGAGCTGGAAGAAAGCATTCTTTCTAGCCTCAGTTTTGCGTCAATATTTGCCATAGTTATCTATTTTTTGGGTTAACGGGACCAAAAGTGGATTGCAATATACGTGTTGAGATAAAAGGACTTTCATTGTATAGTAAGAAGCTTCACGTAGAATGTGCTATGAGATAGCACCAAATGGTTTTATTACTGTGATACTATTTTAATGGTAGACAAGCCATTGCAGACTGGTTGATGCCCCCGCTTTTCTCCCCCACCAGTCTGCAATGCTCTTTCTAACGCAGTTACCACAAGATATGTAGTAGTTTCTCATAGAAGAAATAAAAAAAACTGATTATACAGATTCTGAGCTTTTATGAGTAGATGACACTTGCAGCCATCCTGCTGGTTCTATCGGTCTTCGTTACTATAGTGCCATACCAAGGGTCAATACTTACGCTTCTTGTAATTGCTGCTATAGCAGTAGTTGCGCTGGCGTTCTTTAGGCTGCTGGTGCCGCTTATAATTGCTGGAATAATAGTAGTGGTATTAATCATCCTGATATTTGGCGGAATACCCATACCAGGAAGATAGTGATGCATAATATCGGTCAGACTGTTCGATATCTGGTTATACCCTTTCCATAATACGAATATCATAACATTTTTGCTTTCTGTCAATTTCATTTCTTGTCATCTGATTGTCATTTTGTATGGCATACAATCTGAAAACCTACATATGCAATGAAAACTATGTCTAGATAGTGTCTACAAATAAACCCACGAGTTCATCAAGTATAAAGTGCAGCATCTGCGGAATAACTTTTACAACAGAACAGGACAAGGAACAACATATGAAACTAGAACACAAAAATAAACAAAAACCAACCGGAGTAACCTAGAACCAACTTTTGCTGAGGAAAAGAATTAAGAATATCACGGTAAGAACATTCGACAGAAAATACTACTTTATTATTTTGTATCCAAGTCGGCGGGTTCTGCTACCGATTTTTATCCGCTGATGCAGATATGCCATTGGTCGTATAAAGTTCTAGGTGAAAGGTTGGTACTGCATATTATTTCTATATTGCCACTTATTACAAATGCTTGGCAGTATCAATGGTCTTGAAATAGCCAACGGTCTGAAGGAGTTACTTGCAAGCCATGGTTTTACGCTTGACCTCATTTTGAAGACACCTCCAGCTGAAATGGCACTTATTCTTGGTATAGACCTGTATGTGGCACGCCTGATATACCTTGTAGCAAAAAGAGCTGTCGATGCCAGAAGAGAATCTGAGATAGAATATAAGCTCCAATCAGAAATGGGTGCAGAGTAGCTGAAGCAGGTACCGCAGAAAAGTACTGTGAATAATCTTATATATTCTCCGTACTCTATTTGTGCTGTTTGTCAGGCTCTTCCTTAAATGACAGCAGGGAGGATATCACGGGCCATTCGCCAGGGCCTGATAGCAAGTTCATACATGCAGCCAGCCAGTCTGACTTGCTTGAAGTATGCATTGACCTTTTGTCTCGTGCTCAAAATAGAATAATGTGGTTTGTTTCAGTTCCAGAAAGTGACCTACATAAAATCTCGCCACTGATAGTGACGCATAATGTCGCTCGTGAAATATTGACGGCGGCAGACAGAGGAGTTCAGATTAGCATTTTGCTTCCTGCAAGTTACAACCATAACAAGAATTCATTTGTGTTCGCTTCCCACCCTAATGTAATTGTCAGGAGTATCACAGTCGAAATCAAATCAGAGACAGCAATAGAACTTGTTATTGTTGATAGACATTCTTCACTTGTGCTGGAATCGCGCCTTGAACCGCAGAACCCCGATACCGGCGGCATGGTATCATTTTTGCGCTCAGATTCAAGGTCTTATACCATTCCCTATGTTACAATGTTTGATGGAATCTGGGGTCAGGCTGAACTCCATGAAAGGCTCAGTGAAGTAGACAGTTTAAAAGATGAGTACATACGCAAGCAGGAAGAACTCTACGAAAAGCTTCGAGAAACTGAAAGGCTAAAGGATGAATTCATAAATATTGCTGCTCACGAGCTGCGGACTCCACTTATGCCTATTATGGGCGGAGTCGAAATACTCGAATCAAAGCTAAACGGCAAATCCAAGATAAATGAAAATGAGATTCGCGACGAGCTAGCAGTAATTAACCGCAATGCAGAGAGACTGCTGAAACTTGCAGAGGACATACTCGAAGTCAGCAGAATGGAAAGTGGCATATTCAAGATGAAGGTAGAGCAGGTAAATCTCTATTCTCTGATATCTGATATAATTTCCGATATTGAAAAGAAATACTCTACATTGCACGATCCGGGTAAAGCAGGACGGATAGATAAGACCACTGAAGGACAAGACCTTCGTTCACTGATTTTGTATGTAGTAGGAGAGAAGAACAATCCTGCAAATAACAAATTCAAGATACACTTTCAGCGAGAAAATGATAGCGAGAGTTCAGGAAGTGGTGCAGGCGGTATTGACAAGATATTTGTCGAATGCGACAGAGGAAAAATCGGGCAGGTACTTTTCAATCTCTTGGATAACGCAATGAAGTTCATAGAGGGCAGAGGTAAGATAGAAGTATCTGCCAAGGTCTCTGGACAGACAGTTACGGTGAAGGTTAGCGATACGGGCAAAGGAATAGACCCTTCAATAAAAGACACGTTATTTGACAAGTTTGTATCAAAATCAGACAAAGGTTCTGGCCTGGGACTTTACATCTCTAAAAAGATAATTGAAGCTCACGGAGGAAAGATATGGGCAGAAAATACCCCCCAAGGAGGAGCAGTATTCACATTCAGCCTTCCACTTCAGTTCACTGGCAGGGTTCAGCCTGAACGTCAGCACGTACCTACAGTTACAGACATGTATCGCTCATCACTTGAAAAGACATGGGGAGAATCTCTCGAGAAATTAGAGGCCATGAAGAGAAATCTCTTGGCTGCAAGGGACGAGGCACTGCGTAAGAGAAACGAGGGCCTGTTGCAATACCAGAAGAAGGTAGAAGAGTCAAGAAAACTCATTATGGCAAAACAGGAGTTCATAAACCAGCAGATTAATTACAAGAAAATGCGCCGCGAGATAGACAGCAGAATAGAAAAGGGGCTTGAAGGGCTCCAGCGGCTAATTGAAGGCCTCAGGGATAATATTCTGGGAGATGAAGCCGTTGAGAAAATAGTCCTGCACCCTACCGTCTCTGAGGCTATCAAGTATGAAGCAAATAAAGTAACCAAGACAGAATTTTTCAAATCCATCCAACAGCAGCTGGGCATTCTCCAGAAAAATGAATCTTCTGGCAGGAAGAGCGAACAAGAGGATGAAAAGAAATTAAGAAGGGCAGGTCTGCACATAGAGTCGGGAAAGAACCAGAGGTGACAACCAGAATGACCACAAGTAACACTAAATCAACAGATGGCCCATTCAAGGTAGCAATCCATTCATTTAAGGGTGGAACAGGCAAGAGCACAATTGCTGCAAACCTTGCAGTTTCACTTGCCTTGGAGGGCAGGAATGTGGGCGTTATGGATTTGGATCTGGCAGGACCTGGATTGCATGTCCTTCTCGAACTCAAGCAAGAGGATATGAAGCTTACACTGAACGACTTTTTCTTGGACAAGTGCTCCGCAGTAGAACCTGTAATCGACCTGACAAGAAGACTCGGCTTAAAGAAGGGAAAACTTGTCTTTGTCCCTGCAAGCTTTAGGGCGGATGATATTGTACGTGTTCTCTCAAAGGGCTATGAGATACAGAATTTCAGAATTGCTATACAAGAGATATCAAGGTTACATAACCTCGATTGCATGATAATTGACACACACCCGGGAATAGACAAATCGACACTAGTAGCTATGGGCGTATGCGATATGATAGTCCTTATTTCAAGAATAGACAGTCAGGATATTCTGGGAACAGGGGTAATGATAGAAATCGCAAATACTCTGAAGAAACCCGGATTGCTCCTTGCAAACATGATACCTCCGGGTGTCGATAGAGAAAAGGTGAAGCAGCGTCTAGAAACACTTTTCAACTCACCTGTAACTGAGGTGATTCCATTTTATACCGAGGTGCTCCGCGCCTTGAGTACTGAGGTATTTATCCTAAAAAACCCGGATCACGACTTTGCCCGAAGATTGAAGAATGTAGTAGAGGTACTGCAGACAAGTGCAAGGGCCACCTAGACGAATAGTCTAGAATAAAGTTCTACAAGCTTATACAGTAAGAATGATCTTCTTTTTGCACAATATTTATCTACTGAAAGATTCTATAGGTAGCCAGTGAATCTTTGATTGTCTCAGCAACAAGCATATAGGCCCATTCTCAGCATATTCGACCTTCTTGACCGCGTACTCGACAAGGGACTGGTTATCGATGCAAACATCTCTGTTTCGCTGGTGGGTATTGAAATTCTGGTTATCCGAGCAAGAATAGTTGTTGCAGGTGTGGATACATTCCTTCGCTACGCCGCCGCCCTAGGACTGGCCGGCCCGCCTTCCCTAATCTCGGCTCAGACAGAATCAGGAAGAAAGTAATAACACTAGTGCTGATCCGCGTTGGCAGTCTGCATAGTATGTGGCAGGTTCGAGGAACAGGGACTTCGGGAGGCCATGAATCATGGCTGGGTCTTTACCCGCTGTCCAGAGTGTCAGAGGGGCACTCCATTTGATATAGTGGCAATTCATTTATCAAAGTCAGTCCCGGAGAATTACCTTGAAGGCTTTTGCTCAAAGCACTGGTTCAAGGATAGTGGCATATGCTCTTATTGCAAGATAAAGCGAGGAACCATAGGCCTTGGTGAGGACCTTGCTTAGGCAAGTGGATCACAGACAGCTAACTCTCATTGACCTTCTTGACAGAATTCTGGACAAAGGCGTAGTGATAAACGGCGATGTCACTGTTACTCTCGCCGGAGTGGATCTGCTTTCACTAAAGATAAACCTTGTAATAGCATCACTTGAAACTGCCAAAAGGTATGGAATCGAGCTTCCATGGGAAAAATGGGCCAGAGAGCGCGCCGAGCTTGAGGAATCCAAAGGAAAGCAAAAAGATGAGAAGAGAAAAGAAAATGGCAGCAGCGGTCGCAGAAGTAAGAGTCTGGTGGACAGCCCAACAGGATTATTTATGCGCAACCCTATGGCTGACCCAAGAATAGAAAGTGCCAACAAAACTAGCTCTGTCCCTGATAAACAGGGAGAAGAGAAAAAATAATTATGGTTGCTAAGTCGGTCGACATGCCCCTATGCATTGCAGAACAGAGTGGGCAACAAAAAGTATCTGAAAAAAGGTTCGATTTGGATGGTGCCGGCAAAGCCAGAGATGGCTTATCAAAGATGGTTATTTCTATTGTGAAATTGCTAGTAGACGTACTTGAGAGGCAGGCTTTGAGAAGAGTCGAGTCAGGAACCGTAACCGATGAGGAAACAGAAAAACTGGGCTTGGCCTTTATAAGTATAAGAGAGCAACTTCAACTGACTGCCATGAGCCTTGGAATTTCTCCCCAAGAGCTGGACAAAGAGCTATCCATTATGCTACATGGTTCCTCTGAAACTTCAATTGCCAGTCTGATTGATAATCTGATTGACAGGGGAACAGTAATTGCAGGAGATATCAAGATTGCAGTGGCCGGTGTTGATCTTGTTTCACTTAATCTTATTGCATCGCTGACTTCAGTAGCAAACAATCTGGCAGCCAAGCGCGTAGAAAATTCTGTTTCTGAAAAAAAACAAATAAAGGGAAAAATGCATGCGGCATTTGAAGTAGGATTGCAAACCCAACGCCCGAAGAGGAAGAGCAAGCCGAGAGCAATTGTAATGGAAGTGCCAAATAATGACTGATGGCAGGTATATTTATTGTGTCATGGACCAACCGTTGTCCTCAAAGACTAATTCTGTGAAGCAAGAAAAAGAGATGTACCGTTTTGGGAACATTGGCATCGGCAATAGGCCAGTATACACTGTAAATTACAAAGATATGGCCGCTGCAGTTAGCAGCGTGCCTTTCAAAGAGATTACTTCAACCCTCGACGATGTAATTGCACACCAGCGAGTGGTGGAGGCTGCCAGAGCCATGGCAACTGTTCTTCCCGTGAGATTTGGGGTAATAGTCAAGACTGACCAAGGAGTAAAGACGCTCCTTGCTGCATCATATGCAGATTTTAGGTCAAAATTGACAAAGTTCGCAGGTATGGATGAAATGGGAGTTAAGGTTCTGCTTGACAAGTCCAAAGCTGAAAAAATGGTATCGCTTGCTGAAAGCGATTCAGATGAAATAAAGCAACTCCGAGAACAAATCTCTTCGTCCAGTGCTGGCGCTTCACATTTTCTCAAAATGAAGTTGCAGGATGCAATAAGGAATGAAACTATGCGAAAGATCGACCAAGTGGCAGGAAAGATAAATCAGGAGCTGGCACCGGCTGCGAGCGATTCTTGTATATTAAAAAACGATATTGAGCAGATTATCTTGAACGCGGCTTATCTTGTAGATAGGTCAAAGGTGTCAAATTTCAATTCAAAGCTCAGTAGACTCAGAGAAGAGTACGAGCCCAAAGGCTTTACGATACATGTAAGCGGACCTTGGGCGCCCTACTCATTTTGCTAGAGGAAGTGAACAAATAGATTGTTAATAGAATTCCTCGTCATGAAACTTACGCTGGATGCTGTTCTTCAGCACTGCAACGGTCTTGCATATGAGCAGCAGCTACGCCAGAATATCCAGCAGCTAAAATCCCGGCTTATGAACCTTGTAAACGAGTACCAGATAGGAAATATCGACAGCAAGACATATTCTGAAGGTGAAGCAGCGATACTCCAGGAGCTGAGCTTGCTTGCTCAGGAAATAAACAAGCACAAAAGCAACAACGTTACTGCAAGCAGTGGTATGGGTCTGGGTTTGGGTCTTGGGCTATAAATTAAATTTACACATTTCCGCCTATGCGAAAGACCGGCAACTATGACGAACAGGTTCCGATTAGATAGATAGCGAGAAAAGATTTAGCTGAAAACGAACATCGACTTTCTGTGAAGACGAAGGTGCTGTGTCCAAAACCTATTCTATATGATTTCATTCAGAAAAAGATTTTACCATTTTGGCAGTACAGAAAATATTCCACCAGTTTGATATTAACGCAAAAAGATAATTTCTGCAATGATGCCGGATCAAAGATTAACTGATGCAATGCATTCAGACAGGATCTTTGCGGCCAGATGTGCAGTAATCCCGCCGATATCAAAATCAGGAGAGAGCTCGACTATATCAATTCCTGCAATCATGCCAGTGCTGATCACCTCCTTGACTAGGTATACTAGCTCGACGCTACCAAGGCCGCAGGCTGAGGGAACAGATACGCCCGGGGCAAATGAAGGATCAAGGCAATCTAGGTCTATAGAGATGTACTTTCTTATGCCACGCGTTCTTGACTTTATATGGCGTGAGACTTGCAGCACGCCCTTTTCTGCTATATCAACTGGTGTTACTACCTTCAATCCTGCTTTCCTTGCATTTTCCAGTTCTTCAGGCTCGGCGGCTCTAGTCCCTATTAGCAAACTCTTCTTGAAATCAAGCGAGTGCCTAGAATCAGAGAGTACAGAACCATAATAGTCCTTTGTCGAAGATACAAAATCAGGGTGTGCGTCAAAGTAAACTAGCCCAACTTTTCCAAATTCGCGCGAGGCCGCTCGTAAAGCCTCAGTTGTTACAGAGTGATCTCCACCTATAATTATGGGAAGCTTTTTGTTTGAGATTACTTTGGATACTAAATCGCAGAGATCTGCTCTGTCGACATTACCAAGGTCATGAATGCGTTTGCCATCAAAAGTGCCCCGCATTGGAAGAATGGGAATTCTATTGTCGGCTCTTTCGAAAAACTCTGACTCATGTGATGCCATTCTAAGAACATCTGGGCCGTTGCGAGTGCCCTTACGTTTGGCATGAGATTTGGATTCGTCCGGCACACCTATAATTACAATATCTGCCTCAGACATTGCTGAGGTATTAGAGCGTGCAAATAATACCATATCCATAGAAACAAAGGATGGCTAATTTAACTATGGCATAAAAGGTGTATTAATTGGCCACTTTTCGCATGTCCCTGCACATAAATAATATAATAGAATACAAAATCTTGACATTTGATCTTTAATTGAGCAAACAAACTTTTGCGATTTTTATTGGAACTTGGCAGACAAGAATAGGTTTAATTGAAAGGAGCAGGCTACCATGACCTACTACGATGTCTAGCATGAAGTATATTCAACTGGAACCACAAGGAGAGATTGCAATCATAAGAATCAACAGACCTGAAGCACTCAATGCCATGAACGTCGATGTTATTTCAGAACTCTCGCACATAGTTGACCTTGTAGGAAATGACGATGCCATCAAGGTCGTAATTATCACCGGCGCAGGAGAGCGCTCCTTCTGCGCAGGAGCAGATATTGCGTATATGGTCAACATTGACCCTATACAGGCCGAAAGGTATGCATCTTCCGCTCAATCAGTTCTCAACAAGATAGAAAAACTCGAAAAGCCGGTAATTGCAGCAATCAACGGCTTTGCACTCGGTGGAGGATGTGAACTGGCAATGGTTTGCGATATAAGGATTGCTTCCAGCAACGCAAAGATAGGTCAGCCCGAGGTAACAATCGGAATTCCTCCCGGCTGGGGCGGAACTCAGAGGCTTGTTAGGATTGTCGGGCCTGCAAAAGCAAAGGAGCTTATCTTCACTGGAAAAATGATAACTGCAGAAGAAGCAGCTGCGATAGGGCTTGTCAACAAGGTGGTCAGCACTGGAACCGATGATAACCTTCCACCTGAAGCGCCAAAAGGAGATACAGCAAAAGAGAAAGAAAGAGCCGCAGAAATAGCAAAAATACTGAATAGAAAGCTGATGGACGAATGCATATCCCTTGCAAAGGAAATTGCAAAGAACAGCTTTGGAGCAGTCAGGACAAGCAAGATGTTGATAAATAGAGGAATTGAAACTGATATAGAAACAGGGCTAAGACTGGAAATCTATGGATGGGCACTTTGCTTTGCCAACGAAGATAGAAAGAGAATGATGTCTGCATTTCTAAACAAAGGCAAAAAGTAAACAAGATAGATGTACATCTCCTAGCTGGCGGGTAAACAAACATAGGAGAAAATTACAATCATATCAAAATGCATTGTCTTTTATTAAACGATCTTGGCGCCAAGACTTGGTCTGCAGACAAATGTCCTGCTCTTGAGACCTGCTTCATTAAACCCTGCTGCCATCGCACTGGCTACAGATTTGCCGCATGCTTCCCCGTCAAGTATAGATATCATCGATGGCCCAGCACCGCTGATCGTTGTCGCAAGTGCTCCGGCCTCTTGAGCCTTTCTTTTGACTGCTTCATAGCCGGGGATAAGATGCTTTCTTGCCGGCTCGACTATTGCATCATGTATACCATATGCAATCAATTCAACGTTTTTGAGGCCGAAGCCAGCTACGATAATGCTTGCATTTGAAACATTCTGAAATGCGCTTTCAATCGGAACTGCTTTTGGCAAGACGCTTCTTGCTACGCCAGTTTTTTTCTCAGGAACTTCCATACTGGGAACGGCCACTACCAGCACTAGATTAGTCGGAGCTTCTAGGCTCGTAAATACCAGGTTCTGGTCGCGATTGGAGCCAACTATGACAAATCCGCCAAGCACAGAAGCTGCAACGTTATCGTAATGTCTTGTACCTGCGCTAGCAAGCTCACCTTCGGCAGCATATTCAACGAGTTTTGATTTTTCGACCTTCAGGCCAAAGAGTTCATTGAATGCCAACGCGGCTGCCGCAGCTGATGCTGCACTGCTGCCCATTCCAAAACCAGCAGGAACTCCCTTATTGACACTGACATTGATACTTCCGCGGATATCAAAATCTGCTGCCATTTTTTTTACAACGATTCCAGCCGAATTGTTTTCCGGTACTGTAGGGATAATTTTGGAGCCTTCGCCACCAACCTCGATAGATATTGTCAATTTGTCTTTTCTAGACAGTGAAGCCGAATTGTTTTGGCGCCCCGGGTCCGCTGATTCAGCTTTTATGGTCACAGTATCTTGAAGCGCATCTAGGGCAAGGCCAAAAATGTCAAATCCGGGCCCAAAATTTGCGGTTGAGCATGGTGCGACTGCTGTGCAAGAAGAATCACTATCTTTCATTTCCGATATTCTGCCCCCTAACCTGTGACTTCTTCTCCTTGATTAAGGATTCTGGCAAGCGCGGCTGACAAGTTGACCAATCCGCTCATGGTCAAGCCGGATACACCAATCAGAGTGTGAGCAAATCCGCCTCGAACAATGGCCCTGGCAAGGTCTTTGCTCAAAAGTGAATACTCCCCATTTTTTTCCTGGTCTAGCGCAGATTCAAGAGAAGCTATCGATGACGACCAGCCAAGAATTTCACGCAATTTCTCTGGAACGAGATCCGTCTTGGTCAGAACATTTATCTGTGCTGTCTTTAGCCTGAGTCTGACTGAAGCCGCAAGAAGCGATATTGATACAAAGTTGATTGGATTTGACACAACTGCAGCATCAAATGCAAATATGGCAGCTTTGCCTTCTGCCTGTAGATTCGAGACAAAATATGGCCCGCTTGCTCTGAAGGCAAAGAGCTCAATCTGACCAGGTGTGTCGATTATCAAATAATCAGGGTTGAGTACATCAATTTCATTCTGAAGCTCAGCAAGCCGCGCCGCGATCATGTCACTTGCTACCACCAGTGAGCCGTTTGGTCCAAGGTGATGGTTTGCCATGAGATCATTGATATCTATATAATCACGCACATCTAGATCCGGCTCGTAGGGCAGGCTAACGACTCCAGGATCAAGGTTAAGGCAAGCTGGGTACGCACCCAGATCATTATACCATTGCATTAATTTCGAGGTCAGTAGGGACTTGCCGGAGCCGGCTGTTCCAGTTACAAAGACTGCAAACATATCCAATATCAACCTGTAAATTTATTCAATGCAAGATGGATTACATCAAATTCCATCAGGTTTAGAATAGACAGTATCATTCGAGTAACGGCATGCTGGATGAACATTATACTTTTGCAGCTGACATATGTCTTCGAACGGTGAATGCGTCTATGCGTTATTATATGGCAGTATCTTTCAGCTAAGCGATAATTCTTGAACTGGCGACTCATCGCCATACCAGCAAGCATTGTACCCTTTATCATACTATTCGTTACGACCAAAGTCTCTCCGCAGGATGTCTTTGCTGTTGGGTTGGTACCTTTTATCATATCCTCTTGCGCTGCTCTAACTAGGATAATGCTACAGGCACTGAGGTTCAGGTACTTTATCAGAATGTTCATAGGACGACATGTCAGTACTACTGCAAAGACCATCACTGCACGATTGGCTGGCGAATTTGTAACATCTACGACCCCGTCCTATGTAGGTGGAGAATTCATAAGGATAGCTTGGCTTGCAAAGCAGGGTGTCCCTACGGGAAAAGCCGCCTGGATAACTACAATGGAAATAATAGCAGATGTGTTTGTTGGATCGATGCTTGCCTTTATTGCAGGGGCATTTGCCATATACAGGGGAGGAACGGTTATCGGGATAACCGTAATACTTGTTACCATACCGACCTTTTCAATCTGGCTTGCTTTCGTTCTGCTTTCCGCCCGACGGACTTTACAGCTTCCTGCGTTTGTTTTGAACATCATGCTGAAATTGCTGGCAAAAGAAAAGGCAGAAAGGCTCTTCAATTCAGCGAATGTTGCAATAGCTGATTTGTGCAAGATGAGCAGAGAGAATTTCAATTCCTCACGAGCAGTCAAAGCTTTTGCAGTAGGCCTCGCGATAACCTTCATGGCCTTCCTGTTTCAGGGTGTGTCATTTATGGTGCTTGCAAATGCCGTTCCCTCAGGCTCAAGGGTGGGGCTTTTTGACTCTCTTATGGCTACTTCTGCGTCAAGTGCCGTTGCCAGCCTTCCTATTACAATAGGTGGATCGGGGCTTGCCGAACTAGGAATATGGGCATATATCTCAAACCTCAATGGCGTTTTCGATATAAGTAAAGTTATCAAAAGTGCCCAATTGAGTGTAATAATAGCATGGAGAATAGCTACTTACCATGTTCCTCTTGTCGTTTCTTGGCTTGCGCTCATGAGACTCACAGCTGGAAAGGCATCTGTTGGCGGAAACGGGTTGTCTGGGAAAGAGCAGGGACATGGCAAGTCCGAGCCAGCAACCAAAAATTCGCCGGATGGAAACAAAGGTGTCTGACCAGAGAAATAATGGGCGGAAATCTAGTTGCAATTCCGATAATGACATGCCCGGCCCGGCCCCGCTACTTGTCAGCCAGTTGATGACCCAAAGTAAACCAGTCAGGATACAAATTCTAATTCTGAATATGGCTATTCCTCTTCCTCTTCGTCTCCAGCAGATCCAGATGCAGGAATATCTGACTCGACATCCATCATTTGCAGTTCCTGCAACTCAAACCTGTAGATGGCATCCATCTGAAGGCCAAATTTTGTTTTCAACAACTCGACAAGTTTTGGACTCAGCGGACCCCTGAACATCTTGATCTTGAACTCATATACAAAACCTTTCATAAATTCAGTTATCTTCATACTTTTTGGAACATCCAATCCTTCAATGATTGTCCTTCCGTCAGGAAGAGCTTCGTATACTTGGATGTCTGTCTTGTAATCTTTCTCGTAAATATCCAGTATGTATCCTGTTCTTGTGAGAATCTCAGGCTGTTCAAACTGTACCGATTTGATCTCATCCTCAGCCCATTTTGGGAGACCTTCTTCTTGCGAGCCGCTTGCTGTGCTTTTTTTGCCTGCTTTTACCATTAGTGCATTACCCTGTGTTCTTGCCGGTGTACAAACTGGATTTAATATGTTTCCAATAGTGACTCAAAACAACATCGGGGCATAACAGAAGAAAAAGAAAATTAAAAGGAAAAAAGGAGAGAGCAGGGAAGCTATTGCTTCAAACCGGCTGCCCTTCTATTCCGTATCTTCAGCTCTTTTACGAATGCTCGCCAACTGATCTTGCGGTGGCGGATCCCACAGGAACCTCTGGGAAGCTTTCGCTCATTCTCTGTTCTGCGACTGCACCTGCTTCCGACATTATGCGCTCTACTTCTTCTCCGCTTGCATCAACAGCAAATGTTGTGCCGCCCATACTTCCTGCACTCATCATGATGTCGCTGAAGACGCTGTTTATCTCTCCAAGCTCTCTGTCGACTTCAGGCATCACACCTGCAAGCCCGGACCTCACAGATGTCAGTGCACCCATTGCTGGTCCAATTGCTACCATGACATCACCAAGGTCAACTACTGTTTCTAGTCTCAGCTGCACCTGTTCCAGCGCCATCTTTACTTGCGATATCATTTTTGTAGTCTTTCTTATCTGAGCGATTTCATTTGACAGCATCTTGCCGTGCTGCATATCATGTTTCTGCAGGGCAGATACGACTTGGTTGAATAGTGATTTTTCTTTACCCCTTAATTTTTCTAGAATAGAATCAAGTTTCTGATTTTGAGCTTGAATCTTGTTCTTTGCGTATTCGATCCTTGGCTTCAAGGGCTGTTGTGGTCCTACATTCTGTCTTATTCTCTCTGATACTGATGGTCTATTGTCCTTTACCCAGTTGTTGCTAAAGTTCGTCATGGCTACTAGCCGGAGGAATTGTCGTTAAATTGGAATGTCATAATTGAATAACTATCTGCTAATATTTTATAGACACAGATTCAATCGCACGAGGTTGCTAGCGGTTCTAAAGATGGTACCTCTTGCAGGTGAGCTAAATGAATGCGATATGCTGTAGCTCTATTGGATGCAGCCAGTAATAGATACATAGTCGAAAAAACCAGATTGCAGCTAGGTGGACAGGTACAAGCATGGGCAGAGCATCTAGTACATCTCGGCAGGAAAAGGCAATCATTATTATCTCTACTTTTCCAAATGAGGAGTCAGTTTTCAGGCTTACCAAACACGTAATCAATAACAGTCTCTGCGCCTGCGTCAATTTTACGCAGGTAAGGTCACTATATACCTGGAAGGGCAAGGTTGAAGACCAACACGAGTGGGTGGCTTTATTCAAGACCACATCATCAGTAGCAGCGCAGCTGAAATCTGAAATAGCCAAACTTCATCCTTATGAAGTGCCTGAAATAATCGAAATACAGACAAAAGACGTAAACGGACCTTACATGTCTTGGCTTGCGGGGTCAGTGCATAGCATATCGAAGAACGGCCACTATGCCTCCAAGAGATGACACCTGCAGACCAATATCAGTTGACGAATCTACGGCAAAAGTTCTTGCTCCCTGTGCCTCTATAGTATTCAAAAGATTGACAACGTCATTTTCATTTGCCGTTCTGAAGATAGAGTCTGAAAATACAACTGATTCTATAGCCCTCAATGACGCTGCCTTGGAAACTTCCTGCATGCCCATTGCATACTTTGGCTCAGTACGCTGTGCCATTATCATCACCTGTTCAAGAATCTGCGAAACAGCTGCCATCTTGCTTGTGCTCATTACTTGCTTGATAGCGGGGGAACGAAGAAAGACAAATATTCCATCCTCGCCTGCTACGTCAACTCCATCTGCGACGACCACCTTACCGTCGGCTACTTCTGACAATAGGTTGTAGAACCTTCTTTTTGTTTCTCCCGGACCAAATATTACAATCACATCGCCTTCTGCTTTTGCCGACATGATAGTTTTAGCAATATCGGAAAAAAACGATTGGATATTGGAGTTATTTTTTGTCTGGTACCGTTTGCCACTCTGGCCGGAATATATATTTGGAATTATCTTGACATGGGTGCCTGTCAATTTGGCCACAGCAGCTTCCTGAGTATCAATAGCAACCAAGATGAAACCTTCGCCTCCCGAGGACTTTGTCAGGACACGTAGCTCCCCTTCATGCCATTTTCTGTCTTTTTCTATAACAATTGCATCGCCAACTCGGACTGTCAGAGAATGGCTCGAACCTTTAGGTACAAGTTCATTATCAGTTGCAGTTATCGTGCCGGTTATCCTGAGCCTATCAACTACATCATCCAGCCCAAGTGTGCTTACTCTGATAGAGATCCTGACCTTTACTCTCTCGCCTTTGTCCGGCCGCGCATATTCCTTTGTCTGCTTGATTACCCTTGTTGTGTCTGCAATGACGCTATCTCCTTGCTGTATAACGCGCCTGAGTGAAAAAAGGTCATCAGCATCTTCGGGAATTACTAGAAAAGTATTGGAATGGGATCCTTTTGTCTCTTTTACTATCATGCTGCTTTTTCGCTGGGTATAGAGTTGCCAACCTGCGTAGACTTTAGGTACTCATCTACCCATTCCTGAGTCAGGACGCCAGATTCTACAAGGTTTACCAGTGCATTGGCAGAAGCAAATCCTTGTACCTTGCCCATTCTTTTTCTGGTCTGCCTCCATTTTAACTGCGTATTCCCACTCTTTGAAGAATAAATAATACCAAGGATCTCTTTTGCATTGACAAAAGTCATCTCCCTGATTTTTTTGAGAGTTACCTTGTCAACTGCTTCTATGTATATGGCACCAGGCCCATCCTCACGCTCGGGGAAGACTTCAAAGTCCCTGAGGTAACTCTCTGGAATAAAAGACCTGCATGTGCTTACAATGATAAATTTCCTGAAACTTTCAAGTGATGCGGTAGTTTCTATTTGCACCATCTTAAATAAACGAGTCATATAGCCACTTATCAAGTTTGTCAAATTAGCCGACTCTCAGAGAACAAATGTCACCCAATCGGCCGAGTCTAAAGAATCAGCAGGCTAGTAGAAATCAGGGTGAAATGTGGACAGGCTCCTTACTCAAGATCTACTTCATTGATTCAGTAGGGCTAGTCTAGTCATCGTCTGTCCACTTGAATATTATTTTCACCGTTACATAAAAATCAAGAATAAGGCGGAAAGAAGGAACAGACAATTAATCAAATAGTGGGAAACGCGCAAAATCATGCAGAGTATGATGACAGTCAATGTCTGTCACATCGGAATTTAGGAACAACATCTGCCTTTTGGAATCGAATGTCCGTGTGGACATTTTCTGGGGTGCTTTAATAATGTACATAACGCATCGGTAAAGATATTCTTCATATGATGTTCTATACCGCAGACCATCTCTTCGTCGATTTCAATCTTCAGGGCATCTTTCATCAGCACTTCAAGCAATCTTGTGTTTCTTATCATCTGTTTTCCAATTCTACTGCCTTCTTCTGTCATCTCTACGCCTCCTTTCCTGTAGCTTACTAGGTTGGCGTTGTCAAGCTTGCGAAGCATCTGAACAACTGAAGGCTGGGTTACATTAAGTACTTTGGCAATAGAGCTAACCTTTACCTCTTGTTCCTTTTCGTTGATACACCATATCGCCTTGAGATACATCTCTACATGTTCAGATTCTGCAGTACCAACGAAGAGGAGCTCGTCGCTGTCCTGTGAACTCTTTGCCGCTAAAGATTTCACTAAAATACTAGTTCTGTCTAAATATTATTAAACTATCGGTAACATGTGATATTAACAAAATTCCTTGCAAAAATACAAAAAATCATGATAGCTATGACGAAACACCAGTCAAAGTTTTTGAATATCATATTATTTTCTCATCTGTTGCTTCTCGCATAAAGTATTTTGTGTTGTTAGCCCTCTATCTTTATCTGGTGCTTTCAAGATTATTAACTGCCTTTTAGTGCCACCTTCGTTTTCTCCATCGTTTGTCGCAATCTATGCTATGCTCGAGTAAGCTTTGCTGGTGCAACTGGTAGCCCCTAAAGGTATGGAATGAAGTATTGCAGCAGATCCGCTGTTTTCTTGGCAACCAAAGATTTTCATTGTTTATGCCGTGGAATGAAACTGCGATCCCTTTAGGCCGCGTGTCCAAGGAGAAGCTGAGAAATGTTAAGCAAGAAAGTAGCTGCAGACGTACCATATGTATGGCATTACATAAAATGACAACAACTAATCCAGTTTAAATATTGAAGTTATCATACCGCATAATAATACAAACTATGTCACCGGCGACAGACACTTCCGGAATAAAAGGTCAAGAATCATGCAGCTGGTTTGAAATCCATCATCTAATCAACAAGATAGCCCAGCAAGTCAAAGCAAAACAAAGGGCATATGACTGCATTTTAGGAGTCGCAAATGGCGGCATTATACCAGCAAAGTTATTGGCTGAAGAGCTCAACATGGATGCTATCCAATTAATCCCCATTCGCAAGAAGCAAATTGTAATGGATGATATGCCAAAATTGGACAAGAAGAAAAGTTACCTAGTAGTTGATGATATTTACGACACAGGTGATACTTTTAAGATATTATCTCAGATTCTAAAGGAATACAAGTGCGATTATGCATTCTGCATGTCACGGTATAGACACAATATAGGGATATCCGGGATGATTTTGAATCACAATAGATGGATTATCTTTCCTTGGGAAAGTGATTCATACAAACAGGTCACGAAATTCTGAAGTAGGAACCGTTACGGTTCTGTCTACTTTTCGTGTGTTTAAAACCAATGTTTGTGCCCTTTCGACCTTTTTCGTTACAAGATTCATCCGAATTGCCGATTCGTCAGTATACTTTGAGATCATTCTAGTGAGTCAACCCTGCCAACTGTCCATTAGCCAATGAGCCTGTTGAGCCCCCTAGATCAGAGCAACTTTTGTCAATCTATCCATTTCCTCCCACAATTCTATAGCTTTATTCTGTCGTTTTGGGGCTTGCCTTACCTATCATTTTGATGATCTGCTGCCAATGCCGTCCTTGCTTTTGACCTTATTGTGCTTGCTGCCTGCCATATCAGTTTCTACGGCGTCGGCCCAGAGGTATTGGAAATAATGCTTCGCAAAGCCTGCAAGACCAGTATGTTCAGCCCAAATAGCTATCGGCTCAAAGCTTCCGTCTTCTCCTCTTCCTTCTCCTAGCAGTATCATTACCTGCCTGCCGTCTCCAATCACACCTCCGCCAAACATATTGTTCTTGAGTCTCACTTCGGCTACTCTGGAAAGTGCCCGTATAATATCATGGCTTGTTTGCTCCGAGGCAAGAACGCTTATCTTGACCCCTTTCTCGTACATTGTTCTCAGAAGTGGCTGGACCGGTCTTGCTACGCCTTCGGCAACGTGGGGAAGAGCAACCAAAAGCTCGTGCTGGCAGGTCTGCACTATTTCTCCGGCCTTTGCAGCTATATTGTAAATCCCCCTGACAACCCATATTTCGGGCCTCTCCCTGATCCCGCTCTTTTCGTATATGGGCATCAGTTCATTGACTATCATGCTCTGGCTCTCCTTTATGTTGTTCTCGATTCGCATCCTCATTGCCTCAAGGGCTGTAGATGGTGATTTTGGGAAAAACTTTTGAGGTCTTGAGCTATCAGATTCAAGCCATCCCTTCTCCTCAAGTCCGTTTAAAACCTCATAAATTTTCGAGTATGGCACGCCTGATTTTTTGCTGATATCAAAGGCAGTCATTGGTCCGGTTTCGAGAAGAGAAATGTATACCTTTATCTCATAGCCTGTCAAGCCAAGGTTTTCCATGGCCTTCCTTGACTTGTCGCTGACGCTCAATCCGTAGCTGGATTAATACTGCAATATATTTATGTTTGAGCTTTTAATATGGTAACGATAACATATCGCTAGAGACTTTGCTTTTCCTTAAATATAGCCGACCAAATAGACAGTCTGGTAAGGCTGGCCGTTCCTCACAATTAACAACCTATTCACCGTTGGATTTGGTATGTTAAACTTATATAGATAAAGTGTAGATTCTCCCCAGTAACAGAAGGTAAAATAGCATGGATCTAATTCAGATTTCAAATGTAGCCAAGAGGACGGTTGGTGACAGAAAGACAATCAGGTTCACTCAGAGCATCTGCCCTGACTGCAACATGATTCTTGATGCAGAGGTTTTTGAAAGAGATGGCAAGGTCTTTATGACAAAAACCTGCCCAACCCACGGAGAGTGTGAAGAGCTTTATTTTGGCTCATCTGAAATGTACAAAAAGTTCAGCACTTACTGGATGGACGGCAAGGGTGCGCAGGCACCTAATGTGATGATGGACAAGTGCTCGTGTCCGAACAACTGTGGCCTATGCACAAACCACCTTTCTCATTCTGGCCTTGCAAACATGATCATCACAAACAGGTGCGACCTGACATGCTGGTACTGCTTCTTTTATGTCAAGAAGGGCCTTGAGGGTGCTTACCTGTATGAACCAAATATGGAGCAGGTAAGGGGAATGATGAAGACCCTGAAGGCAGAAAAGCCGATTGCTGGCAACTCTATTCAGATTACCGGCGGCGAGCCCATGCTCAGGGATGATATCACTGAAATCATCAAGATAATGAAGGAAGAGGGAGTTGATCATGTTCAGCTGAATACAAACGGCATCAAACTTGCCCTCTCTCCAGAGACCATGAGACAAGTGAGGATGGCGGGCGTAAACAACCTGTATCTGTCATTTGACGGCGTCACCCCAAGAACCAATCCAAAGAACCACTGGGAGGTTCCATATACTCTAGAATCTGCAAGAAAGTGTGGAATGACTGTTGTCTTTGTACCTACTGTGATAAAATCTATCAATGACCACGAGTTGGGTGGAATTATCAGATTTGCCCAAAAGAACTTGGATGTTGTTCACGCAGTCAACTTCCAGCCAGTATCGCTGACAGGCAGAATGACAAAGAAGGAGAGAGAAAAGTATAGAATAACCATACCAGACTGCATTGAGCGCATAGAAGAGCAGACAGGGGGCGAAATCTCTAAAGATTCTTGGTTCCCAGTGCCGTCATGTATGCCCATGACCAATGTCATTGAAGCATTCAGCAAAAAGCCAAAGTACGAGCTCTCAATCCACTTTGCCTGTGGTGCAGGCACATATGTGTTTGAAGACACGCAGACAAAGAAGCTTATCCCGCTGACCTCATTTGTAGATATCAAGGGTGTGCTTGAATACTTTGAGGAAAAGACTGACGAGATAAGGTCAGGTGCAAACAGATACTGGACAATGCTTGAGGTAGTACGAAAGCTAAAGCAATTCGTTGACAAGGAAAAGCAGCCACATGGCCTTGATCTGGCCAAGATGTTCTCGAGCATACTCCTCAAGCGCAACTTTGACTCGGTAGGATCTTGGCACGTAAGGTCACTCTTTCTGGGTATGATGCACTTCCAGGACAAGTACAACGAAGACCTTGAACGACTTCAGAGATGCGATATTCACTACCTGACTCCAGACCTAAGAATTATCCCCTTCTGTGCCTTTAACGTTATTCCAGAATGGTACAGAGACAGAATACAAAAGAAATACAGCATCCCGGTAGAGGAATGGGAAAAAGCCCACGGTCAAACACTGGAAGCCGGCCTGTATAGAGGCCTTATGAGAAGAGGCAAGCCAGAATCCCAGATGGGCTGTGCGCTATCAGAGATGCACAAAGCTTCGGCATCTGAAGATCACAAAGCAATAGACCTTCGCAACGGCATGGCCGGTGCCTAGGCTCCCAACCTTTGTATTTTTCCTCCTTTTCTCGTACTTTCTCTCTGCTCTGTTCTGCTCTGCGAGATGCCAGTGCCAAAACGCCTTGCGTCAGACTACGGCTCAGATTGACCCAGACCTAGTCTGGCAATTCTCTACGCAATAGTTTTTCCGCACGGTTTTTGGACAGATGATTGATTTTTATAAACAACATCCATGGCCACGAAGAAGCTGCTGGCATCACACACAAGACTGCAGCCAAGCTCGAAGAGATTACAGAAAAGGATGTTGAAATTACTTTGCATTTCAACTAAATTAAATTAAAATTTGGAGAGCTGCCCCTCAAAGTCGATGAATCTAAAGCAGTGGTGTGATATTGATGAAATGATATGCATTGCAGAGTCAGACGAGCGTTACAAGCAATATGCTGGCTTTGACTATAGCGAAAAAATAATCAAACAGCTGGCTGAAATGAAGCGGCTTAACTCCATTGCCTTTCTTGATTCTTTTTCCGAACCCACAATACTCTTTTTGGCAGCACTAGAAAACCTATCCGATTCTATGACAAAAAATCTTGAACTGAAGCTGTATGCTGCGCGGAACAGAAAAATAATATCATCAAAGCAGATGTTTAATGGCCGGCCAGTCAACTGGAGCACTTGGAGACAGTACAATAGTGCTCAGGAGGACCCGGCGAAAAGAAAACAACTGTTTGATGAATTTATTCAAAAGACAGAGTTCATTTCCCCTATCATCATGGAACGTTTTAACAGGATAAAAGAGGTCTACTCAAGATATGGCGGAGGCCATGTTATGGAAACAGGCACAAAAGCGCACATGAATGAAGACAAAGACAATGTTAAAGGTCGGCCCGGTACGAATCTTCGTGGGCAGATCAAGTCTGTCAGATCTTCTTTGCCTGTCATCATTAACCCTCTTGATGGTTACTTGGCAGAAGAAAATATTTCATATTCTCGGCTTGTCAGCTTTGTTCGCTCGATAGGAGAGCGGGCAAAAAAACCATTCAAGGATGCACTTCAGGAAATGTCCAAAAAGATTCTTGGCAGACCAGTGCAATATTATGATGATTTTTATTTTTTCCGCAACAGAGTATATGCTGGCATCGAAGCACCTTTTGCAGCCGTCAGGCCAATAGAGGAAGTGGAAAAGACTCTAAAGAAAATGCAGTTTGATATGTCAAGAATAACAATAGATACGGAGAATCGGAAGAACAAGTATCCTTCTCCCATCTGTTTCTTTGTTCAAGTTCCAAATGACATAAGGGTTCTTTACAAAAACGAAAGTCCGTATTTTGACCTGCAAGGCTGCTTCCATGAAGTTGGGCATGCCATACATGCTAGTTCAATAAAAGAATCGCTACCTTACTGGGACAGGTACAGATTCCCAATGGGTGTAGCTGAAATATTTTCAATATTTCTGGAGAGGCTGACCAAGAAGAAAGCCTATCTGAAAGGTATGGGCATAACTGACGAAAAAATACTTCGGGAACTAAAAGCCAGAAACAGCTTTATGGAGCTATTCTTTGTCACGTTTTATACAGCCAATTCTCTGATGAAGGCAGAGTTCTGGCGCAAAAACCTTACCGCAGAGCAGGCAGGTGACCTTTATTCAAAACTCATAAAAGAATATACCGGAATCGAAGACATGCCTGGAAGCTACTGGATGCTTCACCACATACTACCGGACGCCATAATGTATGTTCCAAGTTACCTGTTAGCTGCTGTGCGTGCTGCAGAACTCGACAGCCACTTAAAAGACAGATTTGGAGAGACTTGGTGGACAGAGCCCAATACTGGAAGATACATCAGGGAAATTATGGAGCCAGGTGCTGGAATTGATTTGAGCAGATTCTCCAGCTTAGATACAGGCATTTTCTTAAGGGAGATAACAGAATAGGTCGGCTGTAATAGCTGACTAGCTGAGCTGAGGTCTTTACGGATTCTGCTCCTGATTTCGGTTTTCCGAATCTTTCTCTCGAAACTCAATTTCCTTCTCCTTGCCGACTGACCTGAATGCCAGTCCGCCAAATATCAGCGCAACAGCAAGTAGCGCAGAAACTAGTAGCCGGGCTACCGAAAGATGGAATACAAGACCCACGATGACAGAGATTGCAGCCCCAGCAAGGCTATAGGGAATCCATCTGGCGGCCGCAAGCCTGACCCTGCTCATAGTTAATACCATATATAGTAGCCAAACAGACAATTAAATTCTGCGCTCCGCCTGTTACGTCGATAATAATGAATGAATGCGATGGCCATTAGATGAAATATTCTTTGTTGTCTAGTATGGCAGGCCAGACTTTTTTTGAAATAATTGAGTCAGCCTCTGCATCAATATCAAACGACAAGAGAAGCAAAAACTTTGTCTTTTTTGCAACTTTTATTGGAATTGTTGCCCTGACAAGCCTCGCATACCTGCTAACAGAGTATTGAAGCTCGCCTATCTTTGCCTCAAATGTCTCACGGGTGGCAGCTCTGATTGCAGCCTGTATGGCATATCTCTCAGTCTCTTCACGAGTCATCAGCGGTACCAGACCCTCTCGGTATGATGTGCTGACCAGCTGACCGAGATGATTGGATATCCCACTAAATCTAATAGCCCCGTCAAGCAATATAACCTTCTTGCAGAATTCATCGAAAAAGCTATCATATGAAGACATGCTTGGCCATCACCATATCGATCCTATCAGTGCGTAATCCTTGCATTTAAGTAGAGCTGATCCTCTCCCTTGACAACCTCAACGCCTCGCACAATAGATCGCTTCTTCTTGTTCACAATCAAGTACTTGTCGACAGATGAGCAAAGAAAAGATGGGAAACAAATAAACCACTATTGACAGAAAGGACAAGGAATAAAGGTCAGCATAGGTGCACCTTGTTCGTGGATAATAATGACCCAATCCCAGGCGACCTTTCTGTAGCAGCTGACCATCACTTGGCGATTGAAGGCTGGAAGGCGCGCAAAAAACAGCTGTACAAACAGCAGAAATCTGTGGCCAATGTTATTGAAGAAACTGAGAGAATAAATCTAGTTTCCAAAGCGCAGCAAAGTGATCGAGCTGTTCAGCCAAGTAGCTGACTACCCGACTTTATCGCCTCGCACTTTCCAATAAAGGCACTGTCTGGTCTTGTACCTTGCAGTAAAAATCTGTTTGATGTATTTATGTACCCGTTCTTGGCTGTACAGGGCTGATGATCCCCCGCTGTCCTAGTATTGATAAAAGGATTTTCGAAGTGCTGACCAGACTTGAAGAACAGTCGCGCAAAGAAAAGTCTGGAGAGGTCAAGGTAAAACACAAAGATGCAATGCTTGCCATCTCTTTTGATACAGGTATATTCTTTAACATTCTTCTAAAGGCATCAAAAGCGAAGAGGATCTTGGAGGTTGGAACTTCGACTGGTTATTCTACCCTCTGGTTTGCAGATGCAGTGATGTCAATGGGGCAAAGACAAAATTCACAACGGCTGCAGGATAGAAAGTTCATCACAACTATAGAATCAAACCGCTCAAAAGTTCGGAGAGCAGAAAAGAACTTCTCTGACGCCGGTGTGGACAGCATTGTACAGATAATTCAAGGCCAAGCTAGGTCTGTCCTGCATAGCATTTCAAAGGACCCGGAGGCAGGCAAGCCTGGAGATTTGTTTGATTTTGTCTTCCTAGATGCTGACAAAGAGAATCTGCCAACATACTTCAATATTGTTCTGTCCTTGGTCAAGCCCGGCGGCATCATTTCTACTGATAACATGCTCTATCCTGAGGAACTAAGACCACAAATGCAAAGATTTGCAAAGTACATCAGAAAACTTCCTAATGTCCAGTCAGTCACAGTGCCGATTGGAAATGGGGAAGAGATTTCGATGAAGCTGGTTGAATAGGCTGGATGTCGCTATTCTCTGCGACTGACTGCAAGCTATTCGACCACTGATGAAGTTAGCATTGCACCAGAGCTTGGTTTGGGCAGCCATCACGAATAGTCCGCAAATATGCTGTCAATCTGGGCCACAAGCTCATCCCTTAGCTGTATTACTCTCGAACGTTTTTCTCCATCAAGGTTTGTCTGCAGTAGCGAGTTCAGTCCCTCCACCAAGTATTGTATATTTGAAAGTGTGAGCAGAACTTTACCTTCTTCCCTCTGACCCTGGCCTCGGATGCTCATATCAATATAATTAACAGAACACATTATTATTCTCGTCGGATCAATGAAACGATTTATGTGAAAATAAAAGCCATATTGGTCAGCTTTTTGCTTAACCTACGCCAACATGAAGAATAACTTGCGTTGGAGAAGGCGAGTATCTTTCTTACATAATAAACTATGCCAATCAAATATAGGTGGGTTATCCAATAGAAAATGCAAATGCATCTGACCTCAATTAAGCATTTTTTACACAAAAAGGCAACAAGATTCAAGTGTCCGGTATGTGATTCAGGCTTTGCCGAAAGAATAGAGCTGGCAATTCACATCGAAAGCAGGCATTGAATACCACTAGGTTCAAAGACCAAGTTCCACAGCGTCACATTTTCCTGCAGACCAAGGGTATGTCAGGGGTTATTGTTCAGTGTATCAACTGCAAGCAGTTCAATATTTCTTTCGAGGCAGCCAAAAGTCAACGGCAATACTTGCCATGCCCATATCCAGAAGAAGCAATGTGTAGAACATCTTTGTCATGAGAAGTCTGGCGCTGGGCAAACAACTTTGACTGGATCTGGCACTTTAAATACAGTACGCCGAGAAAATCTTATAAAGTTGCTACTTTTAGTTAATTTTGACTTTGAACAGCGTAAGAAGGCGAATGATAATTTATTCGACACGCCGGCGAAAAGCTTGAAACAGCTCAAATTTCATGATTGATTTGAACAGACATCTACAGTCCACCTATCTGCAAAAAGGCAGTCAAAATTGCCAGTGATTATCCAGCCTGAAATCTGATTCATTTTATTTGCATGTACGTCATCGTGTGCCAACTACACAGATGGCCTGATTTTTCATAATGATGCTTCCAGTAGAGCTTTCATACTGCTTTGCTGCTTTTTCGACGGCGTTCCATGCCTGTTCCTGAACATCAGCAGGTTTGGTGCTCAGCATCGGGCGAGCGAGTGCACTGACAGATTGCGAGTAATTTGCGTAGTCTCTAGCTGACTTGAACTGAAATGTTACTTCAAATCTCTCGCTTTTTACGTCTCTGTATCCTGCCTTGTTGAAAACCTGCTCAAGGGCTAAAGAATCAGAAAGAGCAAAAGGCCCTGGCATTCCGGATGTGTGGAGCGATTGATTAAGAACGGATGCAACAGCGTTTGTCGTAACTGTAATAACTGGAACTTTGGCAGGTTCTGACCAGACTGCAGCTGCAAATCGTGCTCCAGGAATCATTGTTTTTTGCACTTTGACCAGAAAATCGTGTACATTGACAAGAAACATCAACGACCATCGAGCAATAACCGCATTAAAATGAGAACTGGGCAGTATGATATTCTCAATGTCTCCTTCTCTAAAACCAATATTTTGCAGCTGAACAGCCTTTGCTCTTTCCCTAGCTACTGCAAGCATTTCCCGAGATAGGTCTACTCCAAGTACCCTGCCATTTGGTCCTACTTTTCGCGCCGCAGTAATTGCAGGCTCACCAATTCCAGTCCCTATATCGAGCACATGATCTCCTTCCTTGACTTGGGCAAGCTCTACTAGTCTGTTTGAAAGACCTTGCGCCGCAACTTCTAACGTTTCAGCCCATAATCTCCATCCAACGGCTGCGCCGTTCCACCCTTCGCGCAACTGAGCTTTGAAGTGGCTAGAATCCGACATATGGCCTGTCGTGTGTCAAATGTCAATCGTTGAATATAAAAGAAACGCAGCTGAGGCATCCTGAAGTCAGTAACTTAGTTGTACTGGGTTAATTTGCAAATCTGGCAATAGGCATTTACAAACCTGCTGGTTCTGCCAAAGGAGCATACAATGCAGGCAGACTCTTAGGCACCACTATAGGACATTCTGGCTTCAGGCTGTGGAGCAGGTGAGAGCCAAACTTGTGTCGTTTGACAGTCTGTTTATAATTCAATAATGGTTATGAAGATCTTTACAAGCCAACCATATTATTACTTGACATAAACCACTACGATAATATTCTATATTAGTTCGTATGCAACCTTCATAGTGTGTGATACAATGAGAAATCCCCATATGGAGATAAATCAGGTTCGAGCAAGCGTTTTAGGTTCTGAGCTGATAGATAGGCGGGCCCAGAGGGACTCGAACCCTCGACCAACTGCTCCGCAGGCAGCCATTCTATCCAAGCTGAACTATGGGCCCAGAATGTGACAAGCAATATACGCCATATTTAAAACATAAATATATTCAGAATTTCGAGGTTCTTCTTGCGATCAGTGATATTGGTTTTCATTTCCGAATTTAGCTTTGTGCTTCCCTTATTGCTGAATCTGCTTGTATGCTATAGGCAAAGGAATCAGTCAAAAGTTGATTTGATGTTTCATACTCGCTCTGATTGCCTGTGGCTAAATAGTTGCCAAAATGTTCATTGCTCTGCATCTCCGATCTGAGTGATTTTATCAAAAAGTCCTTTGCATTTTGATATTTTTGTGGAGCATCGAGAGATTGTGCCCTATCAATCAAGGCCTGATATTTTGGAAGATAGTTGTTTATTATTTCAATCATTGTGCTGTTTGAGTATTGCTTGGCTTTCCACTTTGCAACTTCGCTCTGATAGCTTTGCGTCAGGTTATTCGTATCGTATGCGATAGATTCGTACGATCCTGCAAATGCAGTTATTTTTGCATTCTCCAATTGCAGAGATACCATAAAGGCTACAACGACTGCAATCGCTCCAAGTCCTGCAAAGGTTGCGATTCTCTGCACCTGTCTTTTCCGCATTTTATAGTGCTCTAGAATTGCAGAACAAAATAAATGTTGCAAAAGTTGCAACTGTAAGTATTATAATCGTGATTTGTTCAATCAATCAAAATAACGCCGAGACCAAGTATTCTTGGTCCAAAAGATATTAAATACTCAACTGGCTAGTTTTGCTGTTGTCGGAGCCTAATAATGCGCCATCAGACGTCCAATCTACAGGCGATGACACCAGTGTAAAGAAAACTATATCTCAGCCTCCGATCAATCTGCTTTTCAACCCTTCGAGCCTTGCCAGAAAAGATGTTTGGAGTATTGATCTTGCCTCTCTTTTGACTTTATTCTTGCAGATTCTCAATTCCAGTGGAAACAAAGATCTGCGAATATGTGGAATTGCAGCCCTGACCTCTTCAATGATATACCGCCTAAAGGTTGAAAGCATATTTGCCCTGGAAAAAATCGCAATGCAAAGACAGGCACTTGCAGATCAACAGTCAACCTCTTTTCCAGAACTGAAAGCGATAGAGGTTCCCTTTAGGCTTGAACCTACCTACCCGGTGTCAGTCGAGGAATTGCTGGTGGTCCTTGAGAACATGATCTCTGAACTCGCAAATCCGCGGCCAAGGAAAAAACAGATCGATCTGGAGCCTGTACAAACTTTTGACTTTGGTCAGTACCTTGTCAAGTTCGAGCAGATAATAAAGAGATATGAGGACATGATCTCTGACATTATCCATGCAGACGGACCAACAATGTTCAAGGCCTTGATCGCAAATATGGAGCCTGTTGAAGTGGCAAGATACTTTATTGCGATGCTCTACCTTGCGATGAAAGGCAAAGTTATCATTGAGCAGAACGAAGGGTCAGATGACATAAGAATTCTGCCAGCTCAGTCCTGCTGATTCTTGAAAAAAGTAAAGCAGGGAAACTAAAAAAGGGAAATGTCGTTACAACTGGCACAAGCAATAAATCAATCTCTGATTGATTGATTCTACGAAGGCAAATTGCCAAGCCTGCCGGAGGATGAAGTGACAGCCAGATTGGAGGCTGCTCTGTACTCCTCAGGCCGGCCGCTCTCAGTTGATGAACTTGTAAGAGCATCCGGAACAAATTCCAAGGAAAGGACAGTACGGACTATTGAGGAGATTGCAAGAAAGGTAAAATCAGCATTCAAGGCAATTGAGATCGCAAAATTAGAAGATGGCAGCTACGTATTTCAGCTCAAGCCTGATTATACGCCTTTGATCCGGCGGTTTGCACAGAGACCAATAATTTCTTCTGCAGCCCTCAAGACCCTTTCCTACATTGCATATGAGCAGCCTGTAACTTCAAAACGTCTGGTACAGATCAGGGGAAGTCAGGTTTACCCACATCTCAAATACCTAGAGCAGCTTATGTTCATAGAGCACGAAAGTCTTGGAAGATTAAAAGTATACAAGACAACCAAAAAGTTTCAGGAATATTTTGGGATCACCGACATAAATTCAGTAAAGAGCAAACTGGTTATTGCAAGTAGTAATAGTCCGGCTAAAAAATCAGGATCAGAACTTCAATCCGGCTCTTTGCCAGAAAAGTCTTAATTAGAGTGTTATTAAATGACAGCAATTAATGAGAAAATCAATAGAGAATCTTGCTGGTCGCAAATACACCGGTGGACGTAAAGTCCCAATGAGAGGGAGAAGAAAATTTGAGATTGACCGCTACCCAAATGAGGCCATTGTAGGTTCAACCCAGATAGTGACAAGAAGAGTTCGTGGTAGCAATACAAAGGCAGCATTCAAGACGGCCGACTTTGCCAATATCATAGATAAAGAATCAAACAAGGTAACAAAATCAAAGATTCTCAGGGTAACAAAAAACCCGGCAAACAAAGACTATGAAAGGCGAGGAGTAATAAGCAAAGGTGCGTTGATAGAAACTGAGCTTGGAGTGGCCAAGGTGGTTTCAAGGCCGGGCCAGCATGCCACCATCAATGCAATCCTTGTAAAGCAATGATACTAGCCACCTAGCATTATCCTACCCGCAATGAGATGCGTACTTTCGCATAATCATAATTCTCTTTCTCTACCTTGATCGATGAACCCAGTGGCACTCTTTGTCATACTGTTTAAGAACAAAATTGCCGGTTGCTGCCTGTGGATAGCCAGACACATAATAAGAACACCTCAGCCAATAATGACTCTCTATCTTTCCCAGTCCGGTTTGTGATAAGAGATAGCTTCGGAGCTCAATTCATTTTAGGCCGTCCACAGGGAGTTGTCACCGACACCACGTACTAATCTGCATGTGGATATTAGGTCAATTACTGCAGTATTGTTCAATAATTGAAAAAGGAAACTTTAAAGTCGCAGGCAATGACTTGTTGAAAGCACATGTTTACCTGCAGAACTTTTTATGTCCGACGACATGGCGAGGCGAGATTAGCATTCTAGCAAGCTGGATTGAGGGTAGAATCAGGACATACGAGATAACAGGCTCGATCATTTACAATGAACAGCATCAGCTTTTTGCTATGGAAATACTATGTCACTCTTCCAATAGAGATTTCAAGAGAAGGCTATGCGCGGCGGATGTTTTTCGCTGGAGCACTCAAGACTGAGACAGCAAAAGAGCGCGATGACTTATGTGCCTTGGCCCAGTTGTACATTTTTTCATAGACCTGCTCTATAATTTATAAGCCCTAGGATAGTATGGCAACAAGTATATCTATTGAAAGACTATGATCATGTCATACTTTGGCTTGACTACTTTAACAAAAATCTATCAATACGCAAAGGTCGCAAGGTTAAGAAGGATAGAGCAGTATTCGATCCCACGGTTGCAGAGCTTGCAGAGGCTGCAAGGTCTGCAGGATTTGAGATTTCTGAAGAAGTAACAAATGACCAAGCAAAATATCCGCGGCGACCTTATGTCAAGTCAGGATACATCATGCTTCTCAAGGGAGAAGAAAAGAAATCTCATATCATAGACAAGATAGCAGAAAAAATGCTGCAAAAGAGATCCAGACAGCAAAAGAGCGGTCAAAAGTAGGCACGGTTTTGATTTACAATAAATAATATCTGGCCTCAGGTGGCAAGTCAAAATGACTTTGTCATATTCCGTATCTGCAAATAACAGAGCTACCATCCTGATTGGTAGGACTATTGGTACTGCTATTTGTATTAGCAGAATCAACCATAAGACTAAATTTTAATTGACAGAAGCGATTGAAAGCAAGCTGATATCAATGGTGACTACCGGGTTGGGGGAAATGGGGGAGGTTGTTCATTTGGCAAAAAGCGGAAGGCTAATAGTCAAACTATACGGCAAGGGCGAAAACGTTAGAAGCGGAGAGATGTTAATTGATTCGAGCGGCAAGAAGGTCGGCAGGATAGTCGAACTGATTGGGCCTGTTTCGTCGCCTTATGCTTCAGTAACTCCTGCAACAGATAGGACAAGTAGATTAATTGGAGCCAAGGTATTTGGCGCAGGGTTATCTCAAAAAATTAAGAAGACACCAGATCGAAAGGAGACCAAGAGAGTGAAATCTTTTCGCTTTCGTGCATCAAGGCAGAGGTAGGCTAGCATATGACTACTGCAGAATATTACTGTACGCAATGCCCTGAGTGCAATTCAGGCCTCGTCCAAGATTACAGCAAGGGAGAATATATTTGCAATAAATGCGGCTATGTTGTGGTAGACCAGGTTGACGATTACGGCAGAGAGTCAAACTCGACAGATTTTGAGGAAAAATCAAAGAATGTGAGAGCCAGTGGCACTACAAGTTTGGCACTGCATGATTATGGCTTGAGAACAGAAATAGCCTATGGCTCAAAGGATTATGCTGGTAAGCAGATAAACTACCAAGTAGCCGAACAAATGAACAGCATTCGCAAATGGCATGCTAGAAGCAGGATAATATCGCCAAAGGAACGACGGCTCTCAAATGTACTTACAAAGATAAATGAGACCTGTGCCTGCATGGGTCTGCCTAAGACTATGGCCGAAACTGCTGCAATGTTTTATAGAAACTTTGAGAACAAGTGTAAAGCAAAAGGCAAATCCATTTCCTGCATAGCTGCAGCTGCCATTTACTTGGCATGCAAAAAATGCTCAATAGTCCGCTCACTTGATGAAATAGTCAAGGCCACGGGAATAACAGAGCAGGATAGGTCCAATATAAAACTGGCATCAAAGTATTACAGGACGATGGTGATGGAGATGGGCGCTTTTTCAGACCCCAGGACAAATAAGGAAACAGCGACGGTCTCTACCTTTGTTCCAGTCACTGCCAACACCACAGCTGTCCCCCAAGCCAGTACCGCGACGGTTACTCTTGCAATAGATCAATATATCTCAAAGTTGTCAAATACGGCCAAAATTGATATCAAGGTGGAAAGACTGGCAATAGACATTGCACATAAAACTGACCATCACATGTTAGCAGACGGAAAGGCACCCAATGGTCTTGCCGCTGCATATATCTATATTGCATCCATCCTTCTTGGCGTAAACGTTCTTCAGAGAGATGTATCAAGCCTATCAGGCGTAACCGAAGTGACCATTCGCAACAGATGCAAAGATATACTTACTAACTTTAAACTTACACTACTGGTAAAACCTCTGGCCAAGAATACAACAACATAAGTTAGCTACTAGGAAAAAATCCCAGATTCAGCTGCTGCGCCCCATCTAGTAAGGGCTGGCGTTGCAATTTATGGCAGCCAGCCGCAAGGTTAAATCTTTTGTTCATCATTCCTTGTCCTTCTTCGTCTGAGATAGATTGCTACACCTATGAAGATAAAAAGAAGGATTACAAGTGCAAAGAATGCTGTTTCATTTCTGACACTTCCTGCAGGCAGAATACTAAGAACATTATACAAGCCGATTAGGAATAGTTGGTACAAGGCGCTAGTATTACAAAAAGGGGTTGTTTATGTGATTTGGTATATCCGTCTTAGTCTTTTATTGTAATTATTTTAGGATAATGGAGCCAGCGAAGGATCTACCTTTTGCCTACCATCCTCAGTACTGTCGGAACCACATCAGCGCCCATTATCAGACCTATACTTCCGCTCCTTGCAGAAGATTCCGTGAATCTTGCGCTTCCGTCGCGTTTTATCATGTTTCCGGATACCAGCAGAGGAACAGGATCGTCGCTGTGACCTTTTTTTATACAAGGAGTAGAATGATCCCCGGATACCACAATCACAGAATCGTGTTTCAACCTACTCAAGAGAGTTCCGAAGAACCGCGAGTCAATTTCTTCAATGTTTTTCTTTTTTCCTCTTGCGTCACCATCGTGTCCAAATTCGTCAGGTCCTTTAATGTGCACGTATACAAAATCTACTTGCTTTAGGCTCCTGGCTGCAACTTGGGCTTTTTGCTCATAGTCAGTCGTTCCGCCAGCCGCAAAAGGAGCCATTTTGAGAACTTTTGCAATACCTACTTCGACGGGCATATCTACTATACAGCCGGCTTTGATTCCATGCATCTTGTTTATTGGCTCAAGGCTCGGGTAACGATTGCCTGAATCCCTTGCAAGTATGCAGTTTATTGGTTTTTTGCCAGCTGCGACTCTTGCTTTGTTGACTGGATGGTTACGTAATAGAGCAATGGTCTGCTGGGTAAACTCGTTTAGCATTTCTGCTGCAATTCTAGCTCCAGGATTATCCTCTTCTGGTCTTGATGTCTCTACAGCTTCGTTTCCTGCAGTAGGTTTTGCTATTCCCATGCCATCGACCTTGTCATAAGCAGGATCTGTATTGGTAATCCTGTCGGATAGTTTTACCTTGTTATGTCTGAATCTAATTACCACCCTATGAGCCACTGTAGGTTCTATAGCAAAGGATGCATCCGGGTCGCTGAACTTTATGTCACTTCTTAATGTGGCGCAGACAGATTCGGCTTCTTGTTTACTTATTATACGACCAGCCCGTCTATCTATTATTTTGAGGTTATCGTCTATTGTAGCAAAATTGCCCCTCATTGCAAGGTCTCCATCTCGAAAATCCAAATTACTGCCGATGGATTCAATCACACCCCTTCCTACATAGCTTCCATCTCGAAAACTATAGCCAAGCATATTAAATACAGCGATATCAGATTGAGGAGCAATATGCTTTCCGACACTTATTACTCTGCCCATAGCTCCATTCCTAGCTAGGGCATCAAGATTAGGTGTGAACGCCGCCTCAAGTGGCGTCATGTCGTTCAATGACGGGTGCGGCAAATCCCCTATTCCATCCAAGAGGACATAGACAATTTTTGGCATGTTGCTGATCTGAGGGCTCCTCATCGCAGCCGGCTCTTCATAGGCACATAAATTTATTTTTTCTTGGGCTAACAAATGTATTGAGGCGGAAATATGAGTCTGGAAAGACATGCCGAGTCAATTTAGTTCATCTTCTCTTACAAAGTAAATACAGAACCTTTAATTAAAAGAGCTTGGACGATGTTGTATAAACTAGGGGAGAAAGGAAGGCTTGAGGGATTTACGTAAAGACTATGTGCTCGACAAATTTGTGGTGGTTCCTCCGATGAGCGATCAGGTTTCAGAGGAAAAATCCAAGGAAAGAGAAGTAAAACTACGAGACAATAGCCAAAAGTGCAGGTATTGTCCTGGAAATGAATCGATGACAGAACCAGCTTTGCTTGCACTGGTGGTGAAGGATGGCATGATGCAGCGCCTGACTGATAGCGAAGATAACGTCGTTGAAGAATGGTCAGTAAGGGTCTTTGAGAGCGATAACCCAATTGTCACCACCAGTTCGCTCCCAGCAACAACGCTATATACAGACAGACCGCTATACAGTGAACCGGCATATGGATACCATCAGATTGTCGTTGCCGCTCCGGGGCATAATGACAAATTCTCTCAGCTTTCGGTAGAACAGTGGACAAACGTACTGGTAGTGCTACAAGACAGGATCAGATGGCTTTACACACAAAAAAGTGTAACATATGTCTCAATCTACATAAACAGCGGCCTTGATCAAGATGTCTCCTCTGCACATCCACACCTCAATATACTGACATTTTCAACCATACCGCCAACTATCGATCTGGAAGCCGAAGGATTTCATAAATTTATGAATGAAAATGGAAACTGTCCAGCATGTAGCATAATGTCAGTAGAGTCAAGTGGACCCAGGCAGGTGCTGGCTACAGATAGCTTTCTTGCATTCTGTCCATGGGCCCCTACGTATCCGTACGAATTCTGGATATTCCCAAAAAGGCACATTACTGTCTTTTCAAAGATTACACAGAAGGAGATAAATGACTTGGCACTCATGCTCAGGGCCACGCTCGGAGGAATGTCCAAGGCTTTAAAAGATGCGCCATTTAACTTGGTGTTTCACCTATCACCTGAGAAGAAGAACAGCAAGCAGATCCATTGGCACATTGAGGTGTACCCTCAGGTGAATGGCTGGTCTGGTCTTGAACGTGGTTTTGGAGTCTACGTCAATAATATAAAACCAGAAAAATCCGCAGAAATTTTGGGCTCGGCTTGTCGCAAAGAGCTAGCTAGCCTAGTAGGCATAACGTAGTTAGATATTGAGCCCAATAAGATAAAGCTCAGATGTTTCGTCAGATAGCGCAGATGATAATATAGTTTATTTATTGACATAATTGTATAGCTCTTCTGAATGAAGCTTGAAACGTGGGTAAGCATTGCATCTCTGGCACTATCTGCCATGTTTGTAGCTTTGATGATTTCTCTTTACAACTTTTTGATTGGTCCTGGAGGGTCAGGCCCCCAGCAGGTAGTTGACCCACAAGGTTTACTGGGCGAACTGGTGTCAATATCGGGAGCGCCGGCAGTGATCTTGGCGGGAATAGCATTTGCAATGTCAAGGGCTTTTGGCACAAAGTCAGGGGGACTGCTACTAATAGCAGCCGGTATTGTGATGATTGCTGGAATGGCAGTAACTGCTACAATGGTGCCAAGAATAGGTCCACAATTTTTTGTTCCGGGCATAGATTCCATACCATATGTGTTTGTGGCGGCAGGTGCAGGGATTATTGCCACTGGAGTAATTCTACTAATCAAGACAAGCAGACGTACGCAAAGCTTGGATGATCTGCGCTGAAGACAACAAAGATAAAACAAAGGGTTCTTCAAACAAGAGGCCCACTCTCACTAGCATGGATAATCTTGTGCTTTGTTTGTATATTGCAAGAGTAGATGCATGAGAGGACAAGAAAGAAAAAGTGAAAAGATTTCAACACACAGATTTTACCTGTGGTCCATTACCGTGAGCCAACAGGAAAAAATTCCTCTATTTATCACAATGACAAAACTTGTTAGTTTTATTCACGTATATCTATCTATAACGAAAAAATAAAAGTAGCAGGACAGAATATCTGTCCAATGGTAGGCAATTATTGAAAAATCAGATAACCTATACAGTCAGAATGATAACCGAAGATGATCTGGAAAGAGGAGTGTTTGAATGCCTTTCAAATTTGACGACGGTAGGAAATATAGCGCAGGATATCCCACGAGCAAAGAAAATTCTGCACCAGATGCTCTCCAATGAAGTGTACAATATCATCGTTGCAGCTAAAAACGATGGTGAAATAATCGGAATGACAACACTACTAATTGAGCAAAAACTCATCCATGATGGTGGCAAAGTGGGCCATATTGAGGATGTGGTTACTAGAAAGGGATTCGAAGGTATGGGTATAGCAAGTGCAGTTATCAACAAAGCACTAGCTATTGCCAAAGAGACAGGATGCTATAAGGTAATACTGGATTGCTCTGAGAAAAATATACCATTTTACGAAAAACTTGATTTCAAAAAACACGAATACTCTATGAGACACAATCTGTGATCCACTCAAACATAATCACCACGCTTTCTTGCTGCAAAACTAATCATTGATTCTCATATGAAAGCACTTGGCAAAAGTAGTATGAGGCTGATTCAGATTTTGCCTAATCTCTCGGCATACTTCTTGTAGGCATCAAGGTACGATTTCTTGTCTCCGATATCGATGAAGCCCGATTCTATATTAAATGCCCTAACCGTTTTTTTCATTGACAGTGCCTTTTTAACAGCATCATCCATTCCAAATGAGCTGGACTTTGGCACAAGTTTTAAAAATTCCGGCTCCATGACGTAACAGCCTATATTTATCAATCCGCTTATTTCAGGCTTCTCACGCCAAGCAGTTACTTTCCCTGAACTGTTTACGTCGATAAAGCCATACTTCAATTTCGTTGTATATGACAATAAAGCCATAGACACAAATGCCCGGGCGGAAAAGTGTTCCTTTATCATCCTTTGCAAGTTGAATTCATATACGGAATCGCCGTAAACGCAAACAAAAGTATCGTTCAAAAGTTTTTCTGCTGTCTTTAGCTGGCCTGCTGTAGCCAGGGGTCGTTCTGACCGTGCATACTCTATTCCGATTCCGAATCTTGCGCCATCTTCAAAGTAGTCCTCTATTGTCCGGTGAAGATAACTTACGCAAAGAACAACTTCATCTATACCGCCGGATTTGAGCCACTCGATAATGTGCTCTAAAAGTGGTTTATTGCCGAGCGGAAGCATTGGTTTAGGGATGAAGAAAGTATAGGGCTGGAGTCTGGTGCCAAGACCACCTGCCAGTATCACGGCCTTCATTGTCCAGTGTGCCTCCAGTCATAATTTCTTGATATTACAGACACTTTCAATACATACCTTTTGAGTTTTGCTGCCTTTGAATTGGTTTAAGGTAAAAAACATTTCCATCCTTCTTCAGAATCTTCTTGACCTTGACAAGTACTTCAGATGGCTCCCTACCAAAGATCATTATCATAGGTTCCTTGCCAATATCCCCGGTATGGTATATTATATCTGCCCGAGGGTCTTTCTTGAGAGCAGACTTGATGCCCCAGTATACGCTTGCGCCTTCTTTCTTTTTAACAATAGGCGGTTCTGCCCTTCTATCGTAGCTTGAAACTCTGAACAATAGTCGACACAGCTTTACAAGTTTCTGGTCAAACTTTATGTTTATTGCGGACCTTGTCTGACTATCACTTTCCATGTAAGCAAGGATTGCCGAAGCTACGTGTCTGGATGCACCAAATTCAACACATGAAGCAGGCTTGGCATTTGAACCAATCTTGACTATTCTGCCTACTACTCCTGCAACATCATTTATACCTGATGCCCCTGGTATGGCGAAAACAAGGTTTGATTGCGTTTCAGGAATCAGGGCTCCGAAATTTTCTATTCCTTCAATTTCTCTAATAGCCTGCATCATTTTCGTCATCACCTGATATCTATTGGCATCCAAGTACAGCCCATGGAGTGGATTGGTCGACGCGAGTCCCTTTCCAACATTAATGGTAGTTTTTAATGCAGCATGGACATATTCATTTGCAGCTTTGCATGCTTGGATCAAAGACATACCCTTGGCTATGAATGCAGTCAATGCCGATGAAAAATTGCAACCGGAGCCATGAGTCTTTCCAATTGCGATTCTCGAATTTGAAATTCTAATCACTGAAGAGTTGCTATCCAATACGATGTCAGTAACAATTTTTTGCTTTGAATGCCCACCCTTGACTACTACGCTTTCTGCTCCAAATCCCTTGATCGTCCTCGCAGCCTCAATAATACCTTTTTCTGAGCTTGTATCTATACCTGTCAGCCTTGCTGCTTCCATTATGTTAGGTGTTACGATTGTTGAAATTGGAATTAATTTGGAAATGAAATACTCGATTGCATCATCCCGCATCAGCTTTACTCCTGTTTCTGCAGATAAGATAGGATCAAGTACTATAGGAGACCTATTTTTGTGCAGAGTGTGCGCAACGCATTCTATTATGGATTTACTATAGACCATGCCGATCTTGATTGCATTTGGTTTTATGTCCGTCAATACAGAACGTATTTGATCTCTTAACACATCCTGACCAACTTCAAAGATACTGGATACCTTGACAGTATTCTGGGCTGTGATAGCAGTTATGGCAGTGCAGCCGTGGACGCCTAGGGCCGAGAAGGTCTTCAAATCTGCTTGAATTCCTGCTACTCCGCCAGAATCGCTCCCGGCTATGGTTAGAGCCGATACCATTTGATAATTGGAAAAGAAGACACTTATTCAGTCTATCGGAATCAAAAATAAAAGCAAAAAATACTGATTAATTTTGGCTTGGCAGGTTATTCATTGAAGTATATAATCACACAGGCAATTTTGTTTTCTGCAACATGGACACTTTTGAGTTCGATCAGAAAATTGACATAGTTTACTGTGCGTTTCACAAAAGATTGGCCGATTTGTATTTTCCAAGTCTTGATCTTTAGCAAGCATATCGATGGTAGAGGGTTATGGGAGGTTAATATGAAGAGCAAGCTAATTTAGATGGATAGCTCAAAATTGTGCAACTTGTCTGGCCTTTTCCCTAGGATATTTTGCAACATGTCATTTGTACTCCTCATTGTAGACAGGAGCTGGCAAGTTTCTGCAAACGCAAGTTGCAAAAAGTATGATCAAATATATATTCTTCAAAACTCACATAGTAATTGTGTTATTTCTGGTAACAGATCGTGTGAATATAGAATTTGTATCCCCGGATCTTGCTGTAGCACAGATAAAAATGCTTCAACAGACTTTTGAAATGTATGAGGGATTAAAAGATGAGGGCAAGCTCAAGTTTGCTTATGCATTTGCAGACTCTCCGGGTGGGATAACTCTCTGGGACGTAGAGTCCAACGATGAGCTACAGAAAATTCTTTTTCTGCTACCGTCTATGCCGCTTGTGACAAGAACAGTTACCCCACTTACCGAGATGAAGGCAGTTTCACAGGTGATAGAAGAGCTCAGATCAATAGTAAATTCAATGCCAAAAAAACCAAGCCAACAGAACAGTTGAGTACTGGCTAACTTCCAGATATCTAATCGTATATAGATTTTATGTTATTGTTTTAGTTTAAGATGCCTCGTGGTATCAGCCTTAAGGTAGGATTGTCTGTCGAATGAATATTATGATATTATTATATTACTCCGTGGCGGAATCATAATAATCGACCTAGTTTTCATTTCAGCATTGCTTTTCGATAAGCTCGTACATCTTTCTATACGACAGATGGATATCTTGATGCTTTTCTACCTTAGATCTTAACTCCAATAGTTTCTTCTTAAGCGAGACAGTATCTTTCGACTTTATCACAGAAAGCATAAATGACGATCTTTTGATATAGGTTTGAATAAATTGCCGAGCATATGGGTTTTCTGTTATTAGAGCAGTTACAAGTTCTGGCTCGTCTGTGAGTACACTTTCGCTCAAAAGCGACTGCACTCTAAACGTGGTACCTGAGATTTCCTTGAGCAGAGAAATATTTTCGTCTGATATGACTTCGGTAAATATGATATTTATGAAGTAATTTAGACCCAAAATAAGTCCCATGTACCTGTCGTGTTCCCTAAATGAGATAGACCTTACGCTAATGTCTTCAAAAATCCAACTCGCAGCCTTGGCCTCAAGATCCCTATTCCTTACAGGTACAAGGAGCACCTTCATGTTTGCTTTTCTTGTTGCTCCTGGTCCGAACATCGGATGAATACAAAGTGGCTTGATATTTTTAGGAACATTTCTTAATGCTTTGAAACTATCCTTCTTTATAGAAGATATCTCGGCTATTGTTGAGCCAGGCTTCATGCTTGCCGCACAGGACCTTATCACTTTAGCTGTAGCTTGCACAGGCACACAGATCACAACAAGATCAGCCGTCCTAACGCACTCTTTGATATTCTTGCAAACGTAAATGTCCTTAGGGTAATTCTCTTTACTCATTGACTCCTTTAATGATTCAATATCGATATCATAAGCCAAGACATCTTCTATATCCGATCTTGATGCAAAATAACGCAGAAACCATAATCCCATTTTGCCTCCTGCACCAATAATTGAAATCTTACTAAACAATCCTTTTCTCGCCAATTATTCTACAGAAATAACTGATCCGATAATATCAAGGCCCTTCTCCAATATACTCTGCGGCTGGCAGGCAGAAATTCTTATAAAATTATCATATGAATCGCCAAAGCCGCCACCCGGCGCCACTGCAACACCCATTTCCAGAAGCTTTTCCACAGTATCGTCTGCCAAGGACTGTTGTCGCAGTCTCGGGAAAACATACATTGCACCATCCGGGCTTACAAAGTCTACAGGCATCTTGTTTAACCTGCTTGTAATAAAATCAAGCCGCTTCTTCATCACCTTTACGTTATCTGAGGGATCAGAAGAACAGGCAGCAAGGGCAGCATATTGCATTGGTTCTGCCACACTTGTAAGGGCCGTCGCTTGCACTTTAACTATCTTTGACAGTATTGCTCTGTTTGCAACGGCATATCCTACCCTGAATCCTGTCATTGCGTAACTTTTTGAAAAAGAAGAGATCATTATGCTCTTGTCATAGTCATAGTCAAGAATGCTGTCAAATTCCCCAAACACGTAATCGGAATATACTTCATCACTCAGAATGTAGAGCGAGTTATCTTTAGCTATCGAAACCAGTTTTTGCATCATTCTTTTTTCGAGGACCTTTCCAGTGGGATTATTTGGATAATTTATAACGATCATCTTTGTGTTGGGAGTTATCATCTCTTCAAGTCTATCCAGATCTGGAACCCATGCATCTTCGATACTGGTTCTTAAGACGCAAGTTTTTGCTCCAATGAAATCTGCGCAGTCCCTATATGCGGGCCATGCTGGTTCTATTGAAATTATCTCCTCTCCCCTCTTTACAAGAGAAACTATTGTCGCAAATACCGCAAACCTTCCTCCTACAGTCACTGTAACCATATCTTCTGTTATTCCCCTCTTCAGCTTGTTTGCTATGGCCTGTCGCAGTTTCATTACTCCTGCTGGCTCAGTATAGTGGTAGCGTCCGGTGTTGAATGAATCAACTAAGGTTTCTTTTATGTTACCAGGCGCTGCAAAATCAGGCTCTCCTACTTCCATGTGAATAATTTTCTTACCTGATAGTTCCAGTTGTTTTGCTTTCAGAAAGATGGAGAGATGGGTTTGTTTTTTTTGCTCAGAATTTGCAGGTAAATCGTGTGTTTCTGAATTATGTCTTTGCTGCAACTTTTTAGATTCTGTGAGGAGAATATCGATTAACTGGGTTGCAAACTCTTTGCTCATGCCGATCTCATCAGACAATTCTAAAACCATGCTTTTGATTTCCTGCTCTACGCGCTCATCTTTAACATCCATCTTGAGATTGGTCTTTATTTCGCCTATTTTCTTTGAAAGCTCCATACGCCTATGTACCTGACGCACGATATTTGCGGTTAGATCTCGCATTTCAAATCGCAGTCGTTCCAGCTCTTCGTTTTCAGGTTTTCTTGTATCTTTATTGACAACTTTATCCATAGAAATTACCTCAATACAGGCGGGATCATAGCCGACCTGATGGCGTGGTCAGCCAAGACAAGGGATACTGCACATTCAACTACAGGTGGGGCCCTTGGCACAACACATGGGTCATGGCGACCTGGAACCACAAGATTTGTCTGTTCTTTATTTAAAATGTCGAGTGTCGTTTGTTCCTTGGCTATGGACGATGCAGGTTTGAAAGCGACCCTTGACACGATTGGCATACCATTTGACAACCCTCCTAGGATACCTCCAGAATTATTGGTTCTTGTTGTAACTTTATTGTCTTGCATGAAATAAAGGTCATTGTTCTCTGAGCCTTTTTTCTTTGAACCCTCAAATCCTGACCCAAATTCAACACCTTTTACCGCAGGAATACTAAAGAGAGCTTTGCTCAGGTCAGATTCAAGCGATCCGAATATAGGCTCACCAAGTCCTACAGGAATACCCAAAGTTGTGCATTCAATTACCCCGCCAAGGGAATCACCGTTTCTTTTTGCTTCCAGAATGGCCATCTTCATTTTTTCAGCTGCAGCTTGGTCTGGACACCGTACTTCATTGCTGTATCTATCTTTTCTTGCTGCATCAACTGAAACTTGGCTGGCACGTATTCCACCTATCTCCAGGGTATATGCCATAGTTTCTATGCCCAAGGTATGCTTTAGAAGCTTTTGGGCTATTGCCCCTGCCATTACAATGGTGGCAGTAAGACGTCCTGAAAATCTACCACTTCCTCGGTAATCTGCAAAGCCACCATATTTTACCATCGCAGGATAGTCTGCGTGGCCCGGGCGAGGAATATTTTTGATAAACTCATAAGCTTTTGAGTCGGAGTCTTTGTTCCATATCAGCATGCAAATAGGAGCTCCGGTGGTGTATCCTCTGAAAACTCCAGAGAGAATCTCAACTCTATCCTCTTCCTTTCTCTGGGTTGTTATGATAGACTGACCGGGCTTTCTGAGGTCGAGCTGATGTTGGATATCAGATTCGTCAAGGGCAAGTCCTGCTGGACAGCCATCTACTACCACACCTACACACTTGCCGTGGCTCTCGCCAAAGCTCAGAGCAGTAAAGCGCTCTCCCAGTAGATTTCCGCCCATTGGATTCAGAGGAAATGTCTGTACGGCTCCGTATATATTGTCTTTTTTACACTAGAATAGGCTGCAACTGCTAGATACAGGATTTGATTTCTAATTGTTCCCACTCTATCGGTACACCAGCTATTCCCTATCCGGCATATTTTCAAGAAGTGCACCTAATTTTTTCATATCGTCAACAAAGTTAGGATATGAAACGTCTACAGACTCTGCTCCTGCGACAACCGACCTTGGAGTCAACATCGCAGCAATTGTGAATGCCATAAAGAGCCTATGATCATTGAATGCTTCGACAGATGCTCCTTTACAAGACTTTGGAGCTTTGATCAAAAGTCCATCTTTGAATTCTTTAACAGTGGCACCAAACTTAGATAATTCTGATGCAATATTTGCAATTCGATCAGTCTCTTTTAGTCGGGCATGAGCAACACCGGAGATTCTAACGGCCGAGCGCGCTTTTAGTGCCAATATGGAGACCACAGGCAAAAGGTCTGGCGCATCATTTAGGCAAAAATCGCCACCATCTAGTCTATCTGTCCCCTGTACTGTTACCTCCCCTCTCTGGCGGTCAACTCTGATCCATCCGCCCATATCCTTTATAATTTCTATAACCCTAGAGTCTGCTTGCGGCAGCTTGAAGTCAAGCCCTCTAACTGTTAGCTTGCCGCCCGCAATAATCCCTGCAGCCAGTACTAGAGCTGCGGTAGAAAAATCACTCGGCACTTCAAATTTTGTTCCATAGTATCTTGAATTGTTGATGTGGTACTGTAGGAGGTTCTTTTCATATTCAATTGATACTCCAAATCTTTTCATCGAAGCAATGGTGGATTCTATATAGGGCTTTGAAACAAGCTCGCCCTTGATCTTTAGAGTTATTGGTGAATTTGCGTAAATTCCAGAAATTAAAATACCTGAAATGAACTGGCTTGATACCGTTCCGTCTATGACAGATACGCCACCTTTAATGCCTCCGCCTCTTACCACAAGCGGCGCCATGCCATTCATCCGGGTAGAAAAGCACCTTACGCCAAGCTGAGACAGAGCATCTATGATGGGTTGCATCGGTCTTTTACGAAGGCTCTCGTCTCCTGTCAGTACCGTAAAGCCTTCCTTTACAAGGCTGCACATTACAGTCATGATGCGTATTGTCGTGCCAGAGTTTTCGGCATTCAGAATATTATCTGGAGCATCAAAACTTGCTCTTCCGCTGATGTAAAGGCGCTCACCCTCATGGCTTATTTCAGCTCCAAGAGCCTTGCACAATGATATCGTAGCCAACGTATCTCTAGCTAGGAGAGCATTGCTGATAACAGAAGTACCCTCTGCAAGTGAGGCAATAGCCACTGCTCGGTGGGAATAGCTCTTGCTGGAGGGGCAGCGAATGGAACCGTTAATTGTTGAATTTTTTACTTGTATGCTAACCATCTATTAGACTGACGCTCGCTTTTTCATTACTCAATTGGCAAACGATTACCCTGCCTGAAAACTTTGCCATCGCTGATTTAACTTCTTGAATTTTCTCATGGCGCGATACAGCTGCTACGGAAGGCCCATTGCCCGAGAGGCTGGCAGATATTGCCCCATTAGTCAGGGCTGCTAGCGCTGGCTTGTAGTCAGCTGAAAGGGCCGCCGAAGCTGCAATGCCGTTTAGCTTCATTGCCTTCCAGTAGTCGCCGCTTTTAGCAAGGGCAAATGCATCTGTGAAAAACTCCACCATCTCTTTGAGCCGGTTTAGGTCTCCTCTCTGTCTGTTTTTCGGCAAAAAAATTGCAGCATAGAGGTTCATAGGTGCCTCCTCCCTGCGAAGTAACTTTCGGCCATAGTTATCAGTGACAACAAAGCCACCAAAATAGCAAGCGCTAGCGTCATCATATGCGCCTGTTATAGATACTTTTGCGTCAAGAGATGCACGCACAGCAGCATCCAATACCGCATAATCGTCTATATTTTCTTGGACGAGTCTGTGACAGGCAAGAGATATTGCATTTGACACTGCACTTGAGCTTTTTAATCCAAACCTAGCTGGGATTTCAGACTTTATCTGTACATTGACCAGATTGTTTTCAAGAATATTTTTTGGAATGACATTTTTGACAATGTTGCTTACCAGTCTATCAGGTCTGCCTCCATGAAAGCGGATTCCATAGCCATCTGATATTGCTACCTCAGACACGACCTCAAGACATACACCAAGCGCTGACCCGTAGCCTGTCGCAATTGCATTCACTATTGAAATTGCACCATGCATGGTTGCCCTTGCTTTCGCTTTCATGTGGGCTCACCAAAGATGCCGATCAAGTTTCTCTTCATAACTTCTCTGGGGGCCTCAAGCCCGGTCCATATTTCAAATGCCTTTGCGCCCTGCTCCAAAAGCATTTCGTATCCATACACAACAGTTGCACCAGCGTATTTTGCATTCTCTATTAGATTTGTATTTACAGGCTTGTAAACAATGTCATAAACGATGGCCCCCTTTGTAATATGTTCATAGTCAATTACACTCTCTTCATCGTTCATGCCGATAGAAGTGGCATTAACAATCAGACCGCAGTTGGCAGATATCTGGCGTACATTGTCCAATGGAAGTGCTTTACACTTGAGCCCAAGTCTCTCTCCCCGTTTAGCAAGCTCTTCAGCCCTTTGCAGGCCGCGATTAGCGATAATCACATCGACCACGTTCTCCTTCGATAATGCTGCAAGAACGGCCCGGGCTGCGCCACCGGCTCCAAGCAAAAGAACAGATACATGAAGATTCAATTTGCGCCGATGCAATGGTTGGATGAAACCATAGACATCTGTGTTGTAACCTTTCAGAACTCCATTAGCATTATGAACGGTATTTACGGCCCCTGCTTCTTCTGCAGTGAAATCCAGCTCGTCAAGGTATTTTATTATCTCTACCTTGTGTGGAACCGTAACATTAAATCCTGCTACATTTGTAGCACGAAGAGACTCTACCGATTCTTTTAGCTCATCCTTGGGCACCCTGAAAGATATGTAAGTACAATTCAGACCGAGCGAATTGAAGGCCGCATTTTGCATCCCGGGTGAAAGTGAATGATAGACAGGATCACCTATGATGCAATATGTTTTAAACTGGCCTTGCATTTGCCACTCTATCAAGTGGATCGCTTTATAATATCTATCTGGATAGAAGCCGGAATATCTCATGAGATAGATTCGGTCGTATGACAGGTTGATTCAATTTTATGCTTCGTAATTGGACAATCGCCTTCGCAATTCCGTCCACATACAACTATCTCCTTGATTATCTCCCTTAATGGATCTGCATCTACTGTATTTTTAACATGTTCTGCCAGCCTCCACTTGCGATTCAATCCTCGTCTATAACCTTCCGGCAGTGCTTGCTGTGTTATTCTTGTCAAGCATTTCTTTTCCAGCCATGCAACAGAAGCAATGGCAGGAGCTTTTCTGATCCATTCTGCTTTCTTTATCAGATCAACTTGACACCTCTCCACGTCAACGCCCAGAATTCCGGCAAAAGAGGGCAAATCCATTTTCTGAGTAGGTGAGCGCAGCATCTGCATCTCGGTAGCCACATATGCATAATCTACATAATCCTGAACCCTTTCGATCTGTTTTCTTGCCTTGGAGATTGAATCCCTTTTTGATTTAACTTCTACCAGAGTGAGCAATTTTCTATCCATTACAATCAGAAGGTCCAGATCTGACAAAATACTGCCCCATGCAACATTGAATCTCGCATGTGGAATGACTTCATACCCTTGATGTGAAAAATACTGCCCAAGTATGTCAATTATTGGTTGTTCATATTTTCCAATGGTTTTGCTTGACTTCAGTACATTTTTTGGTATTATCAAATATATCTACATGCAGCAACTATCAGAATCATAAATAGATACGAGCTAAAAAAAATTTAATGACCAATGTAGGAGATCTTGATGACAACATTCAGCTGTTGGAATTGCTCAGCCTGTTGTCTATCTTATCGTATATTCGTCTCATATCCCTTACAGATATCTGTCCGGGTGCAACTGGCTTATCTAATGTCGCATATGTAAAGGGTGCATTCCCAACGAGCGTGCACAGTATCCTAGATAGGGTGCCTGCTTGACCCATTGCAAACGCCACCAAATTCAATCCATCTGCGTTTTCGTAAAGGCCGAGAATTCGTAGTGCGTCTTGGACCGTAATTGCAGTACTTACGACCTTTACATAGTTACTGTATGATCTCATTTCAGAAAGAATGTCTGCCAGCTTATCAGAGGCAGGTGTCTGTTTGAAATCGTGCCATGATACAATTGCTGGATTTCTCTGACTTTCAACATGGTCTGCTAGACTATCATCATTTTTGAGAGCATCAAGTTCAATGTCTATGAGCATTGGATCATGCTCTGATAACATCTTTAACAGTGCTATCCTCTCACTTTCGCTTCCTTCAAATTGTCCACCCTGATTTTTGGACCTTAGAGTAAAGATTGCTTTCCTTTCACTGCCCATACCTTTTATGATTTTCAGCGCATCACCAAATACGTGAGGTTCCAGAAAATCAAAGCGAATTTCTATAAAATCAGAGCCCAAGGAAAATGCTGTCTTGATCTGGCCTTCAAGTTCCTTTAGGTTTTTAGCCGCCAAAGTAGTGCAGATTCTTCCTAGGACCACTTTTTGTACAGGCTTTTCTTAAAAGCGACAGATAGATAAACCAATCAGCAAGCAGGCAGAATGAGAATACTAGTTGGAACTAAACAATGCTTCAGGCTGCTCTGTACATCCACCAGATACTTGACCGTGTATGCATTGTCTACTTGTCTATGAATTTTCGCTCAAACCGTTATGTCTACAGAGCTGCATCTTTCTATCCCACGCCGGCAGGTGGCGAACTTGTGTTGCTATGGTCCATTTTCTGATGTGCGTTCAGTGCTTCTACGCTATCAAACAATCTTCCACACAAGTTGCAGCGCTGCTGCTTCGGATATTTTGAGTTGGAAGTAGTGGCAGCCATTGATAATCTAATAACATTGTTGTTTAGATAAATATTTTAGTCCGACTTACGTCCTTGCAAGTATCCAAATACAGCTATACCTCTACGTAGTGTGATGGAATCTTTTTCCAGTTTGCGATTAGTGCCTGATTTCTTATATGGACCGGCTCTGTTGCGATACGGGATTGGGCAAGAAGGGCATATTCTTTGACAACGTCTATTCCGATGTAATGTCTACCAAAGTTATGTGCAACTTTTGTCGTCTGTCCGCTGCCATTGAATGGATCCAGAACAGTATCACCCTTGCAAGAATAAAGTGTCATTAGCCTATAGGGGATTTCCTCAGGAAATGGACATGGGTGGTTGATGTATCCGGGAGGTACAGGGGCAACATGCCACACAGAGTTTGCGATCTCCTTTGTCCACTCCTCATGTGTAGCAGGAAGCGCCTCCATTGTCCTCATTCTGCCACTGTTGACATCTCCTTTTCTTAATATGAGGATAAACTCATGCATTATATTCGCTCTATAATATTTCGGGTATGGGTTTATCACAAACGAACCGTATCTATTTGTGCCGCCTGTGACCTTGTGCCAGATTATCTCTTCATGAAGATTCCAATTGCCAAAAGGCTTGACAAGCTTGGAAAGCAACATATGAGGAAGTGGCAATATTGTTCCGTTTACAACTTCATTTGCAATTACAATACAACAATAGCCACCTTCCTTTGTAACCCGGTAGACATGTTCATTAAAGACCTCAACCATGTCTGCAAGATATTCGGCAGTGTCTAGTTTGAGCTTGCCTCTATAATACGCTCCTTTGCCAGAGACATGGGCATCGTAATCTATGGCATTTCTATATGGTGGCGAAGTTACTGTAAGTTGGATCGAATCTGGATCGAGTTTTGGCAGTACCTGTTTGCAATTACCTATGATTATTTGGTCTCTGACTTGTTGCTGAGCTAGCATAAAGTAGTGCTGCATGTAACGGTTTGTCCATATCCGGCATACTCTAAAGTAATGTACAAGCTGATCAAGAAAATTTCTTCTGTTTTGAGGTTACTACTTCTCGACTATATACTCGTCAACTTCCATTCCAAAATGCCTTCCAGAAGCTGGCTTTGAATAGCCAAGCACTTCATCGCCTGGTTTGATTTCTGTAACTGACACAAGGCTGCCATCTTTTTTCACAAGTCGTATTGTCTCTGCATTTTGGAGTATGACAGTTCCGCTCTCGCCATTGATTTCCGCTCTAATAAGTCTCAGCGGCCTTGTTTCTATCTTTGACCTGCCAACTACAACACTCCTGGCATTTCCATTCCTGTCAACTATCAGCACTTCGCTTCCAGATTCAATTTCAGAAAGGTATCGGGTCTTGCCATCAGGCGAGATGGTGTAGCAATATACCGCGCCTGCGTTTACCCTGAAAGGGCGAGGAGAGGTAAAAGAGGATCCTACGGATTCGTTATGTACAAGCAGCATAAAGTTTGATCTGCTCCCAATAAGCATCCCTTCGCCAGATGACAGCATTGATGCGGTATCGACGCAAACCCGTTCTCCGGTGCCTACATCCTTTACTTCAACCACCTTGGCAGGCAGTATTCTAAAGTCATGCTGTCCTAAATTGCGAATAACTTGATTTACCTCTTCAATTTTGCCCGTTGAAAAAATGACACCGTCGACGCCCATCTCAAGAACTGAAAGCATGGTATTTACTTCACTTACGCTTTCTGCGGTTGTATAGATTTTTGTCCTCGACTTGTGAAGCTTTGCAATAATATTCTCAAGTGGTATAATCTTCCAGTCAGCAGCATCTACAATTACAAATTCTGCTCCTTCTAGGGCTGCCTTTTCTATTTCGTCGACATCACTGTTGCTGAGGACTTTTTTAAAATACCCCATCTGCTTTGTTGCAGATAGAGATTTGAATTTTTTAAGCATCTCAAATGTTCTGCATATCACCATATCTGCTTCTTCAGATTCGAAGATAGTTTTAAACTCCTTTTCCTTTGCAGTATGTTTGAGAAGTTTTGGATCTATATTGATTATAGATACACCGGTCAGTTTGGCCAGAAAATCCTGAAGGTTTGATTCCGGGACAGCAGGATTTATGATTATTTCCTTGCCAGTAATACGTTCATGTCTAGCCATAGTCCTCAGCCTCTTCCAAGTTCCCTTGCGGCTTCCTTTGCAGTCCTGCCCTCAAAGATTATCTTGTGAAGGGCACGAATTATTGCCGGCGGATTTTGATGTTGAAAAATATTTCGGCCAAAGGTGACGCCCTTTGCGCCTGCCTCCATTGCACCATGGCACATCTCCAATATCTCCTTGTCTGTTTCGGCCTTGGGTCCGCCGGCGATAACGATCGGCACAGGGCAACCCTTTACTACTCTTTTGAATGATTCTGCATCTCCAGTATATACTGCCTTTACAATATCTGCGCCAGCTTCTGCACCGATGCGTGCTGCATGTGCTACGACCTCAGGGTCGTGAGGATTTTTTATATTCTCGCCACGTGGATACATCATTGCAACGAGAGGAACATTCCACTCGTCGCATTTGTCCGATATCATGCCCAGCTTTTGCAGCATCTCCGGTTCTTCCTTTGCGCCTATATTGATATGAAGAGATACTGCATCCGCGCCAAGCCTGAGCGCTTCTTCGACACTTCCCATAAGAACCTTTTTGTTCGGAGCTGGGCCAAGCGACGTGCTTCCGGAAAAGTGCACTATGAGGCCTATGCCAGGTGGCTTTGGCATGCTTCTTATGATACCTTTGTTTACTAGGACACAAGTAAGGCCGGCATATTGGCACTGGTAAATCGTTCTATGAATATCTTCAAGCCCACGGATCGGCCCATTACTAATGCCATGATCCATCGGGATGCAGAGCATCTTGCCATCTTTTAGTATCCGTCCAAGCCTGATGTCTCTACCAAATACCATATTGACAAATCTTTTAGACCTATTTAAAAGTGATATGTTTTGCTGCCAACGTCCATAAAGCATGGAAGAATTAAACAAGCAATTTAATTTAGAACAATTGTTAACATGATTTCATTAATCAATTCTACATACTGGAGGCATTTCACTTTTATGCTGATTCTTTCCGGCAAGGTAGAGCACACGTTCTACACTTGCCCTGTCAAGCCCAGAAAAATCTACTGACTTTTGTTTACCGGGACTTGCTTTATGTTGCTCTATTCTGTCCAAGATCTCATCTATAACATCATATGTTACTCCGATTTCACCTTCGGCAGTCTGGCCTCTATGCAGAGATGGGCTGCTTTTCTTTGCCAAAATTGGAGCCGGGATCTGTAAATATTGAGCAAGCTTCCTTACTTGTGTCTTGTAAAGGTCAGCTATTGGCAAGAGGTCGGCTGCGCCATCCCCATATTTTGTAAAGTAGCCAAGTTTTACCTCACTTTTGTCTGACGTTCCAAGTACAATACTTTTCCGCAAAGATGCATAGTAGTAAACCATACACATTCTAAGCCTTGCTACCAGATTTAACTGAGCCAGCCGGTTCCTTGGAAGGACGTGTAATGCCTCTTTTTTTAGCGGACCGATGTTAATAATTCTGTATTTTATCTTGAGGCATTTTGCAAGTAATTCTGCATCCTTTACATCCTGTTTAAAGATATTTCCGTCAGGAAGAATAAGACCGTAGACTCTACTACTATCCAGTGCTTGTACCGCAAGCTTTGCAACAACAGATGAATCAAGTCCACCACTGATACCCAATACAACTCCGTCTACTCCACGCTCTCTGACCTGCCTTGCAATGAAGCCTTGAATTTTGTTGGCAACCTGAGGAAAGTCCAGATCTCGATCCATCCGCGGTATCCTGTCGTTCATATGCTAATGGATTTTCTATTTAATTGTAGACCTTGACATATGCGGGTACACAAGCTTGCCAGTCTCAAGCAGATGACTTTTTGATAGAAAGTTGGTAAGTGTTACAATGTCAAGATTGATTGCACCTGAGTATCTATTAACCTAATCTAATTTATTTTTCTTGTGCAGTATTACCCTTTCATGTACCTATCTCCAGCCAGCAGATGCAAAACCACCCTCAGGTTATCACCATCGCCTCTCCGTGCATCTATGGGCGTTTCCATGATTAGTGGAACTTTAGATGTAGAGTAATTACTTAAAATCGCTGCAAATCCATTGATCCCGATCTCTCCAAGTCCAATGTGTTCATGCCTGTCTCTGTTGGATTTGAATGGATATTTAGAATCATTTAGGTGGACTGCCTCTAATTTGTCCAGACCGATTTTGTTGTCAAACTCTTCAAGCATACTGTCGACACCATCTTTGCTGCGAATATCATGACCAGATGCAAAAGCATGGCATGTATCGAGGCAAATACCGAATCTACTACTGTTGAGCTTGTCTAAAATCAAACCTATCTCTTCGAATTTGCTGCCAACTGAATCTTTTCCGCCTGCGCTATTTTCTAGCAGTATCTGAACAGTGGTCGTTCCAGCGCCTGCCTCGTCAATTGCCATGCTGCAGGCGTTGGCTACCTGGGTAATACCATTCAAGATCCCTTCTCCTCTGTGGCTTCCAAGGTGAATAACAAGATATCTTATGCCTAAAAGCGAACACCTTTGCACCTCCTGGATAAGGGTCTCTGTCGACTTTTTGTATAGCTCACCGTTAGGACCAGCTAGGTTAGGCAGATACGGCATATGCACAAGAACCGAATTGCTATTGATTCCACTTGCAGCAAGCTTGTCCCTGAAAGCAATCGCGTCCTTTTCATCCAGAGGTTTTGCAGACCAGCCTCGAGGATTTCTGCTAAATATCTGGAATGCACTGCAACCTATCTTTTTTGCATTGTCAATTGAATTTGCTATTGCACCAGCAATGGAAACGTGAAAGCCTACCCTAGCGTCCATTTTGAGCAGGTGGTACTGCATTATACTTGATATAAAAAGCCTTTACAGCCAATCTAGTATCTTGATCTCTTTCTGCCGCAAGTAAAAACGAATGGCAGGCAGATAATAGAATAATATAGAAGAGAATAGTATAGATTTATTGCCATACCGACCCGAACTGGCAGATTAGGACAGAATCTTTAGAAAAGCTTACACAATTGTCGCTTGGCGCATCATTACAGACCAAGCTGTGTTTTTATTGCAGTTTTGGACAGAAGGATACTGGCTGCCTATGTCCATACGGCTGGGAACCTCAGATATCGCAAAGTATCCTTTTCTTCGCGAGGCTTCAGAGTACGTAAGGCAAACAGGATTTGGCTTTGAGGAGTTTGACCGACCAGAAATGCAATATATTGTAGACAGGGCAGCAAGGAGAATCGAACAAGAAATTGTGACTGGCCAGGTATTTGATGAGTTTGATGAAAGGACAGAGATTCTGACATTTCTTATCAGCCTAATGATAGTAAAATCACTTGGGATGGAGCCAATACTCAGGAAATATTCGCTTTTTGAATCTATGCGGGCAGAGAAATTTCTTGTACGGGATCTTGAGCAGCTGAAAAGCAAGAATGAGAAAAGGCAACTCTTGCTGTTCAAAATATTTGAGGAACTTTTCAAAGTCAAAGTCGATATAGACACAACAGACAGCAGGCTGTTTAAAGTCAGGGTAGTAGATTACTTGCTACGCGCTTCACACTTTCATGAGCAGGAATGGAAACTTGTCAACAGGTTGGTTCACGGCGGATACGTTTACCTTGATGCAGACGAGACAGTGAGGCTTATCAGAGTCGAGCTCAGCGCCCTGATTTACGACAGAGTAAAAGAAATGTCTATACCGTCAGTTCCTGATGCCATAAAATCAAGAACTGAAAATCTCAAAGAAAAGCTTAGACCATACTTTGAGTACAGAACTTACAAGGTTTCAGATTATCCGCCATGCGTGAAGCATGCTATCGAGGTAATGAACAGGGGGGAAAATTTGCCTCATTCTGCAAGGGTCATGCTTGCCACATACATGCTTGCAATTGAGAAACCGGTAGACGAAATTATTGCCCTCTTTCAGAATGCTCCAGACTATAACGAAAGGATAACGCGGTACCAGGTGCAACATCTGGCAGGAGAAAAGGGGAGCAGGACAAGATACTCAGTTCCATCCTGCGATAAGCTTCGCAACGAAAACCTCTGCTTTGCCACGGCGGAATGCTCAGGAATAATAAACCCCGTGCAGTTTGGACGGAGAGCAAGAAATAATGACAATGCAGGCCGATAATAACACGCCAGCCGGCAGGACAAAGACACCAGGTACAACTGCCATTGCAGTGCAGAGTGTCTTTAGAAAGTATTACTTTACCCAAGCGGCAAGAATCGAAGTTCCAGACAGAATTGAAGAGCGGGAGTTTGGCTATATGCGCTTCGGAGATTCATTCCCTGCCGCTGGAGGGGCGATGGTCAGGCACTTGGCCTTCAGGAGCGTAGGGGAGCTTGTTGCCAGCCTCATCAGGGATCCGCCTGCCGATGTCTTTTGCTCCAATGCCTATTATCGCTTTCCTGCAAACGAAATGCGCGAAAAGGAGTGGAGGGGTGCGGATTTGATATTTGATATCGATGGCAAGGATTTTGACCTGCCCTGTGTACCGTCGCACTCATATCTTGTATGCCGAGAATGTGGATTTTCTGATCTGCAAGAAAACCTTCACGGGCCACAGGCCGGCTTGTCATTTGTCTGCCCCTCATGCAAAGCCAGCAGACCAAATATTACATCTTTACCATGTACAAAATGCATAGATGCATCCAAAAACGAGGCAATCCGTCTTGTCAGTCTCCTGTCAGGTGACTTTGGCATTGAACTGGATAGAATTAAGGTATATTTTTCAGGAAACAACGGCTTTCATTTGCATGTCTCAGATGACTCTTTTAACCAGCTTGATTCTCAAGCGCGCTCAGATATTGTAGGCTACCTGACTGGAAATGGCCTGATGCCGGAAAGCATCGGTGTAAGGAAGGCTGGAGACAGAGGATTTGCCATCAGGTTTCCAAGGGGTGGAATTTCATACGGCTGGAGGGCCAGAGTAGCAAAGAAACTGAAAATAGATGCTTCTTCTGAAAAGAAGCTTGAGCACATTGTGTCCCAAAAGGGAGGATATGCCGGCTTCAGGACTGAGCTGGAAAGAATTGCCAGAGAGGAGGGCCTTGTCATAGACCCCCAGGTCACTACAGATACACACAGGGTTTTTAGGATGCCCGGAACGCTCAACAGCAAGAGCGGGCTTGCAAAGGTAAGATGCGGAAATATAGGTTCTTTTGATCCGTTTACGGAGGCCTGTCTTTTAGAAGATCAAGAGATCATAACCACAGCAAAGGCAGATGTCAAAGTCCGGCTCAGAGGCAAGACGTTCAGGTTGGAGGTAAAGGAACGTTCAATCTTGCTGCCTGCCTATGCTGCAGTTTACCTTGCATGCAAGGGACTTGCAGAGCTAGAGATTTCCAGCTGACGCATTGCAAAGCCCCGAAAATGCCCGTTTTAATTTTTCTTTCCTGAAGTGCAGACATGGCAGAAATTGAAAAGGCTTCCAAGAGCAGGAAAACGGCCGCATAAGTGCACATGAATGTATCCCATCGTGAGATAAGTAAAGCACATTAAGTCTTTTGGATTCAGATATCGCAGAGGCAGAGCAGTTTTTGTGGGATAGATACAACGAGGATAGTGCGGCCAGGCCAAAGATAAACAGGTTCATACAACTTGGTCTTGTTGCAGCTATGGGCGCAGTAATCCTGTCAGTTGCGTCTAACCAATCTGTTAACATGATAATGAATATCGAGGAATTTGGCATTCTATTTACAAAACCTCTTTATTTTTCGGCAATATCCGGCCTGGCGCTTGCATCAGTCGTCCTTGCTAGAGTCAATTACAAGGCGAGGAACTCGATTATCTGGTATTGCGTCCACATCCTGACAAATTACCTGAAAAAAGACAGGGAATCTTTGTACTCAGCATCCCCCTCGCAGCGAATGCGCTACAGCGAATTCAAGATGCGCCCCGTGCCCTTTGCCGTATGGCAGATAACCAAAGTGGTACTGTTCGCCCCACTATTTGGCAGTGCGCTGTTTGGCATGGTTCTGGAGTACATGGCACAGGGAGGCGACATTGGATTATCCTCTGCCGTCAATGTTTTTACAATCCCTTTTGCTGGCGCAAGGATGGACGGCAATATTGCAGAGCAATATGTATTTCCTGCAATACCTGCTCTGACTTTGTTTATTCCGCCGGTCCTGGCTGCAGTTGGATTAAGAATCTTTGTATATGTTGGAATAAGTGGTGCCATTCGTATTCTTTCAGGCTATGCTGCAGACGCTTCGGAGAACAAGCCAAGGTTCTTGTCATATATCTCTATTTCAGAGATAATCACAGGAACTGTAGCCCTGTGGATAGGGTTTAACATGTTTTTTTCGTCGAATGTGGACTTTAATACGAAATACGCAATCGTAGCAAGCCTTGCCATCGGAGGAATGTTTATGGCTTTTGGATTACATGACCGCAAGATGTCTAGAGTGATAATTTATCCCGCTAAAAGAAGCATTTACTTTCGTGCATTGACTGTGACTGCTGTGGCAATTGCCGCTCTATCTGCAATGACAATAAACAATAGTATAGCAGATGCAAAGAAGGTCGACTGGATAGGTCCATACAAGGCGCAGGAAATCGCCTTGAATAGATATCTGGCAGGGCTTGACCAGATACAAAATATTTCGCTTGGCGTGCCAGCATCTCCAAGCGTTACAACTGTCAAGTCAGCAGTCGCGCAAAACAGCGATATCCTCGGCGTTATAAGACTCTGGGACAGGACATCTGCTAAGGCAGTTCTCAAGGCTCAAGCAGATCAGGATAATGATTCCATTTCAAACATAAGCATGTTGCGATTTGGAGGCAGGATGTACTGGACGGCCACCACTGTACCAAATCCCTCAGCCCAATCGTCCCAGAAGGGCGAATGGTATACACAGCACTTTATGAACACCCATTCAAAAAGGTCCATAATTATGCTTGACGCCAGCAATGGAACAGTTATTGACGAAACCAGATTCTTTAAAAATACTCTGGTCTATTATGACCAAGGCGCATCTGCTGGCGCATCAAGCGGCAACAATTACTGGTCTGGCTTTTCTTCTAGCACTGCATTATCGGGCAATGGAGATACTTACAATGGTACTGGCGGGCTTGAGGTTTTTCCGCCCATCAGTTGGATATTTGACCCAAATTTGATTGCCTCATACCCTGATGCACCCGTTCACATTATGAGGTTCAAGGACATTCATGACAGGATGGGTCTGCTCTATCCGTTCTTTGCATACGACTTTGCATACAGCAGCTCACAGGTACCTGACCAAGCAAGCAGAGTTGAAGCAATCCCGGTAACCGACGGTACCAAGACTTACTGGCTGATGCCACTCATTGCTGCATTTGATACAAGCCGTGTGCCTTGGGGTCCTGATTTTACTCTTCAGCTTGTAGGTTATTCGCTCATAGATACATACAACGGCAATGTACAGGTGCTGGTGCTTGGCAACGATTACTTTTCCAATATGTTCTTCGAGGAATACAAAGATACAGGATCGGTTACCAAAAATATTCCATCATGGCTGGACAATCAGATACAGTACCCCCGTGAAATGTTCCTCTGGAAGCTGGCCAAATTTGATAGATACCATGTGACTGACCCGGGTTCATTTATTGCAGAAGATGGGTTTTATGACTCTGGCAGCGACTCGCCTGATTATATTTTTGCCAAACCTGCTGATTTTGGCAGCCCTTCATTTTTGGTCTTGCAGGCACCGGTTCTCAAAGGTTCAACGACTGGCAGTGAAAACCCTGTCGGATATCTTGCTATTCAGAATGACCTTCAGAATCTAGGCAAGTCAAGGTTTTATTCTGCCTCCGGAGATGCCCACCTTCCGGACCCGGCATCGGCAAAGCTTGCGATAGCTAAAGACAGAGGATACGCCAGCATCAAGACATCGACAGCGTCAGAGCCCAAGATAGGTGACGGTATCCTTTACAGCATAGGGAACCACAGCATATACTTTATTCCGTTATATACGCCAGGAGGCGAGTTTAACAGCCCACAAAAGTTGGCCGGAGTCGCGGCGGTTGGAGTGACTTCCTCTGGCAGCTATTATGTCGGGCTGGGCAATTCTTCAAGCCAAGCGTTTCAGAATTACCTGCTCCAGCTCGCGACATCCCCCGAGCAGGGCCAGGCCATCAATAACAATAATACGGCGGGTGGAGAAGGCCGGCAGCAAAATGAGACAGCCGCGGCAAATAGAATAGCCAATCTTGAAAAGATATTTTCAAGTGCAGAGTTGGCGGTAGTCAAGCCTACCTTGATCTCTGTGCCGGTGGAATTTATGGAAATGCAATCAGTGTATCTTTCAGATTCTGACTTTGCAGCAGTGCAAGCGGACGTTTCAAAATTCATAACAGATTTTGCATCGCAGGCTGACGGCAGAATATACGAATGGCAGCAAGATACCAGTGTTGACTTTGGAGTGATAAAGATGCAGAATGGCGTTGCAGAGATGCATTACATTTCAATAGAGGTAGGTCAACAGGCTAATTGACTGTACTTGTTGTAGATAACGGCTCACCATTTACCGCAGATATTCTTCAATGCTTGAAGAAAATTGGCATATCCTATGATCACAAAAAGTGCATCGATCTTGATGGCTTTTTTAAAGACGGCGGCCTCAAGTATGACAGGGTCATTCTTTCAGGAAGGCAAAAAAATGACAGGCAGATAAACGTCATAAACTCTGGTATTGTCAGACACTGTTTTGATGCTGATAAGCCTATCCTGGGCATATGCTATGGTGCAGAAATAATTGCACTGGCGCTTGGAGGCTCCATCAGAAGAATGCCGCAAGGGCATCTACAGGGAAGAACCAGCATCAAAGTATCAGCAAATCTGCCAATTTTGCCAAAGAAAAGCTCTCTGGACGTATATGAAAGCCACGGATTCTGTGTTGCAAGGCTACCGGAGGACTTTGTATCTGCCGGAAGGTCTGAAAGCTGCCCGTACGAGATTTTTGCCCACAGAATAAAGAAAATTTATGGAACGCAATTCCATCCCGAGAAAAGTTGGGAGGATGGAATGGCCATACTGGCTAACTTTGCAAGACTCGAATGATATGATAGGATAAGAAGCGGTTTCATATCAATTGGTTGTTCTCCGGTTTTCCAGCAGAACAATGAAAAAGGATTTTATTTGCATCGCCACCCGGGAGCAGTTGTATTGTCTTTTCAGCCCAAGCAGTCAGAGCACCTTATTCCACTTCCACTTGTAGACACAAGTGAAGAGAGAATATGCCTTCCTCTGGTGCTAAATGTACTCATCAGATACTGGGGCGAGAACGTGCCGCTAGACGAAGCTGCCGAGATATCAAAAAGGTATTCGGGGATAAAGGGCACAATAATGATTGAGGGAATAGAGCTTGCTGAAAGGCACGGGTTTGTATCATATCTGTACAGAGGGTCCCTGAAGGATCTGAAGCGGCGGATTGACCAGGGCATCCCGCCGATAGCCATTCTACCTGGCATACATGACGTTGTACAGCACGCCACTATAGTATCAGGCTATGATAGCGAAGAGCGCAGGATTCTGACCTATGTTCCCCAGCAGGATGCCTTGGGCGCCATCCCAGAGTCAAGGTTTGAGCAGGATTGGAGCCAGGATGACATGATTACTGTGTTACTTGTTCCCAAGGATATGCGTGACCTTGTGCATGCCGATGAGCTTGTATTCAGCCAGTCCAATAGGCTCTGTTTTGAAGCAGAAAAACTACGACTGCAAGGGTTGATAGACGAGGCAGCAGACAAGCTAAAAAAAGCCACCAGTATAGACTCGGAAAATTCCCAAGCATGGTGCCTTTTGGCTGGCATGTACAACGAACTTGGATTGGAGGAAGCGACCAAATGCTACGAGCAGGCCGTAAAAGTCAATCCAAAATGCTACCTTGCATACAGGGGGCTTGGCAACTATTACCTGAAGCGAAAGGACTACTCCATGGCAGAGGCATATTATACCAAGGCCATAGATCTCAATCCTCAAAGGTATGGCCCGATTTACAAGAACAGGGCAGTCGCCCGCCTCGAGATTGGTGACAGGTCCGGGGCAGTTGAAGATCTCACAAGGTACCTGGAACAGGTCCCGGCAGCGCCGGACAGAAAGAATGTTGAAGATGCAATAGCTGAATTAAAGTAAAAGTAGCAGTTAATCAATTACCTCCAGGTAGGTCTTTACCTCCACCGGTTTTAAGACCAGTCGTTCTATTTTCTCCGGCAGCGACCTGATGTATTGCTGCTGCAAGTGATCATGTAGAGATTTCATATCTGTCCAGATTTCGTCAAATACAAATTCATCAGGATCCTCTGTCGACTGGTGGAGAACATAAGCAATGTTTCCCTGCTCGCGCCTAGTAGGCTCGACCAGACCGAGCAAAATATTCTTTAACATAATACCGTTGCCTTTCTTTGCCTTAAAGAATGCAAGACATCTGACAGAATGTCGACTTTTATTTCTGAATTTCTCCAAGTCTGTAGTTTCCAACAGGCATGTTTGCAGGTCGCAATTTTTTATCCTTATCTATCTTTCTCTTCAGAGCTTTTCTTTACCTGTGTTTCATATGGTGAGGCATCGTCAGGGACGATGAATGAAAGGAATAGAAGGAGAAGGGAAGGAACTGACAGTAAGGACACATCAACAAGCAAGATCAGGATAGAGGTCTGTCCATAAGTGATTTTATAGCATCATTGAACTGGGATTGGTCTAACGGGTCGATATTGGATATCTCCAGGTTTTCCCTGACATGCTCCATCTTCTTCTGGCCCACAAGGGGTGCTATCACCGATGGGCTCGACCGGACAATTTGAATCAATTTGGCTAGATTGCTCTGAGGGCCCGCAAAGTCAGGGATCTTTATTCCAAGCAGCCGACCCTGAAATAGCGGGACAGAAGTAAATACTCCAATCTTCAAGCGCGCTGCCGCTTCAAGTATAGTCAACCCTTTTTCTGAACCTACAGTCTGGTTTCTCAATAGGAGAGCTTCGCTGTATGCAATGTTGTATGGAAGTTGAATGAACCTAAAGCCATGACCTTTGCCACCGACATTTTCCGCCAGTTTTACGACCTCTTCAAGGGATAGATATTCCCCGGCATACTGTTCTACCCTAAAGCAGGTCCATGTCGCCATGCCATAGTAGCGGATCTTGTTAGATGACCGGTATTTTTCGTATACTTCGAATACCTTTGCAAGCTTTTGCATAAACTCCTCTCTTCCAATGTCATGGCACCAGCTTTCGTATGCGTTGTGTATGTAGACAAGGTCTATGGTATCCAGGCGCATATTCAGAAGCGATTTGTCTATGCACCGTGCAATATAGTCTGGGTGCATGACATGGTATCCGGAGCTAATATCATCTGCACTGATAAGCTGTGGTGCTATGTACATTCTGTGAATGTACTCTGTAACGTCGACAGACGGAAAATCCCCATCATTTGTGATATAGCCATTCTTTGTAGAAATAAAGACCCGGTCCCTTGAAATTATGCCTTCATCTGTCAGCCTGCGCAGTGCTCGACCTATGCTTTTTTCTGATTTCATGGCTCTGTAGTTTATGGCAGTATCGATAACATTAACCGCTCCGGACTTGATTGACTCGTAGACTGCGTTTTCAACTGCCATATCGTCTTGCCTTGTAATATCGCCCAGGTACGTTCCCATGCCAATGCTAGAAAGATAAAGACCGTCAAAGACCCGAAAGTGCTTTGCAGACCTGCCGCTACTGATTGCATCTGCTGCATATTTGGCCGTTCCGGCTGGTGTGGCGAATCCTTCAAGCGAGAAATATTTTTCGGCAGACAACTGGCAGAGGAATTCGGAGGCAATTGTGAATATAAGTCAATTGTTCTTCGACTATGCTGATTACTAACTAGCTAGCTAGAGCAGTGTGCTAATGGCAAGGAGAGAGCCTGTAATTCTTGAGTATGTCACCACTCCTGCCATACTCGGTATCATCTGCTGCACATCGACGGCAGCGTGGTTTTCTCTTAGCGACTTGATTGACCTTATGGCAAATGGAAGAGATGACAGGCATACAAGCGAATAGATTTTTGTGTAGCCTAAAAAAATCCCTGCAATTATAAGGACAAAAGTCGCTCCCACAAATAGCGGAAGGGCCGCAGCAGCCCTTTTCTTCCCCATAATGATTACAAGAGTGCGCCTTCCTCTTGAGCTATCTGCGGCATAGTCCGGAAAGGAATTTACAAAGAGTACAGATGCTGACAACAATCCGACGATGGTACCAACAAACAAGGCCGCAGGCTCCACTAGGCCTGTCTGGACATAGCAGGCGCCCAGTACAATCATTGCACCTTTGATGGCGACAAACAGCTCGCCAAGGCCGGCATTCACTATGCTGGTTGAATAAAAGTAAATTGCCACTACGGCAAAACCCAAGATCAAGGCTATCGCAAAGCCCCTGACCACAACAAAATATGTTCCAATCAAAGCACCCAGAACGAGAAAGATTACACCTGCGGCGTATACGCTCCGGGGCTTGAGGACCTTCTCCGGCAAAACACCTGTCCCGCCGCTGAACTTTGTCCTCACAGTATCCGTGTCTATGCCGCGCCTATAGTCCCAGTAATCGTTTAGCAGATCTACACTAACGTGAAGGCAGACTACCCCGGCATATGTCAGAATTGCATACGGCAGGTTAAACTGCCCGTGCTTCCAAAATGCAATGGCCAGCCCGTTGCTGACTGCTATTACCGATGCAAGCAGGAACCTTATCCTTACTGCCCGCAGCCAGGCTGTTATCACCAGGATGGTTGCAACCAAGCCATTTGTATCCTTTTTGACTGGCTGGTCTGGTTGACTGGGAGGCAGGCCGGTCTCTTCTGTGCTATTGCCAGTATGGTAGGTCCACCAATCAGTCCTTGCTTGTACATCTGTAGTAGATCTTGCCATTTATTGTGACATCTTCGATCCTTTCTCCGCCGGACCGAATAGCACCCTTTTTTCTTCGGACCAGCCCCCCTGTGAAATCGCCAACGAGGTCCGAAAGACCAAGTTTGAGCATGGCATGGTTCACATCCTCTTCACTTATACCTAGGGCATTTGCTATTTCCTTGGCTGAAAACCCCTTGTCCTTATTTCTGCATAGAAACTCAACTATCAGAGTCGACAGGTCCCTGTGGGCATCAAACTCGGCTGCATCGATGGGTGGGACCATGGTAATATCATCTACTACTGACTGACCAAGACAAAAACTGTACGGTTTACTGATATTAGCGATGCACGAATATACTCTTTCATAATATACTCATTATTTATGCGTGCGCCCAAAGCATATTGTGTTGCAAGGTTTCTTGTACCTACACCAGTTTTGCCAGATCGTCTTCAAATCCATCTGTTCCAAGAGGTTTGCGCCCGTTAAAGCCTTCGTCTTTGTGGTGCCAGAACTTTACTTCAGGCTCTCCTGCCTTCCAGCAGAGCCAAACTTCCTCGTTAAAACGCATAGCAGGAAAATCGAGCAGCCCTTCGTCGACACTTTTTATCATGACTCCCAGATCTTCAAGCTGCTGGATGTGCTTGTAGAGGTTTGCCACGGCCGCATTCAATTCTTGTTTTTTTGTCATGACAGTTTGGAACGGCGATCCAGACTCGACTGACATCTGCAGCTCCTCCTGAAGCCTAACAACATGGTTCCTCTCTGATGATATTTCATTGAATAGCCGTCTCACTTCTGGAAGAATCTTGTTTGCAGTCTGCGGCGTGTACATCGCAAACATTTTGGCAAAAAGCTCTTTTAAGATTAGATAATTTATGCCTATACCCATACTGCGAAACAGCTGATCAAGACCTTTCCGGGGAACTAGGTGCAGAGCATTCCCTGTCTGTCTTCTTACTCTATCGCACAAGCGCCAGCAAGAAATATTTGATCTCATGAAGTCCGGTATATATGGTACGGCAGAGCGCAGAAAACAGGACACAGATTTTCCTATCTCTGCTCAGGACGGAAAAATATGCCTCCGGCCAGGACTTGGCTAAAAAGCTCTGTCTATCACGCGCGGCCGTCTGGAAGCAGATAAGACAGCTACGACAGTATGGATACAAGGTAGACGCAAAGCGAGGAATTGGATACAGGTTGGCAGAGACTACTTCATTGCCGGTTCCGTGGGAGCTGCGGCAAAAGCTGCAAACACAATTTGTAGGAAGGCATATTGTCTATCGCCATATAGCTGATTCTACTCAGCAAGTTGCGCTAGAAATGGCCGAAAAGCAAGAGGCCTCAAATGGCACTGTAGTGATTGCAGAGCTTCAGAGAAATGGCAGGGGCAGAATTGGAAGGAAATGGGTATCTCCATACGGGGGGCTATGGCTCTCTGTTATTCTGATGCCGCAGCTGGTTCCTTCACAGAGCACGCTGCTACCTATTGCTGCCGCTGTTGCTGTTTGCATTGCAATCAGACAAACTACGGGACTTGATGCCAAGCTCAAGTGGCCAAACGATGTTCTTTTGCATGGCAAAAAGGTAGCAGGGATTCTAGTGGACTTGAGCGCAGAATCAGACAAGATCAACTATGCTGTGATAGGTATAGGGCTAAACGCAAATGTTGATCCTGCTGACATTACCAGGCACATGCAAGAGACACCAGGCGGCGCAGAAGTAACTTCGCTAAAGACAGAGCTTGGCCGGGATGTCAACCTCTTGAATCTGACAGTGCGTCTTTTGGAGCAGATAGAGTCATGTTGCAACCTGCTCAGCAGAGAAGATGGGCCAGAACAAATTATTGGCATGTGGAGAAGAATGTCTGATACCATAGGCCGGGAAATTCTGGTTAATCAACAGCTTGGCAGAGTAAAGGTAAAAAAAGAAAAAGAAAATGAAAATGTGCATAAATGCACTGCCATAGATATTGCCAGTGATGGCTCACTTGTTGTAAGGCTACCCAATGGAAAACTCTGGCAAGTCACGTCGGGGGATGTAATTGCATTAAGATAAAACAAGACAGGCGGAGAAGAGCAGTAAAAATCCAAGTGGCAGAAGAGAAGAGAATAAAATAGAATTATGAAAAATAAATAAGCAGACCATCTGCCAGCCTTCAGAATTGACCTCCTTGACTATGGTAGATAGCACAATACTGCAATGTCATTGACGTTTGTCCCGGTCTGACCGGTAAAAATCAACGAATTAGCCCTGGCCAGAGCATTATAGCTATCATGCCGAGCAAGGAACTGTTTTACGTTTATGCCTTTCTCTGCGAAGAGCTGGATAGACCTAGGAGTCACGATGCCGCCGGCAGCATCAGAGTTACCGTCTACACCGTCAGTACCCATGCATGCGACGGTGACATTGCCACGGGCTTTCATTCTGACTGCACACGATAGGATGGCTTCTTGGTTGCGGCCGCCTATTCCCACTTTCTTTGCTTTCCTGGAAGCTAGATTTACAGTAGATTCGCCTCCCATGACGAGAGCAGAGGATACAGCAAGCCTGCTACAAGAAGCCACCGCATCGGCCAGCCTCTTGCCCAAAGTTGTTGCCCTGCAGTTAAATTCCGAACCCAGATACGTTGTCTTTACCCTATGTCTTTTGAAAAACTCGATCGCACCTTTGCAGGCAGTGTAATTGTTGCCTATCAGCATATTGCTGACAGTCTCAAATATGCTGTCTCCGGGCTTTGGCGTTTCTTTTGCGCCGCCGGTTGCTCCCAGATTTAGGTATCTTGAAGCCTGTGTCACCTTTGTCACTTTGTATTTTTTCATGACTGCTATTGCATCCTTAAAGGTCGATGGATCAGGAACTGTAGGGCCTGACGCAATTGCTCCAAGGTCGTCCCCCACTACATCTGACAGGACAAGTGAAACAACCCTGCAGCCCTTTGCAACATAATTTAAAAGCCGACCCCCTTTCACAGCCGACAGGTGCTTCCTGACTGTGTTTATCTCGCCGATAGAGGCCCCTGCGGCTAGCAAGAGCTTTGTGACAGTACGTTTTGTGCTCAGCGACAGACCTTTGGCTGGCAGAGGTAGGAGTGCAGACCCTCCTCCAGACAGAAGAACAAAGACCAGATCATTTCTCTCCGTGCTTTTGAGTATCCTGATTATCTTTTGTGTACCTGCCACGCCGTTATGGTCAGGAAGAGGGTGAGATGCCTCTGTTATCTGCAGCCCCTTTGTCTTGACTTGCGCACCATAGGGCACAGTAATTGCCCCTCCACTGATACGCCTGCCAAGTATCGTGCATAAAGAGCCAGCCATGCTGGCAGTAGCTTTCCCTGCCCCAACAACATAGATCGAAGAAAAGCTATCAATGTCAAGTTTTACACTTTTGCCATAAATGTCATTCACCGAAAGCACAGAGCCCCGAAGGCGAACAGACCTTCTGACCAAGTGTGCAGGGTCTGAGCTTTGAAGTGCAGCTTCGAGTGCCCCAAGACATAGCTTCATAGAGGCATAACCTGCATGAGCTTGCAGCAGCTCGTCTCTATTTTTAATCCGGATTTTGGACATCGCGGTATGTATAAAGACGCAAGGCTAGTTAACCTTGCTTCGCAATGCCTGCCTGTAGCTGGTTTTCTATTATCAAAATTATTCGGCTCCATTATCTATGTTCTTACTTCAAAGGCATTTTATAGCAGAACGCCCTTTCTCACGATGTGAAAAACCGCAGCAGGCCAGATATTATTGCCATGATTCTTGAATCTGCCAATGGCGGCATAACAAAGAGTAAACTTATCACAAAGGCCAACCTTACAAGTGGACAGCTGCGGCATTATATCCAGATACTCATTGACAAAAAGTTGATTGCACAGCTATCAGACGCTCAGGGCATCCATACTGCATACCGGACCACCGAGCTTGGAATGAAATACCTTGAGGTCTACCGATCGCTCAAAAGCATTGCAGTGTTTTCACAGGATCAAAAATAAAATGGCGGTCTGGCTGGAAAAACAGCCAATTGGCTAGGCTTGCACATCTTTGCGGTCGCACCGAACCAGATTACTGTTTTTTCTTCTTTGCCGACACTATTGAGAGGACATCCCTGTCCTTCAGCTGGTAATTTGCAGGCAGTCGTAGGCCGTTTCTCAGGTCCAGCGCATAAAGTAGCCCCTTTGCTAGCTCGCTGTGGATCTCCTTTGCCAGATCCTCTACACTTGTGCCAGATCGCATAAGATAAACATCCGGCAATACGTTCCCGTGTTTGTCTGTCATCTTTGTGGCATCGGCGACAGGATATACGGCGTTCATTTTCAGTAGCTTAAAGACTGCCACGTTGATTGCAAACTGGACACCTGTCCTCATGTACTCGCCTAGGATGTCCTTTCTGATAAAATTCAGAGCCCACTTTTGCTTGTCGTTGAGCTCTGTCTGGTCTTTTATCTCAAATCTCTCGTCCCCCGGCAGGTAGTGGATGAGGCCCCTGCTCTCTGCGCGCCGCAAAGTAAGCTCTGCATCAGCGCTTGAGGGCACGACGATTGTGTCTTTGTACTCTTCCCGGATTCTGTGAAAGTTCTCTGCGGCAGATGGGAGGTCGACCTTGTTTGCCACGATAAGGGTGGGCTTTGATATATCCCGAAGGCTCCAGACAAAGGCCTTGGACTTGTCCGGGCCAAAGTCGTCAAAGGCTTTTTCGCCAAGGTTATTCTGGGCCAGGGCAAGCCGGACGTGTTCTTCTCTCACGCCTATTCCCCTAAAGACTTCTGTAATTGCATTAACAGTATCTACGCCGGAGTTGATTGCCCGGGATATCTTGTCCCGGTTACCTTCAAGTAGCTTCAGGTACCACATCACAAGCTCCTCCTCGATATCTGCAATATCAGCCACAGGGTCGCCTGTGCCCGGCTCTGCTATCTTGCCTGATGCATCTATGCTTCCTGATGCATCGACTATGTGAAGGAGAGCATCAGACTGCGCAGCTATAGAGAGGAACTGGTTGCCAAGGCCCTTTCCTTCCCAGGCTCCTTTGATAAGGCCAGGAAGATCCACAAGCTCGATTGGAATAAAGCGCCAGCCGTCTATGCATCGGGAGTTCTTCGGCTGGTCCTGCATGTTAAACTCCCTGTGGACACACAGGGTGATTGCATGGGCGTTGCCGACATTTGCTTGCTTTGTCGTGAAAGGGTAGTTTGAAATCTCTGCAGATGAAAGGGTTGCCGAGTTGAAAAATGTGGTCTTGCCAGTGTTGGTCTTGCCGATAAGCCCAATCTTTATCATCGCTATATCACAAGACTTTTGTCATTATTATATATCACTGCATTAGCATGACAGAATACCGGATCACAAATTTGAATTTGCATTTTCGATTAGCTATTTGCTTTCACTATTTGCCGCTTCCGCCAGCCTCTCAACTGTCATCTTGATCTCTTGCATCCGCCAGAGAATTTCGCTCACCTGGTCAGATTCAAGAGATTCATTCCACCTGTCCAAGACAATTTTGGAGATCTCTGTAGAGTGATAGAGGATGCTCCAGTATGGATGGTGCTCTGCCGTTGTATATGAAAGCTCGAGGACTTCGGAAAGCGCAGACGATGCGCGCTTGAGCGGGTCGGAGTCTTCGCTATAAATTCTCATGATACCAGCATCGCTATCAACTACTGCCTTGGCTGAAACTCCTTCCTGGGCCTCAAGCCGGGCAAGTGCCGATTTCAGCTCTTCCGAGATCTTTTGTATTGCGGTACTATCAGACGGCACGTTGTCTTATTTCGGGGAGGTCAGGTGGATATATAACATATGGTTTGGCCGCTGCTACCGTCTGGAGACTATCAATCAAAAAGCCTCATGTGCTCTGCCATCATGCACCTGTTATAAACGACATCAATACCCTTTTCCTTGGCTGCCGCTTCAGCCTCTCTATTGTAAATGCCCTCTTGCATCCATACTACCTTGACTCCGCCTTTTCTTATAGCGTCTGCCACAACAGGTGGTACATCTTCTGACTTTCTGAATACGTCTACAATGTCTACCCTGTCTGGGATTTCTGATATAGAGGCAAACGACTTTTTGCCAAGTATTTCTGTTGCCGTAGGGTTTACAGGAATTACATTGTAGCCATGCTCAAGAAGGTACCTCGGAACATAATGAGCCGCCTTTTCTTGATTTTTTGACATTCCGACTACGGCGATATTTTTCATTTCGTATATCTTTCTAATCTCGTCGTCTGTATGTGAATCTGTGTCCATACATTGGTTTTGACCAAATTGTTATTTATCTATTCATTCACAGGGTTGTCTGTCCCATCGCAGACAGGAATGCCGGTGCTGATTTTATAATTCAGTTCAAGAAAGATTGATTGACCTGCGCTCCATATATAATACAGACCTTATGGCAAAAACAGTTTTTTTATCCTGAATTTTGCCCCCCCTCCATCCTGCTCCGGTCCGGTCTACTCTACTCTACTCTATTCTATTCTATTCGCCTTTCATCTGCGCCCTGCTTTTGAATACAGGTCTGATCCCCAGAGGAGCATAGTCACCAGTAGAACAGGTAAAGCAAAGCTCCTTTTCGTCCATGCCAATTGCTCTTGCAAGGTTTGATGTATCGTTGTAAGCTACATAATCGGCTCCAATAACCTTGGCTACAAGCGGGCCCGCTGCAGCAGGCGGGCCTTCATCCATTCCCTGCCTGTAAGCAACAAGCTCTTCCTGAGATGGAAAGTCTATTCCAGCATAGCACGGAAAGCGGACAGGCGGATATGTTACAACCATGCTTATCTTTCTTGCACCAGCCAGCCGCAGCGTTCCTGTAATGTTTGCTGAACTTGTGCCCCTGATTATGCTATCGTCCACAACTATTACGTGCTTGCCGCTTATGACTTCCCTGATTGGTATTATACCCTTGTTTATCTCGATCCTGTCTTCATGGTAGGGCTCTATAAAAGAGCGCATCGAACCTTTCTTGCTGTATCGGTCCTTGAGCAGGCCCTCTTCAAATGGAAGCCCAAGCTCCTGCGCATATCCAAGTGCTGCAGGCCTGGCGGAGTCCGGAACAGGGACCACCACGTCGGCATCTCTGATTGGAAATTGCCTAGCAAGGAACTGGCCGATTCTTTTCCTTGCTCCGTAAACGCTTATCCCTTCCATTATGCTACTTGGGTGAGCAAAGTAAGTGTATTCAAAGGCACAGTGGGCATGCGGCTTTTCGTTGGCAAAATGCTGTGATTCGATCCCTGCCTTGCTCATCTTGATAATCTCTCCCGGCTCTACATCCCGTACAAGCACTGCGCCGACTGCCGCAAGGGCGCAAGATTCAGACGCAACCATATAGGTGCCTGTATCTTTGTGATAGCCCAGGACAAGCGGCCTAAAGCCCTTTGCGTCTCTTGCCGCATACACAGAGCCTTCGTCTGTCAGAAAGGTAAAGCAAAAAGAGCCGACAATCTCGCCTTTGAGGATCTTCATTGCCTGCTTCATGTCGCCGCTTTCTGCAATATGGGTTACAAGCCTCTGCGCAGCCACTAGAGTGTCGCTCATCGTCTGGGGAGTAAAAGTGCAGCCACCCACCATGCCTGAAAGCTCCTCGACGTTGGCTATGGTGCCGTTGTGAGCTATGCAGAGATCTTTTACCTTAAGCGGCTGCGCATTTTCCAGAGTGCTCCTGCCGAGCGTAGAATATCGTACATGGCCTATTGCTGCATGCGATCTGTACCTTTTCACAATAGTCTGAAATTCCGGAGCTGCGCCTGATACAAGCCCAAGCTTTCTGAATGGAGCCTTGCCCGGGACAGCCAGGCCCCAGGCTTCCTGGCCGCGGTGCTGTAATGCTCGAAGACAGTCGATTACAAAAGGGATGACGTTATGACCTTCAAGAGAGAATATTCCTACCACGCCGCAATTTTCATGCACCATTTAGACTACTGCCAGCCCCCTCTCCTGCTCTGCAATAACGATGTATGCCAATTTGGCTCACTATATGACGAGAAAGTCAAGCTTGAGCATAAACAGTCAAAGTAGTGAGCCATCCCCAAAGCCAAGTACCGGTCATGCGATATAGTCTAAAAAAGATATCCTTGTTAGTCGCCCAGACCGGACCGACCCAAGCCAAACAGCTATTTGCTACTGCAGCGTCTAGCTATCCATCCATCCATGGGCCTGTCATGTTTGAATGATTGAAGAACAATTTATACAGAAAGGTCATGGTGGGATTCGGACCCACGACCTAAGGTTTACAAAACCTTCGCTCTAACCAGGCTGAGCTACATGACCAAGCAAACGCTTCAAATCTTCAATTAAACATATTAATACTTTGGGTAGTTGATGGAGCCTTCAATGCATTTAAATCAAGCCGCAATAATCGAACCACTGTTTGGAAAAACCACGTCGTATCGCAAAATTTACGGTACATGTGATTATAGAAAACAAGCCATACATCAATGACCCCGAAGGTGAGACTATACTGAGGGACCTCATTTCCAGAGGAGGATATTCAGACGTGACTTCTGTCAGATCAGCCAAGCTTCTCAAAATGGTTGTAAAATCAAAATCAGGCAGAGAGGCCGAGAGGACTGTCAGAAAACTCTGTGAAGACCTGAGAATATTCAATCCTGTGGTCAGTACCTGCACTGTAACGTTAGCCGGCCAGGCTCAAAGTTAGAACTATACGCTCAGTCGTTCTGACGCACTTTTCTTCTCTGCGAACGGTATTAATTATAAAAGAACTAGCCAACTAGTGAGTGGCGTCCTGTCACCCCTGATCGAATAATTGTTTGACTAGCAGCCGATTAGTGCTTATCGTGGCCCATGGTGGCAATGACGTTGTCGATATTCTCTGTATCCAGTATTGCTCCGTCTATAAGAAGAGTGGTTCTGAGGTGTTTTGCCAGATCGGTGACTGTTATTATCCCGACTATTTTACCATCTTCAACCACAGGGAGCCTGCGGACTTTATGGTTTACCATTCTCTGAACTGCAACTTCAATCGGGGTATCCGGCTCTGCAGTGGTCAGGATCTTGGACATGATATCTCCTATCTTTACCTGCGAAATGGCAAGCTCTTTGGCGCACACTTTTTTGATAAAATCGCGCTCTGTAACAATCCCGACGGGGTTGCCGTCTTTGAGCACGATAAGTGAACTTATTGCCTTTTCGTCCATAAGCCTTGCTCCGTCAAGAGCTGACTTGGATATGTCAATGGTGATAATGTTCTTGGTCATAATGTCGCGCACAGCGTCAGCCATGTTCACTCAACGTAAATTGTACTCCTTTAAAATTAAACTTTGCTTGCTTGGTAATAATGGTCAACGGTGATCTTGGTTGCTATGATTAATGCATTGCCCAATCATGCTTGCAAGCTGGCTAATTTTGCATTCGACGCTGCTTGAGCACTCACAAAACCGATAGCAACACACTAGCTGACAAGCTTGCCGCGCCTCCTTTTTTGCTTCTATTGAGCTGTTTTGAGCAGTTTAGAGCATTTATTGGTTGTTATGCAGCAGTGTAGGGCAGTTTGGTGATTTTTCTGGGTTTTTTGCTGCATCAGACAAACAGCAGCATGCGTGCAGCCATTCATCACTTCAATATCCGATACAATTTTTCACTGATTTTCTCTGTTTATTCCTTTGATAGATAGAGAAACGAGCCAATTTTGGTGTGCTGCAAGCAATCGTTGCATATGCAATGCTGGCCTGTGGAAAAGTGGGAGAGTTTTGCTTTGGTTTGTTGCTACCACCTTCATTTTTATCTCGCAGGACTGGCAATGACTTGTTGTTTTGTTTGCTGCATGAGCTAAAAAGTGGAACTAATTTGAGGATCGACAAGTCTATCCTATCCTATTCCATCCCATCCTTTCCTATCATATCCTATCCCTCGGTCGACTACTTTTGTTGTCTCTGTCATGCATTCGTTTTCTTCTGTGCTCAATTTGCTAAGACTTTTCCAGTGTGAGCTGCCGCTATTGACTTTAACAGCAGCCCGACTAAAATACAAACCACTTGCTTAAAAGAACTATTAAACGGCAAGGAAGTAGATATACATTAATACGAGGAATTTCCACCAATTTTATACTTAAATGGCAAAGATCGGGATCGCTGTCTTTCCTGGCAGCAACTGCGATCGTGATGTTCACCACGTTCTGAACTCTGTGGTTGGAGTAAGTGCAGAATATGTCTGGCACACCAAAGACAGGCTTGCCGGCTATGATGCCATGATAATTCCCGGCGGCTTTGCTTATGGAGACAGGCTGCGGGCAGGCATAATCGCAGCACACAGCCCGATAATGGGTGAGGTAAAAAAGCTGGCCAAAGAAGGAGTTCCAGTGCTTGGCATTTGCAATGGCTTTCAGATTCTTGTTGAGGCAGGCCTTCTTCCTGGGGCGTTGATGATGAACGATTCGCTCAGGTTTGTTTGCAGGTGGACTTCGGTTGTGGTCAAGAATAACAATACACCATTTACGAACCAGTTTGCCAAAGATCAGCGCTTTATGCTTCCTGTAGCGCATGGCGAGGGAAGGTACGTTGCAGACAGCAAGACTGTCAGAAATCTCCGTACAGAAGGGCGCGTGGTCTTCCAGTATTCCGGAGACGACCCGAACGGCTCTGTTGATTATATTGCAGGCATATGTAACAGAGAAGGAAACGTGGTTGGAATGATGCCGCATCCGGAGCGGGCTAGCGAGCCCATCCTTTCTCCTACAGGTTCAAGCGACGCCTTGCTCGTATTCAAGTCACTTGTTTCATACCTCTCAGGTTCTTCTTCTACTACCACTTCTACCTCTACCTTTTCCTCTTTCTCTCCCTCTCACTCTTCATCTCATCGGCCAACCAGGACTGCTGCTATCCCAGCAGAAAAGCAGGTCTAACAGAGAAAATGACAGGGACCCTGACTGTCGACGAGTTCAGGTATCTCAAAGAAAAGCTATCCCGCGAGCCCAACAGTATAGAGCTGGACATAGTGGGCGCTGAATGGTCAGAGCACTGCTCGTACAAATCCTCCAAGAAATACGTCAGGATGCTGCCTTCAAAGGGCAAGAGAGTAGTAATAGGCCCGGGCTACGATGCAGGTGTCCTTGATGTAGGGGATGGATACGTGGTAACCGTACACATCGAAAGCCACAACCACCCTTCAGCAGTAGAGCCTTTCGGGGGCGCGGCGACCGGCGTGGGAGGAGTGATAAGGGACATAATGTCTATGGGTACAAGGCCAATCGCTGTCCTTGACGCGCTAAGGTTTGCTCCTATCACGCAGGATGGAGCCAAGCGCACTAGAACAACTGGCGTGGGAGGAAAAGGAAGGGTGTTGAAATCAAAGTGGCTATTCAAAAATGTAGTCAAGGGCATCGCTGATTATGGCAATTGTATCGGCATTCCTACCGTAGGAGGCGAGGTTGAGTTTGATCCGTCCTTTGAAGATTACTGCCTGGTTGACGTGGCATCCATAGGGTTTGGCCGCAGGGATCTGCTTGTGAAAAATGCAGCCGAGCCTGACGACATTGTTGTACTTGCCGGTGGATCCACAGGAAGGGACGGCATTCATGGCGCATCGTTTGCATCAAAGGCACTTGAAGGAGAAAACAGGTCAGCAGTCCAGATCCCGGATCCTTTTCTGGAAAAGCTATTGCTTGAGGCAACAATTGAAGCTGTAGATCAGAAATGCGTCAAGGCGATAAAAGACCTCGGTGGAGGCGGGCTTGCGTGCTGCCTGTCCGAAGTCTCTGATAGCATAGGAAATGGCCTTGATGTAGATGTAGCAAAGGTGCATGCCCGTGAGTCTGGCATGTCTCCGGCTGAGCTCATGATATCAGAGTCTCAGGAGAGAATGTTGTTTATTACAGATGATACAGGCCTTGAGAAACTGAAGGCTATTCTTGAAAAATATCGAATACCCTACTCTATCCTGGGCTCTGTAAGGCAGAACCCGGACCTTGTAGTCCGATTCAACCATGATGTGGTAGCCCGGATGCCATTTCAGCTGGTGGCTCATGCCCCTCTGGCAGAAAGGCAGGCAAAGAGGCCGCATGACTTTGGAAGATATGTGGCAGTAAGGCCGCCTGCCCTGCCAAAGGACTTGGGCAAGGTGCTGCTTGCAATGCTTGCAAACCCAACCATAGCAGGCAAGGGCTGGATATACAGCCAGTATGACCACGAAGTAGGCGTAAGGACTGTGGTAAAGCCCGGACCCTCTGATGCTTCAGTGCTCCGGCTCGACAATGGCAAATTCATCGCTGCAAAGCTTGATGGCAATTCAAAGCACTGCTTTCTTGACCCGTATGCAGGAACAATGGGCTGCCTCTCCGAGTCTTGCAGAAACATAGTCTGCTCCGGGGCCGAGCCAATTGGAATAGTCGACCACCTGCAATTTGGCAACCCAGAAGATCCAGAGATATTCTGGTCCTTTACACAGGCAGTGAATGCGATTATTGACTATTGCAAATACATGGGGATCCCTGTAGTGGGCGGCAAGGTCAGCTTTTACAATGAAACCGCAAAAGGTCCTATCAAACCATCTCCTGTAATAGGGGCACTTGGGCTCATAGAGCAAGAGTCATGGATAACCAAGCCAGCACTCAAAGACGGCGACTCGATTTTTGTCATAGGCAAGACCGGCGATGAAATGGGCGGGTCGGAGTACTATGAATGGTACCACCACATCACAGGAGGGACTGTCCCCTCCGTCGATCTGCACGCCGACAAGCAGAACGCAGATGCAGTCATGAAACTTGTCCGGGCAGGCCTTGTCGGCTGCGCGCATGACTGCTCAAAAGGCGGCATTGCAGTTGCACTTTCAGAAATGGCGGTTCATGGAAAGGTCGGATTTGACGTAAACCTAGACCAGTTACCCGGCTCGTGCAGCAGACCGGACAACCTGATGTTCTCAGAGTCAAACTCAAGGTATATCATTGGAACTGCCAGGCCAGCAGAGTTGCACAGTGTTCTTTCTGGCATGGACAGGATCAGCTTTGCAGAGATAGGCACGGCAACAGGACAAAGACAAAAGCAAAGCGCCAAGTTTTCCTACAAAGGTAGGACACTGGTCAGTGTCGGCATTGCCGATATCGAATCGAATTTGAACGATAGCCTTGCAAAGATAATGAAACAATAGACAGGTACTTCAAGATGACACCAAGCAAGTTATCACAATCAATCAATCAATCAATCAGTCCATTCAGTACTTTTTCAACCTAAGACATGCATACAGCGGTCGGCTCGAATGTAGCTGATTCTTTCATTGTTATCCATTTCAAGCAATTTTTCTAACCTGCAGGCAAGAATCTGCTGGCGGTTCCTTATAGCCTTCTTTTTGTGTCAAACGGTATACCTGTAAATACCATACTGCTGCCATAAAAGTAGCCATGAAAAAAAGCAGGATCGATGGCACCGCCGCACCATCCAATGGCAGTGATAGGCTCCGGGCCAAGATGCACAAAGACAATGCAATCAAGGAGCTTAACCTGATGCACAAGGCCATTGAACAGGGTGATTACAAGAAGGCCCTTCATCACAAAATAATTGCAAACATTGCAATTGATGAAATGATGAATATCAGCGAAATAGTAGAGAAAGAGCGGTGATTAACAGTGGTTTACCGTTTCCAGTATTGAGCTGCTACAGTCATAATAATGCTGTTGTTCGGTTCCATTTTCGCAAACTTGATTTTATAGAATGTGATACCATACCTGAAATGATCTCGTCACGTACCTTATATTTCAGCAGCAAGCTAGCAATAGCAGGCCGGTTGACTGACTCTCAGCTCTGCTATGTCTTTAGCCCAAATGGCCTTTCATAAGTTCCAGAATGCCCTGTATTAGCATGATGCTCGTCCAAATCTGATGCAAACAGGTAGGTGGCACTGCATTCGCGGCAGAAATAGAGCTTGTCCAGTTTGGATTCACAGGCATCAGATTCCATACTTCTGATGCAAAAAACCACTTTACTGTATATAAGCAGTCTGATAGATTCTTCTTGACTGGGCGAAACTGCAATCAGAGAGCTGCATGCGATCATACGCATCATGATAATTGTTGTGTGCAAGATGAGACAGTAATTTTGGTTTCATTGCAAATACTGCTCTTGGACATTGTTCTGATTTTTGCCAAAAATAGCAGCTATTACTCCATTATTTGAGCCAACGACTCTGACCACCTCAGCCCATCCGACAGATGTTACCGACGACATGGACTTGATTACCTCGATCAAGTTATGCAGGTTTTCAGAATCCCTGTAAAATACTTTTGCCATGATGTTGATTTCAGGGTCGCCTATCCTGAGTGATGTAGCGACCACGTTTTCGTTATGTTCTTCCAAAAGCCTCTTTGCAACCTCCTCGCAGTTGCCCTTGTCTACTGAAATCATGAGGTCTGCTTCCCTCCATCCAAGCTGCGATATGTCTATATGGTATTTTTTCTTCAGTATTGTTCGCTCTAGCTTTGTCCTCCTTCTCTGTACTGTGGATAGCGGGCTTTTGTACCGGCTGGCCAGGGTGGCGCTTTTGACATCTGCATTGGTCAGCATTTCTTTTATGATGCTGATGTTCAGCCGGTCAAACACAGGAAGGCTGAGAGAATTATTTCCTACGCCGTTGTATGACAGAGAATTCCGTCTTTTTGTTTTTTTTGACATTTTCTGCCAGATAACACTTAGGCTATATGATTAGATATTAAGTTTGCTAGCATATATGGCAGCAAGTGTCAGATGCAGGCTAATGCAGCTGCAGCCTAACGCAGTTTCAAAAATGAGAGGATTTTTTCTTTTGACCTATTGACAGGCACATCTGTCACTTCTTCTGACCAGACGACCCTTTCCACGCCCTCTATCTTTTTAGCCTGTGAAATTATCTCAAGAACTTCCATATTGTCCCTGTACACAATATCGCCAACGACGTCGGAGTTGCCTATGTGTATAGAAACCCCAGTTACCCTGTCTAGCTCGGCCAGCCTTTTGGCAGCCGTCATCGGGTCGTTACTTCTTATATATAGATGGATAATGCCCTTCTTGTACCCCAGATATCTGTAATTGGGCTCGACTTTGTTATATACGACCTCCCTCTCAAAAATCCTCCTTGTTCTTCTCTGTACTGTGGAGAGCGGGACTTTGAGCTCCCGTGATATCTCTTTATTGTTCAGTCCAGACATCAAAGATACGATAATTTTCATATCCAGATCGTCTAGCCGCATAGTGGGCCTGCTGTTCAATTCGCCTATGATAACGGTATTCTTGGCGCCTTTGCGCATATTAGATGATGTATCGTAGCATATACTCATACTTAAATGCTTAATCAGTCACAGTCTGCTGATATGTATATTCACATTAACCAAGATAACAGCAGAACTGTATCATTCCTTGACGCTTTCAAATACCTTTTCAAGCATTGCAGGCATGTTGCTTCCAACTACCTTGACCACCTCGGCCCATTCGACATAGGTTACATGCTGCATTGACTTTACTTTTTCTGTCAGGCGGTGGAGTTGCTGGGAATCCCTGTAGAATATCTCGGCCATGATGTTTATTTGGGGATGACCAATCCGCAGCGACGCAACTATTACATTGTTCTCATTGCTCTGCAACAGCTTGAGCGCGGTCTCTTCGCTTCTTCCCTTTTCTACAGAGATGAGCAGGTCTGCTACGCGCCAGCCCATCTTGGCAATATCGATTGTATACATCTTTTTGAGCACAGATTCCTCAAGTCTTGCCCTTCTTCTCTGAAGCGTAGAGAGTGGAATATTGTACTTTGCAGCAATTTCAGTGCTGGAGACGTCTGGATTGTTGATTAATTCTCTTATTATTTTAACGTTCAGCGCATCGAATAGCCTGTGGGGGAATTTATCGTGTGAATTCGTATTGTGATACTCTGGTTCACGAGTACGAGGTTTTTGTGATACCATGTGTCAGATATACTATAATATTCAATGCATAGAACAATAAAGGTTTATCTGATTTGGCGATGCAATGTGTCATATGAATGGTTGATAAGTGCAGAAATCAGGTTCTTTATTTTACCTTTACCATCACGCAGGCTGCTACAAATGACAATTCAATTGCAAAGCAGTTCTTGCTATAGTTGCTCCAGGAAATAGGCAGCATTAGCTTCAGGAATGGTGAAAACTTCTTCTGACCAGACGACCCTTTCCACGCCCTCTATCTTTTTTGCTTCAGACATTATGTCCAGCAGTTGATCCGCTTGCTTAAATACAAAAAAGCCCACAACATCAGAATTGCCTATATGTATTGACGTGCTCAGCATACCTTTTATCTTGGAAATCTGCTCCGCTGCCGAGTGTATATTTCCATCGCTCAGGTAGATGTGGAGAATCCCGCTCCTAAATCCAAGCTTTTTGTAGTCTAATGATATCTTGTTTTTTATAATCCCGTTTTCAAATAACTTTCTTGTCCTTCTCTGTACAGTACTGAGGGGAATTTTCAGCCTGCTTGCAATCTCTCGATTGCTGAGGCCGGATAGCATTAGCCCAAGAATCGCTCTATCTCTTTTGTCAAAGCTATAAGATGGATTGGTGATTCTTGCATATTGCTGCTCATTTATGCGTGCTATACCCATTTCAACGATTTAGTATACCTTGATCTGTCAGATAAATGCTTTTATTATTTATATGATAGTTCAGCACCGCTAAATGGTGCAGAATTCCATTTTGAACTAATTAGCTGTTATCTGTCCTGCCATATCTCGACATTTTCCCTCCGCAAATGCTTAAGTAGGCAGTTTTGCCATATAGTAGTTGTGAACTTTACCATGAAATGGTTGGCGGCATGATTTGTAACGCCCAGCTCCGATTACAGATTCGATAACTTTGACCGTCTTGATGTACAGCTGCTTGATCTTTTGATTTCTGGAAAGACAACACGTCAGATAGCAAACGAGGCAGCAGTGCCTTTGAGCACCGTGCAGAGAAGAATCAGAAGACTTGTTGGAAGCGGCTTTGTCAGGCCCACCTTTGAGATCGACTACTCGAAATTTGGCCTAAAGCGCGGCATGGTGCATCTCTACCTGAACGGGGGTAATGCATATGCACTGGCCCAGAAAATAGCTGGCATGGTGGGCATAATTTCGGTGGTTGTGTATATCGGTAACTCTGATATCATAGCCGATTATGTTGCAGCTAGTGGGGAGGATCTGTTGGAAATGCTTACACAGGTCAAGAAATTGCCCGATGTTAGCAGGGTTATCTGGTCTGAGCAAGTTACATCTATACCCACCGGGATGACTATTGCGTCGATACTGGTCTCAAAACCCGATAAGTCTAGTCTAATCTAATCTTTCTTTGCATTACAGGAACTGCTCTAACAAGACAGCTGCATTTTTTCCCTGTGTGAAAGGAGGCATGGCAGGTAGATAGGTTTGAATTCCATAACACGGTTGATTTTGGCTCAAACAAGACATCTGCCGATGGAATATTTGTTTTTTGTGAGCAGAAAACCACTACAGGAGCCTATTGACAACACGTTAGTAGCATAGATGGAAGTAATAATGAATATGCTGCTTTGCCATACGGGCAGTAATAGCAAAAAAAACAGTTTGTGACATACTATCTCACGTAAAGCCTTTTAAGATACGCAATATATCATCAAAACAGCGATAACAATGGCTCGCCTTACCAGCCAACGTCAATCAATTATGCTTGTTGATGACGAGCAGGATATTGTCTCGGTTCTGAGGCGTGGTCTGGTACAGGAAGGCTTTGAAGTTGATGCATTTACCGATCCGCTTGTTGCTGCAAAAAATTTCAGACCTAACAGATATTCCAGAGTATTGATTGATGTCAGGATGCCTGGTATGAGCGGCTTTGAGCTGGCGCGGAGGATCTCTTCAATCGACAAGGACACACAGATTTGTTTTCTTTCCTCATTCGAGATTCATTCAGATGAAGCAAGAAAGGTGTTTCCTACCCTCGGAAACGGCGGCTGTTTTATAACAAAACCCATAAGCCCATCTGCATTGGCAGCGCATATTCTATCTCATCATGGATGACGCTAAATGACATCAGGCACATTCAATTTTGCGTAACTCTCGGCTGGTCCATCCTGCAAGACGCCAAACTCTAGCCTAACTGACTAAACTTCGCGCCATATGGCCTTTGTCTTTGCTAGCGCTACGAACCCAACAAGGTAAGCGATCTGGACAACAAATCCAAGAAAAAGCGACCAGTCAGCAGGTGTCTTTGCGCCCATGGTATACTGTAGCATAAGCGATGCATGCGTAGTGGGCACTGCATAGGCAAGGTAACGCAGGCCCTGAGGCAGAATATTGACGGAATAGTAGACAGGCGGTATCACGGCCAAGATCACGTTTACAAATGATATTACCTGTGTGGCATTTCGCATATGAAGCATATGCGACGACAGAAAAAATCCCATCGCCGACATCGATCCCCAGATAAGAAGAATGTTTGCCACAAGCAATGGAATGCTCAGAATTGAGCTTCCAGAATATACTACAAGAAATGCAAGTACTGTCAGTGCCGGCAATCCAAAGAGAAGCTCAGACAGCGCCAGGCCCATCATGTACGTCAGGGGCGAGACAGGTGAGGCGACAAAGAGATCCTGAATCTTGTATTCTGTTTTGTAAAACGATATATCTTGTCCCAGGGCAAGACCATATCCTACCAGGGCCATCACAAGGCTTCCTGCAATGGCAAAGTGAACATACTGGCCGTTGCTGATTACGAAGAGCACAAAAAGAAGTGAAAATGGGCTTATGGCTGTAAATATCATGGATACAGGGTTTCTGCGGAGCCAGAGTATCCCTGTAAGATGAGCTATCAGGTAGACCTGCTTGAGTGGAAGCGTTTTGCTTGTGCTTGCTTTTATGCTCGTGATTCTGCCAGAAGTTTTATGCACCATCCGCACCTCCGCTACCTGCTTCTTCATTAGCAGCATTGCCTACAAGTGACACAAAGACATCATCCAGAGTTACCGGCGAGACCGTAAACGACAGGTTTCTTTTTATCGCAAGTTCTGACAGCTCCCTTGCTGCAGATTCATATGTGAAGACCCTGAGGCTGCCGGCGCCAGTATCAACAACGGAGCCGTACGAGCTGAGAAGTCCTGGGTCAATTCCATTCTTTGCAACATCAACCCTGACATTTTGGGGAATGACTTTCCTCAAGTCCTGCAGTGTCCCGTGGACTATAATCTTGCCTCTATCAATTATGGCCACCCTGTCAGAGAGCATCTCTGCCTCGTCCATATAGTGTGTGGTAAGCAATATTGACCGTCCCCTGTCCTTCCAGTCTCTGATCGCCGACCAGACCTGCCTTCTTGAAATTGGGTCAAGGCCTATAGTGGGCTCGTCTAGAAATAATAGTTCGGCGTCGGTAGCCATCGCCATGGCAACAAGTATTTTCTGCTTCATGCCGCCTGAGAGGTTCATAGCAGGCCTGTCGCGGGCGTCATAAAGCTCAAGTTTCTGCAGTATCTCGGCTGATTTTTCTTTTGCAGATTCGTTGCTCTCCCCTCTTATCTTGAGCCAGTTGTACACGTGGTCCCAGGGCGTCAGTGCCCTGAGCGGTCTTCCTTCCTGCGGCACAATTGAGATAAGGTTTCTTATCATGCCCGCCTGGCTTGCAACATCGTACCCTAGTACTTCGATCCTGCCAGATGTAGGCAAAAGCTGTGTGGCGCACATCCTGACAAAGGTGGTCTTGCCAGCTCCATTTCTGCCAAGAAGAGTAAAAGTCATGCCTGCATCAATATCTAGCGAGACTTCGTCCAGAGCGGCATACCTTGAGCCTTTGTATACCTTGGAGACCCTTGAAGCCTTTACTGCAAGCATGGATAGTAGCAGATATCGATTAGCATATGTCTAATGTTAGAGTTTTGGTTCTGCCAGCAAGTCAGAGGAAGCAGGTAAGCAGGTATACAATTGGCTCAACTTTGCAGTCCGCTTGTACAGTGAGAGACGCAAAAGTCAGCTGGAAACGATGCTAAAGAACCTGCAACAGTTGCAGGATGCTTGGAACCTTGAGCAGGCAGGTAGGTTAAAGCCGCAATCGTATACAATTCCGCACTTTGGGCATTGGTGCATATGCTGCTGTTCGTTATTCAACATCTTGCCTTGGTCAACCTCAATTTTGGATAAGCATATTTGTCTTTATGAGAGAAATAACCTTGACACATTGGTCGCAACAATTGCATTCTAATATTACAGCTATCCCTATAACCCATAGATCCATAACCATTACAATGGCGGGGAATGCGATATACAAATAAGTCTCTAATCACATATACTTCTAAAATGAAAAAAGAGTTTATTGTTGCAAGGATCGAGGCATCGCAGGATGGCAGTCCCTATGTCTATGTCACTTTTAACGACCCGAAGGAGTACAAGCCCGGTGAACGAGCCCAATCTCCATTTGGCAACGCAATGGCATTCACATCAATGGAAGACCTTATGAAAAATATGCCCAAGGTCATGGCAAATATCTCTGGGGTAATGGGCGGCGGCATTACAGACTCGCCTACCATGAAGATCAGTATGAGAGAATACCAAGACATGGCTATCAAAGTGGGAGACAAGGTCACAATAGAAATACAGAAAATAGAAAGCAGTGGTGTCTAGGTTAAATTAGATTTATGCCAAGGCGCCTGCAAAGGTAGTCTGAAAATGCATCCTTGCGCATATTTATTTTCTATCTTAACTTCAATGTCCCCCACATCCTGCAATTTGGACAGGGATTAAAAACTGCAAAGACAGGTGCAAAGCCCCAGAATACCTTGGCTGTACCATCTTTTTTGCAGTTGGCACATGTTACATTTACCTCGTAAGTAAAAGGATTGGGATATGACATGGCTATGGTACTAAAAGTTCTATCTTGTAAGCCACATAAGCCTTGTTGACGATTTAATCTGAAACCTTTTTTCTTTTGCCGAAAGTGTACTTACTATATCTTCAATTCTCTATCAGGGTCAAGGAGGCAAACAAACGCAAATCATTTCTCCATAAAAGACATCATAATCGACATAATTGCTATAGTGTCTTTACCTGTCAGAGCACCTTTTCCAACAAACTCCTCAATGAAAAAAACGCCGTAACGGAACATCAACTCAGTTTCATCCACTCCTTGCTCCTTAAACGGAAACAGTTCAGGATTCGCAAGTATTTTATCATGTATCGATTTTATGAATTGTTTGAATTTCTTTGTTGTTTGGTAGCTCTGCTTGTCCTCCAAATATTCAAGGATGTTCCATTCAATCAATTGCTTCATTGCCTTGTTCAAATTTTGGTCGTCAGTAAAGTCTGACATGCATGTCAAATAGAATGGCGGCAATATGTAAAGTCATCCTAATTCTCGATTATGCTTGTAATCTCTGCAATGCTATCCCAGTTTTTCTTTATTTGACTTTTGAACCAAAAGACAGAATAAAGACCAAAATTATTTATGAAAAAATTGTTTTATATCTACGAGGTCGTTGGTGGCTGTAAAACAATCCAAATGACTGTTGATACAGCCAGAGTTTCTTTATTTTCTCGTTTTTGATGATCCCCTAGGTATGGGCGTCTTTTGGTCAGCATACGTTCCTATCCTCCTTCCAAGATGCAACGGAACTTGGCTTGACAACCTGTAATAAATAATCTGGCATATTGTATCTGATCCTGGTTTTAATTCTATTTCACATTTCCCATAGTTGTATAATTCCAAAGTTAGCCAGCTTCCAAAATGAGGATGAATATGAGGAGCAGTGATATGTACAGCTAACCCTAATCTGGCCATAGTACTCTTCCCCTGAACAGCGGCAGCTAAATTACTTGGAACAAAGAGTTTTTCATAGGTAAAGGCCAGTGTGAGCTCTCCGGGCTTAATTATTAGCCTAGCATCTTCAGTACTGTTAAGGTCTTTAGTATCATAGATATCTGCAGGATCAAATCCTTCTGCTCCGGGTTTCAAGATATACGATACTGCGGATGATTTAAAGCGAGAGTATCGAAATCCAAGTCGCAAATCTATTGAAGAAAGACCCATCTGCTCAATAGAAATATCAGGGTCGAATCTAATTCTCTTTTTTTGCCATGCTTCGACCAAATCAGGGTAAGATAGTATCATGCAGGGTCATTGGGCCAATGCAGCGTTTTGCTCGACATCTTTGATATTTGCTACTACAGGATTTGTTCCTGACACAAGTTCACCAGGAAACAAAAGCTTTACTTTGTCCTTATCATAACAATCCATTACAGTAACGACAACCGCTCCCTCTGCAGGAAGTTTTGACAGATCGGCAGATGATTCGATATTCTCTTTTGGTACGAAACCATGAACTAGCTGATTTCTTGTAGACCTTAGCGAAGTAAGGAAGTAGACCTCTTCGTCTGACATACCCTGTTTTATAACCGATTTGATGGGTAAAGCTTGGCCTGGCCTGATCTTTTTGCCTTTTATTGCTTTCAAATTGGTCCTCTCTGCAAACAGCTGATGTTAAACCTTTCTGTTTACAATGAATTGATAGTATTTTTGCACCTATAAATCAGATCGAATATTTTCATAAATCGAATTGTAATAGGCTCTGTTAACGAGGCATTACTTTCCGCAAGAACATAGCAAATCGTATTCTCAGCAGCCATATGCAAATATAGTTCTAATAATTTCAGGTAGTTCCAGATTTCGTTCTATGGATGCCACCTATGGCGATTTTCTCTTTTGCATGGAAGGTGATCATCGAAACATTCGGATGTATTCTTCAGTCGAGCCAGCGAAAACACGATTTGATTTAAATATTGATGCATCATCAAATTACCTGTTTGGAGCAGCAAAAGAGGGTCAGGGCCGAGGTCAAGCTTCCCTTAATTTTGATCCATACGCCGTTTGGCCTGACATTTTTTGACAAGGTAGCCAAGACTTCGGCAGCCAGAGCCTATGCAAGGCTCAATACCTATATCATGCCCCTGATCACTACTCTTGCAATCTTTCTTATCATAGGCTCGCTTCTTGTCCTGTTTTCAAACTCTGCAGCCAGAGAAGGAGTAAGAGGAGCAGGGCCGCAGGCAAACCTGCTTATCCCCGGGCTTAACCCCTATCTTCCTATAACGTATGGCTGGGTTGCCCTTGTCGTCACTATAATCATCCACGAGGCAGGTCATGGCATAGTGGCCAGGGTCCACAACATAAAAGTAGAATCTACAGGCATAGTACTGATACTTGGCCTTCCGATCGGTGCGTTTGTAAACATTGAAAGAGACGAGCTTGCAAGGGCAAGCCTCAAACATAAAAGCGCAATCATGACTGCCGGTCCTTTTAACAACATGGTTCTGGCAGGGCTTTCACTTCTTGCGCTCTATCTCGTAGTATCGACCCTTACTCCTATTCCGCCTGCACCGGGAATCCCCAAGTTTGCAGTTATGGTTGTCAGCGTAAATGAAGGCTCGCTAGCACAATCGATCGGAATAACGCCGGGCTCAACCATAGTAAGCGTTGCAGGCCAGCAGCTGCAGCAACTCGAAGACCTTTCCAACATTTTGCGGGCTCACCTTGGCAGCACGATTCCAATAACATGGCAGGACCATGGGAAGAATATCACAAAAGAGGTGACGCTTCCTCCCTCAGTTGAACAGGGTCATGCAGTACTTGGAGTTGGGGTAACTCCTGTTACTTCAGACCCCGGTGTGGTTCTTGATAGGTACAAGGCTGCATTTAGCCAAAACCCGCTGGCAATACTTCTTCCGCCGACCATGCAGCAGGGCTCTGTTCCGTATTCTGACCTCATGGCCCCCAAGTACGTATCTACGCTTGGGCCTGCCTTCCCGGCCATCGCGAATATCCTCTTCTGGCTCTGGTTTATCAACTTCAACGTAGGGATCTTTAACGCTCTTCCCATAGGCCCACTCGACGGAGGTCAGCTCTATGGCAACATTATCGAAAGCAAAGCAAGGTCAAAGACAATCGCAAAAAATGCAAATACAATCCTGACTGTTGTTATGGTCATAATTGTCTTGGCGTCCCTTGTCCTTCCGTACGTGTTCTTTTAGAAAGAACATCGCTGGCAGGCTCGTCAACCAAAGAGAGCCCATTCAAAATAGCAAATCAAAAAGCTGCCATCTTTTCTAGCTCTTCGAGAAAGTCATTCAGGTTATCCTCATTATAGAAGAGTATCTGCACAGTCCACTGGTCATGCTTTGATACATACAAAGTCAGGTGCGAATACTCCTTCAGATGCTGGATTTCAACAGAAATATTTCCTCTGTCATACTTGTTTTCCTTTGTCTGCAGCAGTTCAGTAAGTGCGTTTACCAAATTTGTGATATCGGACCTGTCTAGGAATACGGTGGTAACAATATGCATGTAAAAGTCACCCAGTTCAATTATGTATTCCCTGCCTGCAGTGACAAACAAGTCGCATGTTCCATACAAACCGGACAAAGACTCGTGATAAACCACGTTTGTTGCCGATTCAGACTCCAAGTATCATCTCACATTACAAAGATATGGATAAACCTTGCTTACAGAAGCTACAGAACTTTCTTCTATAAGATGTGCAATAATCAAACACATGCAAACGAGATTATCAGGTCTTAAGGCAATCTCGAGCTGTGCTGCAAATGCACAGGTGGTGCTACCAACTGACATCCTCTCCATCCTAAAGGATTGGAAGTTCCTCTGTGATCACTTCTCTCCTGTCTGAGATCACCGGAGGTTCGGGGCATGTCAGAAGTCCCCATGCTTTAGACAGTACGCCTAAAGCTCGCTGCAGAATGTTCCTTGCTCCATTCTCGTCAGCATTCATTTCTCTATTGCAATTGTTGCACCTATACAGCCCCTGAGTTA
>JAJPHM010000057.1 GCA_021325295.1 Nitrososphaeraceae archaeon
ACAAGTACAGTCCATACCTTACTATAGCTGGGTTTGTCCTGGTTCTCATGGCAATGAACAGCTAGGACAATCCTAGCTATACGAATTACCTTAAGTTAACAGAGCCATTATTCTATAGACTAGATAATAACCGGGACAACACTATATTAATTTAAACTTTAGTAACCTATTACAATAATAGTAAATGTCCACAAATACGGCAAGCGAGGGCTTTCAAAGAGTAGCTAATGCTAAAGACCTCAAGGAAGGCGGCTTATTGGGTGTCGAAGTACAGGGGAAAAAGGTTGTTCTGGCCAAAGTTAACAACAAGGTTTACGCCATGGATGCAGTCTGTTCCCATGAAGGAGGGCCATTAGAGGATGGCACACTTGAAGGCTACAACCTGACCTGCCCGTGGCACTATGCGGTTTTTGATGTTCGCAATGCAAAAGTTTCAGACGAGACTGTCTGGGCAACCGATCTATCTTCATATCCTGTCAAAGTAGACGAACAAACAGGAAAGATATTGGTCAGCCTACAGAAACAGGGACAAACGCAGCAGACGGGAGCAGAGGAAACCGTACAGCAGGGCAAGAGCAGACAAGCAAGTCTTGAAGAGCTGCAAAAGGGATACTACCAAGAAGAAGACAGGAAGGCTGGCCAAAAACAGCAATTTCAGCTGCTGTCAAAAGAGCAGGTAAAAGGAACAGACATAATGAATTTCAAGCTCAACCGTGGAGGGCTTGATTTCAAGCCAGGCCAGTTTGCATTTTTCAAACTGGATGGGGTATCCGATGATCCAAAGGGGCCGATCCGCCACTTTTCGATTGCCTCGTCTCCAACCGAGCAAGATTATCTTATGATAAGCACAAGGATAAGGAGTAGCCCGTACAAGCAGAGGCTTGCAGCGCTTGAAAATGGCACAACAATTCAGACCTGGGGCCCGCAAGGAGAATTTGTCCTGCAGGAGGACAAACCAGCAGTGTTTCTATCAGGCGGCATAGGCGTAACGCCATTTCGCAGCATGGTAAAATATGCTACAGACAAAAAGCTCCCGACCAAGATAATGATGTTTGATTCTAACAGGAATGAGCAAAATATACTGTACAAAGAGGAATTTGACAGATGGGCAGAACAAAACAAGAACTTTCAGGCTATCTATACCATAACCGACGAAGAAAAGAATGAATCATCTAAAGAATGGAAAGGAGAGCGAGGAAGAATAAACAAAGAGATGGTCGAGAAATATCTAAACAAAGAGCGGCTTGACACTTCCATGTTCTATATCTGCGGCCCTCCTGGCATGTTGAATGCAATGCAGGACCTGCTAAAAAAAGACCTCAACATACCAAAAGAGAGGATAAAGGTCGAAGAGTTTACTGGATACTGATAAGTACAGATACCTTCTGGATTGACAGAATAGGAGAGCGGGGCAAGAGGAAATGAGAAGCAAGTATCACAATCAATCATTGTATGCCAGAGCAAAACACAAAAGCAAAGAAAAGACCTGTGCGGTTTACTTGCTTTCTATGACTTGAATTTATAGTCGCAAACAGTTGGTATGATGTATATTTGTATGCTGAAATAATAGGAAGGTCATGCAGAACCGCTTTCCAGCTGAACGAGCCGGAGAGTTATTCTGCTCATCATGATCTCGGTGACGTCTGTTCCGAAAATCCTTCTTAGCCCATTGTCTATTTCCCCAAGGGAGCATTTGCCGATGAAGAGCCCGTCTCGCTCTAAATCCTCAATCAGAAGGTCCAATGCAGACCATCCCAAAACTTGGAAGGATTCGATAAACGCTCTCCTGATATTTGATGATGACGCTAATGGTGTCTGTACTGGACTTTCTTTTGCTCCATCTTGTCTTGCATCAAAACTGCGGGCAGAGGCCGAAAAGTGATGACGTGAACCGGTTTCATTGTAACTTGTTTGCATATCTTGTCTAGGCGTTCATACGATATTTAATAACAGAGACAAATTCCATTTTTGGAATCCACCAGTGGAATTTACGATTGAACATCAAAAAAATTTCACACTTTGGACACATAACCTGCGAAAAGCATGATAAAGCCGCCAGATTTCCCAGCTTTGAATCTCAGCGGGCAAGAGCAAGATTTGGTTCTTACACCTATGTAACGTCGGTTGCCGTAATCTTCTCTTTATTCTTTTCACTGTCCACTGATAATCCCTGATCCGGAGTTCTTGTATCGTGCAATTTGTCATAGTTTGGCTCATAGCCAGAACAACAACCGTGAGGAGCTATTACATTTGACACTTTTCCCATTACATCTGGGCCGTCATCTTGCACCAGCATACACTTTCCTCCAGTTGTATTGATCCAGTATGTGCAATTATAGCAAAAGTATCCTTCGCGCAGACTAGAATCGGCAAACTTGTCATATTCTATGTAAGAGGCTTTGAGCTTGCTGAATTTTTTGAATTTTGTCAGGTTGTCGACTGCACCTGCTGCTTCTTTAATCTTCTGGCCTATATCTGGCATTTTTTACATACTCACCTACCTACCTTGTCTCCTCCTCATTTGGATACCACAGCGAACATACACCGTGAGGAGCTATGATCCCAGATTCTCTGCCATTGACATCCGGACCACTATCTTCCACTATCGCGCAATGGTTATTCTTTATGAAATATTTGCAATCATAACAAAAGTAGCCCGAATGCAAATCTGCATTTTTGAAAAGGTCAACTTCAGTATAGCCGGAAACAGCTTTTGACAGCTTGGGATATTGCCTGTCTGCTGGAATATACCTTGCGGATTGAGATTGTGCCATATAACACAGGGATATACAAAGTATTTAATTGGATAAGGACAAATCTAGCTGAAGAATTAATTGATCAATGGCCTTTTAATTTTAAAGTCAAGTGCAGGTTCAAGACCAAATGTTCACCTATTGTATCGCGCTCAACAAGAGCTATCTGAACCCGGCAAAGCATCGTGCTGTGTTTTGTTGCTGTTGTTGTTGCAAGCAAAAGCTACTGCCCATTAATCTTCAATTATTTTTCTCTGTCTTTGTTTTCGTCTTTGCCAGCGCCTTTTCAGCATCTTCTTCTCCCTGCTTTATCAGCTTCTTTACTGTAGCAGCTGAAAAGTCAGCATCCTCCAAAATATAGTGCACATCCTCTGATCGCTCTATTTTCGTTATTTGATCAATGATCGCACCACGATAATCTGCCAGTTTATGATATTCCTTTTCTATCTTCAAAAACCTTTCATGCAAATCTTCGCTCAGGGATGCATTACTAATGATATCGTGCATTTCTCTCATCAGCAACAGGTACCTCGAGATGACCTTTGACATCCTGACATTGTTATCGGTCCTGTCTGTGTGCATTATATCTCGTGCTCTGTGCCAGACATCTATCATATTCTGCGGCAGGTCTTCTTGAACATGGGGAAAGAGATTTACGATATACACCTTCTTGTCCTTCTTTGGAGAAGCATCGATGACTTCTCGCAATGGAGTGTTGCTCAACAATGCGCCGTCCCAGAGATACCTTCCGTCTTTTTCTGTCCACCTTATGCCATAGAATGGGAACCCTGCACATGCGACCAGATGATCCGCATCAATCTGCTCAGTGGTGCTGTCAAAGCATACTGCCTCACTTTTCTTTATGTCTGTGCAGGTGACTATTAACCTTGGAGTATTATTGGAGTTTAGCTTTGAAAAATCGATGTATTTTTGAAGTGTATTCTTTAGAGGCGCAATATCGTATAGATAAGTTAAATCTGAAGGAACAAAGCTTCCATTGTTGCCCTGCCAGATGTTAAACCAGACAGGAGCAAAGGCTTTTACATTCCCGTAGATGGCCGCATAAGACGAAGATGCGATACATCTTAAATTATCAGGAAGAAGAGGAGGCGTAACTGTTTCTGCCATTTCCATCCAAAAGTCCTCTAGGTCCTTTGCTGGCTCTCCGCTCTTTGAGCCGGCTATGATCCCGGCATTGATCGCACCTATCGAAGTACCGGCCACAATATCAAATTTTATCCCGTGCCGGGACAAACCCTTGTAAACGCCACATTCGTAGGCCCCAAGGGAGCCTCCGCCTTGCATTATAAGAACGGTTTCATATTGGATCTTTTGGATATGCCTGACCTTTAACTCCCGAACAGCCATCTGACCTGAATTCCCTGACTCTTTTTTCATCCTCGGTTCCTCTTAAATGAACTGATTTCTTTCGATAGGCCCCAAGCCAGAACCAGAACGTCTGGGGAATTGGTTTATTGTTGCAGCAGGATAGTATTTCTGTTATCAAATTCTATGAACTGCACAGCAGCCTTGCAGGTGAAGCACTTCCAGTCTATCCAAGCCGCCTGTTAAAGCCAAGCTCCTTTTGCCATCACTACTCAGTGCTTGACCGTGCAGTCTGAAATGCGCTAAAACATCTAGAAAGTCTATAATACGCAAGAGCAAGAACATAGGGCATATGAGTGCCACAACTGTTTCTACCGTCAATCCAGCCGATGGACAGGTTATTTCGCAGTACAAAATTATGGACAGGCAGACAATAACAAATACTGTAAAACAATCCAGAACTGCATTTGAAGAATGGAAAAAGCTGGATATTTCTAAAAGAGCAGAATTTATGCAGAATTTCGCGCAGGATCTTAGAAAAAACAAGGCAGCGCTTGCCAGAACAGCAACGCAAGAGATGGGCAAGCCAGTAAAGGAATCTCTGTCCGAAGTTGAAAAATGCGCCTGGGTGATGGAATACTATGGCGATAATGGTCCTATCTTTCTAAATGACGAAGTGGTAAATACCGATGCCAGAAAAAGCATCATCACGTTTCAACCTCTGGGTGTAATTGGCAGCATAATGCCATGGAATTTCCCATACTGGCAGGCACTAAGGTTTGCGGCACCGAGCCTGATAGTTGGCAACACAATAGTGCTCAAGCCAGCCAGTGCTACCATGCAGTGTGGTATTGAAATAGAGAATTCATTCAAAAATATAGGGCTGCCAGATGGAGTATTCAAGACACTAATTGGCGATTCAAGTATTGCAGAGACTCTGATAGATTCTGACATCAACGCTGTTACATTTACCGGTAGTGTTCCAGTCGGCGCAAAAGTAGCATCGAGGGCCACTTCACAGTGGAAAAAATGCGTTCTGGAATTAGGAGGAAGCGATCCTTTCATAGTCTGTAAAGATGCGGATATAGAAAAGGCAGCCGCAGGCGCAGTCAAGGGGAGGTTTATCAATTGCGGCCAGAGCTGCATAGCGTCAAAGAGATTTCTTGTGGTACAAGATGTTGCTCAAGAGTTTATCGAGAAGTTTGTGCAGAAAGTCGAGAAACTTGTGGTTGGAGATCCGATGCAGGATAATACGGATATCGGCCCGCTTGTAAACCAGGCCGCCCTGAAGAATATCGATGCGCTTGTAAAGGACGCGGTTTCAAACGGGGGTGAAGTTTTAACTGGCGGGGGTCCAGTTGAGAATAATCTGGGATACTTCTACAAACCTACTGTCCTTGCCAAGATATCGCCCAACATGCGTGTGGCCAGTGAGGAAGTCTTTGGTCCTGTTGCACCAGTCTCGATAGTCAAGGATGAAATGGAAGCATTGAAAATTGCCAACGACTCTGAATATGGCCTTGGGGCAAGCATCTGGACAGAAGACCTTGACAGAGCAGAAGAGCTTTCAAGGGCTGTAGAATCTGGCATAGTGACGATAAATAATGTGGTGGCTTCGGACCCAAGAGTGCCGTTTGGAGGAATAAAGCACAGTGGCTTTGGAAGAGAGTTATCACGGTATGGTATGCTTGAATTTGTCAACATCAAGTCAATCAGGTTCTATGACCAGCTGACCCACCATCATCACGTTGAATAGCTGCATCATATGAAAAGAAAATATGCCGCAGCAAGTCAGTAAAGCAAAGATCAATAGACCTGACCTTTTCAGCTTCCAGTGCAGCTGCAGGATACCTGATGCCAGAGACTGGCGCCAGCTGCAATTGCGACACCAACAGGTAAAGTATCAGCCGGAGGATTAAATTTGGGTGTGGAGGTGTCTTCAAAACCAGATAGATTCAGTTTTTGTAGAGGTTTTTCTCGTACCGTGACTGTTCTCCCTTGTCATTTACTGCAAAAGCATGCATTCCGTCATCCATCAGAGAAAAAACTTGGCAAAGATGCCGAGGCAGAATGATAATAGGTGCATTTGAGCCATTGCAGAAGCTTTACTATGCTCAATAAAAGAACCAAAGGCTGATTAATTCCACTTCTGGAATTCAGAAATTGTAATCTGGCGATAGTTTTTGTACTGGGTCTACCAAAGATGCACAAGTAATTGGATTCGAGGAATATGGTGAGGAAGTGTGCTGGCGACTGATACTATGTTGCATTCTGTAAGTGCAGTTTTCATATTTGCAGCAGCCGCCGTTCCGATCTATTTGTCTTTTAAGCTGAAAAATACTCTGAGAAAATTGAGCCTGGCGCTCTCAATTTTTATTGTAATACATGGTTTTTACCACCTTTTTGGAAGTTTGGGATTTGACTTTCTTGCTGATAGCGTATTTGAGCCAGCATCCGCAGCTGCTCTTCTGGCGTTTGGAGCGCTATACCTCGCAGCTGGAAAAAGAAGAGAAAAAAGACATGTGAGTGCGTCATGAGCGGGCCAATGGGAGAGGATTTGATTTCTGGTATAATGAGTATAGTGCTTCTCATATTGCTGTCAGGAGCATTGGTGATATTTGGGTGGCTTGCAGCAAAATCTCGTAACATAAAGAAATTTCAATTCCAGATATCGGTGTTTCTGATAATCTGGATTGTAGGAGAGATAGTGGATGTCTTTTTGAATAGAGGACTTTCTATAATATCGGGAATTGAGGATATTGGAATGCAAATCCATGTAGGCGCAATGGTATTTTTCTGTGCAATGATCTGGCTGCGCTATTATTACTCTCGCACTCGGCGTACAAGGATTGTTGATGATCCTGCCGATTATTATGATGATAATAATCTGCAATGATTTCTATTTTGTTTTGTCTTTCTTTGCCCAATTTTTTCAAACTTTGGCTCTACAGAATACTGTATTAGAATGTTTCATCATGAATTAGAACATGTCCCATAAATGCCCCGAAATTTTCATTCTAGAGAATAAAAGTCTTCAGCCGCGGTTGTCATGCTGCTTACATTTTCCTCTGCATCGATAAATACTTGGCCCATATCATACTTCACGGTAATAGACCTCAGAGCACTTCTGAGCAAGCTATACTTTTTTCCATCCTGTGTTATCTCTATCTTTTCGACAATAATTATTCCATCACCTAGCATAGATTTTATCTTCCTGTATGCTGTGGTATGAGGAATACCTGTTTCCTTTACAATATCTTTGATTGATTTGGGGTGTATCATGACAGAGTCTAGAATAGTGCGCATCTCCTTATCTGCCAAAGAAGATAAAATCGACTGCTTTAGGGCTTCATTATTGATAATCATTAACCATTCGCAATATTATGACAGTAAGGGAAGTGACTAACTAAAATAATTTTCATTTTTTGCAATTGAAGATTGGGAGATTCCGTATCCATCAAAAGTGTGGATTTTGTCCTTTCATGACTCATTTCTTATTGGAAGACTGGAACTGGTCCTTAAACTACATCCTGATTGTCTGGCTAAATTCCAGATGTGGTACCCAGATTTGGAATTTGTAACTGAATTTTTATAATTACTCTCGAATCAAGTTTCAATGGCCTTTTTAGCAGCTAGAAGAAGATTGCGATACAGCACAGCTGTTGCCGGATTGACGTTACTTGTACTTTCTATGATTGCCGCATCTTTTGAATCAGGTGGTTATGCATCTGCCCAGTATGGTAACTTTACTCAAAATGGCATACCATCAAGCAGGCCTGCAATGAACATGATGAATAGTAGTAGTAATAATAGCATGTCAATGCCAGGCCAGTTGCACATGCTGAAGGGGCAGATTTCCAATGTTCAACTTGATAACAACGGACAGGCAGCTTGGGTTGAATCAGGATGGTGGATATTGAAAGTTGACGAAGGTTCCAATCACACCAATGTCTGGTTCTTGGCCAAGGTTGAGATGGTCAAGATTGATGGAACGTCCTACCATGTGCATGCTATTTCAAACTTTAGCCTTTCTGATATTTCTAATCTGAAAAATTCTACCATCTTTACTGGTACAGCAACGGTTCTGATGCCAACTGGACCTGTTTCTGACGTTCCAGTTACAATCAAGATAATAAACATGAGTCTTCTGGCTATAAAGATCGGACCGGACAAAGTAAATGGACACTTTGGTACTGCACCAATCTATGGCACCATATTTCACTCAGGCAAAGGTCAGTCTATGATGGCACTATCAACCAACGTGACACAAAATATGCACAGGGCAAACCTGCCTCTTGCGATACCGCTAGAGATGGGATTGTATGACAAAAAGGATGTTTTCTTTATAACACCTGAAGTTTCCGACAAGCAACTGGCAGAGCATCTTTCCAACCTGACAAAATTCCCGGTTACCTACGCTCCTGCACTGGCATATACCCCAGCAAATCAGGCTCTGGGCAATATCTACATCTTCAAAAATGGAATCAAGGGAGCAGGGGCAATGGGATTTCAGCCAGATGTATTTGACTCTATACCTGGAGACTCGGCCTATACTCCACTGTGGAGAGTAAATTTTGTAGAGTGGAAAACAAGCGGACCGAATGCAACCAATCCTACTGTTCTGGGCTCAGATGATGCGACCCTGAATGCAGCTTCAAACGGTCAGGTTACCATAACACCGACAGGAATTGTTAGAAACTGCCCCATTATCCAGTGGGGAGGCAATAAAGATAACACCATCTCTCCTGGCCACATGATGGTAAGGGCAGATAGGACAACTGTTGACAACATGTCCTATCAAGGCGGCCAGTTGCTAAATATTGACACAGGTGCAATGCAGGCCACATTTCTAGCGCACAGGACGTTTGGCCCGGATGGTTCAGCGATATACCGAATTATACTTGATGCATCTGTTAATGATACTGCAAGCAGGATGGGCATAATTTACACAAACAATACAGCAGCCGTAGCACAATCAAACGCATCCTCTGACATATTCCAGTTCACAAATGGGATCAGAGGGACCGGTACTAACGGCTGGCAGCCAGATATTGGATCCACATCGCCGGGTGACATGGATTACAGCCCCATTGAAAAAGTCAAACAGGTTTCCTGGACAGACCCATCAAAAGCTGTTTTACTCCAAAGCACACAGGACCTGCAAACTCATGGTGACCAGATAAAAGTGGTAGATGCTGGAGTGGTAATAGACTCTCCTGCATTTAATGCGACCACGGTTATGGAGCATATGAACACTGCTTTGCTGCCAGCATCCTCTTCTTTTTCAACGTCATCGTAGCGATACTGGTCTGTCTCTCTGCCTGCCCATCCTCTGCATTTATCGCCTTGGACATCAGCCCAGATGCAAATGGCGCTACCAGTTCAGCCAGACAGCCAAAAGCACATTGTACTAACCTAACCACTATGACTCTCAGAACTTGTGCTTTGATAGCTTTTTGGCCTTGATATAGTCCACGAAATACACAAGATACGCACGTTCGCTTTTCTTGAGTATCCAGGGGATAAAAGATTCATTTTTGCTGCTTTTTTCTCCGATTTCAAACCCCGAGTTTTCGAGAAGCTTTCTGAAAGAATCTGCATCATATTTTTTTCTTGGAGGCTCTCTGTCAAAGTCATATGGGTCAGCCACTATTACATCGGAGTGGGGCTTGAGCAGTTTATGTACAGAGCTGAGCAACGCCACAGGGTTAACAAGCTCAATTATGTTAAGAGCCAGCACAAGATCGAATTTCAATGGGCTGAAGGGCGGATACAGCGAATCAGCCACACAAAACTCCAGGTTTCCCTGTTTTGATTGGTACATTTTTTCCCTCGCTTCTCTGATAAATGAAAATGAAGTATCAATTCCTATCACAAAGGCATATTTTTTTGCCAGCAAAAGAGTGCTGTACCCCATGGCGCATGCTATATCCAGCGCAACGCCATCCATTTTGGGATTGATTCCATGGACCACCCTGTTGTACAGCTCGTTTGGCTTCAGGTGCCACCTCAAAGTATTGAGGAGCCTGTCCTCCGAAGATTGTCCATGGTCGTACTGAGTCCACCTGTACGGCCCAAACCAGCTTCCGCCTTCTTCATAAGGGTCGCTTATGGCATCATCGGGGCCGGTATGCAGGGCGCTGCCCATATCTTTTAAAAAGTTTTTCATCTCTACCGAGTTGCTGTTTAGCAACCACCTTCCGTACGCCTGGGTTCTGCCCTTGGCATATTCTGCAAAGTCAGGCAGCACTATGGCAACTCCTTCAATCACAGGATAGGTAGCGCCACAGTCGTCACAGACCAAAAACCCTTCTCTGCACTCGTTTTCTCCCTGCATGTAAAGTGGGTTGAGCTCAAGTCGTACATGCTTGTCTGTGTGTTTGACGCAGACAAGATGGTGTGTAAACTGAACCTTCACAATTCAGAGTATGCAACCAGCTACATATATAGCACGACAGACAGGCTCAATTTTTGGCGGCCTTGACTTCTCCTTTTCTGGCTACACCAGACAAGACCTTGATCTTGTAATCTGATCTTATCTGTCCTGTCCTGACCTGACTTTGCCAGTCTGCTCTGGCAGAGCTGCCTCTTCTCGTCGTCACAGCAGACCATTTTCCTGAAGAGCATCAAGAATTGGTGTGAGAAATTCTGTCACTTCCTTTTCTCCTAGTGTAATTTCAGACGCTATGCCCAATGCAATAGATAACATGTTCCTGTCTTCCCTCGCTGTATACGCAGCGGCTCCTGCTATTTTGAACCTGCTGGCATTTTTCTCCAACCATTCAAGCCAAGCCTTGCTTCTGGCCAGATTTGCTTCTAGCGAGTCTATGACACTGTGGATATTCAGTCCCTCTTGGTTATCAAGAAGCGATAGCTTGGTCATGGGAACAAGAAGAGTTGCAGCGTGGATTGTTTCGTGCAAAGAGTTTATTCTATCAATTGCTTCTTCCTGTCCTTCAGAACCTGAGCTGTCGTCACTGTCTGCGTTTGGCCCGACCAGGTCTCTGTAGTCTGGGAAAAAATAACCTGCCAGTTTTTTGTTGCTGTCGTATATTTTGTACAGCTCGTTATAGTACTCTGCCTTCCAGCCTGATTTTCTCTTTGCATCGCGACCAAACAATTTGACGCTATACAGGCCAGACAAGCAATATTTGCCTGTCGGAAGCTCATTGTCTTTTCAAGATGCAAGCTAAATAGTTTGGCTTGGAATGGCTAGCGAACTGATAAAGGATGGATGTTTAACTTAGCTTAGGTATGGTAGGGTATGTGGCATCATCTTATCTTGCCTTGTTTCATTTTCTTCATTCTGTTTTAATAGAGTAGTAGCAGTAGTTATCAGGTCGGGCCGTGTTACAAATGCCACTGATGTAATGGTTACTTGCTGATTTATTCTGACTCACTCTAATCAGAGCCGGTTCCGTCTCCGAATATGAGTTTCATTTCGTCAAACGTCAGCTTCTCTCCGCTTGACATCTTCTTCAATGCAGCTTCTTTCAGAGTATTCCATCGGTCCTGATACTCTTTGTCACGCTTGGCTTTTTCCTGCATTGCTTCATGTCTTGCTATGCGCCTCTCTTCGCTTTCTTTTTGACGCCTTTGCCTGTGCTCTGCGGCCTGCATGCGTGATTTTTTAAATTCTATTGCATTGAGCTGGGTTTCAACCATTTCGAGTTTAGCCCTAGATTCTCTTGAAATCCTTATCATTTTCCTTCTCTCTTCATAAAGGCTCTCCCTCGAATTCAAAAGCTCATCCAAGCTTTCCTTGAGCCGGCCTATCTTGCTTCCAAGCTCTTCCTTCTTTTTGAAAAGAGACCTTACCTTTTCTTTCAATCCATCGTACTGGCTCGAGATAACGCGGTACCTGTCTTCCTTTTTATTTATGACTTTAAGGGCATGCAATTTCGTTGCAATCTCCTTTGACTTTGCAACCAACTTGCGTTCCTCTTCCTTTGACAATTTCTTGATCTGCAAATCACGCTCTATCTGCTCAAGCGTCCGAGTAAGATTGTCCATGTCGTAACGCTCTTTGCGTGACTTTAGCGCAGCAGCCGGACCAATCTTTTCATCTATGGTCTTCATCTGGTTCTTGGCCTCGATGAGGCTGTTTTTGAGCTCCAGAAACCTTGGGTGTTCAATATCTTTCTCTTGGTTCACCTGCTTTAGCTTGGCACGCAGGTCGTCAAGTTGTGCTCTCTCTTCGTCTATCTGCTTTTTTATGGAATCAAGCTTGTTGTTTATCTCTGTGATCCGTTGTTCGGCAGATTTTTGCTCGGCTACAAGCGATTTTTTGAACTCTTGCAGGATTTTTACGTTAGAATCCGGCGAATTCTGCACGTTTGTTCCAGAAGAGTCATCCTTTGCTGCCGTAGTAGCCACCGCGCCGCTACCAGACTCGCTGTGCTGTTCTCGTACCACGTCGCTTACGGGATGTTAGAATATCAAAGATATATTTTTTGTCATTCTTCGGAAATTTTTAGCCAAGCTAGATACCAGTTCGCAGCAAAATCTACACACATCTTTATAAACAGCGTTGTGGTACTATCTGCGAAACTCGGATGGATGACTTTGAAAAGGACTTCCCTGACTTTGACTGGAAGAACGTTCCCGCCTACAAGCATCCAGGTGGCAAGGATTGTCCATGCCCAAAACACGAATACATAAGAGAGCAGATTAACATAGCCAAGACAATAAGTGGCAATAACAATAAAATCGCACCTGAGGCCAGGCAGAAAGCTCAGGTGACCCTCAAACTATGCCCTGACCACTATAATACCTATTTTGACGAGGTTATTCCTTCTATGCCACTCAAGTACAGGCTCATGACAAAAATCGCTCTCAAGGTAGGGGCAGTGGTTATACAAAAGATCACATACATGCAGTCAGAGCAGTGCTTTTACTGCAAGTTTGGATCTGGCGGCTTTGACAAAAAGACAGAGCTTCCGCCCATATAGGAAAAACAAAACGTTATTGCCAAGCCAAAGAGATAGCCGATACACGGATGGACTGATTCATTGTCCATCTGTCTGTCTTCCCCACATCTATGACCGCTTTCTGTTTCGGCAGATCTTGGAGGGCCATACTAGCAAGCAGTTTGCAATGGCAGAGTATCGTGTTCTTTATTGGTTGTCAGCCCAGATCGTTTGGTTGTATTTGGGGCTAAACCTCAAGCAACCACATCATATTCTGCTACACCTACTCAGTGGTGCAGACTTTAATGCCATGTTCCTTATCGCTTGAGCATGATCAGATGAAAATCCGATCGCAAGCATGTTGCGCAAAATGATAGAAAGGTACGGAAAGTCTTCTTGTGTTGTCTCACGGTAGCCGTCAAAAAAGGCTCGCTCAATCTTGGCATACTGTTGCAGGTCAATAGCACTGGCCAAGAAGGAGCCTACGTCCATGCTGCGGGGAAATACTGAACGGGTCTTTTGAATAAAACCAAGATCTGTTCTGACGACAGAATTGTTATTGTCAACAAGATAGTTTTGCGCCTTGTTGTCTATGAAGGCATATCCTGCCATGTGGAGCTTTGCAGTGATATACCCTGCCTGAAAGGCAAGTGCGGGATCCTTTCCAGAAGAAAGTGCCCTGTACAGATCTCCATTTGGCACAAGCTCCTCGACAATGCTCGTATCTGAAATTGTTAAAAGCTTCGGGGTTGAGATTCCGATCTCTTCCAAGGCTCTTCGCATGACAAAACCTTCATTCCTGCGAATCAATCCGCCCACCGCAGGCGGAGCTGATGGGTGCGCCACGAGAATTGAAATCATGGTATATGTTGCGGCAAGCAAGAATTCATGGACTGTCTTTGTCCTTTTATTCTGCTTGACGACTACCTTCCGCCCATCAACCTCCCTAATAGAGACCTCCCTTTGCCAGTTGATAAAATACATTACCAGTAAAGCCCAAGATAGTTAGTATGCATAGAAGATAAGTAATTCGCTTACTGGTCCTTTCTATAGGTGCATTTTCTGTGCGGGATTGACTACTACTTGCGTATTTGTTATTGACAGAGATTTAGAATAAGGCAACTGCTTGATTGAGCCAAGGCATCGGGAACGGTCATGCTCCGTCTCCAACGCCATTTTATGTTCTCTGCTTATTTCTTGCACAGCGATACGAACATCAAAAGTAAGCTGATTGATTAGTGATAATCATTAATACGCAGCATTGACCTTATATTGATTGTATTGTTGCAGGTTCACGATGGGCATCTATTAGCAAAAAGGTTCTTCAATTCTGCAAACGCCTTGTCATATGATTCCATCGTAAAGTTGGCAACATTTGGTCAGGATTTTGTATGGAAAAAGAAGATACTGGACATCGCCGGAAATCAAGGCTCTGTACTTGACCTTGCATGCGGAACAGGCATCCTTTCCTGCATGCTTGCGGCAAGATCTCGATCCATAACAGGCATAGATCTTACAATCGATTACCTGAGGTTGGCCAAGAAGAAAAAGTCAGACCTTTTTCTTGCAAACGGAACGGCTGAACTTTTGCCTTACAGGAGCGGATGTTTTGATGCAGTGGTGTCATCCTATCTTGCAAAATACATCGACACTGGAATGGTAGTCCAGGAGTGCTGGCGTGTTCTCAGACCAAATGGTGTTGTGGTCTTTCACGATTTTACATATCCGTGCGGAATTGTGGGATCGATGTGGAGGATATACTTTTACATTCTCAAGCTGGCAGGTACCTTTGTCAGATCATGGCAAGCTGTATTTGATGGCTTGGATAAGCTGGTGCTCAGAACGCAGTGGGTCAAGCAGACCATTTCGGCTCTCAAATCCGCAGGCTTTGAGAATATAAAACACACCAGCCTGACTGGTGGGACTTCAGCTATTGTTTCTGCAGTCAAACCTAGCAGGTCATAACATGTCATGGACAAGGACACACGTCTAAATGAGTGGTTTGTTCCAAAGTTTGGGCCTACCGGCTTTCGAGTATTTGTTGGTCTGCTTTTTCTACCGTACACAGGGATGTGTATTTCCTTTGCTCTGATAGGCTCATTGCTGGCACCGCAGATAGCATGGGATAGAGCTGCAGCCATTGTCGTAATATATGCACTTGGACTGGGGGTATCTGCCCATGCAGCAGACAGCATTGGCTCAAAGAAAATCAAGCCATGGGGGAGCTACTTTAGAAAAGATCAGCTTGTCCTCTTGATGTCTGTCTCATTAGCTGCAGCCTATGCACTGGGGGCGTACTACATCATTTTCCATACGCCATCTCTATTGGTAATTGCTATAATGGAAGGTTTTTTTCTTTTTGCATACAATTTCGAGATATTTGATGGTCTTTTCCATAATAACTTCTGGTTTGCCTTCTCGTGGGGAGCGCTTCCTTTACTGGCAGGATTTGTTATCCAGACAAATTCTGTCGCTCTTGTGCCTGTTGTCGCCGCTGTCGCCGCTGGCGCTGTCAGCTATGCAGAGATAAAGATGTCAAGACCATACAAAGACCTGAAGCGCAGTGGCCACGGAGGGCCGCAGGTGCAAGCTCTTGAAATGGGGTTGAAGGTTACAAGTATTGGTACTATTGTATGTGCTCTGGCATTGCTTGTGTTTAGGATAGCATTTGGTTGGGCTTATTAGACAACCTGTTGAATATATCACCATAAATGAATCCTCCACAGGCAGACTTTGGCAGCCATATGCTCCAAAAGATATCTGAGCTTGAAAAAAAATCGGCAGTACGGCTTGGCCTTGCTGAAAAGATACTGCTGGCAGAAACAGGGACAGTTGAGCAGATTCTCAGTATACTGACAGAATCGGAGACAAGGGTCACTGTCAAAAGACAGCTGGAATCTGACGGTATAATAATAAGAGAATCATGGATAACAAACAAAAAAACCGGCTCGAAACTTATAGCTGCCAGGTCAAAGATTTTTCCGCAAAACCTGCCTAGGAAGGCAGTTGATGAAGTAAGGAGAATGGAAAAGGGCATAGGCAGCATAATTTTTGATTTGCGGATGGAAACATTCAGGGAAATTCTGAAAATTGGTTACAACTCAAAAGCCAAGTATTTTTTTAGAATCTATCGCATACTCTACAGGGGCAAGGTTGCGTTTGAAATAAGAGAAGAGATATCAAAGATCAGGTAACATTACAAATTTGCTGGGTAGCCGTGGTTGCTTGATCTTTAATTCATTGTCCTCTGATAGGTGAAAAACGCATATCATAATGTGATTTGCAGATCTTTTACCTCACATCGTTTCATTTCATATCATATTCAGGACAAAGTAGCTGTTGCTGTAGCAAACAAGGTGAACCTGCTGTTCAACCGAATCATTTCTTACTTTCATGTTCTTCTCGCGACTCGAGAATACAATGAGTGGACCGGGTGGGATTCGAACCCACGACCTCAGCAATGCCAATGCCGTATCCTACCGGACTAGACGACCGGCCCTTGTCGATTAGCATTTCTGCTTTATTACACGATATTAATATGTTAAGCATTAGATTGGATTGAATTAGATTAGGTGTACCTGCATCCTGATCTGTTTCTTGCCTTTCTTTTCCATTCTTGCGTAGCTGGCTGAACTTTCGATTCCCTTTTGCGATCTACGATAACAATATTAATTGTATAATGTTCTTGAATGTTGGTAGTAACAGGTGCCCCTTGAACAGTCTGTCGGCGCAGTGATAAAATACCATGCACCTTCTGCGGAAAGCGAGCTCTCTGAATTCCTCCTTCTGAGAAACAGAAGGGGTTTCTGGGGATTCCCACAGGGCCACAGAGAAAAAGGCGAAAGCGAGATTCAAACTCTACTTAGAGAAGTATCTGAGGAAACCGGCATAACTGCGCTTGACATCCAGTCATTTATCGGAGAGATCAGATATTCATACTTTAAAGGCGACGGAATGAAATCTGAAAAAGAGGTAAGGTTCTATTTTGCTCTGACGCCGACAAGGGAGGTAAAAGTATCTGAGGAGCACGCCGACTTCAAATGGGTTACATTTTCAGATGCACTCCGCCTGCTTGACCATGTGCAGCTAAAATCAATCCTTACAAAGGGTCACAGAAAGGGCCTGTACTGAGCAGGGCTTTCTTGGCGCCGCCCTGCAGCCAAGCCTCTTTAGTTCAGATGATTGCAAAAAAATACAACTTGTACTTTTGGCATTTCGATGGAAATGGATTTATATCTAATCTATGGACGAATACCGGGATACAGATTCGAGCATGGTAGCTGGCAAGCGAATAGTGTTAACCGCCGACCGTAGCCTTATGACAAATTACAGGGGAAATTTCCTTTATGGCTTTATTGCATGTGGGCCTTATGAGCTGGTTCCAGAGTTTGTATTTGACAAATTGTTCTGCCCTAGCGTCGAGACTGACAAAAATACTGGAGAAGTAAAAGTGGCGCAATGCGGCCTGAGAAGGATAGAGGCAGCTCTTTTAAAGGAATACAGAAGGGACGAGGTCTTTCTGGCTCACCCAGAAATGCTTGACAAGTGTGTTGGTCCTGACACCAAAGTGGTAGGGATCAATGTGATGGACCCTCTTGGCATGGCTCCTGTAACAACTACAATGTCTCCAGAAAAGCTATCTTATGTTGCCATGAAGTTCAAAAAGATGTGCGCCTCAGTGATTCAGCTTAAGAAAAAGTATAACTTTAAGGTCGTAATCGGAGGAAATGGCGCATGGGAGCTTGCCAAGCCAGACAGAATGAAGATCCACGGCATTGACACCGTGGTAATAGGCGAAGCAGACGAGCTTGCACTTGACCTTTTCCACGACCTTGAGGCTGGCGATGCTCCTGAACTTTTGCATACATTTGTCAGGAACATTGAAAATATACCCATGATGAAAGGCCCGACTGTCAACTCGCTGATTGAGGCAATGAGGGGATGTGGAAGGGGTTGCGACTTTTGCGATGTAAACAAGCGATCAAAGAAAGACTTTCCTCTTGAGAGGCTGCAAAAGGAAGCCAAGATAAACCTTGACTATGGCTTTGACTCTATATGGCTTCAATCTGACGAGATGCTCCTCTACGGCTGCGACAACAAGGACTTTGTTCCCAACGCAGACGCCATCACTGAACTATGGAGTGGCTTGAAATCCACAGGAGCCAGGTTTGTGGGCACAACTCACATGACCCTTTCAGCCGTTGCATCTTCACCTGACCTTATTGAGAAACTCTCGCTGATAAATGAAATGAACACAACAGGCCAATGGCTTGCAACCAACCTTGGAGTAGAGACAGTTGCGCCCAGAATGGTCAAAAAGCACCTTGGCGTAAAGACAAAGCCATTCCAGCCTGAAGAATGGGGAACAGTTGTGAGGGAAGGCTGCAAGATACTGAACAAGAATCACTGGTTCCCTGCACTTACCCTGATAATTGGCTGGCCAGACGAGACTCCTGACGAAACCCAGTATACAATAGACCTGATAGAAGATTTCAAGCAGACTGGCATGAGGGGCCTTGTCGCACCGCTGCTATATCAGGACTTTTCCGAGAAAAACTCGATGCACTTTGGGAATCTAAATGAGGCGCAGTTTACGCTCTTTTGGCGCTGCTGGGAGCACAACCTGAGGGTGATAAACGACATTATCCCGATAATCATAAGGAACAAGACATACGGGCCGGCGATGAAGGTGTTTATGGCGGTACTTATCAAGGCCGGCACCTGGGCCATCATGAGATACTTGCGTGGCCTGTCAAAAGAACTGTTCAACGGCCAGTTGCCAGAAGATATCGTGGAGCGGTATTCGAGGAAAAAATCCGTGACTGCACCGATGCCGTCCAGATCCTGACCCTGATTCAGATAAGCCGCACAGGCCTTTTTTTGCTTTTACTTTAATTTTTGTTCAGTAACGCTGATCTTTGTATCTGCTACCAGCTGTAAAGCTGGGTGCTTACAGCCATCACTACTGGTTATCTACTGCTGTCTGCTCTTTGACTCTAGTTTTTCTATAGCATCGTCTGCAAGGGTTGCGACCTTTGGAGTCAGGATTATGAAATAATTTCTATCAGCCCGTTCAACTGCGGTAACGGGCTTGTATTTTTTTGTAGATATATCAAACTCAACCAGACCAGGTTCAATTGTTCCCTTTGCATATATCATCATCAAAATGTCCCCTGAAAGCGGCGTTAGTGGAACAATAGAAAAGATGTACCCTCTGTATGAACTTACAGGTAGAACCTGTTTCATGTAAGGGGCGACAGATACAAGGTAGAGAAAAACATCCTCTATCGTCTTGAATTCTTCAAACTCATACTTCATTAGGTTCATCCTGATTCTACGAAAATATAAGGCTTTAAGTCAATGCGGGTCGGGTCTGCATCTAAACTCTAGGTGGGATGACTGGTGGATAGCAGGAAAAAAGGTGAAGGTTCTGCATCAGACGTTGCTACCCTGCGCACCAGTGCTCTAGATCCTGCTAATTGATCTATTGGTCTTTCTAACCGTAGGATTCGAACTTTATGTCGTAGCTTCCATCCTTTCTCTTGTTGCGCTCTGTAACAAAGCCCTTTGGAACAAGATAATCAAGAGCGCCATCTACAGTTCCCTGCCAGCCACATATGTAAAATGAAGTGTTCTCTGGAGTTATTCTTTCGCCAACCAGCTGCTCAACTGGCGACAGGTCTTCTCCGGGCTTTGGCATCAGGAACGACTCGACTCTGCCTTTCTGTCCCGACCATGTCCTGTTAAACCACTCTTGCGGCCTGCTTATGCTTGCCCTGTATCTGAAATTCCATTTGTCCTTTCCCTTGTCCAGACTCTCTTCCTCAAGCGAAGTAAGCAGGTCCTTGTAGCCAAGTTCGTCTACATAGCTTGCTCCATGAAGCACCACTATTTCCCGCTTGCTTCCCATTGCCTTTAGGTGCAAAGAGTACGAGATAAATGGCGCTACGCCTGTTCCTCCGGCGATAAGGATCATTCTCCTGTTGTCCGGAGAGCCGTCGTGCATCTTTTCGTTAATGGTGAATAGTCCCGTTGGTTTTACCCAAATTATCTCGTCTCCTTCCTTTCTGTTAAATAACTCGGTAGTAAGACGGCCCGGCAGTGGCTTTCTGACCCACCTTATGTACAGCTCAAAATGCCTTTTTTGTTCAGGAGGGGAAGCGATAGAATAGGCCCGGCGTATAACCTTGTTCTCAGATGGCACAAAATGTCCCAGTGTAACAAACTGTCCAGCCTTGAAATCTGGGACTGGACCATTATCCGGCTTTACACGAAAGATCGCAAGGTCTTCTTTGATAATTTGAATATATGTCACTTTACCCTTGTTATCAACTACCATATCTGCTCAGCTTCATTTTATGGCAAATAAATACATTATTGATAGCTGGAATGCCTCGATGGTCTAGCTAGTGCAATAATTAAAACCAAACCTGCAACTAATTGAACAAAACGATGGCATTTCCTCACTTAATAATCGCTACGGAGCAGTATAACCTGCAGTATAATGGAGCCACAATGACTACGAGGCAGCAAATCTTAAGTGGATTTATAGCTCCATTTATCACATGGTAGATTGGTTCAAAGGAAGGGGCTTTTTTGGAGGCTCAGATGAGATAGATCAGCTTACTCAGGCGATAAATGAGGCAAGTGATGAGCAGAGAAAGCTTCTTGGTGTATTCAACAAAGCTATGAATAATTTTGCAACAGAAAGATCACTTGAGAGCTGTCTTGACGCTCTGAATGCATCAATACAGATAGCGACTATCAGGGGAAAGCTTGTCGAGTCGTACGAATACTATGCCAGGCTGCTTGAGCGTGAAATAATGCGACTGGGCAAGGCAAGTGATCGTAACAGACCACAATCATAGTGAATGAATACAAGTTGATGGGCAATCAGTCAATCAGCCAGTCAGATCTGGTGCAGGAATAGGCTTTGATAATTTTGCAAATTCGTCAAAGAGTGCATATGCATGCCTGTTATTTACGAAGAGCAGGTACATTCCTTCGTCCATCAGATTTTTCATTTCCACAGCGATCTCTTCAACTTTTGTAACTGGGAAATAGGAGAGCGAGTCAGTGACAAGCATAACAGTGGTGTCAGCATAGTTATCCACAAGCTCAAAGAGTATGTCCTCAAGTGTGCCAAAAAAGTTCAGGTCATACTGGTCTATTCTTGGCCTAAAGAATGCACCGATTGTCTCAGTTTCAGTATCGCTATCTACACCTGTCAACAACTGTTCTCCCTGCGGTACTTTTGATCCTACAATTGGCAGCGATATTGATCCGCCATTACTGCGAGCAAAGTTCTTGCCGTACTCGATTTTACTGTAGCCATTTTCCAGAAAAAATTCCCCGGTCGCCTTTAGCAGCTGCTCTTCTGTCATCCAATCAGATATTCTATCCTTGTTTCTGTTCTCATTAAGGCGCGAAAAGAAAACCTTGGGACTTATCATGTGGGTGTGTGAAGTTGTCAGAAAAAACAGTCGCGCCGCGCTCACTAATAAATGATTATCATCTGCACATAATGAATTCAATTGTAACTACCTAACCTACCATTATTTTCAGCGGCATTTCAGTATAGGTTTGGTAGTCCGCTGTGTCTGCCCAAGCTGCAAAGCAATCGGCTAGTGCTACTACTTCAATATTGACTAGCGAAAAACCACGCGATTTTTTATTGTGCCTAGCTTTTCGATAGCAATCTCGACGACATCTCCGTCCTTTAGATACCTCGGCTCCTTCATTGACATAGCCACGCCAGCAGGCGTTCCGGTTGATATAATATCGCCTGCTTCCAGAGTCATCATCGAGCTTAGGTCTGAAATTATCCTCCTTACCGAAAGCACCATATTGCTGCTAGATGAGTTTTGCCTCACCTCTCCATTTACCTTTGTAACTATGCGCAGGTTCTGCGGGTCTGGCACCTCGTCTCTTGTTGTTATCCACGGGCCGCAAGGCGCAAAAGTGTCTATTCCTTTGCCGCGGGTAAACTGCTTGTCTTTAAACTGTATATCCCTTGCAGAGACATCATGCATTATCATGTATCCAAATACAGAATCCATTGCCTGTTCCTCAGATACTTTTTTTGTATCCTTGCCAATTATTACTGCAAGCTCGGCTTCATAGTCAAGCCTCGATATTGATGCAGGTGAGATAATATCGCGGAACGGTGAGTTCAGAGCTGTCCTTGGCTTCATAAAGATAACCGGCTCATTTGATGGCACAAGTCCGGCGTCTCTGGCATGGTCATAATAATTGAAAGCCAGACATAGTATCTTTGGCGGGTTTGGTATTGGATGCAAAAGCTCCACGTCGTCGATGCCACAATTAAATTCGAGTTTTTTTGCATAGTGCTTAACTTCATCAATCCAGCCTCTGAACATAAAGTCCTTGATGTTTGGCGGAAGAGGTATTCCTGTCTGCATCTGCATCTCTTCTCTTGTGACAAGCTTTCTGCCATCGTCAGAAATGAGGGCGTAGGATTCACCGGCGCCGCTGTGACTGTTTGCTTTAATTCTGGCGATCTTCATCGGATCACTACCTGTGGGTCAGTATAGCAGAGTTGCTGCTATCTATGCTGCAAAATCCAAACCTGACAAGCTGGATTTCTGTTCCTCTCTTTAGCGTGGAAATAAACGACTCGGCAAAACCCTGAATCACTTCGAGGCTATTTTTATTGTATTCTTCGCCAACGTACAGCTCCTTAGGCACAAGTACCTTGAAGGGAACCTCATCGCCTTTTGCAACCCATTGGACCTTTGGCATTGATTGCACTACCTCGTTTCCAGCGTACTCTGCCACAATAACACTCGGGGCACTTGCAGTTTTCTGCTCGCGCGGTTCATGTTTCTCTGGCGAATATGCAGACTCGGAGGAGTCGGGGTCGGATTTGGATCCGGATTTCAGGTCTGCTGTAGAGGATATCCTGATGTTGTACAGCTCCATCAACCTCAACACATCACCGGCCTTGAGACCTTCTGCGTCCTTTCCTGATATATAGACAGAATCATAGACGCCAACAGTCCTGCTGCCAAGATCCAAGACAGGGTGGTTTTTCAGCACGGCCTTAGCTGGCGTGACATTTAGGACCTTTACTTCGACAGGATCTGGAACAAAGTAAAGCCTCATGCACAGAGGATCGATTATCTTTCTGTTGAATGCCTCGAGCGTCTCAAAAGGCGGCTTTGTGTCTGCCAGAGTCAATCCAAGAGATAGCACAAACCTTCGTATGGCCTGTGGCACAAAGCCCCTTCTTCTGAGCGCCGCAAGTGTAGGCAGCCGCGGGTCATCCCAGCCGGATAGTATTCCCTCCTGAACCAGAGGCGTAATCTTTCTCTTTGAAACAGGAAGCCCATCAAACTCAAGCCTGGAAAACTCAAGCAACCGGGGCTTTCGAAGCTGAAGCCGGTCCAGAATTGCAAAATAAAGCTCGTTTCGCAGCTCATATTCTTTTGTCCTCATTGCATGTGTCACTCCGTCATGGCTGTCTTCAATTGGGGCCGCAAAGTCATATGTGGGCCAGAGCGTTACCTTGTCACCAAGCAGGGGATGATTGCCCTCTATTATTCTAAATAGTGTTGGGTCTCTCATGGCAGTATTTGGGTCAGACATGTCACCCTTGAATCTGATTATTGCCTCGTTCTGCCTGTACGAGCCTCCAAATATCTTGTCTGTCCTCTCAAGTATATCGGCAGATTCGGACCGGCATTCACATGGAAGGCCCTTGCCCCGGAGGTCATGGATTCTATCGGTGCTGCATGTGCATACGTACGCTCCTCCAGCCTCAATCAGCTTTCTTCCATAGCTGTGCAAAAGGCTAATGTCGTCTGAGGTATTTTTTTCAAGATCAGGCTTTACACCGAGCCATTCCAGACCCTCGCGGATGGCATCGTAATATTCTGCCCTTTCTTTCAGCGGGTTTGTATCGTCAAAGCGCAATACAAGACGGCCGCTGTACATTCTGGCATACTCTTCGTCGATTATCGCAGCTTTGGCGTGCCCTATATGCGGGTAGCCGTTTGGCTCTGGCGGAAAACGAGTTACAACTTGGCCCCCAACTGCTCCTTCAAGTGGAGGAAGGTGCGGCTGCGAAGCATCGTGCCTTTCCTTCTCCTTCTCTTTCTCTTTCGAACCCTGTTCAGGCGCAAGGTCTGCCATGAGGGCCCTCTGCGCCTCCAGTGTCATAGAGTTGACCTCTCTTACCAGAGCAGACATGTCTGCAACAATCTGCTTTATCTTGGCCCGGAGTTCTGGTCTTGAGCCCATAAGTTTGGAAATAACAGCATCCAGCTGTGCCTTGCCGCCATGTTCTATGGCATTTTTGAGGGCAATGACTTTGATTAGCTTCTCTGTGCCTTCATCAATTGACACTTGCGTCTACAGGCTCCTCTCTACAACAAAGTTTGCAGAAGATTGGAGTGCCCGCTTTGCTGGTGAATCGTCGTATTCTTCGATCCACTTTAGGGCCTCATCCATGTATTCTCTGGCGGCGCTTCTTACCGCATCGTCTATGCCAATGTCTGAAATTACCCTGACAGCCTCACGGAGGTCCGAACTTGAGGCGGATTTTGATCCAAACACTTTGAGGATCTTGTCACGGTCATCATTTTTAGAATTCTTGAGCGCAAGGAGAATCGGATATGTTTTCTTGCCTTCTCTTATGTCGTTGCCCACTGCCTTGCCTGTGAGCTTTGTGTCCCCGATTACACCGATAAGGTCATCTACGAGCTGGAAGGCAATGCCAATGTTCCTTCCAAAAGATGCCAGGTTAATAACATCGTCTGTGCCAGTACGATGTGAAGGCGCAGAGAGTGCTCCCAGAGCACACGATGCCTCAAACAGCGATGCGGTCTTTTTGCCTATCATGCTGATGTACTGAGACTCACTTGGGAACTTGGAGCTTGAAGATACGTCAACATCAATGGCCTGACCCTCGCAGATGTTTATGCAGGCTGTTGCGACACGAGAGACAATATCAGAGATTGCCTTATCGGCAATCCCGGACTTTCTGCCATGGATAACCAGAATCTGAAACGCTTTTGAAAACAGAATATCACCCGAGAGTATGGCAAGCGGCATACCGTAGCACTTGTGGACAGTAGGAACGCCGTGGCGCAGATCGTCATTATCCATAATATCGTCATGGACAAGTGTAAAGTTGTGCACAAGCTCAATGCAGGCTGCAGCTGGCAGGGCGCGCTTGATGTCAGCTCCAAACATCTCTGCACTTTTGATTACCATAAAGGGCCTAAGCCTCTTGCCACCGCTGCTGATATAGTGAGCAGATGCCTGGTAGAGTTCCTTCGGTTTACCATGAAGGTTAGAGAGTATGAACTCGTTTACCGCAGATGCATACGATTCCAGCTCATCTCGAATGTTGCCTGCCTTCATTGGTAGCTACCTCCTGTGCTAAAGCGCCTGTCAATATATATCTTGAGCTTCTCAGTGCGGCAATGCTGCCGGAGCCCGTCAAGAACATGCTGCTCTTGAGTTCTGACAGTATTGTATCTGCAAACGCAAAGAGAGATTCCCTTGATTCTGATGCGCGGCGGAGAAACGGATAAGCCATTGCAGCCATGCTTGCACCAAGGACGATGCACTTGGCTACTTCAAGGCCACTACGAAGTCCACCCGATGCAATAATCGGTATCTTGACTGACCTTGCCACCTCAAGAAGGCTCTGCGCCGTAGGTATGCCCCAGTCCCAGAACATATCGCCAAGGTGAGATTTCGGACCGTTTCTTGCAGATTCTGCCCGCAATTTTTCAACAGCTGCCCAGCTTGTACCGCCTGCGCCTGCGACATTGATTGCAGACACGCCGGCCATCTCCAGCCTAATCGCCACCTCTCTAGAGATTCCTGAGCCTACTTCTTTGACTATGACCGGAACCTGCACCTCTTTGGCAAGCTCGGCGATTTTTTTCAATACTCCTCTGTACCGGGGCTCGCCTTCTGGCTGCACAAGCTCTTGCAGCGGATTGAGGTGCACTGCGATAGCATTGGCCTTTACCATCTGAACTATCTTGCGGGCATCGTCTATGCTCAGGCCCTTGGCAAGCTGGGCGCCGCCTATATTTGCTATCAGAAATGCATGAGGGGCATTCTTTCTTGCTATGGAATATGTCTCAGCCAAGTCGCTGCTTTTGAGGCCTGCTCTCTGACTCCCAAGCCCCATACCAAAGCCGTACTTTTCAGCAAGCTCACCTAACCTGCCATTTATTATGGTAGCTTCGGGTGTCCCGCCCGTCATCGAGTCTATTATAATCGGAGCCGAGAACCTGTGGCCAAGAAAAGTAGTAGATGTGTCAATATCGTCATAATCGATTTCTGGCAGCGCATTATGCACAAGCCTGACATGTTCTAGATAGTTTGATGTTGCCCTTGCTTGGACATTTTTTTGGAGCGGGATCTCTATACCGTCTTTTTTACGCTGCTTTATTATTTCAATATCAGCAGGCAGGTCCGATGCGTCAGGCAAGTTAGAGTTGTCCCATCTCCACTTTATCTGTTGTTCCTTTTGCGCCTCTCTTTATTTTGTTTTCCATTCGCATATCAGACCCTGACTTCTAGCTACTTAGGAGCCCTTTAATGCGCGTGCCGACCACCTTTTTCCCTCTTGCTGCATCTACTATGCGCGCAGGCTCAAGGCCGTTTACCAGCATTACATCCATGCCAAGAGAAGCTATCTTTGCAGCTTCTGCAACTTTTCTCTTCATGCCGCCAGTGACATCTGTTCCGGCAGGGCCAAATCCAATATCGGCTGAGCCCGTCTTGGCGCTTCCATTTTGCAGTTCTATTTCAGCCACCAGCTTTTTGCTGTGCATATCTTGGTATATCCCGTCAACATTTGTTGCAAATATTACTCTGGACGGCTTGATCTGTCCTGCAATGAGCGACATCAGAGAGTCTCCTGAGAAAATTGAATAACTTGCATCCTTAATGTGAACCATGTCTCCAAATGTTACAGGGATAACTCCATTTGCAGCCATTGTCGCAAGTGCTGCTATTCCTGACTTTATCGGCCTGCGGCTGGAAGTAAAAGATGAAGGCGGGAGGCCGTATGGGTTCATGCCATGCTCTAACATGGCATTGACGATAATCTGGTTGAGTGCAACCATTGATTCGTGCACAACTGCGACGCCACGTGAGTCGTAGGGCGCCGGCTTGGTGTGCATGTCATACTTTACTGACCAGTAATGCCCAAACGACCCGCCACCATGTACTATGATAAACGGGATTTCCTTGAGGCCTGCAAGAGCGATACAGATATCGCGTATTGCCTTTGTATTTGCTTCAAGTGGTCTGTCCTTGAAGGTAATCACAGAGCCACCAAGCTTTATGAGCGCGATATCCTTCAATGCAACCGACTTTAATTTGCAGCAGATTTAAAGTTTAGTTACGCAGCGGGCCTTATTTTGCACCTGCTGCTGATTTTTCTGATTAACCTTCGTCCTTCAGCTTGCAGTACAAGAAGAGAACCAGACTGCAACGGAGAATGACTGAAAAAAGACAAGCAAAAGAAAAATCAGGCCTGACGAAATGAATCTCGTATGGTCTGTTGGCTAGTGGAACCCATCGGTGACAACTCCAAATAGGTCTCCAAGCCAATCAGCTGCAGAGTTTGCCTGCTTGCCAAGGAACTGTGCTTGCACATTTGTCGGCGACTGGTTTGTTCCGCCTGAGACAAGTATCATGATGTCCTCTCCGCCAGAGTACAGGTTTCCGTCCCGCAGAAGATCAGCCGTACCATAGACCACAAATTCCTGCGGGCCTATTGGCTGGGCAAGCTTTGTCTTAAAGTTTGCAATCTGCAGAGTATGTTCGTCCCTGCTTGCCTGCGAGTCAAGCCTGACGTTCAAGTTGGCATCGTCGCGAGCAGATACAAGGTGAGCAGAGAACGAAGCCGACCCTGGTGTGCCGGCGCTATCTACTTTTAACGTAAACAGACCAGAGATTACTAATGGACCCTGTGGAGTGGTCTGATTTGAAGTTACGGTGTAGATGTATCCTTTGATGTCAAGCGGAGCGTTCAAGTTAAAGGCCTGAGGCTGGGCAGATGTCCTTGCATATACTGCTGTAACTGCGATGTTTTGGCTCTGGCCGGTATTGACAATGCTTACCAACCCTGACCCGCCGTACGGAGTCTGCACCCAAGTGCCAGGTACTGCTGTCTGGAATATCAAGTTTGCAAAGTTAGCGAAGAATATTGGGTATGTTCCCGCAGCCAGACCTTGGACTGTCAGAGGCGTAAAGCCCTGATCAATCTTTTTGCCAGACGAGTCGTATACTGTTACAAACATGCCCCGAATTTGGTTACCGCTCGTATCTATTGAATTCAGTGTCATGGAATTGCTGGGTGATACAGGAGGTGGACTTGGTGGAGAAGCTTGGTTGTATGTCGCAGTCACAGTAAATGTCTGTCCTGCCTGCACAGTAAGAATGCCCGCTCCTCCGTCATTTACCCTGGTCCACTGTCCCGGCGAAGCTGATGCAAACTGGTAATTGTTAAAATTGGAATAGAACACGGAATATGTCCCTCCTGACAGATCCAGCTTGAGCGGGGTCTTGCCCGATCCTACTACTTGGCCTGTGCTTGTATCAAAGACAGTTACCGGGGCTCCAGTGAGAGAAGAGCTATCGGCTGCTGAAATTGATTCAAACGATACTGTGGCAGGTCCTGTGTTCTGGTTTGTTTGAGACACCACAGTCACGTTTTGCGTAATATTTGTCTGTCCAGACCTGACCTGCACTTGTGCAGACCCAGCACTGATACTTGCAGGAACCACAATTACGCTGTTAAATGATCCTTCAATGTTTGTTATCACGTTTGTAATCTGGACGTTGTTGATAAATATCTGAACCTGCGATGCAGGCCTGAAGCCGTGCCCGCTGACTGTTATCTGTGTTCCGGGGCTTGCAGTAGAGTTGTTCAGCTGGACTGTCGCGTTTGATGTTTGTCCTGCGGTCGTATTGGTTCCGGTTGTCTGTGAATTGTTACGCAGAATTTGTGCAAGAGACGAAGAATTCAGTACCGAAGAGACATTTGAGTTTGAGCCTGAAATTAGACTTGGACCTGAATTGGAAGAATTCTGTACTGACGCAGCAGACACATTAGTAGTAGTGCTGGTTGTAGATGTTGAAGTCTGATTGCTCGTCGTTGTGGTGGTGGATGAAGGTAAAGCCGTTACAGAAACCTGCTCAAATCCTGCTAGGTTATTCTGGATTGCAGTTACCGCATAGTTGCCAGCCTTTATGTCCGATGCAATGGTTGCCTGCACACTGAATGAGCCCTGCGAATCTGCAGCCACAGAGGCTATTCTATCCTTATCAGAAAACTCTATAGTTGTCGCACCGGCACTGGAGCTGGTTATGGAAAGCGGTCCCAAGCTGGCAGATGCAGTTTCTCCATTTGATTTGATATCAACCGAACATGTGTTATAGCTGCCTGATGGCGGGGACAACCACACAGTCGCTCTACCGGAACTGGAACTGAAAGAGGCAGAACCAATGTCCTTGCTATCGCAGTTCAGAGTTATTGTGCCGTTCTGGAATTGAGAGTCAAGTATTACAAACACCCTTCCGCTTCCTGTGCTACTTTGGCTCGCTGCTGTACCTGTGGAAGAAGATCCAAAATGGAACATATCCTCAAGTTTGCTCAATGCGAAGCTAAAGATGTTGCCATTTGTGCTGGTTGAGGAAGATGCAGGTTGAGCTGATGCTGGTGGAGCTTGGGCCTGCTGGAGCAGTGTCAGGTTGCCGCCTTGAAACTGAGCAGGTGCTGATGATAGAAGGTAAAGGTTCACGTTGCCGTTTGGATTAAAGTTGCTTCCAGAGATGTGGATACTGGAGCCTTGCGTAACCTGGCTGCTATTGAGAACAATCTGGGGCCGCAGGCCAATCTGGGAAGATGCCGGTGCAACCGTGCTATTTGCGGCAGCTGTAGAACTGAACTGCGATGAATTTGCCGTTGAATTGGCAGTTGTAATATTAAATTCTTGGGCATTGACCAGATTGCCGGTGGAATATAAAGATCCCACAAGGGTTCCGGCTATAACGAGCGCAGTTAATATGGACAGGTTTATCTTCATTGGTCATAATCGGCGCTATATTGGATAAAAGCGGAAACCAGTAAGAATCTATAACAGTTAAATACTTTTTTGCACGCCGTCTAGGCAGTTGGATGCAACCCGCAGGGCCATAATTTTAAGCAAGCCTATCAGGATAGCACCAAAACTATTTATCTGCGATCAAGAAATTTAATTCATGGGCAGACTGTTTGGGAGGAGCGATAGCAATAAATCTGGCCCTCCTGAATCGGCTGGTTATTCAGGTTCTGGTTCCAGTTCTAGTTCTAGTTCTGGCTTTAGCGACTCTGAATTTCAAAAGCGCGACCTGTACAACAAAGGCGTCGCCCACATGTCAAATGACAAGATGCATGATGCGGTGCGCAGTTTTGAACTTGCTATTAGAATAGATCCAAATTATGTAGATGCATGGATCAAAAAGGGCTACGCCCACTTTCATCTGGGCGAATATACTGTAGCCATCTCCTGTTATGATAGGGCGCTTGAGATAGATGTCAACAACGCAGACGCATGGAATCTCAAAGGCTTGGCTTATTACAAGATGAAAAACTATCCCAAGGCCATCGAGTGCTGCGAAAAGGCAATTGACATTGATCCAAATGACCACATGGCGTGGTACAACAGAGCCTGCTACCTTACTTTGAGCAATAGAGTTGACGAAGGACTCGATGCACTGAAACGCTCGATCGAAATAGAAATTTCAAACGCCAGGAAGGCGGTGCGCGATAGAGACTTTGAAAACGCCCGAGCAGAGGAAGGCTACAGAAGAATAATTGAAGTTGTGGTTCTTGAGTCCATAAGGCAGGGCTATGATTATGTTGGCAAAATTGTCTGGGTTACAGGAATGGACAAGGCAGATGTTGAGGATGCTGTAATGCGCCTGAAGATGAAGGGGCTGATAATCGGAAGGGAGAGAAGAAGCCTCACAAGCAAAGAAGAGTATTACGAACTTGCCAAAGAAATAGCAGACAAGGTCGGTTCAACAAAGAGAACCGGCCTGTTCAAGAGCAAGGAAGTATCGGCTCCAGTGCAGGAGCTGAAGGACATTAGCGAGATTCTGGGCTGGGCCAAAGACTCGATTGAAAAAGGCGACCTTTCCGCTACGCTTGAAAATTTTGACCAGCTTATAAATCCCTCAAAGCACGGCAACGCCATGATAGAGCAATTCTTTGACGAGCACAGAGACCTGAGGCTCTTTCAGATAAGGCTTAAAGATAAAGGTCAAGAGTATCTCAACTCGCACAAGTCAGAGCTTTTAGAGTTGATATCGTCTATTGATGCAAAAGTGAGAAGCAGTCCTGCTACGCGGTAGCAGGTTAAAGAATAACGCAGGATAGCTAGATCAATAAACGAAAACGTTACGCAGTCACCTAGACTTGGGCTTGATGGCAGGTGGTGCCCATAACATTAGCGCGGCACTATGTTATTGCTTTGAGGTGTTTCATGGCATCGCGGATTTCTTTTGCACGGGCAACAATTATCGAGTTTATTTCTCGCTGTTCGTCAAGGTTTGGCTGCCGCCGGTACTGGCTTACAAATACGCTGTAGGCCAGGCCTGAAATTCTGCCTACCGTCTGGCCGTAGCAGAAATCAAAAGCATGATCGTATTTCCAGATCGCCTGATGGTTCCGTATGTCTGAAGATGTATCGCTTACAGCAGCTATCAAGCTATCGATGCTGCCATTGATTATTTCTTTGAATGCCTTATCAAACGGCATATATAGCGCAACTTGTTCTTGAAGGGACGTATTAAGCTAAGCAGGCTAGCGACTGTGCATAGTTAGACTTCCTTTCAATCCTATCATAGTTCGATTCAAACGTTTTCTATGACTCTTGCCCTTCGAGATCCACAGCACTTTCAATCCTATCATAGTTCGATTCAAACGGGTAACTCTTTGCCGTATAGAAGCTGCTGTAAAAGCTTTCAATCCTATCATAGTTCGATTCAAACTGGATATACCATGATCCACCAATTGTTATCTGTGTCCTTTCAATCCTATCATAGTTCGATTCAAACCATCAATAACCATGACTGATTCAACACAGAATTTCACTTTCAATCCTATCATAGTTCGATTCAAACCTTGACCTATACTGTTCCCTTTGTGGCTGGATTCATCTTTCAATCCTATCATAGTTCGATTCAAACCCGTCTATGCAGCAGAACAAACTGGTAGAAAGTGGCTTTCAATCCTATCATAGTTCGATTCAAACTTGAGTCTGTGAGTTTTTGTCGATTGTCTTAGACGTCTTTCAATCCTATCATAGTTCGATTCAAACAACTACTGTCAAATGCGTTGTTGCCTCTTCGCCATTCTTTCAATCCTATCATAGTTCGATTCAAACTTGGGAATATTAATCATAATGGCAAAAGATGTATTCCTTTCAATCCTATCATAGTTCGATTCAAACACGGATGCCTGAACAATGTCTTTGCAATGCTCCAAACTTTCAATCCTATCATAGTTCGATTCAAACTTCGATAGATATCGCTCTGTCGTCTCGTCAAGACAGGCTTTCAATCCTATCATAGTTCGATTCAAACCGATATTCTTCAGAGCGTCAGAGTTGACTGGTATCAGCTTTCAATCCTATCATAGTTCGATTCAAACCACGTGTGATGGCCCTCAATGACATCGTTCATTTAACTTTCAATCCTATCATAGTTCGATTCAAACTGACCCAAATGCGGTCGCGATAGATTTCTACATCCACTTTCAATCCTATCATAGTTCGATTCAAACTACAGCCTAGAGCGGGCTATATGTTGGCGGTTCTGACTTTCAATCCTATCATAGTTCGATTCAAACTTATCACCGCTGGCTCTAGGAATGGCGAGCCTTCGAACTTTCAATCCTATCATAGTTCGATTCAAACAATAGTATTCTTAAACTGCTCTTCTGTGATAAACAGCTTTCAATCCTATCATAGTTCGATTCAAACAATTTAATTTGCACCAACAATTGCCATGGCATTGATCTTTCAATCCTATCATAGTTCGATTCAAACCAATTTTTACTTGCTGTTTAGAAATAGGGAGAGTTACTTTCAATCCTATCATAGTTCGATTCAAACCTCTTTGCTTCATCTACAACACGCTCCATAAATTCACTTTCAATCCTATCATAGTTCGATTCAAACTTAGCCAATATTTTGATACTTGTATCGTTGGTGATCTTTCAATCCTATCATAGTTCGATTCAAACGGCAACGATGTCGAAGGTTTTACGCGTAGCGATGTAACTTTCAATCCTATCATAGTTCGATTCAAACTAACATCGACTTCTTGATTTATCACTATATGTTCGCCTTTCAATCCTATCATAGTTCGATTCAAACTTTCAATTCACCTTACCATCGAAAACGGTTTTAATGTCTTTCAATCCTATCATAGTTCGATTCAAACTGCCATAAGCTACAGGCACAATTAAAGCGCTAACAGCTTTCAATCCTATCATAGTTCGATTCAAACTTTGCAGGCAAGCTAGACGATAAAATCGTTTTGACCAACTTTCAATCCTATCATAGTTCGATTCAAACGCGACCAGATTAAAATCGAAGCCATGATCGAGTTAACTTTCAATCCTATCATAGTTCGATTCAAACATAATCTTACCGACTTGCGCATGCTCTTACATGTCACTTTCAATCCTATCATAGTTCGATTCAAACTTTTCGGCCTAGTTTTTCAGTATCGTAATGTTTTTCCTTTCAATCCTATCATAGTTCGATTCAAACAATGGCTTGCCAACATGTGCAAACAAAATAATGTCACTTTCAATCCTATCATAGTTCGATTCAAACCTTTGAAAGTATGCGCTGTTCACATGCCTTGCAAAGCTTTCAATCCTATCATAGTTCGATTCAAACTCAACTTCATCCAGTTTTCGTCAGTATTAGCGCCAGCTTTCAATCCTATCATAGTTCGATTCAAACATGATGTTTTGATACTGAGCGCAGATAGCGCAGAACTCTTTCAATCCTATCATAGTTCGATTCAAACCCTATCATCAATCAGTGAATCTGCCTGCAAGCCAAACTTTCAATCCTATCATAGTTCGATTCAAACCTTTCTAATCTCTCGTCAACCCATGCAGTGAATTTTCTTTCAATCCTATCATAGTTCGATTCAAACCATTATTGCAAATCACAAAGGGGAGGCTTTTGTTCTCTTTCAATCCTATCATAGTTCGATTCAAACCCCCTACTTTTCCATTCTCTCTCATATACAGTTAGTATATCAATATTTTGGGGTCAACCTGCGATGCTGCTATTTATTTATAAAGGCTGGCCCCATTTGGCTACTTCGACTACCAGAATATGTTATCTGCTGTGTCCTTCTTAATATTCATCCTGTCAGATTGTCCAGTCCAGCTACATGGGATTGTTTACATCATGCAGAAGAGTTATGCTCCTCTACTACCTCAATTACGATTCCAATCTATCTCAAGGCTGCCAGTATTCTGCTACTAGCGGTCACCTGTCTGGATTTATCTGATACATACTAGACCTTATATCCATTTTTGGGCATCAACTCTTTCATGTCGTTTCAAAATAATAGCGGTATGGGGTCCAGCTTCAAGAGGACACCAGATTCCGTAATGGAAGAAGAGACAATCAGAGCAGCAATGGAGATGGCAAAACCTCAAGTTTCTGTCATTGGAGCTGGAGGGGCTGGCAGCAACATAGTTTCTTGGATAAAGAACAAAGGACTGGTCGGCGGCAAGCTAATAGCAGTCAACACAGATGCTGCCCATCTGGGCATAAGCAAAGCTGATAGAAGAATACTCATAGGTCCCAAGCTAACGCAGGGAAGAGGCTGCGGTGG
>JAJPHM010000054.1 GCA_021325295.1 Nitrososphaeraceae archaeon
GTGGCAAAGCATGGAGCCCAGTAGCTTGAGGGGATGCGCTTGGCATATACTGTTATGGAATCTGAGCCTGCTGGTGAAGGGCCTGTGCCATCACCGCCTGAGCCACCAGAATTGCTGCCAGAGGTGGAACCCGTTGAAGTGCCAGAATTGGATTGCTGAGTAGAAGATGTGCTATTTGTACTGGAGCTAGTTGTTGTGGATTGACCTGTATTTGCTGTGCTGTTACTCGATCCAGAGCTAGTCGTTGCTACTTGTGTTACGGTCGCTACACTGCTTGTGCCTGTTGTTGTTGGTGCAATAGCATCGCCAAAATCATTCACAGTAGTGGCTGCATCTACTGCTGCCTTTATTTTGTAACTTGCTACAAACTGTCCACTGCCAGCGCCAGAAGAAGAGACTAGCAGCAGACCATTGCCGCTAAATACATTGCTACTGCCGCCTGCCTGGCTGCCTGAGGACGAGCTTGGCAATATGGTAGCAGTGTATTGCTGACCGTCTATGGTAATGGTTGGCAGCAGCTGACCGTATTGGCTGTTTATTACTGTCTGTGTGCTGGCGATACCATAAGAATGCAGTATATACAGGCTGACTGGCTTGCTTGCTGTATAGGATATGGTGCCGGTGTAGACAATTCCAGATGCTGGAGCAAGTAAGGTGACGTTGGCCGCGCCGCTGCCGCTTGGCGCATTGCTAGATATTGTTCCCTGCTGAGCTATGATTGTGCCTGCTGCTGGAGGTGCAGACGAGGCAGTGTTGGTCGATGCAAACCCTGCAAAGGGAATCAGGGCCGAGGTTGTTGACGCTGCAAATATCCCATTCATGTTGCCTATCGTCAAAAATGTGGAAGCAACCAATACCAAGGATATTGCTATAATTGGAATACATCTGCGCAGTCGGCGTGATGTATTATCAGATAAGGTGCCTGCCATGGCTTACCATCTGAGAAGAGAAAATACAGTATTTCTTGGTTTGATTAGCTGTTTAGCTAAAAATATGGATGAACAATCCATATAGTGATTTTAGATTAAAAATTCTGTAGAGCATGATCTATAGAAGATATACGACGATGAGTTTTCCTTCTCAGTTTTTATGTGGTGTCTGCTACACTTCACTTCGCTTCACTTTACTTTGATGCTTCGATAACACAAAATGGCAAGACACAAAGTAAGTGCGAACCGGATTGCAATAAAACCCTAAATGGAAAGATTGGGATTTTCTTTCTTTACCTTCTCCCAGTCGTTCAGAAAAGCAGTCAGGCCCTTGTCAGTAAGAGGATGTAGAATCATTTTGCCAAGAATATCTGGGGGAAGAGTCACCACATCTGCACCTATCTTGCCTGCATCAACTACATGAAGCGGGTGCCTTACGCTTGCCACGAGAACCTTGGCGCTAAACTGGTAGTTTCTAAAGATCTGCACAATCTCCCTGATAAGCGACATACCGTCCTGGCCTGCATCATCAAGCCTGCCTATAAACGGGCTGACATACGACGCGCCGGCCTTTGCTGCAAGTGTTGCCTGGTTTGCAGAGAATATGAGCGTCACATTGGTTTCAATTCCGTCTTGTTTGAGTTTTTTTACAGCCTTGAGGCCATCTGCAGTCATCGGGATCTTGACCACTACATTCTGGCCGTATTTTTTTAACCTATGGGCTTCGTCGAGCATTTCCTCAGTTGAAGTACCTACAACTTCTAGGCTGACTGGACCCTTTACTATCTTGGTTATCTGGCGCATTATCTCGGCGGGATTGCCCTTTTCTTTTGAGAGAAGAGTAGGATTGGTGGTAACACCGTCAACTAGGCCCATGTCGTTGTACTTTTTGATAGCTTCTAGGTTCGCCGTGTCAAGAAAGATCTTCATTTTGTCTCAATCACTCATCTGCTTTCTCATCCACTCGTTTATTTCCTGCTTTTGCTTTTTGCTTCAAGCACTGCCTTCGCTATCTCTGAAACATTAAGGCCATACTTATCAAGAAGTGAATCGATTTCCTCATCGCGGGCAGACTCTCCAAATATATCGCGCACGCCGATGCGCCTTACTGGAACGGGATACCTCTCCGCCGACGCCTCTGCAACTGCCCCGCCAAGACCGCCAATAATATTGTGCTCTTCTGCTGTCACAATCGCTCCAGTCTCTCTTGCACACTTTTCCACAAGAGCCGCGTCAATAGGTTTTATAGAAAACATGTCAACTACCCTGCATGAAATGCCTTTCTCGCGCAGAGTCTCGGCGGCTTCTAGCGACCTTCCAACCATCAACCCACAGGCGATTATGGTGGCGTCAGACCCATCCCTGAGGATGTTGCCTCTTCCAAATTCAAACAGGCCTTCGTCGCTATCCTCTGCATAAACGATGTCGCTTGACGGCCTGGCCAATCTTGCGTAAAATGGTCCCGGAGTGCTGGCCATCTTTATTATCAGATGCCTGACTGATATGGCGTCAGCGGGCACTACTACCCTCATGTTTGGTATAGCACGCATGCTTGCCAGATCCTCGATCTGCTGGTGAGATGCGCCGTCTGGACCTACTGTAAGACCGCCATGTGATACAACAAGTTTTACGTCAAGAAACGGATAGCAGATCGCATTTCTAATCTGGTCCATGCACCTGCCAGGGATAAATGCCGCATATGTGCTTGCAAACGCGATCTTGCCTGCAATTGCAAGGCCGGCGGCAATGGATACCAAGTTAGCCTCTGCGATTCCTACGTTGAACATCCTGTCCGGGTACTTGTCTCCAAATTTCTTTGTCTTTAGGGACTCTGTAGTGTCTCCGCCAACGCAGACTATTCTTTCGTTTTGTTTGCCAAGCTCCACTAGGGTGTCTCCATAGGCCCCTCTCATATCTGCAATCTTGCGCTCGCTACTTAGCTGCATGGAGCTCTCCTTCTATTCCCAGTTCATTTGCATAGGGAATCAATATATGTTTACGTGCCTTCATCCAGTCGGCCCTTATGCCCAGTCTGCTTGCATGCTCCAAAAGCCTTCTTTCGAGGGCAACTGTCGCCTTGTGCCTCAGCTGGATGATAGCACCGTGTATATCGACGTTGCCATAAACTGCATTACCTGCTACAAGGATTCTGGCACCTGCATCATACACCTGCTGAAGGGTGCTTGCATCGATCCCGCCGTCAGCTTCAATATAGCCCATAAAGCCATGGTCACGGAGCTTTTTGTTTATCGAGACCATCTTGGGCAGCACTTCAGGAATGAATTTTTGCCCCGCAAAGCCGGGGTTGACCGACATCACTATCATGACATCAAGGTCACGCAGATGCTCGTAGAGCCAATCGGGGACATCAGTTGAAGGGTTGATTGCAATGCCGGGACTTATGCCAGCTGCCAAGAGCTTGTCTTTTATCTGTGCAAACTCGTCCGGCGTGCAGGCCTCGGCATGAACTGTAATTATGTCGCACCGCGCGTCAATATAGTCCTGTATGTGCTCAAGTGGATTTTCTATCATCAGGTGAGCGTCAAAGGGGAGGCTTGTCCTGGGCCTCAATTTCTTGATCGTGTCTGCAAAGAAGGTAATGTTTGGCACAAACCTGCCGTCCATTACGTCAAGGTGTATCATGTCGACTCCCTCTCTTTCTACTTTTTTTATCTTGTCTTCATAGTTTTCCCGCTCGCCTGCGATAATTGAGGGTGCAATGAAGTACTCGCTTTCCAGCTCCTCTAGCAGGACCGGGGTATGTTTTTTTGTCGGCGCCTTGCCGTGCCATTGCGGATTGTTTGCCATGTGCCTGATGCCGTTGCCTTTGATTGTATTTGCTACAATAAGTGTAGGCTTGTCATGAGCCTGCCTGGCTTTGTTTAACGCATCAACAAACTGCTCTACCTTGTGGCCGTCGATTTCTATTACGTTCCAGTTAAAGGCCGCCCACTTTTCCTTGGTAGGATCCAGAGGCATTATATCTTCAGTAAAGCCGTCCTGCTGGATGCGGTTGCGATCCAATACTGCGACAAGGTTATCCAGCTTGAACTTGCCAGCCGCCATAGAAGCTTCCCAGATCTGGCCTTCATTTGATTCGCCATCACCTATCAGGACATATACGCGATTCTTTTTGCCGTCAAGCCTGCTGGCCAAGGCTATGCCGACCCCGACGGAAAGGCCGATGCCCTCAGACCCACCAGAATATTCAACGCCCGGGACGCTGTGGTCTCGCTGCCTTTCTGAGTACCTGACAGGATGGCCCTGTAATCTAGAGCCCAGCTTTCTCAGTGTCTTGATCTCTTCTGCTGGAAAATAGCCTGAAACAGCCAAAGTAGCATAATATCCTGGCGCCGAGTGAGCCTTTGAATTAATGAAATAATCGCGCTCTTGCCAGTCAGGCTTTGAAGGACTGTGGTTCATCTTTCGGAAATATAGTGTCCCCATGATCTCTGCGGCAGAAAAGGAAGCTCCAGGATGGCCAGAGCCGGCTTCAGCTATCCCTTGGATAGCTAGCATTCGCACATTGCGTATCTTCCTTTTAAGATCCAAGTAACGCATGTTAAACCCCATAACAGTTATCTACCACCATCCGGCCAAGCAGACATCATTGCAGCCACGATAGGAAAAGCTCAGTCAGGCAAAATAAAAAGATACCTGTAGATTTACCTGAGTTCATGATCAATTTAGTTCAATTTGATGCAATTCAACGGACAGACAGATGGATAGATATGTAAACGGCTAACTTGCACGATAACGATAGATAGATAGATAGATAGCAGCAATATGTTCTGCGGCTAGTTAAGTCAAGTTGAGTTGAGTTAAATCACCATCTGACAATTTTTTATTATCCTTTTATGTTGTTTTTGGCATCGGTAGTTAGTTTAAAATTGAAGGTTCTTCAACTTTCTCTGAGCTCTATGAAACTCGCTCTGTGAGAAACAGGAGGATAATCAAGTGGCCGCATTGCACATCAAAGTCGAGAAAGCGAAAATAGATCAAAAGCAAACGTCGCTACTTGTCATAGGAATTTTCGAAAACGATCAGGATTTTCCGCATTCAAAAGACCTTGACCCTGCAGTGTCTTCTGCAATCAAGGAAAGTCTTGAGAGCAAAGAGTTCAGAGGATCTTTTGGTACAAGCATGTTGATACCCACATTTGGCAAAGGTCCTATGAAAAGGATTCTGCTCATGGGACTTGGCAAGAAAGACAAGTTCACCGACGATAGCGCCAGAGTCATTGCCGGCAAGGTGGCATTGAAGGCAAAAGATCTGAGGGCAAAAGAATTTTCTATTCTGCCCTTTTCTTCGCCAGATGAGGGACTGGTCGAGGCAATTGCAGAGGGGGTCTGCCTGTCTCTGTACTCTTTTGACAAATACAAGGCCACTGCAAGCGAAGATAATAAAGACTATGCTGGCATAGTAGAGGTTACAATTCTTGTCAATTCCGATCCCGCCCAAACACAGCCAGTAGCTGAAAGAGCAGCAGCCGTTTGCGAAGCGGTCAACTACGCCCGGGACTTGGCGAATCTTCCTCCAAATGACTGTCCGCCATCGCATCTAGCTAGCGCTGCGCTTTCACTTGCGTCAGAGTACGGCATGAAAGCAAGAGTTGTCGAAAGATACGAAATGGAGTCCATGGGCATGGGTGGCATTGTGGCTGTGGGAAAGGGCAGCAATAGCCCGCCCAAGCTGATAATTCTGGAATACAATGGCGGCGGGGAACAAAAACCTTACCTGCTTGTAGGCAAGGCTGTTACCTTTGACACGGGAGGAATTTCGATAAAGCCGGGAGAAAAAATGGACGAGATGAAATTTGACAAATGCGGCGGCTGCACAGTTCTTGCCACGATGAAGGCTATTGCTGCGCTAAAAGTTCCTGCAAATGTGGTGGGTATAGTGCCCTCTGTTGAAAATATGCCCTCCGGTACGTCCTACAGACCCGGCGATATAATCAGGATGTACAACGGCAAGACGGTCGAAATTCTAAACACTGATGCCGAGGGCAGGATGATCCTTGCAGATGCCCTGTCATATGGAATTGCAACGTACGGCCCAAAGGCAGTCATTGATCTTGCAACCCTCACCGGGGCTGCAGTCATTGCACTTGGAGCCAATGTGGCTGCAGTGGTAGGAACAAATAAACACTTGGTGGACAGGCTGAAAAAGGCGTCAGAGAAAACCGGAGAAAAAATGTGGGAACTTCCACTATTTGACGAGTTCCACGAACAGATCAAGAGCACTTTTGCAGACATCAGAAACATCGGCGGCAGGCCGGGAGGCGCAATAACTGCGGCAGCGTTTCTTTCAAACTTTGCAGACGGGGCTCCGTGGGCACACATTGATATCGCCGGGACTGCCTGGACGCAGGAAGGGACATTTGAGCGAAGTTACAATCCAAAAGGGGCAACAGGGTTTGGCGTCAGGACACTGGTAAAGTTGATATCAGAAGATGCAGCAAAGTAATATCCTGCCTTCCTGGCAGCTGCCTGTCTGGATGACCCAGCTGGCTGATAGAAAGGAAAACAAAGAGATAGACAAAAGGAGCAATGGAACTCACGCATGCCTGTTTTTCAGCTTGATGCACTTGTTGACAAACTATCCTGCTTGGGGGTCAACTGCAGGATAGGCAATTTCAAATCTGACATCTCTCCAGCCAGGGCACCATATTTTGAGAGGTGGCTGTCGAACATACGAGGAGGGTTTGTCAAAATAGCGGATGGTAATATTGATTACATCGGAGTTGAAGACGTCATGCGCCTTGGACCTTTCTTTAACATTTACTGTCTGATAGAGAATGACCACATTGCAGAAAATGACGACAATGCACACAGCCTTCTGGAAGCTGTCCCATATTATCGGCTACGCGGGGGAAAGGTAATCAAGATGGGCTGGAGCGGAGGCGTACTTGCTGGCGTGCTTGAAAAAGATAAGGAGCTTTATGAGCAATTTGCGCGAAAAGTGATGGACGAAGAGGTGCGAAAAATCTCGGTAAGGCCTGTGAACTTTGCCTGTGTAATTGAAACCAGAGCATGGGAACCGGCAGGGCTTGCGTCTGCATTTGGCGTAATTGACAGAATTGCTTTTAATGCAAAAGAGCTGCTCAAGCAGGTTCACTTGGGTGAAGATATAGGAATTTAATCAATTTCTTATTCTAACTTACTTACTTGCCCCAGTATTTACCAATTTAATTTTATTTATTTTTGAAGGTAGGAAAACATATACTTGGATATTGCCACATAACGTGAAAAATAAATCCAGACATACACAAGTGGATTTAAAAGAGTAGTATATGGTAAAAGTGCCAGCACTGCTGGTTCCCGACCGCTCACGCAGGTCAGTAAAACAGCAGCGTCGACAGGTTTGACTTCCGGGTTCGGAATGGGACCGGGTCGCACCCTGCCGCTATGGCCGGCTTGATCCTAATGCAACAACAAGGGTTAATTTAATCTTGCCCTATCTTTGCTGTTAAGGTCTCCCTAAATCGAGCCTGCAGCTGGCTGTCTGCCAACTGGATTCAAAAGAGTTTATATCCAATTAGTGACATTATTACCATTACTGACGACAGAAAGAGCAAAGTGTGGGCATTACGCCTCAAAATCATACATAGACGAGCATGGAGGACTTTGCAGAAAATGCCATTCTAACTTTGCCGCAATTCTGCAGCTAGAAAAGACGCGCGGTGAAGACGCACTTGTTGAATACTGGTATTCTATGATACTTGCAAACCTGCCAGAAGATAAAGAGCAGCTGTCCTGTCTTATTTCCCATCTGGTTGGTTTTTACGAGCAAAAGTTGATAGAATCGCCCTCAAGGCAAAAATACATAGCAAAAATGCTCTACATGCTACGTTCAATCGAGAAGCCTTTTGACCCAGAACAGTTGAGATGAGGTAGCGCAGTATCGATCAGATCCTTGCCGGCCTTTAATGCCACAGCAAAACGAATAATATAGAATATTGCAACAGAGAGAGGAGAAGATAAGACACAAGTCGTTTGGGAAAATCAAATTCATCAAGTCCGGAATCTACTCACAGAGTGGCTGTTCTGGACGACGAGCTATGCCAGCCCAAAAAATGCGGGCTTGAATGCATCACTTACTGTCCAGTGAACAAGACCGGCGGCGAGTGCATAGTCCAGAGGCCCGAAGATGGCAAGGCTCTGATCTCAGAGGAGCTCTGCACGGGCTGCGGCATCTGCATCAAGGTATGCCCGTTTGACGCCATAGTAATAGTAAACCTTGCAAAGGAGCTGCAATCAGAAAAAATTCACCAGTATGGCGTAAACTCTTATAGATTGTACCGCCTTCCGGTACCAAAAAAAGGCTCAGTTGTGGGCCTGCTTGGCAGAAATGGAATGGGAAAATCAACTGTAGTCAATATCCTCTCCGGGGGCCTCAAGCCCAACCTTGGAAGATTTGAGGAAAGCCGCTCGCCTGACTGGGATGAAATTTACAGAAACTTTCAGGGAACAGAACTCAAGTCCCATTTTGAAAAAATAGCGCAGGGCCAGCTCCGTGCTTCGATAAAGCCGCAACTTGTATACCTTATAGCCAAGGCTTTCAAGGGCACCGCAAAGGAAATTTTGAACAAATTCGACGATCGCAAGGTTGGAGGCGAGCTTGCAGAAAAGCTCGGACTCAAGAACACGCTGGACAAAAACGTAGCCGACCTTAGCGGCGGCGAGCTGCAGAGGCTGGCGGTTGCAGTGGCAGCTGCAAGGGACGCAGAGTACTACTTTTTTGATGAGCCGTCATCGTACAACGACATTTACCAGAGGCTGGCGGTTGCAAAAGTAATCCAGGAACTGGCTCATGAAGGAAAAAGCGTCATGGTAGTAGAGCACGATATGACCCTGCTCGACTACTTGGCAGATTATGTCCACATAATATACGGCGAGCCTGGCGCCTATGGCATCGTGGCTGGGTTGCAGAGCACAAAGGCAGGCATCAACAACTTTTTGGAAGGATTCCTCCCCGCAGAAAACCTCCGGTTCAGAGACAGAGCCTTCAAGTTTGACGCTGCAAGCTCAATCGAAGATGTAGTACTGGAAATACCTGTTGCCAAATATTCAGAGCTGACCAAGTCATTTCCCTCGTTTAATCTCCATGTGTCTGCAGGCCAGATAAGAAAAGGCGAGGTTCTTGGCATAGTGGGGGCAAATGCGCTTGGCAAGACCACCTTTATGAAAATGCTGGCCGGCGTTGACAAGCCAGATTCTGGCAGCATAGAGGTTGGGGCAAAGATTTCATACAAGCCTCAATACCTGAGCCAAGACTATGAGGGCGATGTACGCTCATTGATGTATGCTGCATACCAGAACCCTACCGATGGCTCCCCTGTAGAAGAGCAGATAATAATTCCGATGGGAATAAAAAAGCTGTACGACAAGAGCGTCAAAAATCTGAGTGGAGGTGAGCTGCAAAAGGTGGCAGTCACAGCATCACTTTTGCGCGATGCTGACATATATGCTCTGGACGAGCCATCTGCATTTCTTGATGTTGAAGACAGAATAGCTCTTGCAAAATTCATACAGCGTTTCATAAGGGCTCAGGGCAAGTCTGCCATCATCGTGGACCACGATCTGCAGATTATAGATCTGGTTGCGGATTCTCTTTTGATATTTGAAGGCACTCCTGGAGCAGAAGGGTTCTCGACTGCCCCGATGAGAAAGGAGTCTGGCATGAACAGGTTTCTCAAGGCGCTTTCAATCACCTACAGAAGAGACGAAAGCACAGGCAGGCCGCGCGTCAACAAGGAAGGCGGCCGGCTGGACAGGGAGCAAAAAGAATCAGGAGACTATTATTATGTTAAGAAAGCCCAATAACTTGCACACACACGCACACACAAGCGGAATACTTGTAATTTACAGCAAAAATGGCGATAATCCAAAATAAAATAAACCAAGATAAATAGAACAGGAAAAGGGAAAGGAAACGAGAGGAGAGGAAGAAAAAATAAAGCCCTGCCTTCGCATTCTTTTTGCCTTGTCTTGCTAGGCTGACCAGAAATGCCGCATATGCTAAAAGATGCCCTCATAGATGTCCTTACGCCGCAAGAAAGGTCAGAGCTCTATTCTGCATTTGATATGATTGGCGATATAGTAATAGTCAAGATACCAGACAGCCTCACTTCAAAAAAAGAACTGATTGCAAACGCCATACTCAGAAAAGTCAAACCGGCAAAATCTGTTTTTGCACAGGTGTCGCCGGTTCAGGGAGATTTTAGGATCAGGGATCTTGAGTTCCTTGCCGGCGAGAACAGGACGCTGACAGAATACAGAGAACATGGCTGCCGGTTCAAGGTAGATGTTGCAAAAACTTACTTTTCTCCTCGTCTTTCAACTGAAAGGCTGAGGATAGCCAAGATGGTAAGCGAAGGAGAAGTTGTAATAAACATGTTTGGGGGGGTAGGCACCTTTTCTATCGTGATGGCCAAGATAGCTCCATGCAGCACTGGCAGACCGTGCAAAATATACAACATCGACTCCAATTCACATGCAATAGATCTGTGCGCAGAAAATGCCCGAATAAACAAGGTGCAGGATACCGTAATCCCTTTGTATGGAGATGCTGCGGAGGCAATGGTTCGGCTCCGAGGGATTGCAGACAGGGTACTTATGCCGCTGCCAGAAAAGGCAAGCCAATTTGTGGATTCTGCTGTCTCTGGGCTGAAATGTGGCAAGACCGGAATTGTGCATTATTTTGCACACATAAAGGCCGACACTAAAAAGGCAGCTCAGGGCCGCGGTGCTGAGGATACCGACCTTGCTTTCAAAAACTATCAGCACAGCATAGCTGCCACACGGGTAGTCAGAGAAGTCGGGCCCAGAATATACCAGATAGTGTCAGATGTGCTAGTTAAAGCTTAGCATTGCTGTTATTGCTGCTATTGTTATTATTATTGCCACTGCCAGTCGCAGTATCGGGCGTCTGAGCTGTAGCTATGGTATATCCAATCCATGCAAGTACCGCCACAAGTGCAGCAACTGCTGCAAGTACGGTAAGCTGCAGGACAATTATGCTCCACTGGGAGGCCAGTAGAAAATAGGCATATACAATAAATGCGCCAATAGAAGCAACGAGTAGGGCGATTCCAGTACCTTTGCTGCTTCTTCTGCCCCTACCTCTGCCTCTGGCTTCCATGCCGGAGATGGCGCGTCCAGTATCTTATCAATCTTTGTAGGGGTCTGTTTCTGAGGAGTGAATGAGTGAATCGAATTGAGTCGAGTCAAGTTAATCGACCATCAAGGTCCCTGAGCTTGGGAGCCAAGCAGATAGATCTGGGCTAGACAGCCAGCCAGCCAGATTAAAAATCCCGCCTTGATTAATTTAGGAGTTCAGCTCAGTTGAGTTCCAGAGCCATAAGGTAGGCATCCTCGCCATCTCTATAATAGGAGCGAAGTCTTGACTTTATCTGAAAGTTAAGCTTCTGGTACATGTTGATTGCGGCATCGTTGCTAACCCTGACTTCAAGATAGATCTCGTCGCTTTTTCTTAGCATGGCGCCGTTAATTCCCTCAAGCATCAGAGCCTTGCCGATACCCTTTCCCCTGTGCTCCTCAAGGACGGCAACTGAAACTACGTGGCCTTTCTTTACAAACCCAAGCTTTCTAAAGTTAGAAAACCCAAACTCTATCTTGCACATGATGTAGCCTATTATCTTGCCATTCAGCTCTGCCACGATAAACGCCTCCGGAAGCTCCTTCAGGATTGATTCGAAAAAGTAGTCAGAATAATGCTCAGGCAGGGCAGCCATATTGATCTCTATTACTGCTGGGAGGTCTGCACTTTCGCAGCGGCGGATTACATAATCGCCTACCTTTCGCAGAGGAGCTGTTTGCAAGCAATAGGATTATGAAAAAACATATTATTTAAGCTTAGGCCGGTGGCTGAACTGTCTTCTGTTTCAGCAGGACAATATCGGCGTCTGACACAACTAGAACCTTGTGGTTTTTTCCATGCTCTGACAGTATATCCTGCAGCGCTTCCTTCACTCCAGAGTAAGTGTGGAAACCAAGCCTTGACCTCAGGTAATATTGAGGAACGGTCGATACGATCCCGAGTCTGTATCTCTGCTTCAAGCCTTCGAGGTAGACCAGGTGCTCCAGCCCGTCAACATACACCTGCTGCTTTATATTCTCGGGCTTTATTCTGCCGTCTATCCACATCTGTATTGCAGCTGCTCCGGCTCCGTTTTTGTTCTCGGCTAGCAAAACTGCAGAACCTCCCTCCTTTACAATATGCAGCGAGTTCCACAAAGAATCAAGTGAGCTTGCAAGGGTAGAGTGCATTCCGGCTTCGCTACTGGCACTGATAATGGCCGACTTGGCCAGCTCTGACTCTGCGCTTGAAATGGACGCCAGCTGTGCAGATGCATTGGCAAATGCCTCCCTGATGCTGCCGCAATGAATGCCTGCAATTGCAGAGTTGTTTGCCACAATCTCTATTGAGGTTGCCTGAAGACTGTCTGTGCAGGAGAGGGCAACATCAAGCGATCCTGTCTTGGCTCCCGGAGACGGGACATCGCCTGACCTTGCAAGAAAGGCCTCGGGCATCTTGTCGTGAAAAAACTGACGGAGCAGCATTGTAGGCACGCCTGAAAAACCAAACATCGGGTGCAAGGCAACATGAGAAACAAAAATTGTATTCTGGAATTTGCCAATCCTTTCAGCCAGGGATTTATAGTCAGCGCGGTTTACGACCAATTCAGGGTAGGCTGTCAGAGCCGACCGGATATCCGATGCCATGGCAGGAGGTGCATCAATGGTCAGGTGCGCAGTACTCGTGCCAGGACTAGAACCGGGGCTTTTGTTCCTGGCCCTCTCTGCAAGCATTCCAATGACTCTGCAAACCTGCTTTGTCGAAGAGAGGGCGACGACCAAGGTATTATCGCCCGGTGAAATACTATCCAGAGACCGGGTCACCTGGTCTTCCTGCAGCGGCTGCATATTGGAAGATACATGATCTAGCAGGTTTTCATATCGAATATCAAGCACGACATCAGTTGACCCGTACCTTAGCCATATTTCTGGCATGCATAGGACTTCTGTCGGCATCAATAAATAAAGCTGCTTTCGAAATATTGTGATGCTAGGAGACTTTAGGCTAGAGTTTGCTTCTTTTCTTCTCAAAAGCAACGCACTGCAATTTGGAGTCTTTCGGCTAACAAGCGGCAAGGACAGCCCCTACTACATCGACCTGAGGATGCTTCCAAGCTTTCCAAGTTATTTCCGGCTTGCAATTTCTGCCATGAAAGATACCGTAACCAGGACTGTGCCGGAATTTGACGCATTGGCCTCGGTGCCTACCTCGGGGCTTGTATTTTGCTCTGCCCTTGCATATGAAATGTCCAAGCCCATGATCTATATCCGCAAAGAATCAAGGGAACATGGGACAGGCAAGGTAATCGAAGGGTACATCAAGCCCGGCTCAAAGGTCCTGATTGTAGACGATGTTGCGACCACCGGCATATCAGTTAGCAAGGCAGTAGAGGCAATACGGGCCAATGGTGGAGTAGTTGAAAATGCAATAGCACTTGTGAGCAGAATGGAAGGGGCCGAAGAGAATCTAAAAAAGCTCAAGGTCAAGCTTACAGCCGTAATCACCATCAGGGACATCGTCAATGAACTGCACAAGGCAGGCCTTATTGGAGGCAATACTCTGGACTCGGTACTGAAACAGATGGCTGCAGTCGGAGAGCACGAGACTGATTAGAACCTACTTCATATTATATTATTTGCTAAAATTTAATTTACTTGATCGCTAAAGTCAGACAGAGCCCCGTCTTTCCCTTTTGGGAATTCCAGCTATTTTACAGCAGATATGTATCTGCCACTCGCATGCCAAAAAAGAAATATTTCTTTCCTGCTATGGTGCTTGTTGCAGCCCTATCTGATTTCAGGTCTGGCTCTTTTGTTCATTTCCCTTGCTCTGCTGGGGTTTGGCATACCATACAATCTTGCACATCACCCTTGTCCACCATTTGCATATGGTTGTGAAGCTGTCAATCCATTAACTGGAGGACAGGGCAGAAATCCATGGGATTATGACCCGATACTTGGTCAAACAACATTCTATGGCATACTTGTTCTCATTGTTGCATGTCTGCTACTGATGGTTCATGTATTTGGAAGAAAAGAGGCAAAAAAGCAGGTGAAGGGCTAACGACAGCCGAGGTTGTTTGTCTTGGCTGGCTGCCTAACCTTCGTAAATCATCAGATTCTTTTCTTCTAGCATCGTATGCAGATTGTGCACTGCTCTGTAGACTTCACTTTCTTTCTTTGCACCTGTGCATACCAGCTTGCCGCTGGCAAAGAGCAGAATGACTGTCTTTGGATCTAGCATTCTGTGGATAAGCCCGGGAAACTGCTCCGGCTCGTACATGCTCCTTGGCAACACCCTGGCTGCAAGCTCCAGATGTATCTTGCCTCCGAGGCTTGCAGAGGCAACAATATTCTGAATTTCAATCTGGGGTTCATGTTCAAGAGGTATTCCTCCTTTTTTCAGCTTCAGGACCACATTCTTGACGGCCTGTATTGCCATTTTCTCTGACTTGGCTCCAGTGCAGACCATTTTGCCGGAGCTAAAGATAAGGGTAGCAGTCTTGGGCGACCTCAGCCTGAAGACAAGGCCTGGAAATTGGTCCGGATGGTACTCGACATCTGGAAAGATCTGTGTTATGAGATTTAGGTTAACAGTTTGATTTACTGTAGCTGATGCAACCACGTTTTCAATGCTTACGATCGGCTTGGTCTGTGGCATATGTGGCTTTATAAAGGGCAAGTATATATACGTGTTTATAAAGGACTCAATCACTTTATAATATAAGCCTTGTATAGATATTTTTTATATAAAACTTAAGTTACCGGGCGAGAAGAGGCCAGAAATGATGTAATGCCAAAATCATTCCGCAAATTCTGGCCGCATCCCGGGCTTCTTTGTACCTTTGCATTTATTAGAAACGAATTTCTGAAAAGGTCATGGCAGGAAGCCATAGGCTGATGGTTGTAGATGACGAAAAAGATATTCTGGCAATTGTAATGCGATGGCTCAAGCGATGGGGATTTGCTGCTGATGGGTTCAGCGACCCTGTAGCAGCACTGGGACACTTTCAGCACAATTCTACTCTTTACTCAATTGTTATTTCCGATGTCAGAATGGCTGGAATGAGCGGTATAGAACTAGCCAACCATGTGCTGAGGATAAACCCTGACATCAAGATTATCCTAATGACTGCTTATGAGCTGGACCAGCAAGATCTGGCCACAAACCTGCCTGTCATAAAACTGGAAGATATTCTGAAAAAGCCGTTCAAGTTAATTGAAGTCTGCAAGGCCGTCAAAAAGCAGCTGGCAGTGGATTGTTGATAACTGCAAAAAGCAAATAGATAGATAGATTGATTGATTGGAAGCAGTAGTCACCGGAACGATTACCAGAAGAAGAAGGAGTCAGCTCAATTCTCAGACTTACACTATCGCTGACTTTTGTTGTTGCTGTTGCGAGTCAATTTAATATCCTTCTTAATCTAGCTGACGAATTTCATTTGGTTATGATTTTTCAGCAGCATGGTGCAGTGATAGTGGTGGCTATTCACTAAACTAGAAAGGCAAAGCCCTTGCTACTATAGATGGAAATGATAGCCACAATACCAGACGCAGCATATCCGGTCATCGGGTTTGCCGTCACATATATCGCCCTAGAAATTGGATGGCACTTTACTGCTTGCAAGTCAGGCGCAGCAAAGCCATGTATATTCAAGCAGGCAAAGGCGATGGTTGCAGGCGGCACGAGGAAAGGCGGAGGGTAGGAATCGGCCATGGCAGTCCTGCAGCTGTACGAAAAGAGTCCAAAGGAGCCGATAAGGGTAGAGATAGTGTCGCTTGCGGAAAACACATGGTTGATAAATAAAGACCTCGACGAAATGTTCTCTGGACTGTCTGGATGCGAGTTCACCGGCTTTACTGATAGCGATGGGATGACCATGATCAAGATTGAATTTACATTAAGCCAGGAAGAAAAGGAGGAAAAGTGGAGTCTGCTACAGTTCAAGCACGGCAGAGATTGCGTAATTTCGTTTGCCCCCGGCGAGATGTACCTGTAGCGGCAGAGCAAGACACTGCCATGGAGGTGAACAGGGGAAAGGCAATAGAGAGTTGACAGGTCAGTAGATCGATGGATGGATAGTAGCGAGCGAACCAGACCAGACTGGATCTTTTTCTTATTTTTATTTTGTTTCTGCTCTGAATGGTTAACCAGTATCTACAGTCCCGGAAACAATTTATTTCCTGAAATGCAGTTTTCACCCAAGTGACTAATTACCGCTGCCCAAAATGCGGCTCGATGCATTCAGTCGAAGCAGACAGAATATTCGACGGCAGGCTGATATTTCGGTGTTCAAAGTGCAGAGTATGCGGGATAGTCAGGCCGCATTCTGCTCTATCGTCATCTGCCCAGAGTAGTCTTGACGATGCTTACCTTGATTTTCTCGACCAGTATGACAACGGCCAGGCTGCAGACGAAAAAGACTTTAGCTTACTGGCAGAGCAGGAAAAAATTATCCGGCCGGCAAGCGAGATAAACTTGCTTCTCTCTAAAAATGGAGCATCAGATAACGAGCTTCTGAGTTCTGTCCTCAAGTCCCGGCAGGACTATGTAGTTGACTATCAGGTCATAGACGAGCCGGCGCCGGAGCAGGGAAGCAATGTTGCTGAACTTGCTTTAGACGATGCGCTCAAGCAATCCATGCTGGACAAAGGGATCGAGAGACTCCATGCATTTCAGGAGCAAGCTATATCCACAGTACTCTCCGGCGCAGATACGGCAATTGTAGCGCCAACAGCGTCAGGCAAGACAGAGGCATTTTGCATACCTATTTTGCAAAAGATATCAGAAAGGATCCCGCGGTTTGGCTCGCTCAGGCCGATTGAAGGAAAGGGCAGAAACAAGCGTGCAGTGTCGGCGATATTTGTATACCCGACTAAGGCGCTGGCAAGGGACCAGGCGCCAAAGATAAAAGAGCTTGCTGCATCGACAGGCATAAGAGTCGACGTGCTTGACGGCGACACAGAACAGGCAGAGCGTGACCAGATCGCTTCCCGACCGCCTGACATACTGATCACAAACTTTGACGTGCTGCACTACCACATGATGCACAGGACAAAGTTTTCCCGGATGCTGATGGACACGCGGTTTCTGGTAGTGGATGAAGCACACAGCTATACTGGCGTATTTGGCGCAAACGTTCACTATATTGTGAGAAGACTCGAGCGGCTTGTCTCTGCCGCTTCAGGCCACGGCCTCCAGATTATTGCAGCCTCTGCTACTCTCCCTAATGCAGGCGAGTTCTGCCAGGCACTCTTTGGGAGAAAAATGCAGGCAGTCTATGGCAGGGGTAGAAAAGGCAGGGTAAACTTTGCCATACTGTTCCCGTCTTTGCGATCGTACAGGTCGCTCATGATAGACCTTGTAAAAAAGACCGCCAAGACAGGTCACAAAACAATCGCATTTAGTGGGTCTCACCTCGGGTCGGAGCTTCTGGCATTTTACGCCTCAAGACAGGGAATCAAGATTAAAGTCCACAGGGCAGGCCTGCTGCCTGCAGCCCGCGCTGAAGTAGAGCGGGCGTTCAAGGCAGGCGAGCTGATGGCAGTATCTGCAACGCCTACACTTGAGCTTGGAATTGACATCGGAGATGTCGACGCTGTGGTATCAAACATAGTGCCAATTAACAGGCTTGTGCAGAGGTTTGGCAGGGCCGCCAGGCGCGGGCAGGAAGGCTATGCCTTTCTTGTTCTGGGAAACGATCCAATAAGCCAGTACTACAAGATGCACCCACAGGACTATCTGGCCGATTCAGAATATGCCTATACTGACCCGTCAAACCCGTTTGTCGAAGAATACCAGATCCTTGCAATGGCCTGCGACAGGCCCATAACAATGCCCGAGTCCGCAGTAATCTGGAGCGCTGTGCAGAGACTTGTGTCAAAGGGTCTGTTGCGGGTGACCGGGAACCGATTTCTTGCCACCAGAGAGGCTGTTAATCTGCTCAATGACTACAGTATACGCGGGATTGGAAGCCGGGTTGACATTACGCTTGGTGGCAAAATAGTAGGGGAAAGATCCCTTCCACAGGCACTTGAAGAGCTCCACCCCGGGGCTGTGTATTTTCTTTCTGGCCGCCGGTACCAGGTTGCTGCACTTCACTACGGGCAGGTCGGCGGGGGGAGCAGCAGGCCAGAAAAAAAGCCAGCTCGCCTCAGGGAAGGCCATCCTTACGCCGAACTTGTGGCACTTCCGCCTGATTACCCTTACTATACAAAGGCGATAACAGACGAGTGGCCTTCTATACTCGAGATATACGAGAAAAAGCGCGCCATCGGTCACGGTGCGGAGATGGCCTATTGCTCGCTTTTGATCCGCAAGCGGGTTCTGGGTTACGCCAACATGGAGATAGGACAGGACGCCCTGCAGGGGAGAAAGGTGATGCTAGACAGGCCTCTTGAGCACGAGTTTCCAACAAAAGGCTTTGTCTTCAGGGCGCCCCGGCCACTTGACTCGCTGGAATCAGCCGAAGATCCGGAGTATGTTGAGGCCAGCAGCTACCATGCGTCAGAGCATGTGCTTATCGAGGGAAGCGCAATGATAACCGGCGGAGCATCGCAGGATCTTGGCGGGATATCACTATCTTCTGGCCTGATATTTGTCTACGATGGAAGCACCGGAGGAAACGGCGCAAGCAAGGTGCTCTATGACAGGGTTGACAGGTCTTTTGAGAGGGCGTTGAGGATACTGTCTGAATGCCAGTGCAAAAGTGAAAGTGGATGCCCGCGCTGTACGTATTCTTACAGGTGCGGAAACAACAATGAATATCTCCACAAAGCCTCGGCAATCGAGGTGCTGAATAGAATAGTTGAAGGCGAGCAGACAGAAATTGGAGATATTGTAAGCGGCGACAGAGCCTTGGTGTAATTGTGAGCTGCCGTCTGTCTAGAATTAAAGCTCAAAATAGAAACATGTTATTTTGTTATCAGGTTTGCTATCCTGTCGTAGGTTGTTGCATGTTAGTATCATAGTGATGGTGTGTCCCCGGGGTGATCACAGGAAGTTGCCTGTCGTAGAATGAGTTGGATAAACTATCCAACCCTTTAAATACCAAGTAATCAGCAGCACTTGAGTCCAGCTTGACAGAGGAAATATCTGCGATAATAGCAGTATCTGCCCCGACGATGCTTATCCTTGGCCTCCGTCATGGTCTGGATGTTGACCATATATCGGCCATAGACAGCCTCGTTCGGCTGCACAATGCTTCAAAGCAGGCAAGACTTGTGGGCACCGGATTTAGCTCCGGTCACATGGTATCTGTCCTGGCTGAAATGATTTTTGTGATATATGCAGTAGGTGGCTTTTTGAAAAGTGACAGTTTCGGATTGTTCAGCGGCCTTCTTGGCGCCGGGGCGCTTGGCGTAGTTGGAATAATTAACCTGTATTCAATGAAAAAATGGGGCAAGACCGGATCGGCTATACTGGCAGGTAAGGTGCTAAATAGAACTGGCAAGCTGGGGCCTTACTTTTCTGCATTCATTACAGGAATAGTATTTGGTCTGGGATTCGATACTGCCACGCAGATATCTGCAATTTCAGTTTCTGCCGTAGCGTCTGCAACCGAAGGAATTAAAATTGCTCTGACGCTGGTCGGGGTTTTTGGCATTGGAATGGTTGCAATGGACACCATGAACAGTATTTTGCTGCGCTCGGCCTTGTGGAGAATATTCCAGACAAAGGCTTTTCGGTATATGGCATATGCTTTGAGTGCTGTAGCCATTAGCCTAGCTATTGTGGACAGTATAGGGACATTGACAAATGGAACCGTGAAAATTCCTGAATGGTCAGGCCCCACATTGGCAATAATTGTGGTCTTCTCTTCTTTTTCATATGCATTTGTAACAAAGAGAAGGATACAATCTAGGAATAAGTAAATTAGGATTAGCAAGCCAAATGATTACCGATGTTGTACCACTTGTGATTGGGCCTGATAGTAGGTATGGTGCATATGACTGCTCCAGACCAATGGAGATGCATTTGGAGAGATGGCAGAATTTGAGGAAAGGGAAAGGAAAAGGAAGACCTTATTTTTCATATTTGTTGATAGGTATGGCATTAGTTTGGCTAATGAAAACAACATGATGGGCAGACAAAAAATGCAAGATTACAAATAGCGCGTATGGCTATGACTCAGGTGGTCTAAGCTTATTTATTGAACATTCGTTTGTTATTTTAGGCGATAGTGCATTCATTATGGTCAATTCAAAATTGCCCTATTGACTCATCACAATCTGCCTTCGACTGATAATAGATTCTATCCTTTCAAGATTGAATTTTGGGAATTGCCTGCCATAGAATTGGAAACACTTGACTAATGGAAAGGAGAAGTTCTTGCAGTAAAGGGAATGGTCAAATCCTCCTTCAAGTTTCCGCTTGTACCAATTTCTGGTTTCTCGCTCTAATAATAACCTAGCTATATTTTTTGAACGCTTAAGGTGTAAAAATATTATCTTCTCCCTTGCAGTCGAAATAAGTTTTTCAATTGAAAGACATATTCTCCACATCAAATCATCCCTGACTTTAGATAATCCTTGCAATTGTTCCACGGTAGATTTGGAATCGCTTCTAATTGCTACGACTATATTTTTTTTCTTAACTCGTCTGATTGATTTCCTTAAGTATGCAAGATTATCCGCGACCGCAAAGTATATTGCGAGCAATTCCATTCTCTGAACACCAAACCTTTCGTTTTTCTCTGATGGCCTTAACATTCTGATCCTATGGAATTCGGTATAATGGTTGTACCATGCCACATAACCCGCAGGAGATGCGTCAGCGTCTATCGCAATGCTGTGCAGCCGCAACCATCCTTAAACAGTCCACGCGGTATAAGTGTAAAGCCAATAGAAATCATTGAGACAATGTATGTGCTAATGATATCTTTTAGCTGTATATAGAATTCTGTTTGCTGTACAGACGTATTATTATCTTCCAATCCTTTTCAGAATGCCCGGGGTTAGGAGATATCTTAACTCCCCCTCAATCTTGGGATGGGTGGATGTAATCGCTAACCTTGCAACTCCAGATTTTTTTAAATTGATTCTAGCTTTCTGCTCGTAGCCTAAAATGATATCGCATATCATATTGCCAAGAAAAGGCTCATGTCCAACAAGCAAGACCGAGTCGTCTGTCTTGAATTTGGACAATTTTTTATAAAGAGCTATTCTATTACCATCGGGTTTGAGCTCATCCCATTGTTCAACGCCGTCTCTGCCTGCTTTTCCATCTTTTTGTTTAAAGTCCAGTGTATCTGCTGCAATTTGTGCAGTTTGGTAAGCTCGTTTGAGTGGACTTGCTGCAATAGCATCAAATTCTAATCCTAGTTCCAAAAGCGCCTTAGATATGATCTTGACCTCTTTCTTGCCGACTTGCGTAAGAGGACGAAGTGCATCTTTCTCTCTGTCGCTAAATCCCTGCCCTGCCTCGCCATGTCGAAGAATATAAATTTCCATAGCTAACCAAGATTCATTGGAATCCAATTTAATCGCTTCTTGGCTGATTCTGCTAGATAATTTACAATGATTGCTGGAAACAATTGTCAAAAAGGCTGATCAATAGAGCTGATAACTATGCCAACTAAAAGATCTCTGTGCAGATATGTAGTCCTGATAGTTCGATATGAACCATTTTCACAAGCATGAAAAATATCCACTACTAATGCGTGCCTCGATGAAGGAAAAAGTTTACTTTGCAACCGCAATAATTGCAGCAACTCTCATTGCAGCTTTCTACACAGAGGCAAACAACAATGCAATCCAATCCTTTCTTCCATCAGCAGCAGCTGACAGTACATCCACGCCGATCAAGCATTTAGTGGTGATCTTCCAAGAAAACGTATCATTTGACCACTATTTCGCCACATATCCGGTAGCTACAAATCCCACCGGAGAGCCACAGTTCACAGCAAGTGAAAATACACCATCTGTAAATGGCCTGATCCAATCTCTTTTGAATAACAATACAAATCTTGCCAACCCTTTCCGTTTGGATAGGTCCCAAGCAATAACTTGCGATCAGAACCACGAGTACAAAGCAGAGCAACAGGCGTATGATGGCGGACTTGCCGACAAGTTTGTTCAATCGACCGGCAATAATGGCAATGGCTGCGATCCAAAAACAGTAATGGGTTACTACGATGGCAATACGGTAACTGCCATGTGGAATTATGCACAACGCTTTGCAATGAGCGACAACTCGTACAGTACCACCTTTGGACCTTCTACTCCTGGAGCATTGAACCTTGTATCTGGACAAACCCACGGCGCAACTCCATCTAATATGCCTGACACTATAGTCAATGGAACGGTAATTAGCGATGCTGATCCAACATACGATGATTGCTCCCATGGACAAACATTTGCCATGAGCGGACAGAATGTTGGAGACCTCTTGAATAACAAGGGACTCACATGGGGTTGGTTCCAAGGTGGCTTTAAACCAACCAATACGACATCAACTGGTAAGGCAGTATGCGGATCATCCCACGTCAACATTGGAGGATCGAAAGTAACAGACTACAGCGCCCATCATGAACCATTCCAATACTATCAATCCACATCAAACCCACACCACTTGCCACCGACATCTGTAAGTATGATAGGACACACCGACCAAGCAAACCACCAGTATGATCTCTCGGATTTCTGGGCAGCAGTCGATGCGCACAACATGCCAGCAATAAGTTTCCTAAAGGCAGCAAAATATCAAGATGGACATGCTGGATATTCAGATCCATTAGACGAGCAGACCTTTATAGTAGATACCATTAACAAACTGCAAAAGACTGACGAATGGAAGAATACTGCGGTAGTTATTCTCTACGACGACTCTGACGGATGGTACGATCATGTCATGCCTCCAATAGTTAGCCAATCAAATGACCCTGCTAATGATGCGTTGCTAGGTGATGCCGGCATGTGCGGACATGCGCCGTCTGGAGCTTACAATGATAGATGTGGATATGGTCCAAGACAACCATTGCTTGTCATTTCTCCATGGGCAAAGCAGAACTTTGTAGATCACCAAATCTCTGATCAGTCCTCGGTACTTAGATTCATAGAAGACAACTGGAACCTTGGACGCATTGGAGATCAATCATTTGACGCAAAAGCTGGATCTTTGCTGAATATATTTGACTTTGATCATCCACATGAAGAGAAACTCTTCCTAGACCCTATCACTGGAACCAAATTGGCATAAGAATAAAAGAAATTTCTTTTATTCTCTCATCTCTTTTTCCTACTTTATTGCCAATTGTGATATATTATGGATAATGCTAATTGATCGAGAGGATAATAAAGGTGAAATGAGATATTAGGAATTAAAATATAGTTTTGAATATATTCCTCTGGCTTGAGGCAAGGCATATAGCTGTTCGAGCTGTTTATAGATCTAGATGGATTATAGTGATAACGATTATCTACCTTCATTGCTTGCAATAAAACAGCGACCACACAGAGTCGCATGAAACCGATGATCATCTGTTCCCCGGATGAATAGGCATTCCTAGGATCGGGGTTTTTTAATCACAACAGCAATTTTTCAATGGTTAAGAAAAACCGTCGCGTATTGAGTAAACTATATGAATTAAATAAAAAGAAAACTAATCTCATCAGATATTAAAAAGCAAGCTGATACGTCACTTAGATGCAGGGACGACACTTGTAGTACCCATATTTCATGTTGATAACCCTTTAATGAGTGTCTGTTCTGAAGATTAACCAATGCAGTCGCTAAGAGAAGAGCATATCGAGGTATTGAAACATGCCGTCCTATATGCCTCTTCTGCGCGTATAAAAATAAAGGGGGTTAATGAAATGGCCAAGCATGGCACGCTGGCTATCCCATACCTTAAAGATGTAATAAAAGCAAATGAACATGATGAGGTATTGAAAACTTATTGCGAGGCAATTATCGACGGATTGCGTACAAGTACAAGTTAGTGTATCACTGCATAGCCAGTTTATTAGATAATTTTCATTCAACTCAGAAATACCACTTTTCAGGCCTGATAATCATAAGCCTTCGTTGACAATTTCGTCTTAAAGCTGGTTTGAAAGCAAAGCAAAGGGTCAATGCGATACAAGAATAGATCAAATCTTATTTTCTTGCTTGAAAGTTAGAGGCTGCGAATTTTGGCCATCTACAACTGCTGTATATGAAAACAATATCTCTATACGATACTATGGTATATAACAAAATACTATTCGCTCAACTTTTTAATCTATTGTCTAAAGACTCGCCTAATGTCAAGAGTTAGCAAAACTCAACACAAAATACTACTGGGATTAGTTGTGGGAATGATATTACTTTCCATGATTGTACCAGTAAGCTTCTTACCAAAGGCAATGGCGCAAACAGCAGAGACCATCAATGGAGCAGGTTCAACATTTGTCTTCCCGTTGATGGATACATGGAGGGTGAAGTATTCCAATATTCATCCGGAAATAAGCCTCAACTACCAATCCATAGGAAGCGGAGCAGGCATAAACCAATTCACAGCAGAGACTGTTGACTTTGGTGCCACTGATGCTCCACTCTCAGCTACACAGACAAAAGCTTTACCAGGACCAGCAGTGCATATCCCTGAAAGCATAGGGTCCATAGTAATAGCATACAACATCCCTGGATTTAATCAGAAAGGTCTAAAACTTACCGGCAGCATTATAGCCGATATCTACCTAGGTAAGGTTTGGAATTGGAATGATCCGGAAATCGCTTCATTGAACCCCGGTGTTCCGTTGCCAAGCCACCAGATCAATGTATATCACAGAGCTGATGGTTCAGGAACAACATATGTGTTTACAAAATACCTTTCCTCACAGAGTGCACAGTGGAATAGCACTGTAGGATATGGAACAGCAGTACAATGGCCTGTAGGGCGTGGTGCAACAGGGAACCAAGGGGTCGCAAGCGCAGCCATAAGCGCGGCATATTCGATTGCATATGTAGAGATAGCTTATGCATTGCAGAACCACATGAATTATGCATTCATTCAAAACAGCGCCGGGAACTTTATAGAACCAACCTTGGCCTCAACTCAATCTGCAGTGTCGGCGGCAGTCGCTGCACATCCTCTGCCAATGGGTAATCAATCTTGGAGCAATGTGTCTCTGCTGAATGCTGATAGTCCAGACTCGTATCCGATTGCCAGCTTTACCTATCTGGTCTTGTACCAAGATATGAGTACCAATCCAAAGATGACCTTGGATAAGGCAAAAGCAATAGTAAACTTTGTCTCATGGATTGTAACAGATGGTCAGCAATATAGTCAGGCCCTATCATTTGTGCCCCTGCCAAAAAGTGTAGTCCAAGTAGACCAGCAAACGCTTGCTTCACTTACTTTCAAGGGTCAACCCTTATTGGGCCAGACACAGACTCCACAACCTCAACCAGCACCACAACCATCATCACCTCCACCACAGCCATCCCCGCAGCCACTTACACTGACATCAAGCCTTGACGGAAATAGCTACACTATCACAGGTACTTCAACAGGCGTGCAATTTACCTCATTTACTATCAATCCGCACCAATCTGTGAGAATTCAAGTTCAGGGTAAAGGGGACGTGATATTGACACTGCCCAAGACTATGATTGACCACATCACTTCAGTTATGGCAGAGGGACAGCAAATCAACTATAATATCAAGTCATCAGACCAGTCCTCAACAACAATTGCCTTTACTGTGCCAGATAATACAAATTCAGTAGATGTTATGGGAACGATGGTGGTGCCAGAGTTCGGTCCCGTAGTATTGTTGTTAGTGACAATACCAATTGCTGTTATTGTCCTATATGGCAGGTACAGAACAACCAAGTCAGGCATGGTTGGAATTCCGGGCTGAGTGCAGGGAATATGTCAAGTTCCCTTCCTTCCTTTTTTTCTTTTGTTTATTTATACATCCCGCTATATGTTCTAAATGAAATACGTAGAGTATTGTAGTAATTTATTAATCCTTGAATGTATCGTGAAACTTGTTTATAATCGATGAAATCGGGGCCTTCAGGAATAAGGCAATTGATTGACCAGAAAAATCAAATTGTTTCACAGCTTATGGATTACAAGAGATCTGGCGAAAAGGTATTCCGCGGTGTTATACTTGGTGCTACCTGTTACACTCTGTTTCTTTTAGGGTTGATTGCATTCTCTGTTCTTTCAGGATCCTCTCAGGTATTTTTACAGGAAGGCTTGAGCTTTATTACAGGGACAAACTGGAATCCGGTCGAAGGCAGGGAGTCTTACGGGGCACTTCCTTACATTGTCGGCACGCTTGTAAGCTCTGGTATTGCCATGGCAATTGGTGTTCCAATAAGTATTGGAATTGCCATGTTCATATCGGAAATATCTACTCACAAGCTCGCTACACCGCTCTCTTTTGTCATAGAATTGCTTGCGGCAGTTCCCAGTATTGTTTATGGACTGTGGGCGCTGTTCGTATTCAGGTTCTGGATTAGTGACTATATAGAGACTCCTCTGTACAACGCATTTGGTGGCTCAGTTCCATTCTTTGCCGATACTCCTTTTGGTCTTGACGTATTTACAGCAGGGATAGTTTTGGCCATAATGATAATCCCAACAATATCGTCAGTTTCTAGGGAAGTAATGAAAGCCGTTCCCAATTCCCAGCGAGAGGCGGCCTATAGTCTAGGTGCCACAAGGTGGGAGACTGTCAGAGTGGCAATATTTCCATATGCAAAATCGGGGCTCATTGGAGCTGCAATTCTTGGGCTGGGAAGAGCGGTGGGAGAAACTATGTTGGTAGCTATGATTATAGGAAACGCGATTGGCAAGGCCGCTATTCCCACTTCACTTTTTGCGCCAAGCCAGACTCTTTCCAGTCTGATTGCAAATGAATTCAACGAATCCGTGACCAACCTTCATACAGCCGCACTTATCGGACTTGGACTAGTCCTGTTAATCCTCACCCTGGGTATCAATCTAGGCGCGCGATTGCTAGTTTCAAGGCTCTCAAGAACACCAAGCGCAAAGCAAAGTGCAAAGAAGCAGATCAAAATATCAAGTATCAAGAAATCGTTCGATACCGAAAGAACCCAAAGATTGAAGGTAACTGGCTTGATGATAAAACAATCTCTAAATCGCAGAATTGCGGACAGAGTGGCAACCGGCCTAGCTATTTTGGCAGTTATGCTTGCCATTATACCACTTGGCAGTATCCTAGTCGAAGTTATAGGCAACGGGGCTCCCGTGCTCAGTCTTGCTTTTCTGACTCAGCCGCCTGGTGCAGTTGGTACCAGCGATGGTGGTGTAGGACCTTCTATTCAGGGTACTCTTATAGTGATAGGTCTGGCATCGGCAATTGGCGCTCCTATTGGCGTAATGGCCGGGATCTACCTATCAGAGTTTTCTGGCAATGGAAGATTCGCATACATTGTCAGGCTGATAAACGATATTCTGACCGGGCTTCCATCGATTGTAATCGGTATTGTAGGATATGTTACAGTGGTGCTGGCTATAGGTTCATTTTCAGTGTGGGCAGGAGCATTTGCGCTTTCAATCCTGATGATTCCAATAATTGTCCGCGTTACAGAAGAAACGCTTAGAATTGTTCCGGACAGTATTAGAGAAGCAGGTTATTCGCTGGGCATCCCAAAATGGAAAGTAGTTACATTTATTGTATTCAAAAGCGCCGCAAGCGGGGTTCTGACAGGCATAGTTTTGGGAATATCTAGAATAACTGGCGAAACAGCTCCGCTTATAATGACAATACTTGGTACCAGTCTGTTCTTTTCAGGCTTTGTGGGCCCTATGGACGCATTGCCATTGAGAATATGGAGGCTATCTTCTCAGCCATACGAATCAGCCCATGCCTTTGGATGGGGGGCCGCGCTTATCCTGATAATTATTGTGCTGAGCCTCAGTGTTGGAATTAGATACTTCTCATCACTGAGAGGATTGAAGCGTAGCACCGTTGTAGTCTAACTCTCTGCAGTTCTGATAGACGCGATGTGCGTTGGGCTCGTTGATATTGAGTATGGCTCACTCGTCAGCCAGATGTTCTTGTAATTCATTACTATAACGAATTAATTTCAAAACACTCTTACAAACCAAGTTTCCCATTAGAGCCTGACCCAAGAAAAGAATCAATTCGCTTTTGAAGATCCATATTTATCTCTTGTATTGTCCTGTTTCCATTAATTATTACAAGGCCGTACCGTTTTTGCATTTTATAGAATTCTTTTGCCAACAGCCCTTGGTAGATAATAAAAGACTCGTACATATCGTCAGACAGACCCATGTCTGCTCCTGATTCGTAGTAGTCCAGCGATGAGCGCTTGAGAAATACCCTGTGAACAAGCTCAGCAGGATCAACATCAAGATAAAAAACAAGATGAGGAACTAGGGCAAATCCGAATAGGTTATGGCACCATCTTCTGCCAAGTCCCCTGATCACTGCTCTAGCCATCAATGTATAGATATATCGATCCGCAAGAACAACGTAGCCAGCTTCGAGCGCAGGGATTATTTTATTTTCTAACTGGTCAGCAAAGTCTGCAGCATAAAAGAGACTCAGTGTGCGCTTGCCCATGGTATGGCTCTGTTGGGCCAGAAGAATACCCTCACTTACAAGCTCTGACCTTTTCAGCCCAGTATTGACTACTGCGTGCCCATCTGCTTCGAGCTTGGACGTAATGAGCTCTATCTGCGTGCTTCTGCCTGATGCATCAGGGCCCTCTATCACAATCAACCTTCCTCTTATTTTGTCATCTTTGAGGTAGGGTATGCCATGAGCATAGAATTTTATAGGCTGGTACATCTGCTGTCTAGTCGGATTTGTCAAGAACTCGGTACCTCTGGAATGTATTTCACTTCCTTGTGACCTAGCAACATATCTACTACCTTTTGCCGGATAATCTTTTGCTGTGATTCTATGTCCAAAGTTCCATCGATTACTGTAAAGTTTTCAGATTCAACCATGGATTCATATTGATCCACAATTCTGCCCTGAAATATCCTATAGCTTTCAAACGGATCTTTGCTTAGATTCAGATCCATCCCAGCTTCATAGAACTTTAACTTGGGTCTTCCTCGCATTATTCTCTCATATGCAATGTCAACCGGTACCCTAAAGTAAAATGCAATATCTGGTTTTACCGCATACCCGTAAACATTCCTTACCCACCGGGGATCACAACCCCTTACAACATCTCTGGCAAATGCGGTATAGACATACCTGTCGGCTAAGACAACATAACCTGCGCGCAGTAGAGGAAATACGTTCCTCTCATATCTGTCTGCAAAATCGGTAGCATGCAAAAGGCTAAATGTCGTAGGAGTAAGACGCGCCTTCTTTTTTCCCTTGGATATTATTTCACGTACAGACTGAGAAGAATTCCATTCTGTGAAGAAGACGGGTATATGCTGGTGCCTCAGCCATTTCTCTAAAAGTCTGATCTGAGTTGACTTTCCAGAGCCATCTACTCCTTCAACAATGACCAGCTTTCCTTTAAATGCCGGTTCCTCAATGGCCCGAATGCGACGCCTAACATTGCGCGATGTATCTTTTTGTTGTGGCAATCACCTACTCTCCTTTTTCGCATGATTTAGTGGAATCCTTGAGCTTGCAAACTGGTAATTTATAGATATATCAAAGGCTTTTTCACATTTTTTGAATGCATCTTCTAGCAGCATGATAGGCAGTTTGTTACCTGAGATAATTGTAATTGATGCCTTGTGTTTTAAGATTGAAACCTGAACTGTAGCTTTTGCATATTCCAAGATTCTTGCAGTAGTGCATAAAGCTGAAATTTTCTCAATAGAACACTTGTTCTGAACTCTCAATATCGCAGAGTATCTTTCAAACAGCCACTCTGCAGTCTTTTCTTTCTGTGCATGGATAACTGCTAGGGCTAGAACTATCTGCTCCCTGTGGCTCAGGTAAGGCAAATCTTCGTCTAGAATAATGTGAAAGAGATTATGCAAGTTTGCTATCATCATGGGCCTGTTTAGGATGTGCATCGCTAGATTCAGAATACTCCTCTCATTTTCTCGCAGCATTCCTGCTGAAACAAATGGCTCAACTAGGTTGAATGCAAACGGCAAAAGCTCTGCAACTTTGCAGGCTGAGGTGATAAGGCTCTTTGCTCTTTTCTTAATGTTAATTGAGAAAAGTGTTTCAGGATCTTTTGCGGATACAGAAAGAACTCCTTCTCGAAGGCCATGCGCACTTACAACTACTCTTTCAAATCCAAATCTTTCCATTAGTCCAGCAATTACGCAACAGCCCGCCACGATTGTTCTAGATCTGTTATTTCCAATGGATTTGATGTCTGCCAGCTCATCTGAATTCATTTTCCCGATTATCTTGCTTATGCTGGTTATTGAGTCATAATCGATTTTGTAATTATGGATCTTGTCAAGCAGATATTCTTTGTCTTCTTGATCAAATCGTGCCAGCGCCCTCAAGCTGCCGCCCACTCCTACAAGCTCTGTGTCAGTACCAATACCCATCTCTTCCCTTGTCGGCAGCATTTTCAATACGTGTCGTTTCATTTTTTCATATGATTTGCGGGAAAATGTGCCGTCTTTCTTGGCGTATTCAAGTGATAACCTAAGTGCACCAAGTGGCAATGATCTCAATCTTTTTATTTCAAATTTTTCTGCATATATCATCTCAAGGCTGCCACCTCCAAGGTCAAAAAAAAGACATGAAGGATAACAGGTAGACTCTAGCGCGCCAATAAAAGAGTAGATTGCTTCTTCAGCGCCTGAGAGAACTCTGAATTTAAAACCTGTTTCATTCTTTACCTGTTCTAGAAATTCAAGTTTATTCTTGGCATCCCGCACTGCACTTGTGGCAACCGGGATGACCTGATCTATACCTTCAAAGGTCAATACATCACGAAATAATTTAAGTGCAGTGACCGTCCGCTGTATTGGGATATTTTCAAGGTAGCCTTTGCGGCTCATTCCTTCACCCAATCTTACACTGACACCATCCTGTCTATAGGCTTTGTACGAGTTGTCTTTCTGCAGGTAATAACATGCAAGCTTGACTGTATTGAAGCCAAGATCAATGATAGCCACCTTCAACTAGCAAACCCTCTCCAAAAAACTCTGAAACAAGTTTGCCGCAGCAACAATAACCATGCTGATTAGTGTAGCAAATTAACCTTTTGACATGTTTCTTGCCCACAGTTCTGTGCTTGTTTGATTTAGGTCTTGGCAAACGCATGATCGCTGGAGATATAGGGCCATGGTCACCTCAGCTTTTTCATAATTTTTGGCGATAGTAACCACCGAAGCTCTCCATTAATCCTTGGATGGAATGACATAATCCTGATCCTCGAGATGCCTCCCTTCTTCAATACAATTCTGCCCGCATCTCCATCAGATATTATTTCAATTATCATATTGCTAAGAAAAGGCTCATGTCCAACAAGTAGTATGCTAGGTCCACCTTTGAGCTTTGACATTTTCAGATAAAGATCCTTTCTGTTTGCGTCTGGCCTGAGTTCTTCCCAAGTCTCGACCTGGTCCTTATGCTTTAACTCCTTTGATATTATAGCAGCAGTCTGACCAGCGTACTTTAGCGGACTTGCGGCAATAATGTCAAAGTTGATATTCATTTCAGAGAAGGCCTCTGCAATCTGTTTTATCTCTCGCTGTCCTGAAATTGTGAGAGTGCGTTCGCCACGCTTACCTGTTGCATCAGTTCCTGCCTCTCCATGCCGCATGAGATACAGATCTATACCAAGGTCAGTACGCTTTACCAATCCTGTGAGAACTACAAAATTAGGTGTTAAATAAGCAAAACCTATGAGACTACTGTATACCTATATGCACTATATGGTTTGAAAATATTGCAGTTGCTCACCAAGAGCAGAGGATAATCATTTCATTGCATGCCAAGGATAAGCAAGTGGTTGGATAACATAATATGCTATCAAGGCCAACATGTCCCTTGTTGATACATCTATTCTTATTGATATCATCCTTCAATATGACAGGAGCATGCACAATCAGTGCAATATGAATGGGCCCTGCTTGCACATTCTAGCTTGCTATGGCATATCTCGATTCTGTTCTCCGTAGAAGGATGTTCAATAAAGATGGTTTTTGCCATGTTCATACTTTGTTTTGAAAAGTTAAATCAATTACGTACAATGAAACATTAGATCTAGGGGATCTATATGTGCTCACTGATTCGAAGATCGAGGCTTGATGCAGAAATTGAATATATCACCTTGGATCCTACTTGTTATTTTATTGTATGAAATTCTTTGCATAGGTAGCTTTGTATTTCACTGATATGGATTGATATCTATGATATTGCAATAAAGTAGCATTGGTGTCAATTCTCTAAAAGATGGCATAGGAAGTATGTGCACTATTGTTAAAAGTCCAGCTGACACTCTTGCGGATATTGCAATCTAGAAATAATCTCAAATGTATGGAATGCGGAAGCGATGCTGAAGTATTCCAAAGTGAGGGAAATTACTGCCTTTACTGCTGGAATAAAATAACAGAGACATTAGTATAGAATTGTTGTTATTTTCAAGGCTCCACAAATTCAGTTTCAATTAATTTCCTCATCAATTAGGTCGGAATATAAACAGATACTGCTCTGTACCGCCGCTCGCCTTGACAGCTTCTTAGGAATTCTGACATAGGATAGAGCCCGGATTCTTCCACTAACGCTTTGTTTTGATAATGGATCTATTGGTTGAGCTTACGGATAAACCAGTTACCTTAATGGCTGCTTTTTGCAATACACAGATATTCTAGTGCAACAGCTTGTCTTTACACTCTGTTATTCAGCAATGTTAAACAGCTTCTTTAATCAAATTTCTAGATCGTGAAAACTCTATTTCCAATCCTCTCTTTGAACTATGATTGATCTTGTATGCTTCTTCTCTTCCCAATGGAACTAATGATAATGCTGTATTTGAGCAATTAGGACAATTTATCTCATCGTAGGGAATCCTTCTTATTGCAAGAATGGTGGCACTCCAAAAGCACATATCACAGAGAGCAAAATAATCTCTTTCACTTCTAGACGAAGGTTTGGTCAATGTTGTTATAGACATCAATATCGCATTCGGGGTCTGTCTACATAATCATTATCACTATTTATGTTGTAGAGAGAAGTATTCTATATTGACCAACATGATATTGATGCTCTATATGAGATAACCTTATCTTTTGTGGACACGAGATAGACTTGCACACTGAGGTTAATTGGAAACTCCGACAGCTGATTTCTCCCGCCAACCCCACCTGTGATGCTACGGAGCCACACCATAGACCTCAATTTTTTTGTTGACACTTATGCTTAAGTTTTGCAATTATAACTATATCTTCTATAGATATCTATATGTCACTATCGTTGACATGGGAATTATGTAGGTTAGCATTTTAACTCATACACATTACACAAAATTAATGTCGAGGATTAATAGAACCAGACATCCATTACTACTTGGGCTAACCCTAACTATGATACTGCTTGCCCCTATAGTGGCAGCGGCCGTATCTACAAAAGCATTTGCACAAACTCAGGTGACAATCAATGGAGCAGGCTCAACATTTGTCTTCCCATTGATGGATACGTGGAGAGTACAGTACAATAAGGTTCATTCTGATGTGAGCCTCAATTATCAATCTATAGGGAGTGGAGGAGGAATAAAACAACTATTTAGCAAGACCGTCGATTTTGGTGCAAGCGATGCACCTTTATCTGCGAGCCAGACCAGCTCGGCTCCAGCTCAGGTAGTCCATATACCCGAGTCGATTGGGTCAGTAGCGGTTGTATATAATATACCCGAGATACCAACTGGCGGGTTAAAGCTTACTGGACAGGTTCTGGGGAATATCTTTCTTGGAAACATCACCAAGTGGGATGATCCACAGATCAAATCCCTGAATCCGGACCTATCGCTTCCATCCCGCAACATTGTAACTGTACATAGGTCAGAAGGATCTGGTACTACTTTCATTTGGACAAGTTATCTTGCCAAACACAATTCAAATTGGAATACCCAGATTGGAAAAGGGACACAAGTCCAATGGCCAGTTGGAATAGGTGCAACAGGAAGTGAAGGTGTTGCAAATACTCTGAAAGGCACACCCTATTCTATAGGCTATGTAGAACTAAATTATGCCTTGAATAATAAAATGGCTACAGCAGCCCTGCAAAACCCTTCCGGTAAATTTGTTCAGCCTACATTAGATTCTACTAAAGCAGCCGTTGCTGCAGCTTCAGGAAACCTTCCAGCAGGCGACCAGTCATGGTCATCAGTATCCATGTTGGATTCCTCAGACCCAAATGCATACCCAATTGCAAGCTTTACCTACATTCTTGTATACAAGGACCTTTCTAACGATCCTAACCTTGACCAAGGAAAAGCACAGGCGCTAGTCAGCTTCCTGTCATGGATGGTTACAGATGGCCAGAACTTCTCAAGCTCTCTATCCTACGTACCATTGCCAGACAGCGTTGTCTCACATGACTTGGATACTCTGAAGTCACTTACATACAAGGGCAATTCACTTGCAACAGCAGTGCCAGAGTTTCCATTGACAACCACATGTGTGGTAGCCATATCCATCGCTGCAATTGTCGGAATTACTGTATACAGAAGGCACAGCGCGGGACAATACTCGCACTGGCTGTAGCCTACTTTTATTTTTCAGCAATATACAGTAATTCTTCACGTTGCTGCTAACTATATAGTTTATATGGCTTTATATTCTCCGACATATTCTATTCGGACAATCTACTTATTTATAGATCAGATATGACGAACAGTGTACTCAGATACAGAGGATAGAGAGACGCGAAAAATTCAGTTCACAGGTAGGTCCACTTACATTCTATCTCTTCCTAAAAAATGGGTAGAAGAGATGCATCTCAAAGCTGGAGACCAGGTTATGCTCGTCAGAGAAATGGATAATTCTCTGGCTATTATTTCCGAAAGCAAGAGGAGATCGACTTCAATTACAGAAGCTACCGCCATAGTTACCCCAAAGGAGACCGGCGAGACACTAAAGCGAAAGGTTGTTGCAATGTATCTGGCGGGGTATAATACTATACATTTGAAATTGAAGATGGGTAAGATAAGCCCGCTGCAGCGAGATGCAGTAAGGGATCTTGTTAGAAGGAATCTTGTTGGCACAGAAATGGTAGCGGATAGCTCTGACATAATCACTTTGCAGGTTCTGTTGTCTTTGCCTGAACTTTCTGTCTATACTGCAATAAGGAGAATGTACCTGATTGCCTCTTCAATGCATAGGGATGCCATGTCTGCGATGTCTGAACTCAACGAAGAGCTGGCAAAGGAGGTAATAAAGTCAGATGATGAGGTCGATAGGTTTAGCCTCTATATCTCTAGGAACCTTGTGATGGCGTCACAGAATGGACGAATATTGCGGGAAATAGGGTTAAAGAAGCCTTCTGACTGTCTAAGCTTCAGGTCTGCTGTAAAGAGCATAGAGCGTATAGCTGATCATGCTTCAGCAATGGCTGAGAGAAGCACAAAGTTTCAGGAAAAGATTCCAAGAGAAATCTTTGAAAAAATCGAAAAAATGAGCGCTCTGTCATTGACAGTCTTGGCAGATTCTGTAGAGGCCCTTCTGCGCAGAGATTACCACCTTGCTGATAGAACGGTAGACAATGTTCAAAATATCTATGCATTAGAAAACGATGTTTTGGCATCAACAGAGAAGCAAAAGATACGTGACGCCGCTAGCGTAAAGCTAGTTTTAGAAGACATAAGAAGAACCGCCGAATACGCAAGCGATATTGCCGAGGCTGCCATAAATGAGACAATAGATGAGATAGTGGAAAAATATAGCTCTGGCCACATCGAGCGTTCCGCTCAGGCCTGATGTGACTTGACAAATTGCCTGCCAAGCAGAGAGATTGCAAAATACGTCAATGAACCGCAAATCTCGAATTTTCCATAATATAGTATCTAAGCTATCTATATAGGAAATGCATATTTATCTTGATTGCAAAACGCGATTAGTGGCAAGCAAAGTCATTGATGCCGGTACAGGTGAGTATGATTTCCCCGGAAAGCCATTATCCCCTGATCCCACCGTATCCCAGCGCTATAAAGTCTCAATTAGAAATCTTGAGGCTTGGTTTGGACCCAAGCAGGCGCTGATGGATATTAATCTTGACATTAAGGAAAATACCGCAACAGCCATCATAGGTCCATCTGGATGTGGCAAGACCACACTTATTCGATGCCTCAACAGAATGCATGAAATGACTCAGGGTGCAAAGGCAAAAGGTAGAGTTATACTTGATGGAGTAGATATCTATGATCGAAAGGTTGACCCTGTAGTAATCAAAAGAAGAATTGGAATGGTGTTTCAGAGGCCAAACCCTTTTCCTACTATGAGTATTTACGATAATGTGGCAGCAGGCTTAAAGCTAAACGGCATTAAGGACAAGTCTCTGATAGATGACATTGTAACAGAGAGTTTGGAAAAGGCGGCGCTTTACGATGAGGTAAAAGACGAACTGGGCAGGCAAGGAGCGGGGCTTTCCGGAGGACAGCAACAGCGCCTTTGTATAGCTAGAGCACTTGCCATGCAACCTGAAGTGTTGCTTATGGACGAGCCCACATCTGCCTTGGATCCAATAGCATCATCGAAAATAGAGGAGCTCATCCATTCTCTGAAAAGAGAGTTAACAATAATCATTGTAACACACAATATGCAGCAGGCCGCAAGGGTAGCTGACTTTACCGCATTTATGTATCTGGGAAAACTGGTCGAATATGGCCCTACGAAAAAGATATTTGAAAACCCGGAAAGGGAACTTACTGAACGGTACATTTCTGGCAAATTTGGCTAGCCTAGCCAGATAGAGAGAAGCAGATAAGATAAAAGATAGATAGACAGGAAAAGGATCCACAAATTTTGACCCGCCTCCTTGACTTGGGAATAACCAAAATTAGCAATATTATCATGGATATGGCAAAACTATCAGAACGCTCTGTAATTACAGCCATCGATGCCTATGAGAAGGGGATAAACGCAAAAAGACAAATTTTTGACTGGTCAGAGCAACTTCGAATTTTGCAAGACGAAGTTGCAGATTTGGCTATCGAGCTTATTGCACGCTACCAGCCTGTAGCAACAGATCTGAGGTTCATAAGGTCTTGCATGGAGATCTCGTATGGCTTTTCCCGGTTTGGCAGGTATGCATATGACATAGTTGACGTGCTTGAAGCGACAGGCTCGACGGCTGATTGCGACAAGAGTGTAGTCCTAGAAATGTCAATAACCGTAAGGGAAATGATCCATACAAGCGTGCAGGCATTGCAATCAAGAGACAAAGATGCTGCACAACAGCTGTATAAGAAAGATGATACCGTAGATGCGCTGTATAAAAATTATCTTCGAAAGGTTCTTACTGCAAATAGTGCTGACAAGTCCGCCGCTAGCCCAAGGTGCTACACATCTGCACTTTTGATTCTGAGGTATCTTGAGCGTATTTCTGACCATGCATGCTATATCGCTGATTCTGTTCACTACATTGTTACCGGAGAGTCAAGCCCTAGAAGATAGATGAGAGAGATAGCAGCTGTTGATCAAACTTTGTGGCCTAGTATGAACGGTAGCCCCGTCAGCATCCAATTAAACTAAACTACTGCCATGTTTAAGAGACCGCTTGGCCAATAGTATGACATGGATGCTCCAGAACACAAGGGAACAGCTGCAGTCGGTAATTTGTTCAACAAGGTCAAGGCAGAATTGATGTCGTGGCAGGGAGTTACAGTGCATCCGCATCGCTTTGGTGGCACAGAATTCCGAGTCAATGGAAAAGAAATGGGTCACATGCACGGTTCAGCTCTTGTTGATCTACCGTTTCCTATGAATATTCGCAACGAGCTGGTCAAAAGTGGCAAGGTAGAACCACATCATATAATGCCCAATTCAGGATGGGTATCATACTGGATTGGCAGCAATGGAGACAGTACGGATCAGGATCTCAATCATGTAGTAGGCCTGTTTCATATGCAATACGAGCGGCTCGGCGGCAAGGCCAAAATGAAAGCGGACCTGTCTGCATGATTGTCATAACAGAATCTTGCTTTAACAGCACATTTTTTCTCTGGCTGGCTATTTCCTCAGACTTTTGGCACTGAGGTTCTTGGCAATCCAAGGTTAAAGTAAATGCAGAATAATCAAGGCCATTGTGAGATACTGAATTAATTCTTGCTCAAGACTACGGAAGGCAAAACAAGTTACTCTTCTCCAATACTATACTATACTTTGCTATACTAAGGTTGGCCCAGCTTTCATAAACAACAAACTATCCCAGACTACAATTTGCTAGCCTTGAATTCTGGGCAGTCTTTTTGTCGTATTGCTGGATCTGTCCAGACTAAAGAAGCTGTTATTTCATTTCTTGCGTCGACACATTCAGCAACATTGCAATTCTTGATATACTTAATTACTGGAGATTGCCTTTGTAATTGATGGTAGACCTCATTTATGGCAGAGGCATCACCGACCTTTTGAAAGAGATGCCCATTTACGCTAGCATCTTCAAAAAGATTGCTGCATACAGACTGTTCCACATAAAGCAGCCCATTTACGGCTCTGTCGATGTCAATAACATCTGCAACCTGCACTGCACTCACTGCTACTGGTGGCTAAATCGCAAGGAAGAACAGGATATGAGCGTGCAGGGCTGGAGAGAAATAATCAGAGAAAAGCTCAATAAACAAAACATTTTCATTACTACGCTAGTTGGCGGCGAGCCAACTCTCCGGCCAGACATTATACAGACATTCTGTGACGAAATGCCAAGGCGCGTCTGTGTAGTTACAAACGGTACTTTTCCGCTGAA
>JAJPHM010000017.1 GCA_021325295.1 Nitrososphaeraceae archaeon
ACTTGGTAATGACAAACAACGATAATACATCATCGTCATCAAACAGAGGGTTAGCCTCTGCAGATGAAGAGACAAAAGAGAGGGTAGCAAGGAAGGGCGGAGAAGCAGTCTCTCAGGATAGAGAGCATATGGCTGAAATTGGACGCAAAGGTGGAGAGGAAGTTTCACAAGACAGAGAGCACATGGCTGAGATAGGAAGAAAGGGCGGAGAATCATCCCATGGAGGAGGAAGTAGTTCGTCAGGAAACCAAGGTGGAGGCGAAGGCCGCGGTTTCGCAGGCATGTCTGAAGAAAAGCGGAAGGAAATAGTCAGTAAAGGCGGCCAGCACTAGACTATAACTAGGAGCAATAGCAATAGGGGTTTAGCTTCAGCCCGTGAAGAAACAAAGAAGATGGTAGCAAGGAAGGGCGGAAAATCTCACTAAAGAAGACTGTCAAAAGGATGTATGAAAAGAAGGCAGAAAGAAAGGGCGAAGAGCACTAGACTCAAATCAGAGCAGAACTAATCCGCCCCACTAACCTCTTTGAGCAGATGCAATATGACTTTATGACCACCTTCTCCAGATGCCAATTGAATAGAAGCAAGTTCCTCACGTTGTACTATAGTGAGGCCTGAAAGCAAGGTAGAGTAATAAAGACAGGAGAATTAGCCTTTCGTTTTAGCACGTATCAGAGATAGGCAGCTATCGCGGTGTCAGCATGTATGACTATCGATTATCTCGCCATTATCAGGCAGTATTGGATCTGCCCAGGGCAAGATTTCAAAGTAAAGGTCAGGCCGATTGTTGATTTTTGACTGAAAATTACTATATCATAGGCACACAAATCAAAAGATGGAATACAAACCGCCGAGCTAATCCCATATTTTTTCAATTAGCTCCCCAACGCACGTCTTTATTTGACGCAAAACTGATAAATATTCTATATGAAGCCTCCGCTATCATGGCAAAGACAGAACGATTTACCAATCTGAATGTGGATATAGAAAGACTCGCTACGAGAGTGCAGACATATTTGCAGGAGCACAAGTTTGAGGTTGCTTTTTCAAAGGATCATACCGAGCCTGCTTCATGGTTCTTTATTCAGGCCAGAAAATCTGATGCGTTAAGAACCATAGCCGGTGCCAGAAGGAGCACTGACATTACTATCAGAGGCTCGCCAGATGACTTTGAAGTGACAATAGGAACGGGAGAATGGGGCAAGAACATTGTTACTTCTGCACCCCTGTTTATAGTACCAGTAGTTGGTGTCACTGCAACCCTTGCCAAGCTGTATGTTGCCAAAAAGTTTGAAGACAATTTGTGGAAATACATCAAAGATCAAGCAAACTTTTTGGGCGGAAGTGCTTCTTCAGCCAAGGCAGAAGCATCACAGGCCTCTATCGGAGGGGTAGATAGCAGAGCATATGATTGCGACTATGTCGAGGGATACCCTGGCTGGAATGACCAGATTCTGGGCGGCAGACTTGTACTATTCCGGGAAAAGGGCGGCAAGAACAGGCTAGTTTTCAAAGCGCCAGACAGCTCTAAAGAGATTGTAATACCAGCGCAAAACATCACAAATGCAACAATTATCAATAGAAAGAAGGGGCTGGATGAAGACGACCTTATGATACAGCTTGAATGCAAAGACCAGAATGACAAGGAGCTCAGACTGGTACTCAATCTGGCCGACGATATTATCAGGGGTGTTCTGGCAGGCATTAACGAAATAGTTGGAGAGGACAAGGTGCTGAGGAGCTTTAGTCAGGTTCAGGTAAACGCCAGTACAAAGTATTGCATGAGCTGCGGAAATAAACTGCCTTCAGATGCCAAATTCTGCTCATCCTGCGGACAGAAGCAGTAGAAAATTAGTATGGGGCACATGCTGTCTCATACTAATTTTTTCTTATATAACTCAGCTGCAAAGCATACTAATCGTTAATACTAGGTTTAGGCTTCTTTTCGAAAAGAAGGTCAAAAGTGTTTACCGGATTTAATATTCCTGCCACTGTAATGGCAGTGGCTGCATCTGAAAATGGCAAGATTGTAATTGCTTCGGAATACATTATTCCAATCTTCCTTGGCACAGTCTTTGCAGCTGCGCTTTTTTCATCAAAGATAAAGATTCCATACACCATGATGCTTGTTGGAATTGGGATCATAATCTCAATTCTCAGCCTCTCACCCAAGTTTGACATTATCGGAAGCGACTTTGCTGTTGACCCAAAGCTGATCCTTGATTTTATGATTCCTCCGCTAATTTTTGAAGCCATGATGAAAATAGACTACCAGGAGTTCAGAAAGGTCAGGCTGCCTGCCCTTCTTCTTGCCACGGTGGGGGTCATAGTTGCCACGCTTGTTGGCGGTTTTCTACTGACCTATGTTGCAGGCCTTCCATTTATGATTGCATTTGCCTTTGCGGCGCTTATTGCGCCAACAGATGCCGCCATGGTAATAGAGGTCTTCAAGAAAGTAAAAGTTCCCAAGCTATTATCAACCCTTATGGAGTCAGAATCAAGCTTCAATGATGCCACTGGAATTATTGCCTTCTCTTCAATTCTGGCATTATCTCTTGGAGCAGGGTCAAATGTGATGGGAACGCCAGAAGGTGGAATCATCGATTTTGACCTTGTCAACGCCGCAGAGCATTTTGGCATCGTATTTTTTGGAGGTGCCCTGATTGGAATAGCAATAGCCGCTGGCGCTCACAGGCTTCATGCCATGGTGGATGACCCTTTCTCAGAAACAGCCCTGACAGTTGCGACAGTTTTTGGCGCCATGGTACTTTCGAACGCTATCGGCGTTTCTGGACTTGTAGCTGTCGCTGTGGCAGGCCTGTACTTTGGAAATGTGACAATAAGAAGCGAAAAGGTAGTAAGCGTCAGAGTCAAAGAAACTGCTTTCAATTTCTGGGAGCTAATCGCATTCTTTGCCAACTCGGCTGCATTTTTATTTCTAGGAGCAACGATGGATTTAACAAGGTTTCCAGGAAACTTTACCTTAATCGGCCTTGCCTTTGCCGCAGTCCTTGCAGCAAGGGCAGCATCCACATACCCCATTTTGGCTATAACAAATCGTATAACAAAAGACAAGATTCCAACCGTTTGGAAAAACGTAGTGTTTCTAGGAGGAATGCGTGGTGCTGTTTCGGTTGCACTTGTCGCTTCTTTACCTGAAAGTGACTTCAAGGCGACGCTTGAAACCATTACATTTGGAGTTGTGTTATCCTCCCTGATACTGCAGTATATTGTACTGACAGGATATATCAAGAGGGTGTTCAAAAGGTACGAGGTACAAGAGATGACATAAAAAAATTGGATTGCGTTATCTTCTGTCCTGTTGGTTCGATGTCAATTAACAGCATCCGCTGGACGCATGGGCTATCTCTAATTGTGGCTAGGAATCTCTATCTTCCTACTTGTCTTTTCCACTTGCGCTATTGTGTCAGAGGCCGTGCATATGCTTCCAAGGTGTAGGTGACTGTGAAGGGTTCTCCGCTTCTCTTGTGAAACACAAGTGAATCCCCGATAAAGTCAAAAGTCCCTGAGGAGATAGGCACGTCGCCTGAGACTATATCTGATTCTACTATATTTGATTCCATGTGTGAGTATGTTATGGTTGTCCCGTTTATCACGGCAATTGGAGTCAATCCATGTTCTTTGTCCACAGGAACTGAAGAGTTGTATCGGTGTATCACTTCAATTTCTATTGGCTTGCTCGCCACAAAAGTTACCCTGCCTTCCCAGACCCTGCCATCGTTTCTTATCGGCAGTGCAAAAACTGTCTGGTGTGGAAGCGGCTGATTTGGAGCCTTCACCGGTGCTGCGCTTGACATGGCAGTCTTTTGAACTCTGATCGTTGTTGGCCATTCAGAGCTTTGCTGTTGGGCCAGTGCATTTAGCTGCAGAGTCAAAATTGGAGCCAGCAACGCTGCTGCCATCATTACAATGACTGATGCCATGCCTGCAAAAACAATTTTTCCTTGCTTATCCAGTAGCATTACTGTGGTAAAATGTGGCTATCATTTAGGTCTTGCCCATTGGGATTGTATTGCATCTAGAGGTACGGTAGCAAAATCTGGCGATCAGGGTTTTGTATTTGCGACTGTTTCGCACGATTTTTTCCAATATGGCAAAATAGACTAGAGATCACTTGATGATATAATTCAATCAGCGAAAAGAAAAGTATCCCCGGTTCTCAAAAAAGCAAATAATGATATCAATAACAATACTCTTCAAGTAGCATGGAGATTGTACCAGGATTGATAACTGTTAGCTCGATAGTAGGCAATATTAGAGGTGACCCAAGACTGGCAGAGGTATACCACAGGATGGCTGGAAAGAATATGGCCGAATCAATCACAATCAGCAGATCAGAATCACAACGAAGTAGAATGCGCAAAAGGTCTGATAAGGGCACAGATATAGCATTCACGCTCGATCAAGGCGTCCATATCAGACACAGAGATGTAGTGATGTTAACGGAGAACAAGATAGTCGTTATTGATATTGAGCCAGAAGATGTGGCGATGATAGAAGTCAAAGAGAATGCTAAAGATGAGATATTAAATTTGGGAATTCGCATTGGCCATATCATAGGTAACCTTCATAGGCCAATCAAGATTGAAGAGAACAGAATATTTTTTCCAATACAAGCAGATACTGAAATAGATATGCTCAGAAATTTATTGCATCCAATTGCGGATCATGTAGAGATCAAGAAAACTAGTATGATATTTGAACCAGAAGAAGAGATGAAAGTACATGCACATTAACGATGGAAATGATCTTAGTGCCAAAAGCGATGATAGTTTCTCTTCACTTTTAGATATCCTCCAGCTCTCTGATTCTTTTTTTCCAACCGGAATGTATACCATGTCAAATGGTCTTGAGGCAATATTTTACGCTGACAAGATTAAAGGACCAAAAGACGTCGCAGACCTGATAAAGGTATATTTAGAATATCAATTAGGACCTGCAGATTGCGTAGGCTTTGGTAATTCGTACAGATTTATAGAAAATAAGGATCTTCAAAAGCTAATTGAAATCGATCACATAATTTTTTCAGTCAAGCTTGTCGAAGAGATAAGGAATGCATCGACAAGGTCTGGCACCCAACTCATTCGTTGCCTAGACTTTTTCTCGCAAAATAAGGAATTTTTGAAATCATACAGCGCGGCTGTACAGATCAAGAAGGCACATGGTGTCTATCCTGTAGCTTTTGCAGTAGCGTGTTCCAGCTTTGACATTCCAAAGGAAAATGCCTGTACTATGATGCTCTATTCTTTTACGGTTAGCATAGTCGGTGCTGCGTTAAGACTGGGCCTCATACAGCATTTCGAGGGCCAGAAGATTATCCACGACCTCAAGCCAGTAATGCTCAGAGCAGTTAGAGAAAATATCGACAAGCCAATTGAAAGTATCTGGCAGTTCGCGCCCCAAATAGACCTATATCAGATCGACCACGAGAAAATGGATTCTAAAATGTTTATTACTTGACTAGCTTCATTTCGGATATGGGCTCCAGTCGAATTCCAAGAGTAGGCATTGGTGGGCCTGTAGGGGCCGGAAAGACCATGCTGATAGAGCAAGTTGTTCCCATACTGTCAAATGAAGGTTATAGGGTTGGCATAATTTCTAACGATGTGGTCTCAAAAGAAGATGCCGATCGTATGAGAAAAAATTTGTCCACAGAAAAAGGGCTGCTTTCAGAAGACCTCGTAATTGGACTTGCAACTGGAGGATGTCCTCACACAGCAGTGAGGGAGGACCCATCGATGAACATCTCTGTAGTTGAAGAGATGGAAGAAAAACACAGCGACTTGGACATGATTATAATCGAAAGCGGAGGGGACAACATTACAACTACATTTAGCCCTGCTCTGGCCGATTATTTCATTTATATTATTGACGTGGCTGGAGGCGACAAATATCCAAGAAAAAGAGGACTCGGAATTGAGAGCTGTGATCTATTGGTTATAAACAAAATAGATCTAGCGCCTTATGTTGGAGCAGATTTGGGCATAATGGAAAAGGACGCTCGGCTAGTAAGGAAGTCCAAACCCTATGTTTTTGTAAATTGCAAGACAGGGCAGGGATTGAAGCAAGTCGCCAGTCACCTGATAAAAGACGTATTGTTTGAGCTGCCTCCAAAGGCTGTGGCAAAGTAAGTGGGCGAGGTTTTAGACTTTTATACACCAGATGACCTGCCGCCAGAGATAGCTGTATATGAATCAGGTCTGGAGCAGCTGAGCGGTGGGAATGAAGGCAAGATAGGTGCACTTGCACTGAGACTGGCATACGACAAGTCGACTGCAAGGACAGTTGTAAGAGAACAATATTCGAGAATTCCTCTATTCGCTCAGAGAGCCCTTTACTTAGAAGAATCCCTTCCATCGATGGCATATCTATACATAATTTCACCCTCAGGCGGCGTTCTGCAAGGCGATAGATACAGAATGGATATTACGCTTGAAGAAAGCGCCTTTGCTCATATAACGACACAGGGAGCAACCAGAATTTATAGAATGGAAAAAAACTATGCTACTCAGATTGTCAATATTTCTATTGGCGAGGCAAGTTATCTTGAATTCATTCCTGACCAGATAATTCCGTATAGAAATTCACGCTTTTATCAGAAAATCACACTGCGGGTTCATGAGAGCGCCACTGCAATATATTCAGAAATCATTGTTCCCGGCAGAGTTCATAGTGGTGAATCATTTGAATATGATATCTGTTATACAAAGGTAGTCGTCAAGGATCAGGCTGATGTTTTGAAATTTATAGATGTTGGATTAATCGAACCCAAAAGACATGATGTAAAAAGCTTTGGGGTCTTGGGAGAATTCAAAGTGCTTGGCACTGTATACATTATCAATAAAAAGCAAGATATCTGCAGCAAACTAAAGCAGGAAATCAACGCTACCTTGAGGCACTCCACTGCGGTATCTTGCGGTTCAACCTTATTGCCATCCAATTCAGGAATTGTTGTGAGACTGCTGGGCCACAATTCAGAGGATATCAAGAAGGCGGTATATGAGGTAGCTTCAATTGCAAGAAAATTAATTCTCGGTGCTCCATTTACCAAGATAAGGAAAAATTAGCGATATCGTTTTTACAGCAATCTATTGGCAACTACCGTCTAGTTATTAACATCTATCAAGTGGTAGAACTTCAGATAAATAAGGTAGATGTCAGATAATTAACAGGAAAATGGATATTCCATGGGGCAGCGAAATATCGAACAAGTTCATAACAAACATAGGATTGATCACGACCACAGGCCCTCATGGCCAAGATGTAATGGCAGCCGAGTGGACGCATCACGTTTCTTACCGGCCCGGGTTGATAGCAGTATCTGTGGGACCAAGCCATGCCACGCATGAAAACATTGCACAAACAGAAGAGTTTGGAATTAGCATCTGTAGCACCGACCAGACTGTGCTTTCAAGTGTCTCTGGCGGATACTCAGCAAGAGAGTATGACAAGATATCAGCACTGCAGGAATTGGGGTTTGAATTCTACCCTGCCAAAACGATCAAGACACTGATGGTGAAAGGGGCTTGTGCGAATATTGAGTGCAGGCTGTTCAAGACAATTCCGCTGGGAGATCACACCATGTTTGTAGGAGAAGCCACAGAAGGTGTCAGTGACGCAACCAAAGAGCCTCTCAGCTACCATGCAGGAAAATACTGGAAGATGAGCATGAACCTGCCGAAACCTTCCCAGCAAGAGCGAGAGAAGATAAGGTCGATACTGGAAAAATACAGGCGTCAGGAAGGCAGGCAACACTAGCGTTCGGATATCTAGCTCATCCCGAGCCCGCACAGGCAGTAATTACATTTTTGATGTCTTTTTGATATACTTTTAAGTAATTGTAGACATTCCCTTAAATGTGCCAATTTACGTTACAAAATAGCTAAAAAGTGTAAATATTACCTTATCCAATATGAAGCATGAATAACCTGGGTTCAACAGTATTGCCTGGAGTTATCATCGTTGCAAGCCTGGTCGCAATCGCAGGTGGAAACCTGGCATTTGCGCAACAGGCTGCTTCGAACGCAACTGCATCAAATTCCACTGCGGGTAGTAATGCTACCTCCAGTAACACCAACTCTACTGCTGCTGCAAGTCCGCAATGTGGAGAGATTGCTGGCCAAGCCAGTCAATGCCCGGCACAACCAGCGCAGACATATGGAATAGCCATGGTTGCAGCGTTAATTGCCATCGCCATAGGACTCGGAGTGGGTGTAAAACCTGGCGTAAGACATGAGCCAGACATCAGATAAGACAAGGTCAGAAAGCTACACCAAGGTAAGGTAAAGCAACTAGCAAGTTCGCACATCGCTGTTGCGTATGCCTATTGTAATATATGCGCACATATCCAGTATCGAAAAAGCATTTCATTTGTTTGCCCAAATGAAATTTTTTTTATTTTCTATCTATCTGCCTATTGTTTTCTTGATTTTATACAGGTAGTAGTTGTTACGTTCAATTTTTATTGATTAGACAGGCCGGCAGCTAGAGATTCGACCTGTGACTTTTGTACAGATAAGGACGGGCCTTTTCTTCAAACGATTTATAGTGCATTAGATACTGGTTGAATGCCGCAGCATTTTTTCTTTTGAATACTATCTCAAACCTCCTTTGCACAACATCCCGGATGTCGTGGTATTCTACCTGGATCATTGCTCTGTCGTTGTCTTCAGGGTCAATTATGATCATGCTTTGGGCAGTAAAGCCGCCAAACGAACCGACATACAGGCTATTTTTGTTTATCAGCTGCTCTTTCCAACGGTAAAATTCGGCAGCCCAGCCGGCTAGCTTGTCTTTCAGGCCAACCACACGGGTTTCCTTCTCATAGGATTGAATAAACCTGGACTCTAATTCTGGAAGTATTATTACAGCACTCATGCCGTCGTTTAGTCGCTCAATAAAAAGGTCTTTGTGAGACATTGGATCAAATGTCAGCGACACTCCTGCAATGATTATCTTTTGCCTAGCATATGACAGGAGGTTTGAAAAAGAGGGCAGATTTTCACTTCTGTCGTAGAAATATGCGCCGTTTTCGTACCTGCTGTAATATGCCAAATTGATCCTCTCTTTGGCGATCGAGCGTTCTCTATCAGGCCCTGGCGGGTGAGGACTCCCAAAGCTTGGGCCATATGCAGAGTACAGGACATCCCTTTCTCCATGCTTGAATGTGTATTCGCCTATGCAGCGGATATACTGGCGAAATTCAGGCAACCTCATCAGGTCTTCTGCTACCCGCGAGCTGAGCAGGATGTGGTCTTCGCTCCCGATATCCATAACCCTCTTGGCAAGTATTATCCCATCGCCCCATACGTTCATACGGTTCAGAAGGTCCTTGACCAGAAAAACAGGCGCAGCGTTGATGCCTATCCTTATTCTGACCTTGTCTGGCTCCGCCACCTGGCTGTTATAGGCTGCGAGTTTTTGGTGTAGCTGCATAGACAGCTGGAATGGAAGGTGCGACCCTTGGATGAAACCTATTGCAACGCCATCGCCAGTTGGCAGTACAAACTTGCTTTCGGTTGGGGTCAGCCGGTATGCGTCGCACTCTTTAATCGAGTTGTTTAATACGTTTATCTTTTGGACCTGTCTTCGAGTATTCAGCGTCCTATCTGAAAGGCCGACAATGTCTGCAAAAAAGAAATTAGTATAGATAGGCGTATCCGCTCCACCATCGCCGATTACAAGAAAAGAAGTCTGTGCGCTCTGCCCTTCAAAAATCGCCCTGACCGTGTATCTTCCTGAAGTCAGGTTGCCTGTCAGTTTGAATTCATCATAAAAAGAGTTGTCTGGATCAAGAGTTAACCTGCCGTCTCTGTATTTTGATCCATCGTTGCTATGAATCTGAACAAACACTGTCCCGTGGTTGGTTGAAATCTTGCTGACAGATCCGCTGATCTTGACCTGATCACCAGCTAGGTATGATGGCTTGTCAGTTTCAACGCTCAGTGGTCTATCCTCTGCCAAGGAACAGCTGTACTCTGGTGGCAACTCAATATAAAATAATGTAACACCAAGCCTTTTGGCTACGGCCAGATAAGTAGGTTCTGTCAATGGTTGATAAATCAGTCAGTCCAGCGCTACATAAAGAAAAGAAAGGTCCGACATTACGACACTAGTTAGGGCAGGTAAATCGGCCCGTGATACTTACTTTGCTTGCATTATCCGACATTTACACCTGCGAATCAGGCAGATTTAAACGGGGAATGCGCAAAAGCTGCCTGATGCAAAAGGCATTTGATTTCAGATGGAAGCTTGTAGAGAATTACGCCGCAGCTCTTGTAGGAGCATTGTTTATCTGGCTTTTTGTGGAAGGCCTTGTCAAAAATGATACGACAAAACTTGGGGTTGCGTTATTAACTGTGGCAGTAGCGCCTTTCTTGGTGACTTTTCTTGACAAAAAGTCTTCAGTTTCTGGCCAGACTGACTGACTGATTGATTGTCAACTGCCATACAGCACTAAAACGCCGACGCTGGTTGCTTGCTTTGCTTTCTGTGACACATCTTGACTAGGCTTCGCTAACAAGAATCAGCCGATTATTGAATTCAAACGCAAGTGAATTTTGTTTCAGAGCAATGCGGATCTGGTTTGCGCGCTGGGTCATCTCCTCTTCATTAACATTGTTGGTGTGAATCTCGACTCTGGTGTATTTGACAGGCTCAAACCTGCCTTCAAAGTAGCCGTCGAACTCTATCAGTGACATACCGCCGTATCTTGAAGCCATTTCACGAACAATCTCAAGATACCCTTCCACTCTTGGCAAATAGAACTTGACAGAATCATTTAGAATTCTGATGGTGAAATTATTGTGATTTCTACCAGGTGCTGTCAAGTTATCGTTATCCATAGATCATATGGTCATGCGCGGTTTATAACCACTGTCGTGCCAGTGCGTTGTTGGTTGCAAGATAGATAGTTAGTTAGTTGGTCAGGCGGTTAGAAAACCATAACTGCCAGTTTGCCTCAGACATTGCCATGACGATACTGGATGACTGGAAACAAAAGTCCATACGGGAGGGGCGCTGCGGGGCATTTTCATGCTATATCAAACCCACATTTCAATGCGGCAAGTGCAAATTGCGTTTCTGTTACAAACACTATAAGGCGCACACGCATTGGAAATTTGAATAGCATTTTATTTCAGACCTAGGGAACAAAGGTCGCAGCTGGCAAAGAAAAATATCATGCAACCTTTCGGTCTATGATCAATCAGTCTATAATATGCTGGCTTTTATCTGGTCCTTTTCTTCATCCAGGGAGCCATCAAATGTTGCGGCAATGCTTTCATCAATCTTAACTATCCTGTAATTTCCAAAGTATTCTGGTCTTTCAATTTTGCTGATAAAATCGACGGCCTCTTTTACAGAGCCAAAATCAACTCCGTATGGAAGGGTCTCCCAAGAGCCTGCAGAGGTTATATGCTGAATCCTGTAATAGGTCTTGATTTCTGTTTTTGCAGCCAAATCCAAGGGCCGGCAGACAATGAGGTTGGAAAGGATATACGTGGTATGGAGTTATCCTCTAGAGCCGGTTGCGATTTGTTGTTTGGTTAGTTAGTTAGTTGGTTGGTTATGTAGCCCTGTCCTTCCTTGTCTTACCTTGCCTTGGTTTAGCTCTCAGGCCTGCCCATTCTGAAGATCAGTCAGCACCTTATCAAATTCAACATAAGGATATGCGCCCACCAGCTTGACTGGCTGCTTGCCATCCTCCATTATTACAAAGGTAGGTGTTGCATTAAACCCCAGCTGCATCGCAAGGTTATAGTTATCTTTTACAATGCCTGCGTATTTATGGGAATCAAGGCACTGTGAGAACTGTGCCGGGTCTTTGATGCCAACGTTGGTGGCAAACTGCTTCAAGACATCCTCGGAAACCCACACTATCCCTTCCTTTTTCTGGTTATTGTAAAGTTCATCATGGTACTGCCAGTACTTGCCCTGATCCGCCGCGCAGTAAGAGGCCTCTGCTGCAAGGGAGGATGCATTTGGCGGCTGCAAAATTACATCATTTATAGGAAAATCCTTGAAGAGAAACTTGGCCTTTCCTGTGTTAACATAGTTTGCCAGCAGCTGATCCTTGGTTTCCTTGTAGAACAGCTCGCACGAATTACACTGATAATCTCCAAATTCAACAATCGTGACCTTGGCAGAGCTGCTTCCAAGTGCTGCAGCTCCGGGCATAGAAGGAGCGGCTATCTTTGCTATGATGGGATCCTGAGACGATGCAGTTGTCGCCTGGTTTGTACTGCCGCCCATGACAAATGCTACCACGATCGCAATTATGCCCGCTGCAGCCCCTGCTCCAACAAACAGTTTTTTCTTGCTGTTATTGTTGCTGCTACCTTTAGTTCTGCTTGCCTTTGGTTTTCCTGTCATGCTAGAATGATGGATTCTACATATGGTCATTTAAAAATTATTGGTTGGATAGAGGGGAGAAGCAGAAGAGAGTAAGCAAGCAAACCGTTCCAGCTTGTCAGCAGGACTATTGTTGCATGGAATGCTTGATGCCTGACTGGTTCAGGGAATTAAAGACCTTGTTTACCATTTCGGCATAATCATACGGGGATACAATGTTCACAACAAGCTCCATCTTTCTGCCATTGACTATAATAGGAAAGAAGAAAAGGTCCGAATTGTTGTTGTGGGCCATCATGTAATGAACCTTGCCAAATTGCTGCCCTGCGCTCTGGATTGCATCGGACAGAATCTCTGCCTGCAGCGAGAGCCTGTCAAGCTTCTCTGGCCCTGAAGACATGCTCCGAGAATAGACGCCAATAGTTGTGCCCTTTTCGATGATTTTGGCACTGGTTATATTCCCATTCAGATTGACGATATTTTCACAAATTCTGTTGCCTTCCATCTCCTTTTACAGCCTTGTTCTATCTGGCCCAGAAGATAAACATAGCATTCAGGATCCTTTGCATATCTAGCAAGACGGCTACGCATATACTCTGGTCCACACCAGACTCATACATGGCTACGGCTGACAATTTCGCAGTAGAACAGGAAGCGGCGAATAAAGCAATAGAATGGATGAATGCCTACGCAAAGAAAAACAACCACAAGTTTGAAGCCAAATTGAAAGGCTATACTCTGCAAACATTGCAATTTGGGACGTTTGAGGTAATATCCTGGAAGGGCGAATGGTCAGCAGCTCGCAATATCATAAACAGGGCAAGTAGCAAGCTAGGCATCAAAGTAGTCGAGTCTGGATACCATGAAAACAAAAGCCTTCTTGCTTCGATGCTTGGAAGCAGCGAATTTGCAAAGGTATACAGCGGAGGCAGACTGGTTGGAAACATCGAACTTGGCTCAAAGTCTGGCAGATGGATAGCCAGATCTGAGAAGATGGTATGATTGGCATTCAGTTGACCTTTGCAGCCAAGTTCATACTGAAACCAAATTAAGCCAATTTGTCCAGTACTGCGGCATATGAAGACTGATGCGCAGCTGTCTTCAAAATCAAGCCAAAGACAGGGAAAGTCAGTTGACTACACAATAAGGGAGATACAGGCAGTAGATCTTGACAAGGGATTCCTTGAAGTGCTGGAAAACCTCGCGCCGGTCGGCCCGCTTGGAAAAGACAGGGCGGTCAGGATATTCCACGAGATAAGGTCCAATCCCCTGCACAAGATATACGTTGCAGTGAAAGAAGACGGGCTGGTTTTGGGGACGACTACGCTCCTTGTGGAACCTAAATTTATCTTTGAAGGCTCAAGAGTTGGGCATATCGAAGATGTGGCAGTCAGAAAGGAGTTTGGGGGCTTTGGCATCGGAAGCAAGCTTGTTTTGTATGCGACACAAAAGGCAAAGGAACTTGGATGTTTCAGAACTGTGCTTGACTGCTCTGATGAGCGAATGAGATTCTACGAAAAGCTCGGGTATTCATATCAGGATAACTGTATGAGGATCCAATTTTGGTGATTATGCTACCGCAGGACGGTGGCCCGGCCAAGATTTCACTTCTCTCGTTCGTTCATCCTTTCAGCTATCCACGGCCCAGCAGAATCACTATCGCTTGCGGTCAGCGCTTTCTTGCCAAGTAAGCCTGCTTCATCTCGCTTACCCAGGCAGCCTTCTTTCTGTACAGCTCTTTTGGCCTCCGGGGTTTACATTCTGAAAGTGCATAGGAGCAGAGGAGTGGGAAGTAGACGGAGCTGTCTCCGTAAACTATTACATTTCCTCCATGCGACGTCTTGATCTTGCCCCAGCTTTTGCCTTCTTGCAGCGTTGCGCCAGAAAGACCTCCAGTGTCAGGCCTAGCATCTGTCAGCTGGATAAGGTAATCCTGTCCTCCCTCCTTAAGTTTCAGTATCTGGTAGAGTGCAGGACCTGTCTGCTGGAAAAAGTTTTTTGGAACTCCTCCGCCAAGCTCAAGCCCTCCGGATTTGCCGCTCTTCCACAGTATTGCAGCAGACTCTGCTACGTCAAGAATGACGTTTGGCAAAATGGCAGTGCCTTCAAACAAAAGCGGGAGCATGTCTAGGCCCACCGACGAGTCTGCAATGGCAGGCATGTATACAGGAACGCCGTGCTCATATGCAGAAACGATAAACGACTTCTCCGGGTATTTGGAATTCTCCTTTGCCGCCTTGCCCAGCGCATATGCAATATCTGCAGTAGAAGCGCTGGCTGAATCAGCGCTGATTGCTTTTCTTGCGTTTTCTATGTCCTTCTGGATAATGAGGTCCTGCGCTTGCAAGGTTCCTATTTCTTTTATGTAAACATCATAAATCCGAACTATTTGCTTTGAGTACAAGATGTCATCGTCGACATTAAAATGACCCTGCCTGACTGGAAGGTCGTATGCAAAGTGCAGGTCGTGGTAGACATTTGCACCGGTCGCTACTATCCAGTCTATAAAGCCACTTTCTATCATTTTGGCTATAGACCGTCCAAGGCCAATCGGAGTCATTGCACCTGCAAGAGTCAGGCATACAGTAGAGTTTGTGTCGATCATCTCTTTGAGAATCTCTGCAGCTTCGGCAAGCCTTCGAGCGTTATACCCGGTTGATCCGTAAAATTCCACAAGTTGAGAAACTGTCATGTTGGCTGAGATGCGCGGCGGATCTATCTTTTTTCCGCTAAACGTGTGCCTGTGGTCACTGCCGTGGCTATTTGCATGTCGTTCCTGATCATTTCTTTGTTCTTGTCCCTGCCCTCGCCCTTGCCCTAGCTCATTTCTCCGGTGCATCCCTTTGGTAAAATTGAACTTGCATTTAAAAATTCTATTTCATGGAAGGATCCGGCCTGCAAAGCATGGCAGGCCGGAGCCGGTGTACCGAAGAGGGATATTGTTTTTTTCGGCAGCATGTACAGGCAACAGAATAAAAGATAACGGTTTAAAAACAAAGTTCCATTCGATGAGAAATGTATGTAACTTTCAACTAGGCATGACTGGAAACCTAGCAGCCATCCAAACTGTACACAATGGAAGGCGTTTTATACCGTAGAATATTCCTAGTTTGCATGGCGTCAAGAGCAAGCAATAGAAAGAAAAGAAAATCCTCCAAGCCAGATAGAGATCTGCTGGACAGCAGCGTTCTAGATTATTCTATAGACAGCTCATCTAGCTTGTCCTCGATTTACGACAAGATGGTCTTTTCGGGTGGCTTTGAATCAAGGAACCTCTCTGACGGTGTTGATATCCTGAGCAGGATGGTAGAAGAAAAGCAGTGCACAAAGTTTCTGTCATTTGTGGCCGCCCTTATCTCGACTGGCGCTAGAGGAATAGTACGGGACATGCTAAAAAACAGGATGTTTGACTGCGTAATCACAACCTGCGGAGCTCTTGACCACGATATTGCCAGAACTTTTGCAAAGTATTATGCTGGTGATTTTAGGATGGATGATCGCCTTCTTGCAACCAAGGATATCCACCGGCTTGGCAACGTCCTTGTACCTGTGGATAGCTATGGTCCTCTTATCGAAAAAAAAGTCCAAGAATGTCTGGGCTTGATGTACAAGGAAGGCTTGCGGGAAGTTGCAACATACGAGATCACTGACTATATTGGAAGCACCCTTGACGAGTCTTCGTTTCTGTACTGGGCCCACAAAAACAAAATTCCTGTCATTGTTCCCGGTATCGTTGATGGCGCCGTTGGCAGCCAGATGTGGTTCTTTTACCAGCAGCACAAGGACTTTAAGCTTGACATCATGAAAGACGAGACCAAGCTTTCTGACCTTGTATTTGAAGCAAAAAAATCTGGAGCATTTATGGTAGGAGGAGGTATATCAAAGCATCACACCCTGTGGTGGAACCAGTTCAGAGGCGGCCTTGACTACGCCGTCTATATTACAACCGCGCCAGAGTGGGATGGAAGCCTGAGCGGGGCGCTAGTAGCTGAGGCGATTTCTTGGGGGAAGGTGAAAACAAGGGCTAGGCAGACAACAATTCATGGCGAAGCCACAACCTTGCTGCCGTTCATTTACGCTGCACTTCTTGATCGCAGATCCGGAAAGAAATAGCAGTCATGGCAGGCGAGCGAGCCAATGATCGGTATAATCGGCGGCGAGTTTTTCTCCAATGCTCTCATAAAAGAGCTCGGCAATTCGGTGGATATCAAATTAGTTTCGACCGACCTTGTAGATCCACAACTAGTTGATAAAGCAAGCGACTGTGACATCATCCACTATATCTTTTCACCACTAGTGACACTTGGCGGATTGAGAACAGTTCAAACCCTAAAAAAAGCGGGCAAAAAAATAATTGTCCACTGGATAGGCACAGACTCATACAATGCGACAACAAACATAAAATCGAAATTCATAGCAAAAAGATACAAAGGTCTGGCCGACATTCACCTAGCCAACCCGAGGCTGGTCGACGAGCTAGATTCTATAGGTATAAAACCTATTCCGCTACCTCTTCCAGTTTTCAGAATCTTTGAACCTAAACCTCTACCTCATGAAACCAGAGTACTGGTCTATCTGCCCGATTCTAGAAAGGACTTTTTTAGGAAGCAAGTAATCGATAAGGTCATAGAGTCTTTTCCCAAACTGAACTTTGTGATTTTACCATATTCTGCAAGTGACTACTTGAACAAATCCAACGTAACATCAATACCATGGGCAGACGACATGGAATCAATTTTTTCCGATACGAGTATCTTTATCAGACTGCCCATGCATGACGGCTTGGGACATTCAGTTATTGAAGCACTTTCAATGGGAAGGTATGTCATTTATTCTCATGAATTTCCACACTGCAAGCAGGCAGTATCGATTGAACAGGTAAACGAAAGTCTTTGCACGCTGATAACAAAGAGTTCACCTAATAATGAAGGATCAAGTTATGTCAGAAGCGAATACAACAAGGATAAGATAAGAGAACAGCTGACCAAGATTTACAATACACTTTGATTTAGAGCCTATCCCAATATTATTGACAGGCTGGTCTTGTTTCCCTGACAGGTACAGATTTAGCTTGCCATTGCCTCCATATCGTGTGTCCATCAAGAAGTATCAGTACAGGAAGAAAAAGTACCTTCCCACTATCAGACATATCCCTGACAGCGTATGGAATGAAGTGAAGGACATCCTGCCTGAAGAAAAGCCATCCAAAACAGTAGGCCGCCCAGCAGTTTCATTCAGGACGGTAATGGATGGCATCCTGTACATACTTCGCACTGGCTGCCAGTGGAAGATGCTGCCCAGAGAGTATGGGTCAGGCTCTACCTGTCACCGCAGATTTCAGGAATGGGTTAGTCTAGGGATATTTCAGAAATTGTGGGTCAGATTGCTGCAAATTTACAATTCTGTACGTGGTATCAAATGGAGATGGCAGTCCCTTGACAGTGCCTCTGTAAAAGCACCTTTAGGTGGGACAAGACAGGCCCCAGTTCGACAGATAGAGGCAAGACAGGTACAAAAAGGCACATTTTAACCGACCAGAAAGGAGTACCGCTGTCAGTTGTCATAACAGCAGCCAACACCCACGATATGAAAGCAGCTGCTCAGACTATGGATGGTACTGTTATCAGAAGACCCGGGCCCAGGAAATATCGAAGGCAGCACCTGTGTCTGGACAAGGCATACGATTTTCATGCTGTAGAAGATGAGGTTGTAAAAAGAAAGTATGTGCCGCATATCAGACACAGGAGAGAGAAGAAGCGACATAAAAGAAGGCGATGGGTTGTAGAACGTACCAATTCATGGCACAACAGATTCCGGAAATTGTTAATCCGGTACGAAAAGAAATCACAGAACTACCTAGCGTTGGTACAGCTAGCATGCTGTATCATTGTGTACAGGAGGTTGATTTTGGGATAGGCTCTTATTTTGTTGTTATCGGCCTTGCTGACGGGTCATCTCAATATATATCGCCATTACCCGTTTTTTCTCTCATAACTACCTAGATTACCTTTATTACTGGTCGTTGCCTTATTCTTGTTCTACCATAAGAATCGCAGTGGTAAATAATATGGAAGAAATTGCAGAACCATCTATTCATGAGCAACAATCTGCCTCTGAGATAGGGCTGCGCTCTCTAAGTGTTATTTACCTTCATAGAAACCCCGATGTGCATCCAAGAACGCTCAAGATTAAGAATGCTGTAGAGAAGAATGGTCTAAGATTCATAATCTTCAGACCAAGGATCAAGGTGAAATTTAAGAGCAGGCTCCTATCCTCGTTAATCAATTATTCGGCCTTTTTTCTAGAGAGCCTGTTTGTCCGTGGCGATATTCTGTGGGTCGCAAATTGCCCTGACACTGTAGGCCTAGGTCCATGTCTGGCCGGTAAAAAATACATCTATGATTATCGCTCTCCATGGTCAAAAGAAGTTGAAGTAGAATTCGGAAAAGGTATGCTTTCACGATTTGCTGGAAGAATAGAGAACATGGTAAGAAGCAAGGCCGATATCGTCGTTGTTGTCTCTTCCAAAATGCTAGAGGAAGTAGAGAACTTTGGCAAACCGGTCTTTACTGTTCCTAATTACCCGCTGAGAAATTTTGTGCCTCGCAAAGAAAGCAAATCCATTCGAAGTACTGCCGGATGTAGTATTGATAGCAAGGTTGTCCTTTTTGTTGGCAAGCTCAGCAGGGTCGAAGGAGCAGACATGCTTGAAAAAGTTGCAGAAGGTCTTTCGTCTATGGTCAATATCCAGTTATGGATAGTTGGTGACGGCCCTTTAAGGTATAATATAGAGACTCTTGTGTCCAGGTTTCCAAACTCTGTAAGATTTTTTGGATGGGTAGACTATAGCGATGTTCCAAGTTACATTGCTTCTGCGGATGTATGCATAGTACCAAGACACAGAACGATATTTAGCGATTATTATAGTGAACAAGGAGTGCAGAAAATTGCCGAGTACATAGCTCTGGGCAAGCCAGTGGTAGCATGCAATATAGCTTCCTCCAGTAATTACTTGTTAACAACCGAGGACTCATTTGTTGACGGAATAAAACAGGCCCTCGATGGAAGAGCTCCAACAGGAGAGCCCAAGTTCTGGGAAAGCGACAGTGAGCCGGAGCTCTTTCAAGCTATAGATACGATGCTTGCACTCAAAGGTATTCCACGGATTACTGCTGTTGGCTACAATAGGAGGCATAGCAATTGAGCAAGGTCGTACTGCTTGCAGGTGGCGGCGGCCATACAGGCTATGCATATGCTCTCGCTCAGCAGTTAGCCGGCAGATGTGAAATGGAAATAGTTGTCCCAGAAGGCGATAAGCTGAGTCACAACAGACTCAAGAGGTTTGGAGATGTGAGGACAATGGCAAAACCTCGTGGTCCCAAGACTCCACTTGCTCCATTCATGGCAGGTCTTGCAAAGTCTTTTCTGCGCTCCTCTTTCATGGTAAGAGGCAAGGCAATTGTTGTCAGCACTGGAAGCAACTTTTGTCTTGCTCCATGTATGCTTGCATGGATGAACGGTATACCCACTGTAAATTTAGAAAGCTCTGTCAGATTTACAAATGCATCCAAGACGGCGAAGCTTCTTGAAAGATCTTCAACTATAACAGCTTTGCAATGGGAAGAGCAGAAGAAGCTCCTGCCAAAAGGAGAGGTATTTGGACCTATGCTTGCCAAGCCAGAAGTAAAGCCTTATGACGGAGGATACATCTTGGTCACTGGTGGCACCTATGGTCACAAGATGCTGTTCCAAGCGCTAGATTCGTCGAGCCTAGAAAATGTAGTTCTCCAAGCTGGAGCCCTCTATAATCAAGGTTATACACAGAGGCACCCGTCATGGAAAGTAATAGATTATAGCGACAAGTTCCACGAGCTCATTGCTGGAGCTCAAGTTGTGGTCACTCATTTTGGCGAAACTATAATTGATTCAGCGCTAGTTTATGGCAAGCCTACTGTCATTTCCGTTAATCCTGACTGGACAAGAACAGCGGGACTTGAAGATGCAACAGTACTCTGTAAAAAAGTCAATGGAGTGTTGCTAGACGAGTTTACACCAGATGCACTAATCAGATCAATTGATGCTGCCAAGAAGATGAAACCGCCAGAACTGCCTACCGGAGCTGAGCCTTTGAGCAAGACAATCTTGAAAGTCGCTGAAAACTAGCAGGAAATATTGATGTTGGAAATAACGAGACCTTTGTCGGGTAATACGCTTTGAAGCTAGCACTAGTATTTGGAACAAGGCCACAGATAATCAAATGTGTCCCTGTTATCCGTGAATGCATCGAAAGAAAAATTGATCTTGTCATTGTAAATACAGGCCAGCACTATGATTTTGAACTGAGCAAGATTTTTTTTCAAGGTCTTGATGTTCCTCCCCCAAAATATGACTTGGGGATTGGCTCAGGCTCTCACAGCTGGCAGACAGGAAATATTATGATAGCGGTAGAAAAAGCACTGAGAGAGATAAAACCATCAGTTTGTCTGGTTCCTGGTGACACAAATTCAGCAATCGGTGCTGCATTGGCAGCTGTTAAACTCAAAATTTCTGTTGCTCATCTTGAATCAGGACTTAGAAGTCATGAGGAATTTATGCCTGAGGAGATAAATAGAAAGGCAATTGATCATATCTGCCAACTGCTGTTTGCTCCAACTCAGAATGCCAAAAAAAATCTCCTTGTGGAAGGCATTGCAAAAAAGAAAGTTGTCCTTAGTGGTGACACAATGTATGACCTTTATCTGCGCGAAAGGGAAAGAATAGAAGGTACAGGTCTGCCCGAAGGTGCAATAGCGGGTCAATATGCAGTTGCAACCATCCACAGAGAAGAAAATACAGACGAGCCCGAGAGACTCGGTAATATCCTTGATGCTATCAAAAGATGCAAGACACATGTAATTTTGCCTATGCATCCTAGGACAAGAGAAAGACTGAAACAATTTAACTTGATAAACAAGGCCAAATCAATAACGCACCTTTCCATGATCGATCCGCTAGGATACCATGCAATGATGAAGCTGATGCAGAACTCGCTCTTTGTAATGACAGATTCTGGAGGCATGCAAAAGGAAGCATTTATGGTACAAGTGCCATGCATAACACTTCGGCACAGCACAGAGTGGATTGATACAGTCAATGCTGGAGCCAACTTTTTGGTTTCCAGAATGGGAAAAGACAGGATCTCTGACATAATAGGTCATGTAACTAAAAATCGCCGAGAGATTGTTAGGATGATCAAAAAAGCCAAGAACCCCTTTGGGGATGGAATGGCGGCACCGAAAGTGATCGAAGAGATCATCAAGAGATTTTGAAGGCATCAGAATAGAAGTAGGTAGAATTTTGGTTATCAAAAAAGAAAGTGTGGCTGTTTGCGGAGGATGTGGTTTTATCGGTTCACACCTAGTTCAGAGGTTGACAAGGTCGGGTCATGATGTTAAGGTAATCTGCAATAGCAATCATCAGACAAGGTCACCAGATGACGCGGGTAAAATGACTATTGTCAGAATAAACATAAAGGAAGATCCGAAACAATTGAGAGATGCACTAAGAGATTGTTCCACGGTCTTCCACCTTGCGGCTGTGAATGGCGACCGCATTTACTTGGAGAACCATCCTGCCTCTTGCTGTACCAATATGGCTATTGATAATATTATTTTTGAGAATGCCGTTAAAGCTGGTGTTAACCATATTCAGTATTGTTCCAGTGCCCTTGCCTATCCAGTAAGTGCTCAGCAACTCCTTACTGAGGACATGGTAGATTTTAATAATTTACAAACGCCGGATCAAAGTTATGGATTTGCCAAACTTATGGGCGAATATTCGCTGCATATGTTTAGGCAGGAGTTTGGAATTAAAGGAAGCATAGTCAGATTATCTACAGTTTATGGCCCATGGCAGGATTACACATATACAGTTCCGGCATTAATTTTGAGAGCGATTTCCCATACCGACCCCTTTCGCATATACGGCGATGGAAACCAGTCCAGAAATTTCACATATGTTGATGATGTAGCCGAATGTATGATCAGAGCAAGCAGGCAAATTAGTGACTGTACTGCTGTTAATGTCGCTACAAGGGAATCCACTACAATAAATGAATTAATATCTTTAATATTCAAGATAACAAATTGGCAGCCCAAGAATATTTCCTATGACCTTAGTAAACCTGCAGGTAACAGGTCGCGGTTATTGGATAATCTGCGAGCCGAAAAACTACTGGACTTTAAGCAGACGCAATGGACTACGATTGAGGATGGAATGAAGGCCACTGTTTCTTGGTTTCAAAGCAACCAAGAATTAAAAAGCTCAAAATAAGTGTCGCCAATTGTTTAGTTTACCAAAATGATTGTTTCTATCATGCTATTCAATCATTCTTCAGCGAGAATGGCCTATAGAGAGCAGCATAATGTACATACATATTTCTGCTTATTCCAAGCCAATCAGTCTAAATTGCGGTAGCGGAACTATAAACTTCCCTCCAGCCCTAAGGAAAGCATCTTCTCTTTTCTTAAATTCATCAATGAAGTACCATGGCAATACAAGAAAGTAATCTGGTTTCTTACTTCTTGCTTCTTCTTCTGACATTATTGGGATAGAAGTTCCCACAATTTTTTTCCCCCATTTAACAGGATTTCTGTCTGCTGCTGCAGTTATGAGTTTGTGATCAAGATTGTAAAATTGCAATAGAACATGGCCACGTGTCGATGCACCATATACATAAACCGTTTTTCCCTGATTGACTACATCTTTTATGAAATTGTATGTTTTATTCTTGAGTTCTTGAAGTTTGCTGGCAAACTCCAGATATATTTGATGATCGTCTATTCGCATTTTACGTTCCGTCTCCAGAGTATCTTTAACGCGGTCTGTTACTGGGTATTTCGAACAATCTTTGCGCTTGACATAGGTTCTAATGCTACCACCATTAATTTCATTAAATTCTAGATCAAAAACTACCAGACCGTGTCTATCTAGTAGATGTTTTAGGGATTGTAGCGAATAATATTCCAAATGTTCATGAGATATATTGTCAAATGCATTGTTTTGCAGCATAGTCACAAGGTAATTCATTTGGATTATCCATACGCCGTTTTGGTCCAAGATATTTACTATATCTTCAACGAACCTGTTTGGTTCGTCTAAATCATAAAACATAGCAATACTGGTTATTACCTTTGCCTTTTGGGTCCCAAATCTCTCTTTGAAGCTGTCATAATTAAAAAAATCATTTATGATAAGCGTTGTACCTACTCTAGCCTCCTCAATAAGGTTGACCGCAGGTTCAAATCCTACAAGCCTTGCGTCTTTAGTGCTATAGCATCGCAGCAGCGTTCCGTCGTTAGCTCCAATATCAACAATGATATCATTAGGCTTAATGGCAACTATCCTTTCAGCGGCTGCAGCTATAGTAGCTAATTGGTTGATCATAGTTTGATTGATACCACTCTTGTACCAAAATTTTCGGTACAGTAATTCTGGTGAAACAGTATGCCGCAATTGTACTAGCCCACATCCGCCGCTCAGCTTATCACATATCACCAATTCTAAAGGAGCTGCAAGCGATTCCCGGGACTCAGACTCAACAAAATTGACTATATATTGGACTCCCAAGGACAAAACCGGTTTTAGATTGCCTTTTCCACATACTCGGCAATTACTGCTTACTTTAAGATCCTTGGGTGAGCTTAATTCTTTCATTCTTTCAGAATTAAATGGTCCGAGTTAAATTGATTTTGTTACTGTATCTCTATTTATGCCAACGTACCGTATTAGCATTTTGAGGTTACACAATTATAATCAAATATCTTTGTATTTCATCCGCAGTTTTTTACTTTGTATCTTTGTTGAGTTAACGTTTTCTTTACTTGACCTAGTTATAATTTTTGATTCGTCTGGATACAACGGCGCGTCCCATGCAAATACTTTACCATCCAAGAACATCTTCCACCTACGTAAATCTTCATCTAACATTAATTTGACCAACTTTTCGAATCTAACCTTTGGAGACCAATGAAGATTCTCTTTAGCTTTTGTATAATCTCCACATAGATACTCGACATCAAGAGGTCTGAGGAACCTCTTGTCAGTTTTGACATATTTTTTCCAATCTAATCCAACTAGATCGAAAGCTAAAGTTACAAAATCCTTAACACTATGTGATTCGCCTGTCGCAATTACAAAATTGTCTGGCTTATCCTGCTGCAGCATCAGATGAACTATCTCCATATACTCTGGAGCATAGCCCCAATCTCGTCTCGCATCCAAGTTGCCTAGTACAATCTCGTCTCTTAACCCAAGTGATATTTCTGCAACGCAATTAGTAATCTTCCTGGAAACAAACTCTAATCCTCGAAGTGGCGATTCATGGTTGAATAGTATTCCAGTGGATGCGAACATGCCATAGGAATCTCTATAGATATGGGTCATCCAGTGGGCGTAAAGTTTGGCAATCGCATACGGGCTAGCAGGTGAGAAAGGCGTTTTTTCATTTTGCATCGTTGTGTTGGTGTTTCCGAACATCTCGCTACTTGATGCTTGATAAAACTTCAGATCGGGATTAAGCGATCTTATCGCTTCCAAGAGTTTTGTTACTGCCAACCCGGTGATTTCCGCGTTGCCAACTGGTTGCTCAAAGGCAGTACTCACAAAACTTGCAGCGGCAAGATTATAGACTTCATCAGGATCCGAAACCTTGATTGTCTCAAGTAGGGACCCCATATCCAACAAATCTGCAGGAATAAGGTTAATACGCGAATATACTTCAAGATTTTGCAGCCGCCAGAAATTTGGAGTAGAAGTCCGCCTGAATGTACCGTATACCTTATAGCCTTTATTCAGGAGACTCTTTGCAAGGTAGGCGCCATCCTGACCGGTTATACCCGTAATAAGTGCCCTTTTAACGACTGTTCACCTTGAAAACAATAGAGTTCGGGTATTAATATGGATTGGTAAACTATTTAGATCTGTTTCACCAAGAACCTTGATTCTAGAAATGCTCATAAATATTGAATGATATGAGATGAGATTGTAAACAATAACTGAAGTATAAATTGTGGAATTTAGGCTATTGAACACTAATCGATAAGGTAGCATAGCGCATTTATGCTTCATTGCTGTATTCAAGGAAGAGTGAATTTTCGCGACAATCTCAGATCTATTATCCAGCTGCAAACTATAATCGTCTAGGAAGAAGCTAAGAGAAGCATACAAAACAATCTGAGCAATTTTAATATGAAAGACCCAAGTCAAGACCTTGAACCTTATGTCGCACCGTCGGAAAACCGCAGGAGTTGTTCATACTACCCTCAATGCAGCAGGAGGAGGGGAAAGAGTTTGTCTGACAGCGATAGAGGCATTATTAGAACATGAAATTGATGTTACACTCTTTACTCTAGAAAAGACCGATTGGAAGAGGCTTGGAAAGATTTTTGGCATCTCAAGATTTGATTCTCTGCACTTTCACGAGAAACATCCTTTAGTCTGGGATAAACCAAGAGTTTTTAGTCTTTACCACAGATTGCTGGCCCGAATTTATACTGCGATGGTCTACAATCACAGGTTTGATTTCATAATTAATACGGGTGGCGACATCAATCCAATCAACTGTTCTTATACATACATGCATTTTCCTGCTTTTCTTTTCGAAAATTCAGAGGCGAAGTATAGAAAGAGTAGATTTTGGAAAATATATCATTATCCTTATATCTACTATCAAAAGAGGCTTTATCCCCGTTATCTGGCTAGGACAAAAATCATTTGTAATAGCAAATTTACTCAGAAAGCACTAAAATCACGCTACCAAGATTATGGCGATAAAGTTCTTTATCCACCTCTTGAACTACGCAGGTTCAGAGATGCATACCACCAATCCAAAAGGGAAGATATAGTGGTTACCTGTAGCAGGTTTATTCCAGATAAAAATTTGCAGGTTGTTCCTACAATAGCGTCGAATACTCCAGAAATAGAATACCATTTGTACGGTGGAACCCATCAGCTAAGTGGTATTGCAATTAAGAAAATATTGGAAGAAAAGGAGAGGCTTGGATGTTCCAATGTTCACTTGCATCCCGACGCCAGCCTAGATGAAATTATCAGTATGTACAAAAGAGCAAAGATCTATTTGCATACAATGATAGGAGAACATTTTGGGATTTCCATTGTTGAGGGTATGGCTGCAGGATTAGTACCGGTAGTTCATAAGACCGGTGGAGCGTGCAGCGAAATACTGGAAAATGAAAAATATGGTTTTTGCTATCAGAAGCCAGAAGAAGCAGCCCATATTATTAAATCAATAGTACTTGACCAGAAAAAGCAAGAGAGATACATGGAATTTGCTGCTCAACGATCTCAATTGTTTGACAAGGAAACTTTCAAGGAACAGCTCATGGAATTCCTAAACAACAATATTTAGTCAATCGTTGTCGCTGCATTTGGTTCTAGGAAACTTAAGAGAATCAATTATTATCCTATTTTTTGTCATCTTCATATGAAGAATTTTTAGGTGACCTTCTTTAACGAAAGAAGCTTTGCAAAAATTAATCTTCATAAATAATCAACAACCAAAGACTCAAAAAGGAAATCGCTATGAAATGCCTTACTTGAAGGTCTTGATGATTTCTGGCGAATATCCCCCTGCTCGGGGTGGAATCGGAAGGTATACAGACAACTTGGTTAAGGCCATACGAAATTATGCTGAGGTAATAGTTGCCTGTGCTCAATCTAATGTCACTAATGACAAGAATGTTTATAGCATAATCCAAGCAGGGGATTACAGAAATTCAGAACGCATCCTAAGTCTAATAAAGGAATTTCGGCCGGACATAGTACATGTCCAGTACGAACCACTATTTTATGATCGATGGAAGCAGACAATATTCGGTGTTCGCCCAAGGTCTTCAACACTTCAGAACTTTTACCATTCAAGTGATGTTCCGGTCGTGACAACTGCGCATTCGATTTTCCCCTATCCAGAATTCGAGGAATTCTTTGATTCCAAAATTAATAGAAGAGGAGGAAGATTTGAATTCCTTCCCTTAAGTTTCAGAATCTATGTAAGGAAGTGGTATTTACGGAAGAGCTATGATAGCTTGTTGAGAATAACAAAGTTTTCAAAGCATTTTATTAACTTGAACAAAGCTACGCAGGATATTATCGGACATGGTAGACTAATATACATCGGATCTGCACCAGCCTTTACTTTCGCAGTCGATAAGCAGAAGTTGAGAGAAGAATTGGGCTTGCCGCCTGATAAAATGCTTCTTCTTGCATTTGGATTTGCCACCCATTTCAAAGGTTTTGATATCCTGAACGATATAACTATGCCCAAAGGATGGGCGTTGGTGGTCAAACAAACTCCCAGGGCAGAAAAGCCAATACCAATACAAAATGCGATCAATCTGAGTTTTGATTACCTTGATGAGCAAGGTTTGTCAAAATTATTCTTTGCATGCGACGCTATGATTTTTCCACGCAAAATTGCGTCAGGGTCGGGTGTCTTGTTCGATGCACTGGCTCACGGCCTGCCATTTGTGGCAACCAACCTAACATTCTTCCGTGAATTTGCAGAACTTGGTCTAGGCGTAGTTGCAGAGAGGAATCCTGAATCATTTAACAAGGCTATAGAGCAACTTGCTTCCAATTATAGCAAGTTTGTTGAAAATGTAGAGCAGTTCAAACCTCAATTGACATGGGATACGGTGGCGAAGAAGCATATTGAGGTATATTCAGACCTCATAAGCAATAACTGATACACAGGATAGAAGAGCACTTGAACCAGTGCAGAGATGTAAAAAAAGTAAATTTCCTATTTTATGAGGCGGCGGGCACCAATAGAATGGATTAACATAAAATTATTTTTTAGTACAGAGGATATGAAAGGTGTCTAAGCCAGGCTTGTAATCTATCTCATTGAGGGTAAAACTATCATTCACAATTCGTTCTATCTCTTTCTTGTTTTGCATATTGTGACATTCAATGACCAGGTACTTTGTTTTTTGCAATGTATGCCTTCCTCCTCTTATACACTCAACTTCGCTGCCCTCTATGTCGACCTTGATCAACTGAATTTCCTTCTCCAAATTTAATGAAGATACTAGTGCATCTAATGTAGAAGTCTTTACAATTAACTGATGATCTATTTGGCCGAACTTGCTGCCTTTTACAAGAGTGCCAGAAGTGCCCTGTTCAGTGAGATAAAACGCAGATTCGCCTTCACTGTCAGATATTGCCAGATTCAAGGCAATAACATTAGTTAGGCCATTCAATCCTGCGTTTTTTTTGGTCATAAGTATATTCTCTGGACTGGCATCAATAGCTATAACTTGGCCATCTGATCCTACTCTCTTGGCAGAAGGAATAGCATACATCCCTAGGTTGCAACCAACATCAATGAATACGTCGCCCTTGTGCAGAAGATCATTTATGAGTCTATGGACATCCTGTTCTGCATTTGTAAATGGTACAAAGCTATCATAACTTTTTTTAAAGTAGTATCTGCAGTCATGTACCTGTATAACGAAATCCCGGACGAAATATTTGCAAAATGAAATTTTTCTCTCGCTAAATATTTCATCTCGCTTTTGCTTTCCCCACCTGACTCTAGAGACTATTCTAAAAGCCAAAAATGACAAGATGGCAATAATAACCGTTATCTTATCCGTAAAGCCACAGGCAATTCTTACATACTGTAATGACATTCGTCATAATCTGCTGAAGATAATGCGATATTTTAGCTTTAACGAACTCCAGAGCCTGCCGATTTGAGAGAGGAATTTAGAAATTCGACCAATTTACTGATGAAAACTGCCCGCTCGATTTTAGATTTTATTATCTCCAATAGTTATATATTTCACAAAAATCATCCGGAACTTATGCAGAGAAGATTGCCTTTTAGGGCATGGTACTATTTTAGAATGGGATACATTACGTATCTCTCATTTGTTATTGCTACTTTGAATGTTATGGTAACAGTCTATTATTTGGCCATCAAAAATATACCACAGCTACAAATTGTATTTCCAAGCTTTGCAATATGGGCCATAGTAATAACAATAATAGGCGCGCCAGTATCGGTTGCGTTAGGCTGGCTTCACATAAAGAGAAGTCCGGCTTATCGCTCTGAACTTGATGTAAGTGTCGAGGCCAATCCATACAATTACAAGTTGCCGCCAGGTTATTGGAAAGAGGCAGTTGCGCCACTCTTGCTAGAATTGCTAAGACTGAACCTTAAGTTATTAAACAAGGAAACTCTGACTGAAAGTGAAAAGGAGTCTTTGAAAGAGCTTCAAGGCAAGATGGAGAGACTGATAAACGGTGGATATCTTGGAGCACACAAACGGATGACTAATTGAATGTATTTTCTTTATCGTATCTTGGCTTTGTATCATGATAACGGATCTCTCGTCAACAAACTTCATCGTGGTTCCATGCTAGGTAAGGAAGAAATTTCTGAATTTCACTTGGCAGGAAACTGACTTGAAGATTTTGATGGTTTCAGGAGAATATCCTCCGATGAAAGGAGGAGTTGGCAGGTACACCAGCAACCTAGTGCGCGCGTTGAGACAGCATGCAGATGTTGTAGTCGTCTGCAACAAATCCAATGAAGCAGTGGATGAAAATATCCATAACTTGCTTACGCCGGGCGATCGGAATAATTCCGATGCCATAAGGAAAATTGTTAGAGAAACTAGGCCAGATGTAGTTCATGTACAGTATGAAGTTGGCATGTATGAGATAAGTAAAAGTATGTTTACCATTCAAAATTTGAATGGTTCTACCTTAAAAGAATTTTATTTATCCACGGATGTTCCGACTGTAACTACTATTCATTCAATATACCCTCTCGAAGAATATATGGCATTTGTGAAAGATAGAATTTGGAAAAAAGACGGAAGATTCAGTTTTCTCCCTCTTAGACTGAGAGCGCATATGAAAAGGTGGATGTTGAAGAGGCATTATAATCGTCTGACCAAGATAAAGGATTATTCCGATGAAATAATTAACTTATCAAAATCAGTTCATGAGATCACTGGTCGAGGTAGCGTCGTATACCATGGCGCCGAACCTTCACCTGTATACACAGGAAAACAGGCATTGCGAGAGGAGATGGGCTTGCCAAGTGATGAGAAGCTACTTCTTGCGTTTGGCCATATCCTTGATAGCAAGGGTTTCGATATACTCAATAACTTACAACTTCCCGATGGATGGAAACTCGTAATCAAACAGACCACTAGGCTTGGCCAAGAACAATCACAGCCAGTACAGAATGCGATAAACCTCAATACTGACTACATGGACGACCAAAACCTATCAAAATTATTCTTTGCATGCGACGCTATGATATTTACGCGCAAGCTTACTTCTGTATCCGGTGTGCTATTTGACTCACTGGCTCATGGGCTACCTTTTGTAGCGACCAACTTGGCCTTCTTCAGAGAGTTTGCAGAAATGGGCCTTGGAGTGGTGGCAGAAAGAGAGGCAGATTCTCTGAGCAATGCAATTTTACGATTAGCCCAGAATTATGATGCATTTGCCAAAAATGTTGAAAGGTTTAAGCCCCAGCTAAAGTGGAATATTGTTGCATCTCAACACATGAATATTTATTCCAAGATGCTCAATTAGATTTTTTTTTCTTCCCAAGCTATCACTATAGAAACTGAAATAACATCAACTAAAGTGATGTTGTATTTGCAACAAGAAAATTTGCCAATGTTTCAGTTATTGATGTTCCATACCGCATAAATACAATTTTTGCTTATTTGCTTTATTATATTCAAGATCTAAATTGAAAGTGACGAGAAAAGGATTTGAAATATTTGGTATATTGCTGTCGGCGTCATTAATTCTGGCAAATATATTTTCAGCATTCATCTATACTGGTGATAATGCCACCAAAGCATTTGCAACAGATCTGAATTCAAGTGACTTGCCAATAGGAAGCACAATAATACAACACAAAGCTATTGCTTCAAGTACCGGAACTATAAACAATAATGTAACTATCTTGGCACCGAGGACGGATGCTATCTATAGTGGCACTATATCGTGGACAGCAAGCAGACCAGTCGAGCTGTATGTATTACATGCATATCCCATTGACACAGGTCAAACGGTAAACGGCATGTTTGGGCAACCATTAACTATCACTGTAAACAACCATCTCTATGCTGCAGCAGATGTAGTTGACAGCAGTTCAGGACAGGTGGAAAGTGCAGTATTTAGCGGCAATGCGTTGTTGTTAGTATCCAGTTCCGGAACCTTTGTAGCTGAATACACACTTAGGGCTACAGTAGATACAGCAACAATAGTAAGCGACTTCAGTAATGCAATACCGGCTTCTACGAATCAGAAAATTGTAGGCAATAATACCAAAGCCAATGTAACAAGGACTATTAACACTTCGTCGTTTTCAGTGAGATGGAGTGCTCAAATGGGTGAACAGATAGAATCGTTGAAATGGTCGGGACTGCCTGGACAGGAGATGGCTAGAGGAGCTGCATTTTCCAGCCCATTAATGCAATGTGCCTCTCAGCTATGGGGTGACAGCTGGGCCGCACCAGATCCTCAGACAGGAGGCAAGGTCTTGGTTGGATATGCCACACCGCCTGGCTTCTTTGAGTCTTCTGGAAATACTGTAACCCTTAATGGGACAAGTGTAGGATGCAGCCCAACAAGCCAGCTTCTGCATCCAATCGGCATAAGGGATACTTACCAATTCTTTAATTCGGGCCCGCAAGCCAACATAATAAAAGTAACTAGGGAGTTTGACTTTGGTAATTCAAATGCAACAATATTTCCGCAAGGCATATTCAGGCCATACATACCAAGGCTTGATGCCTCGAGGTTCAGCGAGGTGCTTTACCCTACTACGACTGGCGCTAACGCTGGCCGAGGAAACATTGCAGACCTGACCGTTGGCCCGTCTAACCCGCTTTATTGCAAGTTTGGCTGCATGGCTGACAACTGGAATGGAGGTTGGTTTGCGCTACGTGATCCTACGACACAAGCTGGTGTAATAGTCAAGCACGATTACTCTGTTGACCAATCGGGAAATAGCCTAAGATCAAAGTTATGGATAGATTGGGACGACCCTGCTCAAACTGCAACATCAATAGTACTCGTGCAACCTGACGATGGACTAAGTGGCAAGGTAACTGAAGCTGAGTCATTGTGTTTCTTTAACAGGTCTACTTGGAATGCTTCATCTAGCGTGCTACCAGATGGTTGCTGAAGACCAGTTGAAAGACTCAAGTTCGGACAATGGCCCAATAGCTAATCACCCTTCTAATCTGTCGACTCAAGATAGCCGTTAGCTGATAGGATCATCCAACCTTTTCCTTGCCATATGAGCGTGAGGAATGGAGTGCCTGTCAGGGCAGTCAGGTAGGTCTATGTACGTCTACTTTGGTTCTATCTTGATTGACAATATTCTGGCATCATTTGGATTTACTGGCTGGTCCTGGAACTGACCTGTCATAGTCGGCAGCTTGGCTATCTTGTCAACAACATCCATTCCTTCAATCACCTTGCCAAAGGCTGTGTACTGCCTATCCAGGAAGGTCGAGTTTTGCAGCACTATAAAGAACTGCGAGCCGCCGCTATTTGGATCTGAAGATCTGGCCATCGACACTATTCCCCTAGTATGCGAGATGTCGTTGAATTCCGCAGGTATGGAATATCCTGGCCCTCCTGTGCCCCACGTGCTCCTGTCAGTGCCATTTACTCTTGTGTTGGGGTCTCCTCCCTGTATCACAAACCCTGGAACAATTCTGTGGAATAGCGTGCCATCATAGAATCCCTTTCTTGCCAGATTCTCAAAGTTTGCAACAGTCTTGGGAGCTGCCTTGGGGAAGAACTCGATCTTTATTACGCCCTGCGAAGTGGTTATTACAGCTGTTTCGTTTGAAGGTACCATATCTGCTGGTGTAACAGAAGTCGGGTTCTTTTCTGTTGCGGTAGAGTTGGCTGTCTTTGGCACTATTCCCTGCTGGGTTGCGTTATACGGGTCGTTTGTAGGCCTAGGCATGTAATCGTGGTTGACTTTGTATACCAGCACACCAAAGACCAGTCCTGGTTTGTCGCTGTTAAAGCTTGGTGAGGAATAGACCAGGTACAGTGGCTGTCCACTCGGGCCATTTGCTGGATACTTCACATCCTTTACATAAAGGCCAACACTTCCGGGCTGATAGGTAGGCGACGGGTTGGTAAGGCTGCCGCCGCTAAACGATGCGTAGCTTACAGGTGCAAACGGAAATAGATGTCCCAGAAGCGTTGTGTTCCAGAACAGTGGAGTTGGGGTGAACCCATCCTGCTCCAGATACTTGTGCTCATCTAATCCTCCAATTCTCATAAACCACTGCTTTTTGCTTTCGTCTCCTCCCTGCCCCAGAATGTAAAACGATGTATTGTTCAGAGCAGAGAACCTCTGCGCGACAGTGTATACTATAATATAGTCGGCCTTGATGTCCCTTGCAATCTGCAGGCCGCTCTCCTTGTCATCAACGAGCATCTTTGCTATCGTTGCAATCTTGGTCGAATTGAGGGTGGCATTGTCTACATAAGTTGTCCTGTTTGATAGGGTCGTTATCCAGTAGCCATAGTCCCACCATGCGGCTATCTTTGAGTCTGGCGGAGTGTTTGCTTTGATCCAGTTGAGCGCATCTGTCCAGTCACTCGTAGTGGTCCTGTATCCAGTGCCACCATTTGCAATAGAAGCAGGGACATCTGCCGAGCTTACCCAGTTGGCATTGATTGGATAAAACATTGGAACAGATAGCAGCATAATTATCACGATGGCATAGGATATCCTGATATACTTGCCTGGCTGGTATGACCTTGGGCTTGCAAACTCTACCCTCTTGGTCGGGGCATTCTTTGAACTTGAGGAGACAGACATTGCCCTGTAGTCTAGGACGCTCCTTGTGACTTCATAGAGGCCTATGCCTCCCAGAACAATTATGCCAATAGATGCATATACCAGCAATCTGGCAAACGTTGCACTTACATAGACTGCGGTAAATCCAAGTATCAGGGCAAAGACTGACATATCGTTTCTGCGGCGGAACGCCATCCACACGCCCAAGCCGGCAAACATGAGCAGTATAGAGTAGTCGGTAAAGTAATCTGCTATTGTGGGCGTAAAGTGCTCGGCAACTGACTCTACAAGCGGATTCTGTGTACTGAGGAACGGGTTGACTGCGTTGAGATACCTAAAGCTAATGTTTGAATAGGCTCCAGCCGCTGTTACTCCCACAGCCAGCGCCACAAATGCAATCAAAAGGTAGAGCAGATTTCTTGTCTCGCGGTGCGGGCCACTAAACCTCTTGACAAAGTTTGCAATTACAAGGAATATAGTCCCGCCCAGCAGGGCAAAGCCCGGAAGGCTCTTGACAAAGAGAAGTCCCGGCCTTGGGAATATCAAGATGCTCAAAAGTGTGGCAACAGTAAAGGCGATGGCTACATACATCGGGATGTTTGTATCTTTTCTGAAGAACGGGAGTGCAATAAGGAAAAACGAGATGGGGATGCTAAAGTATTCGATACCTCCCCAGGCTCCATTTGCCACGGCAAGGAAGAAGCCTCCAGCAATAGCCTTTGGGATGGCATACTTGACTTCCTTGTGCTTGATTGCAGATATGAACAAATAAACTGCGATGAGTCCGTAAAACAGCCCAAGTGGCTCTGACTTGAACCATCCAAGGTTGCCTCTTTCAATTATTGCAGGACTAAATGCAAACAGCAGCGCTGAAAAGAGACCTGCGGTGGTCCCTGCAAGCACCCTTACCAGTGCAAATACTACGATTACAGTAAGCGAGCCCACCACTACAGGCAGGATTATTGTAAAATCAAGAAGCGACATGCCCCCTCCAAATGCCTTGTACAGGAAGGCAGTAGTCATGTGCAGTGCTGACTGGGATGTTGCTGCAATATCTCGTCCCTCAGGATACCAAGTCATCGTATCGTGCCACTTTAGGTAGGCATCAAGTCCATGGTCCAGAAGATACTGCGTTGCCCTGTAGTCAAAGTAGGGGTCAAACTCGTTGAGGTAAAAGCCGTATTTGGAAGGATACGACCTCATTATAAAAGCGGTGGTAAAAGCAATGGCTAGTATCCCTATAACAAGGAGATGTCTGGCTTCAAATTTAAACGAGCCAGCCGAAAATATGGTCCTGCTTCCTTCTAGCACAGTGGTTTTCATTAATTTGCCGCTTTTTTAAGGTACTGCCTGAAAAGTCGGCAGCATCCGGCATAAGTATGAATGGACCTAGACTGGGCATTTGGTTTACCATGAACGGGTTCTGGCCCGGTATGTCCTCTGCTCAATCCAGCAATCTAACAATCTAACAATTCGGCAAGTCAGCCAGACAGGGGTGCGTCAATTCATTCCCGAGCCAGAACCTTTACTTCGCATGCCCTGACCAGATCTTTGAATTTTTTTGCATCAGCCTCAGATCCCACAATTGCCCCAAAATGCATAGGTATTGCCAGTTTTTTGGGTTTTATCTTCTCATTTACAGCTGCAGCCGCCTCTTCTGCCGTCATGACATATGTCCCCGAAACAGGCACCAAGGCGATGTCAGGGTTGGTGGATTGCATTTCAGAAATGATGTCAGTATCTCCAGTGTGGTATAACCTGAGGCCATTTAGGGTAATAATAAATCCCACATTATTGTCAGACTTTGGATGAAATTTCTTGTTGGTATTATATGCAGGAACAGCCTGAATTGGAACATCCTGCACTGTCAGGCTTTGACCGGGAGAGATTATTTTTACTTCACCAACATGAAGGCCCTTTAATTTCTCATGGCAGTTTGGAGCAGCCACTATGCTTGTTTTATCGCTGATAACATGCTTCAGGTCATCTTCGCTCAGGTGATCAAAATGATTATGTGATATAAGGACAATATCTGCATCTTTTTTGTTATGCTGCTCTTTTGAGAGCTGGTAGGGGTCGATATAGATTGTCTTTCTCTTTTGGCCGCCGCCTGCATTGCCGTCCTGAGCCACGATGCGGAACCCATCATGCCCCAGCCAGTGAATTTCGATTCCTCCGTAATCTAGCATACTATTTCCCATATGGTCGTTGAAAATTTAAAGGTGTTCATTTAAGGTGGGATTTGGCGCATGGATGCGTGTATGCATTATGCATGTATGTCTATTCAAAAGATATACAAACAATATCATCATGTCATATCATCTGTTCTTTACGTCTGCTTCTTTCTTTTTTTCTTCCTTTCTTCCTTTCCTCTTTTTTGCTTTCTTTTGTATCTGGCTCTTATAGCCCAACGCTTTCAATCAGATTTATTAATTCGCTGTATTGCTCGACAAATTTCCTGCCCTTTGGCGTAATAGATACTACACCATCAGAGCCGCGGCGGATCATGCCTTTTTCTTCCATTTCGCCAAAGTGCCCCATCATCTTGTCATAGGACAGTCTTGAATAATGCTGGATTCTGGTAGGTCTGGCAGCGCCACACCTGATCGCATCTTCCTCTATTGCACAGAGTATGTCATGGTAGAGCTGGAGTTTATGCCTTTTCTCTTGTTTCAATCTCCTCCACCCTCCTGCTGGCAGTGACAACTTGGCGCATCACGTAGACAAATATCACAAGCGCTGCAAGCCTGGCAATCAAAGACCCCATGAATGATACGGTGCTATTGTCAAAATAGGCTATCACGAGTGAATACTGTTCAAGCCAGAACAGCGCAAAGGCAGCCGGTATGTATAGCAGCCTTATGTTACCTGCCCTGACAAGCGAGACTGTGGCAGTCTTGAGTATGTAGCCAAGTGCAACCATGTTAAATATCCTCATGTAAAAGCTGAGGTCTGCAAGCCTTGGATAGTCAAAGTAGGGAGTCGATGCCAAGGTGAATGTGGATAATATAAACGGAAACGGCACCATTATCAGAGGAATGAGACTTATCAGGACATACCTTCTCCTTGCCTGCCTATCCGCTTTCCTGCGAGCATGGCTGTAGTGAGAGCGGAACGAGTCTACCATATCTCTGTCCAGCCTGCTGCTAATTTCCCTTTCTGCGTCTGGGTGTCCTGCATTTTTGAGCTGATAAGATGCTGCAATTAAGGCAAAGCCTTCAGATTGCATGATGAGCTGAACCCAAAAGAATGCCGGATTCAGTACAGGGTCCTGGGAATATACAAGGTTCAGGTGCTGGAAGATAAACGATATTGCAATAAAGATGAATCCAACAGGTAGCCCAAGGAGGTAGCCAAATCCGGTGAACCTGTATGACTTTAGGAAGTACCAAGCGATTACAAAAGACAGAGATGTGGATACTATGGTGGCAATGAGGCTGAGCGGCGAAGCAATGGCTGGATTTACCAGCGCAAATGAATTCAGGATATTTGGATCTATGCCTGACATAGTTGCTCGTACCCTGCCTGTCTGCCTTCGCGACTGTATAATTATCGTGTCAGACTGAATTAAGGCTTGCTCCCTTCAGGAGAGTGTAATGTAGGATGGGACGGAACGGGACAGGCCAGAGTACCAGAAGAGCAAGAGTGACAATCAATGAAGTTAATACACGATAATAGCAGACCAGCCTTCGAGATGGGCAAAAACATTCCATTCATTACCTGATCGATGGAGAACAGGATTCTGCCCTTTGTTAATATCTATCCATCTATCTATGTATTCACTGACTACGAGCCAGAACCATTCTGTCGTCCTCGTCGTCCTGTGCCGCAGACATTATCATGTCCCAGCAGCCGCTGCAAAAATCCCTGTCGTCTACGACTCTCTGCTCAAATTTTATTGAATTCAAATTATAATCCAGGCCGCAATAAACGCATTTCATTTGTGCCCAGCCTTCTGAACGGTTTTGCTTTTAATACGAGTGATCCTCAACTTTGTGAGTCCTCAGTTCCCTAAAGCTGGCAAATGCGATGCCGCATTTTTCACATTTCCACTGATTTGCTTTTGCCTTCTGGTAATCTCTGTACATGCTGTCTCCGACGTGGTAATTACCGGATCTATAATCATATACAACGGGATTGTAATTGACTTTGTATTTTATACTGCTCAAGTTATTTCTTGGAATCTTCAATCAAGTTAGCTTAAAAGTTGATTGGTAGCTCTCTACAGAACAAAGTTCTACGGTTTATAGTGTTTTAGCTGAATTTTCGCTTCCGTCATCTTGTGGGCGAAGGCTGCATTACCACGAGTTTGTTTTTGCTCAGCGTCAGGACAAGCGTACCGCCTGCCAGCAGCCTGTTACGGAGCCGGCTGTCGATGGTCGCAACAGGACACCTGTTGGTGACTGCATAATTGGCAATATAATCATCGACCTGCACTGGCTTGGGCACGGATTTCTCCATGCTTTCCTTTTCCTTTTCTCCATCAGCTGGAATCAAATTTATCACTTTGAACCTAGAGAGCGATAGATCAATCGCAGTTCTTGCTGCAATTGAGCGCTTGGGGCCAGCTCTTTTTTCCAGCCTCCTGAGCTCATCTATTACGATATCAGGGACAAGAAAATTCAGCCTGCCAAGGTGGGCTTCAATTCTTTCCAGCTGTTTTATTGGTGTCGAGACCAGAACCATCAAAAAGCTGGTATCGCAGATAATATCTACCATTTCTACATTCGCCATATATTGACAGTTTGCCTAATGGAAATTGCTGCGCCCCCGCAAGGCAACGCTGCTCTCCTATGGTTCTTCAGGCCAAAAATGTTGCGGGTCTGCAATGCGGCATGCAAAGTGAGTTTCAATGTACGTATTCCGAAAAACACGATATCCTACAGGTCAAATCGCTATGCCAGCACCTATCAGCCGCCACCTGTCTGCAATTCTTCTGCTTATGGCAACCCTACTTTTTGGTGTAAGGCAGACTGGTTTTTTCAGCTTTATCTCCGCCTTGTTCTCTCTGATATTTGTCACTGTGCCTACTGTTGCTGCAGTGCCGACGTTTAACCTTAGAGGCTCCTTCACCTTGACAGGCTCTACCTTTATCATCTCCTGTGTCCCAACGGCAGTATCAAAAAGGTGCATCTCGACTGTAATATCGTCAACGTCAGGTGGAAGGCTGTCTGGCCTGCCTGCGACCGACCCTATCAGTGAATCACTCTTTGTAAATGTGGGATCAAGCTGGGTGCCTATTGCTACAAGGCCTCCCGGGCGTACAGATTCTACAAGGCCTGCACCTGTAGCCAGAGTAGATACGACAGACCGGACTGGCTCATATTTACCCTTCTTTTCGTCAACAAGTCCGGGACGGATTTCTACTTCATCGCCTACCTTGAGCTCCCCCTGTACCAGTGCACCTCCAATGATTCCGCCCTTTACCTGCTTGATTGGAGCGCCTGGTTTGTTGATATCAAACGACCTCAGGATATGCATTATTGGTGGAGCATTCTTTGTCCTTGCCGGTGTCTTGATCGTATTTTCTATGGCCTCTATCAGGGCATCAATATTGAACCGGTGCTGGGCCGAGACAGGAATTACAGGTGCCTTGTCTGCGACGCTGTCCTTGACAAATTCCTTTATCTGCCTGTAATTGTCCAGAGCTTCGTCATACTCAGTCAGGTCAACTTTATTCTGCACAAGCACTATCTGTTGTATCCCAAGCACCTGGAGCGCAAGCAGGTGCTCCCTTGTCTGTGGCTGGGGAACTTTTTCATTTGCTGCAATTACAAGTATGGCGCCATCCATCAGCGCTGCTCCGGACAGCATATTTGCCATAAGGCTTTCATGCCCAGGCGAATCGACAAAACTCACCACTCGCAAAAGCTCGCTTGGGCCTCCGCAGTTGGTGCAGGTAGGCTGGGTAGAATAGCATGCAGGTGCAGGGCAGCGCGGACATTTGTAAAAGGCCGCATCAGCATAACCTACTTTTATTGTAATGCCCCTTCGCAGCTCCTCGCTGTGGGCGCTTGTCCAAATTCCGGTAATGGCCTCTACCAACGTTGTCTTGCCATGGTCGACATGGCCTGACGTGCCTATATTGATGCTGGGCTGGTAGCCGTATTCTTTAATGTACCATTCCGGCAGTGTCTCTTTCCAATGCAACGCCTACTGTGGACTTTACGGGGGATATTAACCTAAGCAAGAAAGAGAGAACATAAGTTGTTTGTTGAAACAATCCAGAATCGACGGGATCTGTGCTGGTTGAGGTCTGCTTTTGCCTCATTACTATTTTTTCTTTTGTTCCGGAGCTGCCTCGGGCTGCATTTCCTTTTCTTTTTCAGCTTCTTTTTCTGGCAGCTTTCCCTCAACAAGCATACAGTTTAGCTGATAGATCTCTTCGGTGACCATGTTGCCTCTGATGAGTTTTCTTACCCTGCTTCCCTCTTCTGCGGTCTTGAGGCCAACGCCCCTTGATAGAAGCACATATTTTTTGACGCCTCCATGAACATCTGAGCGCATTGGAGTGCCTGACTTGTCGCTTCCGCCAGTGATTCTTATCTTGCCTCCGGCTATGCCTACTATCGAGGCATCTACCACATCTCCTATTTTGGCGCCAAGCATCGGCTGGGCTGACCTGTCTTTCAGCTCCTGTGTAATACTCTTACCTTTGTTATCAGAAATTACAAGTTTAAACTGAGCCAATGCAAGACAAAGCGCGGCACGGCTTTAATTAATCTATCCCTATCCCTCATCCGGAGTTTTTTGCTCCAATAGATGTAATTACACAAGCGTTTGTCAGGCAGTGGCAGCTGCATCTTGTTTTCAAACCCTGACCTGCTTTCTTGTTGTCTGTCCCGTTCGCTTATCTTTCTTTTTATCATTGCACAGAATACTCAGCTATACTATACTTTGCTGCAGTCTATTCCATCTTTCCTTTTCAATATGGCGGTATCTGCGTTTATTTTAGACAGGATTCCCTGCATGACATTGCTCTCCAGTCAAAACAGGTCATGCCTGAATTCTTTAAAAGAAGGTCCTGTCTAATCTCAGATGATAATATTGCCCTACGATGATATTGCCGACCCTATGAATGGAACCAAAGAAGGGAATAGTAACGCCGATAGCGAGATCGAGTGTCCCCGCTGCGGATTTATGATGGCTCATATCCAAACTTGCCATCTTCGGTGCAACAATTGCGGCGCAGAAATGACATGTTCTGACAAAGGTAGCGTATGGTAGCCTGCAGATGCAATTAATTGGCAAACGAACCTTTGCAGAACGTAGGACATTGCACCTTGCATATCTTATATGCTGCTGATTGCCAGCTAAAACGGGCTTTTGTCAAAATTCTCCTGAAAGTTACTTGCGATATCTGTGGCCTTGCCCTTCATTATCTCTATATAGTCGTCATATGAAGTAGAAAACCCGCAGAATTTGCACTTTACCTCTGACATTTCGTCGTTAACTTCTGCTCTCCTTCCGCATTCCGGGCACCTTGCCTGAAGGACCATGTATCTATCTTGCAAGTGTGCCAAATATGTGGGTTGCCTGCAAAACTGACTGGCTTATTCAGATCATCGGCTTTACAGCTGCAGCAAGGCAGGATAAGATATCTAACGACTCGACCTGATTAGAATATCGTTCTATCTGGTATTAGCGGAGTATAATTAATAACTCGCCAAGCCCCCTTTTTTGTTGACAGAGATTCAATGACAAAGATTGGAGATGCCTACAGGTGGATCCATAGCCATGTACTTGAGAGGCCAACCAATTTTGGCTGGGTTATTGATGGTAAACTCGCTGGATCTGGCCTGCCGCTAACCTATGATCAGTTTGAATGGGCAGTTGCTGAAGGAATCAGGTCAATAGTTAGCGTTAGAGAAGTTCCGCTTCCTTCCGAGTGGCTTGCAATGGGTAATGGCAAGGATGGAAGGCCCGCCATTGACTACCTTTTCCTGAAGGTGGCAGATTATGATGCACCGGCCGCAGAAGAGATGGATGGTGCAGTAGATCATATCCAGCGGCAGATTGCTGCCGACAGACCTGTAATGGTTCATTGTGCTGCAGGCAAGGGCAGGACTGGAACAGTACTAGCCGCCTATTTTATGAAGACAAAAGGCCTCTCTGCTGATGAGGCGATAGAGTGGATAAGGAGCATTAGGCCAGGCTCTGTGCAGTCTACAGAGCAGGAGATGCGGCTGCAAGAATACGAGCAGTATATCAAAAAAAGCCGATCACTCTGAAGGTCTGTCTGTCTCTGCATACATGTAAAAAGAGCTGTCTGTAATGAAGACTTGTTTAGTTCAACCTGCTTGCATGCCTGCGTGCTTTCTTCTTTCAATTCTATAACGGCTCATTCGGGTACAGAGTCGCAGACTAGCTTGCCGTCCTGGACTTTGACAAAGAGAAACCGGTTATCCTTGAAGATAAGAGTAATCTCTTCCCGTCCCTCCTCTACGTCAAGCAATTCCTGACCTTTTATTCCATCAAATTTTGCCATCTTGTTCTCTATGCAGCCAGTTCTATTTAGAAGTTACAATAAAGATCGATCCTGGAATTTGCTTTTGTCTAAGAGATTTCCTGATCCAGATTCTCGATGCATTGCATCAAAAGGTCCCTGCTTCTGTTCATTATCCAATCGGCGAACTGATCGTATGTGAATACTCGCTGCTGCTCCAAGTCAGGCGGAATAAAGCCTCCATGTGTCAGCACCTGAACCACCACGTATTGTTCGTTGATAGTTGCAATCTCTTCCTCTGCAGCCGAGTCTATTTCCTCTATTGTATTTCTGTAGAGGACTACAGGCCTTCCTGTCCTGCTGGCGACAATAGATGCCCTTCGCATCCTATCCTTTAGCCTTTCCAGCACCCAATCATCGAGTGTAACCTGCCTGTAGGCCACAAAATCCCCTGAATAAATATCTACTTAGGATTGTATGCCAATAAATGTTGACCTTCTTGTCTGACAAGCTTGCTTCAGCCCACTTCACAGTAGCCCATAAAAGTGCAGCCCCCGGCAGGCCCGTTTTGCTCCCAGTCGTTTGTCAGCCCATGAGCCTGCCTTTCTGCCTGTGCTCCCGCTCCCTTCTGAATGCAGGATAATCGATCCATATTATGTTGTAGCAGCAAAAATGCATACACTTTTGTAAATCAATTTCAATTTACCTCTATTCCACTTTTCCCTTTCTTCTCGTCTCGTCTCCTCTCCACTTTTTTCCTTCCTTTTCTCTGCATTCTGCTTTCCTATCGGTGGATTGGTTATTACCTGCAAATTCACTTGTCTATTCTACCAGTATGAATAGTTGCCTTCCGTCAATTTCAATTTCCTTGTATCCTTCCCCGTCTGGCTTGGCAGGCCCTGAGAGAATAACCGACCTGACGCGCACAAGATACTGGAGATCGTTTTTGAGCGGAGACACGAGCTCAAGTTCATCATTATTGAGCCCAGATACATATGCCGATGAGAGAATTTCCGTCGGATTATATTGCCTCTCCTTTCTGAACTGCTGAAGATGTCTTGCCAAGTCGCGCAAAAAGCCCTTGGCTATCAGGCATCTGTCTCTGGCAGTGGAAACAAAGACAGTTATGCCATCCCTGTCGGCCGCGGCGTACCCTTCCAAAACCTCATATGATATATCCATGTCAGATGCGGAAAGGTCTACCCTACCGCCCTCGTATACCAGCTCGTATCGTCCGGATGAGCGCAGCGATTCAAGTACTGCTGACTTGTCAGCGCGCTCAAATGCCTCGGCTGCCTTACCAATGCCGGCCTTTACCCGCGGCGCTACATGTTTTCTTACCATTGATACTTTGGGCGCTATAGGCATATTGGCGCCCATCATAGCAGTAACTCGCCCCAGGGCCAGCTCGCTTGGAATACTCACAAGGGTATAGTTTTCGGTGTTCAGCTGGCCCTTCAGTACATCTGATGCTCCTTTGATATCAAGGGAGCGAACAGCAGCCTCCGGCGCGCAGATAAACATCTCTCTGACCGGCCAGCGCCTCTTTAGATGTCCGTTCATTCTAGCAGAGTTGGCAAGTGAAACTATTTGCTTTATTGTGTCAACTGCACTTTCAATTCCGTTGTCGATAAGCAGGCTATCTGGCGTCGGCCAAGTTTCCAGCATAATGCTCTTCTTGGCATTACTGCCTTTATCTGCAAAACAGGTCAGGTACAGGTATTCTGTTATAAATGGTGATAGCGGATGCAGCAATATGTCGATTTTCTCAAGCACATGAGCAAGCACAGAATAAATCGCAAGCCGGTTGTTTAGGCTCTCATCGCTATCGTCCCAGATGCTATTCCTTGTAATCGGGATGTAGGTCTGGCTCAGGTGGTTTATTACAAACTCCTCGATTGCCTTTGCGCCTTCATGGAACCGACATCTTTCAAATGTTCTGGTTACCTCTGACACGACTGCTTGCAGCTTTGACAGCAGCCACTTTTCTGCCAACCCAAGCAAGTTGTTATCGGCCACCCACTGCAGGTTATGCTTTTCCCGTGTGAATTTGTCATAACTGCTGTTTTCTCTGAAATATATGTGAAGGTTATACAGAGTGCTTATCACCTGGTATGGCCTTGTCGCCATTTCCTGCAGGCTAAAGTTGAGCGATTCTATGGGCGAAGACTTCCACATAAAGTAAAACCTGACAAGGTCAACAGGATTCTCTCCCAGCAGACGATGTGCGTCAATTACATTGCCCAAACTCTTGCTCATCTTGTTTCCATTTTCATCAAGCACATGCCCCTGAAACAGAAAAGACAGGAATGGAGCCGTGGCTGACCTGCTCAGGATTACATTTTCCATCAGCAAAGTATAGGCCCATCCACGGGTCTGGTCTATTCCTTCCGTAAGAAATGCAGCAGGTACAAGCGAACTGTACTCTTGGTCTGTGAGCGAAGCATATGGGGCGGCGCCACTGTTGTGCCAAGTATCAAGCACAAAAGGCTCCCTTTGCATAACTGCGCCGCATTTTTGGCATTTTATCACCACTCTATCTATCCAAGGCCGGTGAAGCTCAAAGTCAGGGCCGTCAGGCAGCTCTGCTGCTCGTTTTACAATTTCAGCCCTTGAAAACAGAGGCTCCTTATGGCCGCAGCCGCTGCATGACCATATTGGCAGCGGCGTTCCCCATACCCGCTCTCTTGATATACACCATGGCACTCGCTCTTTGATTATCTCAAGAAACCTGTTTTTTGGTTGGTCAAAAAAATAGTCTACCTTCCGGGCCGCATCAAGCGGCAAGGTTCCGAGCTTGTCAATTATGTAAAAATATTCCCGGCGTGCCAGCCAGACTACCTTGTGGTGCGACCGCCAGCATGTCGGATACTGGTGCTTTATTCTGCCGATCTTGACAGACGCGCCGGCCTGTTTCATGGCCTCTACCACCGGCATGTCTGCGTCTCGCACAAACATGCCGCTAAACGCTCCGGCTTCGCTGTTAAAGACTACCCTGTCGTCTATTGGCACAAAAATTGGCACATTTCGCTTTGCAGCGATTTCAAAGTCATCCTCACCGTTAGCAGGAGCAAGATGCACAAGTCCACTGCCAGTAGCAATATCAACAAAGTCTTCTGCTGCCACAAAATGGACGGAGCCTGTTTTTGCAAGCCTGTCCAGACCAGGCACCATGTGCAAAAGTGGGTGGATGTAGCGCCGGCCATCGAGCTCTGCTCCCCTGACTGACTTGAGTACTGTGAACTCTTCGATGCGCAGTTCCTTTAGCAGCTCCTGCAGGCGGTCTTCGCCAACAACCCAGACTTCTTTGTTGCTGACTTGGACAAAGACATAGTTTGCCTTTGGATTTACTCCCACCATCTCGTCTGTTATGACGGTAAAGGGCATCGTGGTCCAGACAATCAGGTATGTATCTTCTACCTGCTCGCCCACTAGCTTGACTTTATAGTAGAATGAAGGATCCTCAACAGTCTCGTATCCTTGATTTACTTCGGCGTTGCTTAGCGATGTCTGGCACGATGGACAATAAGCCACCACCCTGAACCACTCTTTGAGTATTCCTGATTCCCAAGCGCTCTGCAGGTATTTCCATTCCCTTTCTATATACTGGTCGCGAAACGTCCAGTATGCCTTTTCGTAATTAAACGACATGCCAAGCAGCCTGTCTGCTCCGACCCACTTTTCATTATAATTATGAATGAGCTTCTTGCATGTCTCTACTATCTTCTCTATACCCACTCGGGTTATGTTTTCTTCTTTGCTTCCGGTCAGGCCAAGTTCTTTTTCTGCCTGAAGCTCCACCGGTAGACCTTGTGTGTCCCAGCCCGCGCGAAATGTCACTCTTTTTTTCTGCAGGGTGTTGAAGCGGTACCAGAGGTCTTTGATTACCCTTCCGCGCAAGTGGCCGGCGTGTGGCTCCCCATTCATGGTAGGAGGTCCTTCGATATACCCAATAATAGCAATCTGGCCTCTCTGACTGACCAGCTCGTTTTCAAGAAGAGTCCTCAGGTCAATATTATCCATATAATTGCGGACTTGATTCTCTATTGCCTTTGGGTCAAATGTTGAGCGAAATTCCATTCAGGCGCTGCACACGCATGGCAATTGCAAGACCAGTGTTTATGTTTTTGTTTTCTATGACTGCCCAGTGCTACCTTCTCTTCCAAGCTTGCTTAGTTCTCTTCTTCTATCTTGTTTTATTCTTGTCTATTCTTTTCTTTTCTTCTCTATTCTATGAATATCTATCTCTATTTCCCCAACGCCAGTATGGCAACAAAGGCTGGCACGAAAACAATGGCTACGGTATTGAGTAATTTTATCACCGTATTCAGTGCAGGGCCGGCAGTGTCCTTGTATGGGTCTCCGATAAGGTCTCCCACCACTGCCACCGCATGAGACTCGGTCTTTTTCTTTCCTTGCATTTCGATTAGTTTCTTGGCGTTATCCCAAGCTCCGCCGCTATTTGCAAGGTGGTATGCCAAGAAAAGTCCGCTGACTACGGCACCCATCAAGACACCCGCCACAGCCGTCGGTCCAAGCAGCACCCCTGTGACTATGGGCGAAGCAACGGTAACAAGAGCAGGCTTCCAGAGTTCCCTGAGGCTAGCGCCTGTGGCAATATCAACACACTTGGCATAGTCTGGCAGCTCTGTTCCCTTTAGAATGCCTGGTTTTTCTTTGAACTGCCTGCGTATTTCGTCTACCATCTTGGATGCAGCCGAGCTTACGCCGGAGATAAGCTGACTTGTTACAAAGAAAGGCAGCAGGCCGCCCACAAGGAGACCGATTATCAGACCGACATCTGACAGCGAGTAGAGGAAGACCTTGGCGGGAAATATCTTGGTAGCTTCATGCTGGAAAGCCTGTATCATGGCCAGCGCTGCAAGTCCCGCGCTTGCAATGGCAAATCCCTTTGTTATGGCCTTTGTCGTGTTACCTACTGCATCTATCTTGTCGGTGATTGCCCTGTTCTCCTCGCCCATTCCGGTCATCTCTACTATGCCGCCAGCGTTATCGCTTATCGGCCCAAATGCATCAATGCAGAGCACAATTCCGGCGAGACTTAGCATTGCAGTGGCCGCCATGGCAGTTCCGTATATGCCCATCACCGGACTCTGAGTTATCCCATACATTATGCCGTATGAGGCACCAAGGACAATTACAATAGATATCATAAAAGGCCCTGTTGACCTCATGCCTGAGACAATCCCCGTAAGTGTATTAGACGCGTATCCCCATTTCGTAGAGTCGGCAATCTCCCTTACCGGTTTGTACTTGTAGTTAGTGTAATAGTCGGTAATCTTTTGTATAACAGGCACCAAGAGTGTGCCCAATACTGTAGCCCCAAACAAAGAGTACGCCAATGGTGTAAAGCCAAGGAAAGCTGTTGTAAAGATAAAGTTCAGCACTATCGCAACTGCAGCGCTAACTACAAATGCAATATCAAGTGGCTTCATAGGATCAGTTATCTTTCTTGGAGTTACAGTCATTGCGCCGACAATAGATGCGATAAGCCCTGATGCACCAATAAGTATGGGGTAGAGCACAAGTGGATTTACTGTTATGCCGATAACAGAAAGACTCATAGACGTGAGCTTGTCTCCTCCGATGGCCTTGAGGGTGTCTGGAACAACGAGTGCGCCAAGGAGCATCGCGGCAAGCAGGGTGACAATATAGGACTCGTAAACGTCAGACCCCATGCCTGCTGCATCGCCCACATTATCACCTACATTATCGGCTATTGTAGCAGGGTTTCTTGGATCATCTTCTGGAATTCCGGCCTCTACCTTACCTACAAGGTCTGCGCCAAGGTCGGCTGCCTTTGTAAATATGCCGCCGCCAGCTCTGATAAAAAGTGCAATAAGGCTCGCTCCAATCCCGACTCCGGCCATCATGAGCGGGTCATGAAACACAAAATAAAGCACCGTTATAGCGATAAGAGCCATTGCAGGAACAGACAAGCCCACGGTTGCGCCGCCCCTGAATGCTGTGGCGAAAGCATGACCTAGCCCCTTATGAGTGGCTTCTGCAGACCTGACTGCAGACTTGACTGTGATCCTCAGGGCTATCAACCCTGCAAGGCCAGATAGCGCAGCACCCACGGCAAATGCCACGCCATTAGAAACGCCGGATGCAAAGCTGATTATTATCGCAAGTGCAATTGCAGCAGGAATAACTATTTTGAATTCTCTTTTCAAAAAAGCCATCGCACCGGTTCTGACTGCCGACGAGATGCTCATCATCTTGTCGGTCCCGCTGTGCTGTTTTCCAACCCAGATCGCAAGGGCTGCTGCAGCTCCCATTGATGCTGCAGACGCGCCTACAGGCAGGACATCTTCAAATACCATCCAAAACGATGCCCAAAACTAGATATATAAGCATTGCAATTATGTCTGAACAAAAAGACCTGTAACAACGCTTTATCGACCGGCGAATTGACTTTGACTTTACCTTTACAGCCTTGCTCGTACCTTTTCATCTTTCATTTCATTACCGCTTTGCTGCTGCACGTACGTCTGAACACAACAATGCACTACCCAGTCAGCGTCTCCGGCATGATTTTGCTTTTTGAGACCATCATTCCGCCCAGAAATAATCCATTATTTAGCAGGCGGATTGATTTAGAAACGATGGCTATTCCTTCAAGTAGAACGGAAAGGAAAAGAAAGGTTGAAGCTATCTACATGGCTTGAAAGAAAGAGCAACATGGCAAGCTATAGCGCTTTGAACTGCTCGCTCCATCTCATATAGGCCCTAATCATGTCGACGCTGACGCTTGGCTTTCTTATCTTCAGTATCTCCTTGATGTCTGTCATGGTTATTGCTCTTGGGACCGCGCCTTGTTCCATGGCTCGGCCGCTTTCAAACAATTCGTTTACTACTCTTAGCTGCGAAGACTGGCAGATGTCCTTGATATCGCTTGCACTATAGCCTTCGGTTATTTTTGCCAGCTCTTCTATCCGGAGGCCGGTGTCAATATTCAGTGGTCTAGTGTATTGGTTGAATAGATGAGTCCTTGAAGCGTTGTCAGGCAATGTAACGTAGATCCTTTTCTGGAACCGTCTCAGAAACCCTGCCTCGAGTGTCCAAGGCTTATTTGTGGCTCCGATAACATAAAGCTGAGATTCCTTTGATTTTCCATTTATTCCATCCATTTCTGTCAGAAACTGGTTCTTCACCCTTACCTCTCCGCCTACCTCGCTGTTTCTTGTACCAAGAAGCGAATCAATTTCGTCTACAAAGAGAAGTACAGGGACACCCTCATTTTCATTTAGCTTCCTGGCCATTGTAAAGAGCTTTGATATATTTTTTTCAGCCTCACCTAGCCACTTGCTCATCATAGAAGCTGCATCTACATTGATAAAATAGCCGTCAATTTCTGCAGCTGCAGCAGCCGCAAGCAGAGTCTTGCCGCAGCCAGGAGGTCCGTAGAGCAGTATACCCCTTGGCCAGCCAAGAGGGAAAAGGTCCGCTCTTTTCATTGGGTATACTATTGACTCCCTGATTGCTCTTTTTGCATCATCTAGACCGATGACCTCATCCCAACTGACATTGGGCTTTTCCTTCATTACTAACTCGTCAAAATCTGCCTTCAATGTCTCGACATTGTTGCTCTTTGCACTTCGTGTGCCAGTATCCTTGCCATTTCCTCCGCCGTCTGTCGCTTCGTGTTTATCCGGGACCTGATTTACTGAAGGCCTTTCGTCATCAAGGCCATGAGACATCTGCAGCGCCTTGATTCTGTTCTGATAGGCGCTTGCTCTTTCAGTATAAACTTTGTTTAGTTTGTATTCCGGATAGATCTGGACCAGCTTGACTAGGGCCTCGATAGCTCGCTGGTAGAATTGAATCGCCATTCCCCGCGACCCTTGAGAATCTAGTCTGATTGCCTCTGCAGCATATTTGCTGGCACTATTTTCTAATTCTTGAGGGGCTATACTCATAATTACTATTCACTTTCTCCTTGTCCTTGACCTGATTAGGTTGACACAGATTGGTCCCGGGTTTGAATTACTAGTGTGTAAATCTATATTGCTCAACGACCAAAATAATTTGCACCCTACGTTTGCCGGCTTTTGCCAGATGTTTGACCAGATTAGAGTGAAGTAGAGTAGAGAAGATCGGAGCAGTTGGACTAAAGCCAAGCCTGACCTGACTTGGTCTGATCAATAGCACCAAGGGGCATAGGGATTTCTGTCCTTCATATCTTATTTTTTATGTTTTGATTTGTATGTCTTACCTTACCTTCTTACAGTGTTTCTTTTGTTATTCCCTTCCTTCATTCTCTTCTCTTATCCATTAATTGCTACTCTGTTAGGTTAGAAGATGACCTTTCTCTTGGCAATCGGTGTTTTCGTCACTTGCTTGATTATTCCGGCCCTCTTTTTGGTCTAACTTTAGGGCAGGACTCGATTCTTGGGGACAATGAAGGAGGGAGATGGCACAAGAAATTTGCGATGTATCCAAATCTAGTGTTTCCGCAGCATAAAGGCGGGCAAGTTCTCTTGATAGGTCTTCAAGTACAGCCTCGGCAGATGGCACAAGTCTCTCAATGTCATTTTTTATTTTGTTCAGCGACAATGCAGCAGAGTCTATTACTGCAATAAATTCGTCAAGCATCCCCGCTGTTTCGATTCTTCCGGCCAGCTCCGAAATTATATGCTCTCCTTCCCTGACAAGGCCAAGAGCCACAGTCAGCTCCTGATAACCTCCTGTATCTTTTGCCTGCTCGGACTTTGAGAAAAGGCAGATTTCCGACTCCAATCTTGTTCTGAGCGTCTCCAGAGCAAAAGAATTTCTCTGCAGAGTCACAAGTGCAGCCGAGGCCCTCGCCTGTGGCGAGATGCGCCTAAGCACCCGATATCACCAATTGCCTCTTTGTATGCTTGTCTGCTTTTCCCCAGTTATGGCTTGCTCTACTGCACTGCACTCCTATTCCGGATTAAAAGAATGACTGCAAGAAAAAAGGGACGTAGTTAAAAGTAATTGCGTAATACATTTGGTTTATTTACCTTCCGGGCATCCATCCTTTCTTTCCTTTTGACTGCCAGCACTGTCGCTAGAACCTCTCAAGGCCAGTGCTATTATTTTGCTACCAGCTCTGCTGGAAGCTCCGAGAAACACTGTCTCATCTCTTTCTCTGCGGCTGCAGATGATTCTTGTATTATCTTGGCGGCCTCTTCGTTTGCAGATTCAAAATTTATTGTATAGCCGCCAACCTGGCCAGCATCTACCAGTATACCGCTTAAAACCTCTGATATGGCCTTCATTTCGCTTTCCATTTCCGGCATGTACTGGACGATTAAAGAACATATGCTTTTTACAACGGCCATCGCAGGACCAGCGACTATAACCAAGTCACCGAGCCCAGAAACTGCAGCAAATTTTGCTTGCAGCTTTTCAAATGATACCTTGGACATCATGACCACAGCAGTCATCCGTCTGGACTTTGCCAGGTCAGAAGACAGAATGCAGGAATATTGTGTATTGTTCTCCCTGACTGATGTCACCAAGGTCTTGAATATTCTGTCATCTGCAGACCTCAGGCCAGCACACAGCTGCTCAAGTTTGCATGTCTGCTCAAGTATCATTTTCTGGACAATGTCAACACGCGGCTTCAGTGGCCCGCCCGGTCTTGGGAGTGGGTTATGATTTTGGGTTTGATCCTGAAATTGAAATTGATTCTGGTTCTGGTTCTCTATGCTTTCGCCGTCTCTATCTTTCACAATCAAATCATCTTCAGCCTGTCTTGATTGATCTTCTTCCTCATGCATTTGATATCACCTGATTACTACTGCAGGATGACAATTTGCAGGATAATACTGCATGCATTCTGAATCGCTTTGTTACTGTAGTAACACCGCTCTGCAGTAACAGCTTAGCATTTTTTTGAACTTTGACACAATCTATTTGACAAATGCTTTTACCTTCAATTCCGAAAAAGCCCTTTTGTTTATGCATGGAATTGCTAGGGAAGACCAAGAAGACGAAGCTGGCTTGGACATAGCCAGCGGCAATACCGATCTTGCCGGAAGCCTTGAGGAATTTGGTCTGTCAAAGTATGAGGCAAGGGCGTACATTACAATGATAGGAAAAGGCTCGCTTGCTGCAAGCGAAATAGCATATTACGCTAATCTACCGCGCACAAAAGTCTACCAGACAGTTAAAAAGCTGGAAAAAAAGAGGCTTGCAACAATATCTAGACAAAAGCCACTTATCTGTAGCGCAAGCCCTCCTGAGGAGGCATTTGCCGAAATAGTAAGCCTGCATGAGCGCAGGGTAAAAAATATGAAAGGAATAGTTGAGAGACTGCAAAAGATAAACGACGAAAGGCAGAGGCCAAAAGGATCCGAGGAGAGGAGATATTTCATACTTGACCCCGATTCTGCACTTGAGAAGATAAAGAGCCTCATATCGCAGGCAAAAAGCTCTGTAGCTGCCCAGCTAGACCCCTGGGGCATCAGGCTAATTTCACAGTGCAGGCTTGCTCTGGTCAAAGCCATCAGCAACGGAGTAAAAGTTCAGCTGGTCGCATCATCTCGGTGTTTGGAAAATGAAACTTTCTTTTCACTGGCAGATGGTATAGAGATAAGGTTAGGAGATGTGGTATCAAGCATAATGGTGATTGATTCCATCCATGTCATTACCGTCGACGGTAGCAATGGCAGGGCCACATTGTTTTCATCAGCCGAGGTATTTGGCGCATCACAATCAAAACAATTCCAGTATGTATGGGACAGATCTGTTGAAGCAAGGCTGCTGGCAGGCTCTGACCCCGCGGTAGCATCAAAAGCAATGCGGCTGGCCCAGGCTACAGAGAACGGCCTCTCTGCGCACGTGCTTGAGTGCACAATGAGTTCCCGGTCTGACCTTCCTGATGGCCTATTGGATGTGGTCGACCATAAATACGGGCTTGATATATCTTGTATGGACACAGGACAGATACTTGATGTGGTTGACTCGGCCCTGAAGATAAGCTGTAGCGGAGGGCTGAAGCATGACAGGAACAATAATGTAATCAGCTTGCAATCATCTGCGGACAGCAGGAATGTTCTGCCACTGGCGCTGATTCTAGCCTGCTACTTCAAACGGGTTGGAAATGAACCAAAGTTGATGCAAAATTCCGGGCAAGGGTTCCAGACAGTGCATCTGAAATTGGCAAGGTCCACCCTGTGATGTCACCTTCCCATTTCCGTTTCCGTAGTCATTCTTGCCTTATTTTGTATTCTTCTTTTGATTGGTGTTCCGATCTGCTCAGGTAGCTCTAAATATCAATAACAAGATAACAATCTGGCATTGCGTGTAGCAATTGCAGCAATAATTGCTGCAGCGTCAGTTGCAGCTGCAGCCGGTATAATACTTTATCAGATGAACATTCCATCTTCGCAGGCTGAAGCTGGCAATGCCGACCTCAACTCGAATGCTTCTCAGCTTCAATCGCAGGTGCGAGCGATGAATTTGTCTGACACCACATACCTCAAAGCCAAGGCTACCGTGAACGGATTTGTTGTTTATACCGACGTAGCTGCTACTCCCGCCCAGCAGATAAAGGGCCTCGACATAAAGGACCATCTGGATGAAAATCAGGGTATGCTTTTTGTATTTGACCACGAGATGCAGCAGGCATTTTGGATGAAAGGAATGAAATTTCCGATTGACATTATCTGGCTAGATAGCAATGGCAGGGTCGTGCACATTGAGAATAGCCTCCCTCCATGCCCGCCACTTCCGGGTTTCTGTCCGACATATTCACCCGGAGCCAACTCACTTTATGTCTTGGAGGTCACGTCGGGGTTTGCTCAGAAGCATGGAGTCATGTCAGGAACCCAAATACAGCTTCAGCTTTTACCAAGAAATTGAGCTACTGCTGACAGGCTGCTAACTATTACTATTCTTATTCCTCTTCCTGTTCGTTTTCTCTTTCTTGTTCAGCAAATTGCTGATCATCCTTCTCAAAAGACTCTATCTGACCCTCAACTTTGTAAGTCAGGCGCTCTGCCTTTCTTGCAAATACCAGGTAGGTGGTATGGCCTATCATCCTCATTGAAGGTCTGGTCATTCCTTCCCTTGCCTCCATGTTTCTTATCAAAAGCTCTATGCAGTCGATATCGATAAATCCACCTTTTTTCAGCTCTGTTGCGGTTCTCTCGATCTGGTTCATTGTAGGACAGATTGCCACAAAAGCCCCACTTCCCTTCAGGGCATCATACACCTGCTCGATAACTGTCCATGGGTCTCCGAGGTCGACTATTGCAATATCCATGTTTTTTATCTCAAGCCCCTTGTGTGGATCATGCATGTAAAATGTAACATGCTGGCTCAGACCAGCTCTATCGACATTACGCTTTGCAATCTCTGCAAAGTCAGGATTTACGTCAAAGGAATGAATATGTCCGCTGGGTTTTACAATACTTGCCATAAACGTGGTGAGAGCACCGCTGCCAGTACCTATTTCGAGAACAAGAGAGCCATTTGCAAGCCCTGTTCTAGCTGCAATAAAACCCAAGTCTTTCGGATATACTATCTGTGTCCTCCTCTCCGACTTCATTATAAAATCGTGAATGGTCGGCTCGACCAAGAATATGACCTTGCCCTCGGTGGTCCTTATCGCAGAACCGTATTCCATTCCTACAAGCGGAGCAAAGTCAATAACACCAAGGTGTGTATGAAACTTTTTGTCAGAGGTTACCTTCGTAAGCCATTTTTTTCTGGGCGTATGAAAAAGCAAGACGTACGAGCCTTCCTGAATCATTTGGTTGCAACGATACACAAAATTGCAAGGAGATAAAAATCAATCCGTCAGAAGCCAAGAAAGTAAGATTAGGGAGACAACCCGGCTACTTGCATGCTTGCTACTTCATTGCATGATTTTGGCCAGCAGACCTCCGGCCTTGTCTATTCATCTCATTGTCACGGTTCTTTGAAACTACTACATCTTTTCAAGAGGTGTGACCCCTATCAGAGCCATCGCGTTTCTAAGTGTCAGGCCAAAAGCCTTTACAAGTGCAAGCCTTGCCCTCATTATATCTGAATCAGACTCTTTTAGAACGGGAACCTTTTCGTAGAACAGGTTAAACACTGTTGCAAGAGAATAAGCATATCTTGCCACCGACTTTGGCGAGAGGGACTTTGCTGCTTCTTCAACTACCATGTCAAGCCTTGCAATTTCCTTTACAAGCGTGACTTCATATTCCGATATGAGCGCTGCGAACTGTTCTTCCATGCCAAATGAAGGATTGTAGACTGCAGGGTTTGCCGATTTTTCCAATATTCGCTGCGACCTGGCATAGGCATACTGCAGGTATGGCCCCGTGTCGCCTTCAAGGCTCAGGGACTCCTTTATGTCAAAGGTGATTATCTTGTCAAGGTCCTGCCTTACCATGTTGTATCTGATAGCCGAGATTGCAATCTCTTCAGCTGTTCTTTGCACATGCTCGTCCGGCCACGAAGGATTCCTTGTCTTGACTTCCTCGTGTGCCTTTGAGCGGAGGTTATCCATGATATAGTCGGCATTGACAAAAAGGCCCTTTCTTCCAGACATGTGCATAAACTGCTTATCGCCTATATCCATGCCCAAGCTCTTGGCAGTTTCGGAGCTGAGTGTAACAGCCTCGTATCCTAGGTGGTAATAGCGGTGATTTTGGTTTTGATTTTGATTGTGGCTACCTCCGGTCAGCTGCGAAAGAACCCAAGATATTATCTTCTGCAGTCTTGCCTGTCTGGAGTCGATTATTGTAATTACCTGCTCTCCTGAGTTGAAATTGGGGTTGCCTTGGATGCTGTCATCTGCCTTCTTGTCCAGTGTAGTTGCCCACAAAGTTGAGCCATCCCACTGCACAGTAAACCTGAAATATGAAAATGGATCCTCTACCAAACCGAGCTTCCAAGCTGCATAGGGGATGTCCTTTGCCATGTAGGTTGCGGTGCCGTCACTTCTGACAAGCACTTTGTCGTCTTCCCCTCCCTCGTGTGCCTTTATCACCCAGCACCCTCTGTTCTTGCCTTCTGTTTCAAAGACTGCCAGACCGCTTTTCTTGAGTAGCTCAAATGATCTTGCCCACATTTGAGAGACTACTATCTGCGATTCAAAATTCAAAAGGTCATAGCGCACTTTCATTCTCCAGCATGTTATGAGCTGCTCTTCCAGTATCCTGCGCGTAATCTCTGAAGCAAAGGCTGCCAGTTCAGACTTTCCTTCCTCTATATTCTGCAGAACCAGCTTGCGCTTTTCTGCAAGCAAGGGATTGGATTCATAGATGTCGTTTATCTTTACGTAAAGCTCGCCACAATACTGGTCAAATTTCACTCCATCTGGTGGTTTGGCAGCAAACCCGGCGAATTTGAGTGCCACGACAATGTCTGCTACCTGCAAGCCAGAGTCGTCTACATAATTTAGAACTGTAACATGGTGGTTTGTAGCCTTCATTATCCGATGTAGGGTATCTCCCAGTATGGCGTTGCGCATATGACCAACATGCAGCGCCTTGTTTGGGTTTACGCTTGTATGTTCAATTATCGTATGCAGGCCCTTGCCGACGTCAGGGTAACCGTAGCGTGGATTTTGCAAGGCCTCACGAAGAGTGTTTGACGCTAGCCGCTGATAATTTACTCTGAAATTGATATATCCGGCCTGGTGGGGCTCGACTGACAATATTAGCGATTCGGGGTGAGCCTCAAGGTAGGGCTTTAGATGTATATTGATGATCTGGGTAGCTATCTCAAACGGGCGCCTTCTCAACTGCTTGGCGAGCTGGAATGCAATATTGCAGCTCAGGTCTCCAAACTCCTTTGGTGGCTCTGAAATGCTAAAGTCAGGTACCTGGCATCCCATTGAAGATACCGCGTCGGCGATTACCCTGCGGGTCTCGTTTACTAAAAGGCGGAATGTCATCGGTCTGTTTTTGCAACTCCTTGCTCTTGCCCTTGCCTGTCCTCCGCGGCTCTTTTGCCACTTTCCGCATCTTCATATCCGGCGTCTTTTCTCTCTCCCTTTCCTTTCTGTTGTTGTCTTATATCGTGTAACCCAAGAAAGTTAAATGCCACAAAGTCAATTGCTTCTGACAGGCCGTCACCCTCCCTGCCTGCAACGACATGTTCGGCCCTGGCCTTGACGTTATCCTCGGCGTGACCCAGCGCTATGCTGTATCCGCACAAGTCGTACATCGGGATATCAGTCTCGCTGTCTCCTATAGCCACCACCTGCTCGGGATCTACTTTAAGCATCTTTAGAGCCTCAACCAAACCCGATGCTTTGTTGATTCCTTTTTCATTGATATGAAAAGCATATTTGCTATCGCTTAGGTACAGGTCAGAGCAAGGACCCTGATCAAGGATTCTCTGCCCTTCTTGAATGTCAAAGGTTCTGAGCAGAACTACCTCTGTCATCCTTGGAAAGACTGGTTTTTCCTGCACGGCCTTTATGCTTTTTTTCAAGAATTCATAACCTCTGATACAATTCTCCCTGTTTGCCAAGAGCTTATGCTGTTGAGGGGCCACAGTAATAGCGCCCCCATTTTCCCCGATTGCAATTTTGGTGGTTCCACCAAACATTGCAAGGACATATGCTTCAATTGAAGACCGTCCTGTGACATAAATGACATTATAGCCAAGCTTTTCAATATAGCGCAACTTTGCAAGCGACTTGAGGTGTATAGTCCCTCCGCCATTTTCTGTCAGCGTGCCGTCAATGTCTACTGCAAAAACCTTGATTGAGGCCAAATTGTCAAGTATGCGGAGAATGAATTTCGGATATTATAAGTGTAGTTACCATGTACTTACTGCTGGCCTGTCTTCAGCCAGTTTGCCCCGCCAAGTTTGCCAAGAATTTCAGTCTTTACAAAATCTCCACGAGGCAGTTGCAATATGCAGATAATATTACAAAGGACGGCAAGGCCTGTTTGCTTTCTTGTTCTTTATCTATCTATTTATTTATTTTATTTTGGTTAATCTTTCTTTCACTATATCTATTCAGGGATATCCAGAGCTACTGATTCTTTGAGCATCTCTGCAAATTCTGCCATGTCTTGTTTTGTGATGGCAAGATTTGGTGAAACTGCAGGTACTGGTATCTTTGACGCTGGACGCACAGATGGCTGTCTTTGGTCTTTAGGAATCTGCACTAGTGACTTCTCTTTCTCTGTTTTCTGTTTTGGTTGCGCCTTCATCCTTTTATCCGTCAATGATTTCTGTTTTTTGATGCTGGCCTTTACTTTGAATCCAAAATGGCCTCTATCGCTCCATTTTTCGATCTCGACAAGGTCACCTACGCCTGCAAGCCTGTCGCCCTCACTAGTTACGACAGTAAAGTCTTGTCTGTCTCCTTTCCTCATGGTCGATAGCACCTCATAGAAATGCTGCCAATCAAGTGGATTTGTGACTAGAGCCTCTATAGTAAGCACATCCCCTACAGTCACTTCGGTAATATAACTAGACAAAATCTCTAGCTGACCTAGTTTCGCGTACACATTCATCATAAATTCTGTCTTGGATATATAACTTGTGGAATTATTTGATAGAACGCGAAAAGCTCCCACATCAGCATATTGAATGTTCATGATGTTACAAAAAACCTTAATTATATTTGTGAAATTTGTATTGCCTTCTTGTTCTTGATGCCTCATTAATTATATAGGGAGAGCAAATGGTCAAAGTATGCGGGCCCGTCGCCCAGTCAGGACAGGGTGCTGATTCCCGTTTGAAGAGAAGCACAGGCCTCCGGAGCCAGTTGTCGTGGGATCGAAGCCCACCGGGCCCGCTATTAATCAGCTAAGACGGGTCGGGCTCAAAGAATAATACAATATCAGGCAATTCGAGCAAGCAAGATATGTTGCAACAAAGAAAGCCAGAGTTTTTTTATCTCCAAAACTAGTGCAGCGTGCTTGATGAACCTAGCTAAAGAGCAATGCATGTAACTGCTTTAGTATCCTTGCTGTAGCGCCCCAAATTACGTCATCTTTATACGTAAACTTGTAAACGTCAGAATGTGAGGCATCATAATGCTCCATATCCGGCTCTATGCTTGCCAGTCCTTCCACAAGGGGCAGGTCTATCACTCTTTCTACTTCTGATGTCAATGCCTTTGGCTCTGGAATGCTATCCTGCACAGTGACAAAGGGCAGGATTCTAAAATTAGATGTCAGCGTCCTCACAGGCGCAAGGCTCCCCAAAACCTGTTCTGGTCGCAGAGCGATTCCTATCTCTTCGCGGGTTTCCCTCAGCGCAGTATCAAGCAATGTAGAGTCACCTCTGGCGTATTTTCCGCCGGGAAAAGATATCTGCCCTCCGTGCGAACTCAGACTTGAGCTTCTCTTTGTCAAGATCATGTATGGGAGCTTGTTATGATAATGTATTATCACAAGCACAGCAGCCGGAATATTATCAGTTGCGTGGTCGGCGATGCTACCTCCGGTAGCCAGAGCTGGCTTTAAGCGTGAGATGACAAAGTCCTTGTGCAATCATCTTTCAACGACCAAAAGCGCAAGATTAAGTTTTGTCTGGCACAATTGCTTCGTATCTCCCGCCAAGTCTGTACATCATGGCATCGCAAGTCTGATTGAACAAAATTCGCTAGTTGCAGCGAGATGGCACATAATGCCTAACCGTTACAATCAATGCTACTCTCCAGTCAAGTTAAATGGCATCCGTCCAGTATGGCAGTAGTTTCTGTGCAGACGGATTAAGTTAAATCAATTCTATCCAATTTATATCGGACAGATACAAGACGTTATTTGCTAGTATGATTTGATTTCGATAAACCCATTACAGGTTATGCTCTGGACGTTCAGGCGAAGCGAGCGCGACGTGGTTAATCTGTACAATTCTCTCTCCCCGGTTATGCAGCTTGCTACATGTGGAAATATGCTGAACTTTGGCTACTGGGACGATAGCACAGCAGATCCGCTAACTGCACAGCGCAATCTGTGCCTTCTAGTTGACAATGTCGCAGAGCTTGATTCTGCAGCAAGGCTAATAGATATTGGCAGCGGTCTTGGCGGACCTGCGGATTTATGGAAATCAATCCACCACCGTCTTGACATTGTCTGCATAAATATTAATTTCAGCCAATTGCAAGATGCAGCAAGGCAGATCGCGGTAGAGAACCCGGAAGCAAATAGCATAGTCCTTTCACTTCCACGCAAAGACCATACCATATCGCCGGTGAACGCTACCTGCACAGCATTGCCATTATCCGATGGTTCTGCTGATCGGATAATTGCCTTGGAGTCTGCGCAGCATTTCAAGCCGCTTGGCCAGTTTCTTCGCGAATGCAAAAGAGTTCTTGCTCCAGGCGGCATAATGGTGCTGGCAGTTCCTGTATTAAGAAAGCGATACAGTCTCGGCGCAGGCCCCAAGCTTGGAATCCTCTCGATTACTTGGTCTTCAGAGCACTATCCAGAAGACAAGCTGAAATCAGCTATAGTTGAAAATGGTTTCAAGATCGACAGGATGACGCGCATCGGTCACCTTGTATATGAACCCCTAGCAAACTATTACATGCAGAATAGAGCCGTGCTGAAGCAGAAAATACAGGCAATGTATCCGCCAATTGTTGAGGATATTCTCTGCAGATCTATTGCAAAGATGCGCAGTGTTTCTGAGAGCGAGATTATTGACTATGTTGTTATCAAGGCTTCATCCTAGCCCAGCTGATCTGAGCTTTAGATGCGGTGCCAGTATTGCAGCTCTTCTCCATCTTCTCCGTTATTTACCTGACCTTTTCTTTTTCTTTCTGGCTGGGCTATGCGGCAGAAGCACCGGCATACTCAGACCAGGTCTGCTGGTAACCATAACCAAAGCTCTTTACATCAGCTAGAAATGTCCATTTATCCTTGACACTGCAAGTCTTGGCAGCCCTGTACAGAGCCCTCATCAGCTTGTTCTTGTTTCTTGCAAATGATGCAGGGACATGCATGGCCACCATAAAGCCTCGGGTTGCAAACATTTTCCTCCACTCATCAGGGTATGCAAATTGCGCTGGCGTAAAGTCAAGCGGAAGCAGCTCATGTGGTGCCCTCTTGTACGGATCCTTGTTCTTCCATAGATAACCTGCGTATCCCGGGCTAGCCTCGTAATGTCCTGTCTTTGGCTTGATCAGATTCTGAAGGATTGATGGGTCGTGGCTTCTTCCAACAACCACAAATGTAGTTCCCCCATATCTTTTCGCATCAGCAAGACGTTTCTCGACCTTTCGTTTTGAAACGCCCTTTTTATTAAAAAAGCCTGCTACGTGGATCTGGATTATAGTAGTATCTGGCTTGTACCCAAAGAGCTGAAGGTACTCCAGAATTTCACTTCTTCTGTCTTGCGGAAGTTCTGACGAGATTATCTGCTGCGCATCAGGTGCAATTGTCGAGGCAGCCTGATTGTCAGCCCTTTTTGTCCTAGGCTTTGAACTTGAACCAAGACCAAGCTGGGAATTCGAATCTGACTGTTCTGACACTACTCCTTGGTGGAAGATATTCTATAATTGAATTTGCAACTTTTTTTGCCTTGCTTGCTCCATTCCCCTTTATTTTATCTCAAGGCCGCAGTCTACTTTTTTCCTTCAGAAACTTGGCAGAGTTCTTTCTTACAAGCGGTATGATCTTGTCCATTATTATCGGGTGGACGTTGCCAGTCTTGATATCAAATGACAGCAAAAGCACATACCAGAGCCGGCTGTTTTCGTCGGCAATTGGGACAGTCGCCCGGATAAGCCTGACGTAGTGAGAAGTGGCATAGTGAATCTTGCCTAGCAGATATTCCCATCGCAGGCGTGTATACTGCCGCGTTGCAGCTGTTATTGCATACTGAGCCCTCTCCTCCGGCCCCAAAATTGGCTTTAGGCCTTTCCGCATTGAAGTGGCAAGCAGCTTGCCATCCTCGTCTGCGATGGCTGCAAGTCTGATGGATGGATCAAGTGCAATTACCTTGTCGCAAAAGTCTTGGAAGAACCTGTTCACAGGATAGGTCAAAAAGAGGTGTTATATTACGTTACCTTACCACGGAGCAGGGAGTCAATCAACCCCAACGATTTTAAATGGCTTGCTGCGGATTGACCAATTGTAGTGTAGCATAGTCATGGTTAATGATAGCCAGCTAAAGGAATTGATAAAAAGAGCGAGAGAAGGAGCAGGCAAGAGGAAATTTACCCAGTCTGCAGAATTGACGCTGGTATTGAAGGATATAGATGTAAAGAAGGGGTTTAACATTAATGAAGTTGTTGTACTTCCAAACAAGCCAAGCAGGCTGGCGAGCATATGCGTGGTAGCCTCAGGCGATATGGGCACAAGAGCGCGCAAGGCCGAAATCGACAAGGTAGTGGAGCCGTCCGAGCTTGACAGGCTTGGAACAAACAAGCGCGAGGCACGCAAGGTAGTAAAGAGCCACGATTTTTTCCTGTCAGATACTGCTCAGATGGCCACAGTAGGCCGCTCTCTGGGCCAATTCCTTGGTCCGCAGGGCAAGATGCCAACTCCTGTTCCATACGGCGCGCCCATAGAGAGCATCGCAGCAAGGCTCAGAGGAGCTGTACGGGTGAAAGCAAAGAACCAGCTCAACATTTCTGCAAAAATAGGCAACGAAAAGATGGATGATGCGCAGCTTGCAGAGAACGCCAGTGCAGTTATCGCGGCGGTGGAGAAAAAGCTGCCACAGGGCGACAAGAACATCAAAAATGCGCTTGTAAAGTTTACAATGGGCAGGGCAGTAAAGCTTACTTCTCTTAAGGAAGAAGAGAAGGCCAAGAAATAGATAGATAAATGGTAGATGTTGTTTTGATTAGGAGGAAAGAATAGAATAGAAATGTCAACTACAGTCCAACACCAGAAAAAATATCCAAAAAAGAAGCGACTGATGTACCAAGAGCTGCAGGAGCTGCCTACAAAGTACAATGTCATTGCGCTCTCAAAGATAACCAAAGTGCGTGCTACCCAGCTTATGGCACTACGTAAAAAGTTCCGCAATGAGATAAAGATAAGAATAATAAAAAATAAAGTTGCAATAAGAGCTTTTGAAAAGGTAAAGGGCGTTGCAGGGCTAGAGAGCCTGAGCAAAGAGCTCGAAGGACAATGTGCCCTGATGTTTACCAACATTAGCCCATTCAAGCTTAACCTGATATTTGACCAGAACAAGGTCTTTCTACCAGCCAAGGGCGGAGATGTGGCAACAAAGGAAATAGTAATTCCAGCAGGCAATACAGGCATTACCCCCGGCCCAGTTCTTTCCGAGTTCAAGGCCGCAAATGTGCCCACAAGGATAGATCAAGGATCAATATGGGTAAGCAAAGATACAGTTGTAGCCAAACCCGGCGACGTCATATCCCAGAACTTGGCATCCCTTATGAGCAAGCTTAACATAAAGCCCATAGAGGCAGGGATTGCAGTTAATTTTGCAGTCTCCGAGAGCCTCCTCTTTAGAGAGAAGGATCTCAAGGTAAACCTCCAAGAATACAAAGAGGAACTTGTCAGGTCATTTCAGCAGGCACTTACTCTGGCTACAGAAGCAGGCTATATAACTGCAGAAACTATAAGGCCACTCATAGCCAAAGCTCACCAGCAAGCAACTGCTCTTGCGGCAGAATCAGGATACCTGACCGCAGAAACTGCGGGGCTTGTTCTTCCCAGAGCGCAGGCAAAGGCCCAAGCAGTGGCAAACGAAGTGAAGAAGAAAGGATACACTCCACAGTAGGCCTTTTTCTTGACCTACTTTTTCAATACAGCTTTGTTTCAATTCATTTTTTGACTTTTATTTCGATCATTTTTTCATGTACACGCTTGTATGAAGTGAGAAGATTAAGGAAGCACAATTAATCATAGGTTGCGTAGCAGGCTGGCTAATTCAGTGGAGAATAGCGGAAGAGAAAAAAAGAAAAGGTGCGGTCAGCTGCTGTTCGTTCTGCGGTCAGGAAGTTACAGTGACCAGCGCATATCCTGAAATCGGTGTTGATATTACTGTGGCTATTACCTTGGCTGTAACTGGCAGACTGACAGCATCGGCCGTTAGCGTTACTGATGATGTATCAGTGCTTGGGACAAGGGCTGCTATGGATGTTGAATTTAGAGACCAGTTGAATCTAGAGCCCGCTATTTGATTCCCAAATCCATCAAAAGCTTTTGCACCGAATATTGCAGTATTACCCGAAACAACCGAAGCTGACTGCGGAGATACCTCTACTTTTGCGACAGCTGCCGGCAAGACATCAAACGAGTTGCTGGTTCCGTGTTTGCCGCTGGCTGGATCGGTTGCGGCAATCATGATACCGTCAGCTGCATTGTAAAGTGTTGCTGCAAAGCTGTGGCTGCCGGCATCTGCCATGGTAAAGTTGTATCGGCTTGGAATAATAGAGCTTGCATTGCCTGTCGGGCTTGAGCCGTCATTTGTTGTCAGAGTAACGTTGCCTGCGTAGTCTGCCTTTTTGTTGCCAAAGGAATCTACTGCTGTGACATTAAACACAAACTGCCTTCCTGCTGTCTGGTTTGATATGCTGCTGATAACAAAGTGATCAAGCGCTCCTGCCTTCACTTCAAATGAATCGCTGGTGCCGCTCTTGCCCGATGTCATGTCTTTTGCTACAATGGTAACTGACGTTGATGCCTTTGTTATGTTAAGTGTGCCTGTCCACGAGCCGGCCGAAAATCCTGACGATATGGTAGCATTGACAGACCCAGTTGAATCTATCAGCCGCAAAGGCCCGCTGTATGGTACGGCTCCGCCAGTGCTGTTTACAGCAGTCACTTTAATAGAAAATGGCGTACCTGCGACCTGCGTTCCTATCGGCGCAAACACAAAGTGGTCCAGCATCTGCGAAGATTCCGGTACTATATGCACCTGAGCTTTGCCCTGTACAGGCCCTACTGCAGCCACGATTGTCCCGTTTACACTTGAGGTAATTGCATGTGATGCTGTAAAGTTTGCACTTGTTGTTGAGGACGATACCACAAGTGTCCCGATAGACTGCGGTGATTGCGACCAAGCAAATGTTAGACCAGAAAGCTCGTTGTCGAATCTATCAAAACCAGATGCTGCAAGACCGGTTGTGCTACCTGGCGACAGGGCTATGTCTGGAGGAGACAATTGTATATACGCTAGTGGCCCTGCGAATACAGAAAAGGTGTTGCTTGTTCCCGATTTGCCTGTAGACACATCGGTAAACTTGAGGCTATCATTTCCAGCTGCCTTTGTGATATTTACTTGCCCTGTCCATATGCCGTCTTTGAATGTAGAAGTAGTGGATGGAGCAACACTGCCTGTGTCATCGGTGACTTTTGTGATACCATTGTAATCTGCCAGTACGCTTCCATTGTTATCTATAGCAGTTACAGTTACGTTGAATGGCTGGCCTGCAGCCTGTGGCGAGGATATGTTGCTTACCTCAAAGTGGTCAAGAGTACTTGGGTTGCTACTAGACGTTCCTTGCAGGTCAAGCTGGCCTGTTATCGCAAAGATCCTGATGTTGTGTCCTACAGTTGCTGCAGGTGAACCTATTACCTCCAGCACGTTGGCGTTATTGCCGGCAGATGGGAGAATAAGCATTCTGGTTGCAAAGACCACAGGCTTGCCGCCTGCTTCATTTACTGCCTTGCCTCTGACATGAAGGAGACCATCTGTAAATGGAGATACGTGACGGAGCATAATATAGCCCCATGCGTTTATGCTGTATTCCTGGCTGCCTAGCGCCAGGTTGCCTGTCAAGTTTGCGACGGCGCGGTTGCCATCGGTGTCGAGAACCTTGCCTGTCAGGTTAAGGTAAGCGCGAAGTATGGAAAGGTTCTGAAGGCGGTCTACTGCCATTCCGGAGGCGTGAATATCAAAAGATGAGAATGATAGCGAATGTGAGCCAGTGTTGTCTGAATGATCATTTACTTGGCTGTAATTTACGTTATTTTCACTTGTGGCGTTATTGTTATTTTCATTTGACTTGGTTTCATCATCAGAGCTGGAATGACTCTTTGTTTGACTGATTGTGTAGTGTTTGAAATGGTAGTCATGCGTGTGGCTGTTTTGTTGATCTCTGCTCTGTTGGTCGCTTTTCTTGCTATCATGATCTTGGCGATCATCGTGGTCGTTTAACTGTAAAATGCCTGCCGGTGCTATCTCTGCACTGGCATATGGTGCCAGAGCTGCAAGCAGTATTACAGCAAGCCCGAAGCTTGCTGCTTGAATGAATTGACGTTCTTTCTGTCGTTGCATAGACTGATCGCTGAAATTTCTTTTAAAAAAAGGATATGCATGAAGCAACTAGAGGCAGATACCACGAGCACAGTCGGCAGTTGTAGAATATAGTATGATAAACAGCTTGGTTGAATATAAAAAATGGCTAAAAAGTATGGGAAGGCTAACCGAAAAGTGCAGAGAGACCTTCTAGTGCTTCTTCTTCTTTCTTTTCTTCTTTCTTTTCCTCGCCCTTAGACGGCGCGGCTTGACCTCCAGCTGCTGGTGCGGCTCCAGCAGATGAAGCTGGCGCGGCCATTGCTACTGGCGCGGCTTTTAGGGCCTCGTCAATATTTACTTCACTCAATGCAGCTACAAGCGCCTTAACCCTCACGTCATCCGGCGTGGCACCTGCTGCTTTGACCACATTTTTTACATTATCCTCAGTTATACCCTGTTTTAGCTTGTGTAATAGCAAAGCGGCATATACGTATTCCATTGCAATCATGCTCTATTTGCGACCTTCATATAAAGGTGACGAGGATCGTGGTATAACAGATCAGCTTGCCGGCCGTTAATATCCTATTAGTGGACCGGGTGGGATTTGAACCCACGACCACCTACGTCTCCTCTGCCCGCAATCAAGGCATGCAAGGCAGGTATTCTACTGGACTAAACTACCGGCCCACCACAGAACTTGCCCAGATCCAGATAATTTAAGTGTTAGTTGGTTGGCGATTGGCTTTCTTTCATTTGCTTTTCTTACTTTTTGCTTCATAACTTGAAAACCAGTCAGAATTCCTCATCCATTGCCAAAAGTCAGATGGATAAATATGAGTTATATAGCGTTGATCTTGAAGGATCGAGCGGGCCGTTAGCTCAGCTTGGTTGGAGCGTTCGACTGATAATCGAAAGGTCGAGGGTTCAAATCCCTTACGGCCCATTCAAAAAATGTCTTGAACCTGCATAACGCTTATAGCTTCAAAGCGCGAAAAACGATTATTGCCAAAGCCAGTTGATAGGTCTAATTTGGAAGGCAAATGTATCAAATTATACCGTTCTGCAATTAGAAGTCCACATACAAGAGATCCGTACGAAAGAAGATTGGCAGGTTTTCTAAGATGGTATGGTAAAGATTGTGATTCATTTGTTGCAGATGCAAGGGCAGACAAATCATCGATGGAACTAAAGCTCATAGACTTTATCGAAGAAAAGAAAAAACTTGTAGACAAGAAGCAATACTCTGCCGGCACGATAAGCGGATACATGAAATCAGTCAAACTGTTGCTTGACATGAACGATGTTGTATTGAATTGGAAAAAAGTCAGAAGGACTATGCCTCCAGAGCGAAGATATGCACAGGACAGGATATGCACTATTGAAGAATTAAGAAAGATAATTGCTAATTCTGACAATCGCATCAGAGCATTAACTTTTGTGATGCTGTCGTCTGGGATAAGAGAAGGCGCAGTTGAATATCTGAAGGTTAAGCATCTAATGCCTGTTACCATTAAAGGCGAAATAGTTGCCGGCAAGCTCAGAGTGTATGCAGGTGAGCCAGAAGAATACATCTCATTTATTACAAAAGAAGCGTACGATGCTGTGCAGGAATATTTACAGTTCAGGGAGCTGCATGAAGACCATGTAACACCAGACTCGCCTTTATTCAGAGACAAGTTTGATTCAACCGCTCGCATCTTCAGATACCACTACTCTACAGTAAAAAGAGATGAACCAAAGCCTATGAACAGTTTTACAATAAACAAGGACTACAACCGGTTGTTCTATCGTCTGGGATTCAGAAAAGAGAAGAAGCGGAGACACGAGTTTACAGTCCATGGCTTTAGAAAGTGGTTCAAGACAACAGCCGAGCGCGCTGGTATGAAGCCCATAGATGTAGAAACTCTCATGGGACATAGCACAGGCATCTCCGATTCATATTATCGACCAACAGAAACTGATTTGCTAAATTCATACTTGGCTATTGAGCCTCACTTGCGTATCTCCGAAGTTGAGGAGCTGAAGACTGTTGTTCTTGTCCAGGAGCAGAAGAATAGCGAGAAGCTTCAGAGGCTCGAAGCTCTCGTAGAGCGTTTAATAGCTGAACGAGCTGCGCAATCTCCCTATCCCGATCAGAGCCGCACATAGGACATTTAGCCATGCTCTATCACTCCACAAAGAATGATTCCTTAATGGTCACAGAACTGCACTTCATCCCCAATCTGCATGCAGTTTCTTCGAATTTTCTGTTTGTAGCATGTAGAATTGAGTTAATCCATTCTTCTTCTGATGCACCTAGCTTTGTACTGACTGCATAGCCAAACCGTAAGAGTTCGACATTTCTTTGACTGACTCGCTCCATCTCTCTGTTCTGTGACCTGTTCCTAATTCCATGCAATAAAGCAGAGATGCTCATTGCCTCAGAGATAATGAAGCATCGAGAGCATATGCTGTAACCTAGAGAGACAACACTAATCATCGAGTCCATCAATCCAGAACTACCGCATACACTACAAATTGTCAATTCAACTGAATCAGGCATTCTTGTGCTCTCCATCCTGTCCTACTTTTTCTGTGTCTTCTTGACCTGATTTCCCAGTGTTAGCGTGTCCATGTCCTCTGTTCTGCAAGTCCCTGATTGATGTTTTCAGTTCTCTCAGGGTCATTATGCTGAGCCTGTCTGGATAGCTCTTGATGTATGTTAAGAGATGCTTTGTGTACTTGGCCCCGGTTTCTTCGTTTGGCACAACAATAATCACTGATTTCCCTGACTTGGCTTTCAGCGTTGCAGCTAGCCTTTTTTCCAAGTTTGTGGTCTTGTTTCCCAAGCCAGTCTCGATTTCAAAGTCTATAGTGCTGGTTTCAATATCGGCATTTGAGAACTCACCTGATGCAGCATAGTGGTCTATTCTGTAAATTCTTCCAATTACATCCCTAGTTTTTTGCTGAATGTACGAATGCAGTTGCGATATGTTCCTGCCACGCAAATAACAATACAAAAATGCAGTTTGCTCTTCCCCTTCTTCTAACCTAATCATCCCTGCCCTTCCTGAATTAGCAATTCTCTTCAATGCATCCCATACAGCCAGCTTTACTTCTTTGTATGAAAGCTCTTTGTGCCGCTCGCCTATTTTCTTGACAATGTCTCTTTGCCAAGCAGGTAGGAGTTTGACGATTTCCTCTTCTCCAATGGCGAGCTTTGGCTTCTTTTCTTCCTCTCCCTCTGCCGCGCCACCATCACCCTCACCTTTGCTTCCGTTTCTCTTTGCTGGCAGTTTTGGAGTCGTGTCTATCAGTTGAGTTGGCTTATCTTCATCTTCTGCCTTTACAAACTTGAAAACAGGCACATACTCTGAAAACCGCGGCCACTCCAAGTCTATGAACTCGTAGGAGCTTAGCTGGCTCAGAGTATGCCTTAAAATTTCGTTAATCTTCCTCGATATATCAAGGTCTTCAGTTCCTGTCTTGAAGCAAAACTTTGTTGCCAGGTTCTGGGCAGTTTCAGGCCTCAATTCAAAGAGACCTTGCGTTACAATCCATAAAGAGCCGCGATGGCGTATCTCTTTGCTCATCTCATGTATTATCGAATACTCTTGTTTGCTAATCAGATGCCCTTCGTCAACGCATATTATCACGTCCTTCAAGGTCTCGTTTTGTATGCGATTCCAGCAGCCTCTAAGGAAAAATTCTAGCCATAGAGTTCTTGCATCGCTATCAGCAATTTTTGAAAAGTCCAGAACAACACTTTTCCTGTTGCCTACCTCTACAGGTGTTTCAGGCGTTTCAATTATCACTTGGGGCAGGTTAATCTCTATGTTAGACAGGGTTTCCTGCTGGTTCTTTGTAACTTGCTTTTTCTTCTGCTGAAGTACATCCCTAAAGCTCTGCCAGCTTGGGTCTTTGGCTTCGTTAGTTTCTTGGCAAATTTCCTTCAAAAAAGTCCGGATAGGCTGCAACTGTATGCCAGCCCTGATTTTTTGGTGTAACGCTACAACGAAACTCTGAGCAAATGCGTCAGGGTCTTTCCAAGGGCTTTGAATTGCTGACCTGGCATCAATTACTGGAATTCCTGCCTTGAGAGCCTCATCATTTGGTTTCGGACTCAAAACAATCCTTGTTTTATCGCTGAAAAGATTGAGCAAATGCCTGAATAGCCTTGACTTGCCACCGCCTGAGCTTCCAAATATTCCAACATTCTGATTTTGTTTGCTCCTGATGCAGTCTTTTATGTCTACAGGTCTAATGTCTGAATCAAACCTTGTGTATTGGCTCTGACTGGCTTCCTGCTTTTGTTCTGGATCCAGAGCTACTTTGGGCAATATCGAATAGAGCAGGACAACTTGGTTCTGATACTTTGGGCTTACTTTTCTTTCCCTGTAAAGGTCGTTGTCTGCCAGAAATGACGGCCATCTTATGAATGGCTGTCTTAGGATTTTGTCTCTGTCAAGCAGGTCTTTGTATGTGAGCAAATGCAACGAATCACTGAATTGTTGCATAGAATTATCTCCTTAGCCTATTATCCATGATTGCAATCTTCGGTTTGCTCTGTCTTCTTTGCTCTGCCTACTCGCGCTCATAGAAAATTACCCTGCGTATTGTCATAACAACCTCCACTGTAAGCTTCCTTGCCTCAGGGCTTGTTACCAATCCAATCAAGAATGCGATAACTGACACAATGCATATGCTTCCAAAAATATGCATCTTGTTCTGGTCGTTTGAAATATTCGTTATTGCATCATAATACTTTTGATTCTGCTCAAATATCTGCTCAGGATCAGGACTGTGACCAAAATCGGGAGTTGGATATACCGGAGCTGTAAAAGTCATGTATTCATAATAGCAATGTTTTGGGTCTACTGGTCCGCTCAGAATGTTAAAAGAGCATATGGTAGGGCCATATCTTGAAGAGAGAGTCAGCATATTATTATTATAGTCATCCGCAACGATTTTCAATGCAGCAGAAGAAGCTGCAAATGAAATGAACGAAATCCACATGAGCCATTTTCTCATGTATAGATAGTCACCAAAAATCAGTATCAGTATTTCTCTGCCTGCACGTTCCTCTTTGGACTGACTTCGCTCATTATCTCAAAGCTGTATGACTTGCGATTGAACCAGCCTTCGCTCTGCGTCAGAGTAGCTCTTGTAACTATCTGATGCTCTGTAATGATGACAAACTTGCGGATTGTAGGGTCTAAACGATGCGCTTCAGCCAGTTGATAGTCCTTTTCATTTAACTCTAGTGCCCGCTCTGCTCCTTCATCATAGACTTGGCGAATCACTCGCTCCAAGATGTGCTGATCTTTACTTGAGATATTGCCTTTAGTCCTAACTGAGATCTCTGGCCTGCCGTTGCCAGTTTCTACGAATTCTAGGTCTACCACTTAAATTCACATCCTCTTAGGTTTCAGCACGCACTCACGTTTGCTATATACAGGAATACACAGCTCTGGCTTCATGATTATTTCAGAGAGCTCGTCTGAGCTCATTTTGTTCCCTCCATGTGTTAACACTCGAAGGTAATGTATTAGACACGTTCCGTAGCGCGCTTCTGGTAACTCAGATCCTGAGTTTCAGATCCAGTAATTGAATTCGGGAGTATCACAAAGTCGTCTGGAGCCAAAAACATCCATTGCCTTAAATCCTTAACGTGAACCTGAACTGTCTTTTCAACAGTGCCAACACCTATTGCAAACCTGAACTCTGACTTGGGCTTTTCGTTAAACAATAGGTAATATGCAAGTGCGTATTTTGTAGCGTGCTTTTCAATCGCTTTCGCTAGCGGAAGATGGGGTTCATTCTGAATCATGAGTCTGGTAAGCCTTAGAAGTTCGTCGCCAGCTGAAAGCAGAATTATCTCACCAAGCTAAGCTACTCATTGTAGTATATAGCAAAAGCTAGCTTGGTCTGCTACGCTTAAACCACCTTTATTTACGTGTTAAGACGCACTTTTCTGAACTAGCACTACTTATTCAACAATATGCGCTAGAACTCTTAAGAACAAAATAGCCTAGCTGTAGCTTACTGATTCAACAATGAGCGACAACCAAAGCGCAGAGCCAACAAATGAACAGCTGACAAGTGTCCAAAGAGACAAGAAGGAGCTTGACGATCTAAAAGACTCTAAGAGAGACTAAATCTCTCTATTTTTTTGTTCAGTAGCAACTATCAATGCTTGCTAGCCAATTCTGTTTCGCCACTGCGAACTAGTGTTAACGGCACCCTTGTTTGCTCCTCGCGTTTACCCTTCCTTGCTAACTTGCTCAATTCAGCTTTCCTTTAAAAAGGTGCTGCACCTTGCTGACACCCCTCCTAAATTAACGAGCATAAGCAGTCGACACCATGCAGGAGCGAAGCGACTAGCACCTGAGCCTTAGGGCGAAAGGCGAACGAGCGGAAGTAAAAAGAGGGGTGGAGGAACGACCGATAAACCGTAGCTTTCAGAGAAAGCGAGCGTTAAGCGTAGGTTTGAGGGAGTGACGGAGGGGTGAATTTTTACTGTAGCGAGTGAGTGGGGTAGACTGCTTATGCGAGTTCTGAGGCGTTAGCTGTAACTATGTGAATTGCGAAGCGTAGTGACTGAAGTGGAGTAGGGTGCTTTCGAGAAAGCTTGAGTGAGCCGAAGCAATTATTGACTTTAGCGTTAACATGCCAGGCGAAATCTTATTGAAAGTTCTATGCTCAATATACCTAAGCAATCAGTCAGCTTTAACGCAATTTCTGGTGTATCTTACGAAGCTAAACGCGATCTATCAAATGGACTGTATTAAAGGAATGAACGAAGGACTAGAGCAGTCAAGCATAGACATCATTGTTACTTCTCCGCCTTATAATATTGGCATAAACTATAACTCACATCAAGACAACATGGCATTTGATGATTACTTGAAGTGGATGAACGATTTCGGTAAGGCATGCAAGCGAGTCTTGAAAGATGATGGCTCGCTATTCTTCAACATAGGAGACAAGGCAAGCGATGAACTGAAAGCGTTTGAAGTAGCTAAGCAGATTGCCCATTACTTGCACCTTCAAAATACAATACATTGGATAAAGTCAATTGCAGTGCCAGAAGAGAACATAAACGTAGGGCACTACAAGCCTGTCAATAGCAAGACCTATCTTAACAACTTGCATGAATATATCTTTCACTTTACAAAGAACAAAGACGTAGAGATAGACAAGCTAGCAATTGGAGTGCCTTACGCTGATAAGGGCAACATAACAAGGTGGAAGGCTGCAAAGTCTAATGGTGATAGAAGAGACCGCGGTAATGTCTGGTTCATCCCTTATGATACTGTCCAGGAAGCCAAAGACCATCCAGCCAAGTTTCCGCACAAGCTACCAGAAATGTGCATAAAACTACATGGATATAGTCCAAAGACAGTAGTGCTTGACCCATTCTTGGGATCTGGAACTACCTGTGTGGTGGCAAAGCAGCTAGGTTGCAAGTTCATAGGATTTGAAATAGATGAAAAATACATTAAACTAGCAAAGACAAAACTAATTCAGATAACAGACTATGTCTGAGCGCATTTGTATAACTCAATGTTGCTTGCGTTAAACTCAGGCTTTAGCCTTACCTTCAAGTCATACAGGTCAATCATCTTGAAGTCTTTGATAACAAAGGGGCTTTCGTTGTTGCCCTTCAGACTCTCAACTTCAAACGCTAACAAGATATGAGGACACGATACTGTAACTTTTGAGTTATCAGAAGGTTTGTAATAAAATGTCCTTAAAGAAGAGTTGCTGGTTTTGTTCTGGAATACCTTTATCTCTAAATAGAACCTCTCTGACTTTGTAGTAACGTATAGGTCGGGGTATGCCGATGACAGCATTCCGCCTGTTATTCTGACAGGCTTCTTGATCTCAAATCCCTTTATCTTTATCAGCTCCTTTGCCACCTCACCTTCCATCCAGTTGCTAAGCTCATTAGACCTGCCTACAAAATGGCTCTTGACATAGTCGCTAATCAAAGGCAGATTCTTCTTAAAATATGTCTTAATTCTGAGCAGCTCCTTCCTAGCCTTGTCATTTACTCGTCGCATCCGTGTATTTGTTGATGCTTTTATGACATCTCTGAAATAGATAGCAGTAGTTCCTTCAATTAGGCTTCTCATGAAAGCCTTGAACTTGTTGTACATGTGCAGAGTAAGAAGAAAAAATTCAAAAAGCCAGTAGCAATGGCTGAATTGTTTAGCACTATCAGGATGGGCTCAACTAGATACGGTAGCGTTAATTACACACCATGCTAGCTTTAGCTAGCTGACTCCTTGGCAAGTGTCAGCGTAGATGCTAGTTTCTCCGAATCTAATGAATTAGAGCCTGCTGCATAAGATGACGCTCGTGCGAATACCTGAGGTAGAAACCGAGGCAATATCTCATACTCGGAAAGATCAGTATAGAAAAATCTCTACAATAATGTAATTATACGTTTTCGCTTTTATAATCGTCAATATAATACAAATCAATACAAAATGTCATTTCGCAAAAGATATGTCGGGCTTTTCATGATATTATCTCTAGCAGCTTGTTTATGCAATTCAGTGTATATTGCTATGTTGACACAGACATCGCTGGCATACGCTACTGCCTATAGCTATTCGGTTACAAACCCTTCTGAAATAGAATGGTGTAATGAATTGGGAATAGGTGCATCCGATTGCGGTAGCCAAACTATTCAACAAAAGGTGCATGATTTGCAGCAATTTAGGACAGTAGAGTGTACCAAGCTTGGATTAAATCCATTGGACTGTACTGACATAAATATCAATCAGAGAGTTGACGAGCTGGCAGAATTCAGAGCATATGAGCAAACGCAATATTACTATTCTCTTTTGACCAGTCCTGCATTCATAATATTGTATATCGGCACTTCTTTAGGCGGACTTTTCCTGTGGCGCTATTTGCTTGGGAGAAGGAAAAGTAAGGAAAGCAGGAACACAAAGGATGTAGGCAGAACACAGTGAACACTTGTTGAAGCTACAAAAAATATACAAAAAAGAGAAGGTTGGTTTAGGAATAGTTCCCTTGGTCGTAATATCCAGAGCCTCCGCCCGTATTGCTCATCGTAATTACCTGCTGTGCGCCCCATGAATATGTGTTGAATGATACTTGGTTTGTATTTGTAGTTGCACTTGACACTGTATACCCGCCGCCATTGTCCATATCGACTGTTATTTGCGGTGGTGTACCACCTCCTGCAGGCAACCCTACTGAATATGGTGTAAAGCCCTGCGAGAGAGTATGTCCTCCACTATCCATCTCTCCCATGTATGCTCCAGGATCGCAGTTGCAGCTTGTACTATGGGCCTTGAATTGTATTAGGGCATAGTTGCCTGGATTGGCGTTGTTATAGTAGACCCCGGTCACAGAAACATCTGCGTTATAGGTTGCGCTAACTTTCACTTGGCCTCCCCAATTATAGACATCATAGTTGGTTGTCGTTGGAGTACTCGTAAAGTAGTAGGAGTTATAGTTATCAAAGTCTATCGTGTAAGTGCCCGAAGTTGTATATGGAACTTGGAGGGGTGTATATCCAGCATCTATTAAACTGCCGCTTGGATCATATACCGTGACATACAGGCCGTTTATAGGATTTCCAGTACTCTGTTCTGTGGCATATATGTTGATAGCAGGGTAACTATTGCACGCCGGATTATATAGAGCAGAAGTGCTGAAGGTCGGATTCGAACCTCCTGTATTGCTTATTGAGCTATACCAGCATAGTTGATAATTCTGTTCGCTAGGAGCTGCTCCGTTTGGTACCGAGCGGTAATATGGTGTCCCACTACTGTTGATTGTATATGATTGTGTTGAATATGTTCCACTATTCATTGTTGCTTTTCCAAAATCATTATCGCAGCTGGAGCATTCTCCTTCAATACCCTCTACCCCATAATAAGGCGTATTTCCATGATAGGTTCCAAGGTCATAGTAAAAGTTTCCAGGCTGCCCATATGCAGAGGGTGAGGTCAAGTCATACAGTGTGCTATAACTAGAACAGCCTGGTGTACATGTTCTGTATTTCTGGTCTAAATAAATTGTACCATCTGTATTGATTTGCTGGTAAGCGTTCAAGTCAAATCTAGTCGTTCCTGAATTTAGGGGGATTGTGTACCATGAACCTGCAAAGATATTAGAACAATTTCCATCTGTCATAGCCACCCATGTGGTAGGACAGCCTCCGAAACTGTTCTGTTTGGTCCAGAAATTAACAACACCCTTTAAGGCAACCTGACTTGGCATGGTGCAGTTATATGAAGAACCGCTTTGAGTTGTGCAGTTAATATTTGTATATGTAATTCCAGACGGTAACTCGAATTGTATGAATGATTGTGACCATAAAAATTCAGTTCCTATAGTGAACCCTGAAGTAAATTGATTGTTTTGTACGCTGATCCCATTACCTGAGCCAATTGAACCAGTTGCAAAATTTGCACCATAAAATTGATGTTCAACTGTGGCTTGAGTAAATGTACTTGATGTATTATGGGCTTCAACTCCTTGGGAGCTTGTGCTGTAATCAGCAAATGCTTGATTCGAACTCATTGCTGGCGAGAAAGTAGTACAAATTATTGCACCAATCGCGATGGATGATCCTAGGCCACCCCATGCTCCACTATGATTTTTGAGTCTCAAAGCTAGCAATATCCCTCCAATTGCCAATGGTGCAATCAGAACAGAAGATGAGGGCAGCATAGAAATTATAGATGGACTCGTTGGTAATGAATCAGAGGAGCTTGTTAGAGAGCTGCTTTGAAGCGATGATGGAGATGCACTCGAAGTGTTAACATTTGTTATTTCTATAACAGTAGGCGCACTAACTTTTCCCGACATTGTGAACGCTACAATTGTATATAGTCCTGGGGACAAAGGATTAGCATCCCTATAAGCTACAAACTGATTTGGTGAAAGATACTTAATTTTTGTGTCTGTGCCATATACATTTGATATGTATTGTTGTGTGATGAGATGTCTGCTGTCAGTGATAATTTTTCCAGCATTATCAAAAGTGAGGATAGCATCATGACTATTTTCATCCAGAGTGACATGTTTAAAACCAGTTGCATAATCAGGGCATGCATACTCTGTATTGGGATGTGCATATACAACATTTAATTCCTGAGCCTTTAATGCAACTAACTGGTCGAAGTTGCTGATATCGGAATGGTTGCCTGGAATGAATGCAAAGTCGAGATATCCTATTCCACAAGGACTTGCTATGCCAGCGTATGTATCTTTGAAAGAGGAAATATCTGTCTTAGACCCCACATTAAAATCCTCTATCGTTAGATGTATTTTCTGCCCGACATTATAAATCAGACTATCTGTTTTTGCAGTGACAACTTCTCCTGAGATCTGTGCATGTGCCACCAAAACCATACCAGTACTTTGTGATAGCAGAACCAATGCTGAGAAGGAAATAAGAGCTGCTACTATTCGATGGTTCCAGAAAGGAATTCTGAGCATTGTCTCCATTTTCCAAATGCAAGTAATAAAGTCTTGGCAAGCTTGTTAGCTAAGAAATCGTTTGTAAAAAGTTCTAGAACATGGAAAATCCACGTATTATATTGACCTGAAGAGATTCTTATTATTTATTTCATTCTTTATGAATGCTGGACTCAGTTTGGTATAATATTGTAGAATAGTAACAGGCTTGTCTCCTGTATTCTCAATTACAATACTAATTGGAATGTTGCTTTCAAAACTTAAAGTGATATAAGTATGCCTTACGCAATGCCAAGACTTTGGTTTGCTTAAAATCTGACCAGTCCACTTTTGAATTATCCTTTCTACTGTCTTTGATGAAATGTCAAAGAACTTTGGGCTCTTTTTATCTAAACGCTCATTCCAATATCTTCTTAGACTGTTTAAAACATTGTCAGGAATGTAGACCTTTCTATACCTGTCCTTCTTTTCATCCCAAATTGAAACATAGCCTTCCTGCCAAATTATTGAATTATAATCAAAGGATAGTTCACCTACTCTAACACCTGATGAAAAGCCAAACAAAAGCAAAGTGTAGTCTTTCAGGTTGTCTACTTTGGAAAGTAGCTGTTCAACTTCATGCTTTGTTAGCGGATCGTTGGAATTTCTTTTCCTTTCATTGCCTGTCTTATTAGGCTCAGAATTAGGACTTTTATTCTTTTTATGGGTTAGAAGTAAAGTTTCAGCATTCATGAGCACACCAAATTTTGTCCTAAACCTAGAAGAATAGGACATGAAAAGATTAAGAGGTTTTGCTATTCTAACAACGCCTTTAATGCCTATCCGCGCTAAGAATATTATGGGTAAGCAGACAAAACCCGCAGTTGACATATTGCTTCTCATATCTGTTCTTCGCGATGTAACTCGTGATATGCGATGGCTAGAGATGCTTAGCTCAGATATTGATGCTCTGCCTGCTGACGCCAAGCAAGATACAATGGAATTTCTCAGTATTATGAAAAAAGCTAGCCCTTTGAAACAGGTAGATGCAGAGGTTCTAACCAGCAAAATACGAACTGCTTTCAATAGTGGTGATTCTACAGTTTTCAATAAAACTGTCCAAGAGGAAGCAAAAGATTTGACTGTACTTCTTGCTGTTTACAAGCTAAGGTTGGCATTTAGTGAAAAGCAAAAGAAGAAAAGAGAAGCTGTTACAGGACGTCATGAACCAGAGGTCTTGGATGCGACCAAAGTAGATGAGCTTGCCTTAAGCTTAGGGTTGACCTTACCAAGTTTATGAAATAGGGGAAGAAGTTTTCTTTCTGGTTTGCAAGGCATCTTTCTTTTCTGGCGGTCGGGCGTGGTGGCTCGGACACTCGCATACACCCACGCCCTGAGTCGCCTTACATTTACACTTTAGGAATGGTCAATGCACTCACAAATTAGACTTTACCACAAAGGCTTTCACGCATAGACTTTAGTACCCAAGCTTGCACAACAAATTAGACTTTAGGTATGGCACTTACATGACGACAAAATAGACTTTAACTGCCTAACCTTCACACACTATGAACGTTAGACTTTAGTGCTTTGACTTTCACATATTTTACACTTTAAGTAAATGGATTTTAGGTATGTCCTATGCGCTGTTTTAGCGATTCCATTTAGTGCAGGTTAGACTTTAGGCTCTAGCCTTTCGCATTCCAAGAATTAGCAATACAAGAGCCAAGATTATGAAACGTTGATTATGCTGTGCTTGACAGAAGACGCCTTACTTCTTCCTGACTTCCAGTATTCAGCATGGTAATTAGGAAGTCCTCTGGCTGTACTATCCTAAAGTTGCCTTCCCTTCTTCCTCCAAAGAACATCTTTGTTGTTACAACTCCATAGTTTTCCAGGTCTGTGATAACTTGCGCAGTTCTAGCTTGGCTCAGCATAAGAATTGAAGATAGCTCCCTAGCAGTAACGGGCTTCTTTGTCTCTACGAATTTCCTAATAATATAGGACAAAACATCCCTTTCTTTTGGCGATAGCTTTGTCAGATAATCGTAATAGCTCTGCTTCTCGATCTCTGCCTTTAGCTTCCTAACCTCTTCTTCTGTTGTCCTGTGTCTTGTCAATGCCATCCTGGTCAAGTCCAAGCCTGTCCTAGCACTAGCATCGTCCTTTGCCACTAATGCTGCTATAATGTTGACAGTGCCGTCTGGCAGTTTGGCGTTGATGCTTTGAAGCCTGTCTTTTATGATTTCCCTAAGCTCTGTTGCATTATAAGCAGGAAAGTCCACTCTTTTGAAAAGCAGCGTTCTTCTTGCATCTGTTGGCATCTTGTCCAGTATGGTAAAAAGATTGCTAGTTATGATTATGGGAATCTGCGTTTTCCTGAAAATGGCATTAAGGTAGTCCAAAAGCTCGACCCAAGAAGAGCCTGATGTAATGTCATCCAAAGCAATGATTTTCCTGTGCTTCTTCAGATTGTCAATAACATCTGGAAGCAGGTCGCTTGCAGTTTCCCTAGTAGTTGGCTTGATATCGCCAATCTCTCCCAATATTCCTTTTAGATTCCTGTTTTCCTTGCATGAGATAAAGACCCATAGCTTCTTATCGAATTTGTTCAAAACGTGCTGTAGCGTAGATGTCTTGCCAGAGCCTGTTACTCCCTGCAAAAGTAAGTTGTCTGAGTATCTTGCTGTAATGAATTGGTTGATAGCGTCTGTTATCTTCTTTACCTGCTCGTCCCTAACAACTAGCCTTTTTGGAATATAATCGTCATAGAATACAGACAGGTCGAAGACTTCTGGCTCTTGGGCTGGCGTTGTTGGTTCTTCCTGTGGCTTGGCTTTCTTCTTCTCCTTCTTTACTATCTTAGGCTTAGACTTTAGTTTTGCAACTAACACCTTTTTCTTTGCCTTTGAGTTACGCTTTAGTAGATTCTTCTTTAGCTTCTTGTTCAGAATATCACTTTAGGCACTTAGCCACTTAGACTTTAGACCTTTAGTTTTTTAATACTGTAGGTTTTGAGTTGTTTCTGATTTAGCAGGTAATATGTGCGCGTGTAACTCCAATAGCTAAAGTCTAACCAGAGTTGACTTTGTTATTATTGTTATTTAGAGAGAAAAGAGAGTGAGAGTATAAAGTAACCAAAAAAGTCCTTTGCTTTACAAAAAGCATTTAGAAGCATGTCTTTAAAACAGTTTGCTTTCAATAGACTTTAGGAAATGCCTATTCACGCGCACCTTCGAGGAAAAATCTTAATTTGCCGGCATGGTAGAAACAATTGCGAACAATCTCCTTGCCAAGGCGTGATGATAAACTAATTTTTGTATTTATTAGCCATGCAGACGAAGAAAGAAAGGTAGCTAATAGCCTTAAGATTGGATTAGAAAACCTCGGTCTAGAGGCGTTTCTAGCCCATGATGATATTGAAGGCGGAATCGACTGGAAACCTTTCCTCATCAACAAATTGGAAGAATGTGATTTATTCATTCCTCTCCTTTCTAAAGCATATCGCTTAGCCGACTTCACTGACCAAGAAGCAGGCATAGCCTTTGCATTAGAAAAGCCCATGGTGCCAATATCCCTTGATGGCACTATGCCGTATGGCTTTATTAACAAATGGCAAGCGATAAAGTGCCTTTCTGGGTTTGATGACAATACCATTCACAAAATTTACGACCTTATCAGCATTCACACAGAAAAAGGTCAGAGAGAAATAAACAGTCTCATCGCAAAGCTCGCCAGGGCTGAAAGATGGGTTGATGCAAACACTGTTGCAAGAAGCCTTTTCGTCCATACCAAGTTTACTGACGAACAAATTAATCACATTGCAAGAGCTTTTGTTGAAAACTCCGAAGTCAGCGGTTCTTGGACTGCTGGACCTAGGTCTCTGGAAGCATTACAGAAGAACTGGAAGAGGATTCTACCTAGTCTCCAAAGGAAATTAAGGCCATACATAGAAGATAAGGAAATTGAAGGCTAGATACTGTTGTTCGAGGCTAAATGATCGGGTCACCAGCAGCTCAATACTAAATACTGGCAAAAAGTCTCAGGACTAAATAGTCCCAAATCCCTTACGGCCCATTGAACATTTGATGATAAACATTTTCTCTGCCATCAAACTTCAGCTACGAGCAGCTCATGAATCTATGCTGCACTGGCTCTTCTTATTCTATTCATCTCTTCTCTTAGAGCCCGTAACTCCGACCTTAATGCCTCTGACTCTTGGATTTCAGCAGATTTTTCCTCTTTCATACCTGCTTTAGCCGCAACTCTTCCAATCATTATAGTTGCAAATACTGCAATGACTGTGACAACTACTGCGTAGATTATCATTGCCAAGAGACCGCTCTGTTGGCAAATGCAACTTTGAATATTTCTTGTATAGCTGTATTCCAAGCAAGAGCTGCTACAAGACCAAAGGCTGCTGTAATGAGAGCGGCCAATGCCTTGATAACATCTTGTCTCATTGCAAGCTTACCATGAGCATTACAATTAAGTATTGAGGTGGATAATTATGATAACTTTTCTATCTACCCATTTCCAAACTATCATGCGGAAACATTGAGGCTAGAAAAAATCTAGCGTCATAACCTGCAAGACACGCAGGAATCTAAATCAAAATGCATGTAGCTGGGCATGTGGAAATTTGTGTGCCAAACCAATGTCTATTTATTCCTCATAACCTTGAACTCGCAGGGTTCAAAACCAAAGCAACCCAAACCAATTAAGGCGTGGGAACAAGTAGTCCGAACTGCGGTCAACTTCGGCATCGCTTCATCCAAGTGGGTTTCACCAAAAATGAAGTTCCAGAGTGTCATTATTTGCACCCCTAGACACCATTTGCATTGGATAAACAAACGCCGAATAAATTATTCGAAAATCTTTCTGGCTTGGCTTTTTTGTTTAGTGAGCCCATAATCTTTGTTTATGCAGGTCGATATATTGTAATTTCAGTTTAAAGATAAACAAACTATCCAAATTGCTATTTTTAGGTTATATCATATACTGATTCAGGCTCTACTTCATGTATTCCCCTGTTCCGATTTATACCGGCATCTGCTGGAGCAGAAACCTTCGCCATTGCTGTCCGTCGGAGTTTGTTGTCAATGAACCTGTTTCTTGTTTTGGCTTTGGTTTTTACCTGTTTTATGTTCTTGTTATACCTCTGTCTTCTTCCTTTGCCACCCTTTGGTTTTGCTTTACCTATCCTTTTCCCGGCGACTCCACCCGTCATGGACTCTTCTCATATCAGATGAGGTCACATGATATTAAAACCTGTTAGATAGATTATGTCGTCTCATAGTTTAGCCTGCTTTGCCATACTTTTCTATGGAAACAATATCCTTAATGGAAATACGATTTTTCTTCCACTTTGCAGGATTTGATCCGGCGTATCCAAATCCGACTACAGCGGTGATATTAAGATCCTTTGGTATTTCAAAATCATTAGAGAGTGCATCCTTGTTTATCCCAGTAAACAAGCATGATGCGACCCCATAATTCCAGGCGGCAAGCTGCATGTCTTGAATAACTCTGCCGGCATCAATCATGTGGAAGTTATGCTTTGGATTGGTCAGAACTATGATTGCAAAGGCTGCATTTGAAACCCAGCCACCACTATAGCTATCGTTGGCAAGTTTACGGAGGTTTTCCTTATCACGGACAAGGATCAAGCGCCAATGCTGTGTGTTAAGCCCGCTGCCGGTTAATCTTGCTGCTTCCAGTATCCTTTGCTGTATATCAGATGGAACTTGCTTTTCGCTAAACTCTCTTATGTCAAACTTTGTTGCAATGCAGTCAAATGTATCCATAGATCAACTGCCTTTCCTTTATTATTCCAATATAATAGGCGATCTGATCAGATTAGAGTTTCCATCAATGCATCAAACAGAAAGACAGAGATAGAAAATGAAAAAAGAATGGAAAACAGTGAAGTGACCAGATATCAGCTCATGGATGATTCCATCTGCAATAACTTTTCTATTCTTTTTTGAACTGGCGGATGGGTTGCAAAGAGGTTTGATATAGTGCTTCCAGAGAGTGCAGGGATTATAAAGAAGGCATTCAGCCCCTCGACCTGCCGGAGGTCTTTGGTCGGTACTCTCTTCATATCGCCGCTAATCTTTACCAGTGCGTTTGCAAGTTTGGCTGGCTTGCCCGTCATCTGAGCCGATCCCCTGTCGGCAGCAAATTCCCTGTACCTTGAGATGGCCCTTATTATCAAAAAGCTGGCAAACCAGGTGATGATTGCTACCACGAGCACAAGGACCATTGCCCCGGCACCATTGTCGCGTGAGCGGCCGCCATAGCCATAACCGTATCCATAGCCCATGCCGCCGTAAAAGCCAAACTGCATCAGGTACCATGCAACAGTTGAAAATAGGCTCGCCAGAGTAAGGACAAGCACGTCTCTATTCTTGATATGTGTCAATTCATGTGCGATCACGCCTTCGAGCTCTTCAGGCTCTAGCAGATCCAAAAGTCCAGTTGTCACAGCAACCACAGAGCTTTTCGGGCTCTTGCCTGTCGCAAATGCGTTGGGCATATTGGTGTTTACTACAGCTATTTTCGGCTTTGGGAGGTTATTTCTGGCTACAATTCGCTCGACAATATCGTGCAATTTGGGATACTGTTCTCGTGATACTATCTTGGCCCCAGAGCTCCACAGGACAATCCTGTCAGAGAAGAACCACTGGGCAAGTACCATGATTGCGGCGATTACCGTGATTGGTATGATGCCAACCCCAATGTATGCAAGTATAGAGATGAAAATAAGGTAGAGTATTGTCAGTACTGCAAAGCTCACTATCATCCTGACAGTAAGACCAGTGTCTCTCTTCTGCCAAGCGAGTTTAGCTCCCATTAGGTTCAAGTGTATTATCGTATGATCTTCTTAAGAAGCTTCCGTTATTGACTGATTTGTTAGGAGAACAGAATCCATCTTCTATGCAGACATGATTCAAGTATTCTGACATAGCCAATCAATCATGTCAAATGCACTGACGCAAACTTGTTCTGATTTGTTTATAAGTGTGAACCAAGAAGAGTTCTTTGGGTAGTATGGTATGGGCTTAGCAAACCGATTTTCAACTTTGGTCAAACAAAAGGTAAACACTTTACTAGACAAGTATGAAGACCCAAGGGAAGCACTGGATTATTCTTATGAGAAACAGCTGGAACTTTTGACAAAGCTGCGCAGAAGCATTGCGGAGGTTATAGCATCTAAAAAGAGACTTGAAATGCAAAAGCAGAGGCTGATGGACAACATCCGCACATTAGACGAGCAGGCAAGGCGCGCCGTAGATGCAGGAAGGGATGACTTGGCAAAGATGGCCCTTGAGCGCAAAAATGCCAACCTCGCCCAAGTTCAGGACCTTGACAAACAGATTACAGAGATGCAGGCAGAACAGGAAAAACTTGAGCAGACAGAAAAAGACACTTCCACAAAGGTGGAGCAATTCAGGTCAAAGAAAGAAGTCATCAAGGCAAAATACTCTGCAGCAGAGGCCTCGGTAAAGGTAAAGGAAAGTGTCACCGGGATATCAGAACACATGGCCGATGTCGGGATGGCTATGAGCAGGGCAGAGGACAAGACAGAAAAGATGCAGGCAAAGTCGCAGGCCCTTGATGAGATGATGGATTCAGGCGTCCTTACCGACTATACTTCAGACAAAGACGATATCGAACGAGAACTTGAAAAGGTGTCGGTGCAGGGGTCAGTCGATGAAGAGCTGGCCAAGATAAAGGCAGAGCAGGCCAAGAATAAGAAAAAGTCAAACACACAGAACGACTCAGATGAGCAGAAAGAGCAGACAACAGAGCAGGTCGAAGTGACTCAATGATGGCCAGGCGAAAAGAATCGCCTGCCAGAAAAAAAGTAGCCAAGCGTAGCCAGAGGAGCAGAGGAAGCAAGGCAAAGACAATTAAAAAGAAGACAAACAAGGCGGGCAGAACAAACGCTACCATTACGCGCAGGCAATCATCAGGCAGCAAACAATCTGACAAAAATTATACAGTAGTCAGACTCGCTGGAACCGGCCAGTACAGGCTTGACCATCCAAGTTCCAGAAAACTTGCCGAGATTGACAGTGCCTTGCTCAAGATAATTGAAGGCAACGAGGCCAAGCATGGTTCTGACACAGAATTTAGGAATAAATTAAGTGAAATGATCTCGCTGGTTCTCAAAAACGGGAAGAAGCTGAATTTGGATGACATTGTGCCTTCAGACTTTATTGTGCCTGATGCTGGCATGTCAGTCAAGGAAGCAAAAGAGCTGCTTAATGGAGAGCGGCTGAGCTTGCTGGACTGATTCCAGAACAGCTTGTCCAATCTAACAGACTGTTGACAACACCGTTTCTTGTGAGTTGATTGCTAAAGGTTCTCCATAAGATCGCTTGAATGGTTGTCAGCTTACTGACAGGCAGCCAGGAATAGATCTTGCAGTAATAGTTACAAGGCAAGTTTTACACCATATTTTGTACAAATAGTGACCAAATCCTGGATAACACTAATTCTTGTAATTGCGATTCTTGGCATCAGCATAGCTGCCGCAATTGCAACATATAATGCAGCCAGGACTCCAGATGCCGTTTCAGGTTCAGATTCATCTGCCGCAGTCGCTGGCAGCGGCAGCTTGTTTTATACCAGCGCTAACAGCAAGGACTGGCTTGTGTACCATCATGATCCGTTCAGAACAGGATTTGATATGTCCGACCAGACTTTTACTTCAATTCACAGAAACTGGACCTCAACCCGCTTGGATGGGCCAATTTATGCCGAGCCTCTGGTGGCTGAAGGAAAAGTAATAGTTGCGACAGAGAACAATACAATATACTCGCTTGATTCAAAGACAGGTGCTGTAATCTGGCGCACTAACCTTGGACTTCCAGTGCCACGCTCTGACCTGCCGTGTGGAAATATCGATCAGACAGGTATAACAGGGACACCTGCGGTAGACATGCTTACAAGGACAGTGTTTGCTGTAGCTTTTTTGGCCGGCAGTCACCACCATCAATTATTTGGGCTCAATATCGATACAGGTGCAGTGCGTCTGCATGCAGTGGTAGACCCTCCAGGCTCTGACCCGTTGGTGCAGCAGCAAAGGGGGGCGTTGGGGATACTCTACTACAACAGCACCAGTTCTGCAAAACTTGAAGGACTGATGGTCTATGTTCCGTTCGGAGGGCTTTATGGTGACTGCGGTCAATACCATGGCTGGGTTGTCAGCCTGCGGGTACCCGTTTCTGTTCCTATTACCTCAGGTTTGCCTCAACCAAGCGCCGCTATAATCAATGCCACTTCTCCCAGCAGCCTGAATCTTCGTTCATTTCAGGCGTCAGATGACCGTGAAGACGGAATCTGGGCACCGTCGGGACCTGCAATAGACCATGCAGGTAATATTTTTGTGGCAACAGGAAATGGCGAGTCTGTCTTGAGATATGACTTTGGCAATAGCGTCATCAAACTATCTCCGTCGCTTGGAAGGCTTAACTGGTTTGCACCGGACAACTGGGCTGAACTCAATGGCGCAGATGCTGATCTTGGCTCTACCGGTCCTGCACTGTTAGGCAACCATAACGATTCGTCGGTTTTTCAGGCAGGAAAGCAAGGAATAGGATATATTCTATCATCAGCAGGGTTGGATGAAATATTCTCAGCGCCGATATGTAGCGGCGGAGCATATGGCGGCACTGCATATGCAGCACCGTATCTGTATATTCCATGCAGAGACGGCCTTGTTTCGTTACAATTGCATGACATCCCTTCTCAGAAAACGACAAGCACAGAAACATTGAGTGCCGCAGCTAACAGTAATTATACTTCCTTTTCTGTAATCTGGAAGAGTCCACCTTTCTGGTCAGGGCCGCCGATAGTTGCAGGAGGACTTGTCTGGACAATTGACCTTGACAATTCTATATTGTATGCCTTTCAGGAAACATCTGGAAAAGTTGCGTTCAGATACGAGCTTGGCAGCCCAGAGAACCACTTTTTGACCCCTTCTGCAAGCCGCGGTCAGATCTTTGTACCACTGTCTGACAAGATCATGTCATTTTCCCTGAAATAACAGCAACAGAGGCCTGCAGATAGATCGGTCAACCAGCGCTGTCAATTGAAATGGAGTGATTTTCCTTACGTTTATTTGGAGTGATTTGAGTAAAAAAATTCATGACCTTTGGTGGGGCGCAGCAGGTTATAGTAAGGATAAATGGCGTGTTGCCAGATATTTCTGAAATCGGCGATGAAGCCAAATCTGCCAGAGCAGCAGAAGTAAAGCGCGAAGGTGTTCTGACAAATACCTCATGCTCAATATTTGCAAAGTCAGCCGCAGATACATTCCATCTTCTGGTCGATATAGGTGCAGGAGTCGTTGACAGCATAAAAAATGGGATAAAGGACCTAGGACTTGTGGATAAGGTTGTTCCTGATGCATTGCTTGTTACTCATGCTCACGAAGACCACATAAATGACCTTCAATCCCTGTTTTCGCTTGCAAGCGGTGCCGGACACAGGCTCAAGATCTACTGTACAAAAGAATGCAAGGATCAGATAACAAAGAGACACTCTGTTCCTGAAGAGCACTCATTTATTGTAGTGGAGCATGGCAGTCGTCTTGACATCGGGCCTTTTTCTGTCGTACCTATATCTGCGATTCATGACCCAACTGGCACAGATCATGGCTCGGTTATCTATGTAATAATGTCAGATGGCATCAAGATCATAGCAGGCTGGGACTTTTTGTCTCTGCCCGAGGAGGACTTTGACCTTCTATGGAACCCTGATCTGCTTATACTTGGCACACAAACTTACAATGACCATCCGTCCACAGGCATGATTTCCGTGTCCGAAGCGTACGGACTTGTAAGGAGGTGGAACGCCAAGGAGTGTTATATTGTACACTATAGTGGGCTGAAAGACTTTGACGATGCAATAAACCAGTGGTTTAGGGGTCCAAAAAGGGCCATGACAAGTAGCGAGCTTCAGAAATCTATAGACGATCATTTGCAGGTGACAGGTGACAACGGCCGGTTCAGAATGATTGTAGCAAGGCAGGGCATGATATGGCGCCCCTTGGCAAAATCAGAAGAGGCTGCCAAGGGCACCATCCATATAGAGAGCCTTCAGAAATACATAATGCAGCTTGATAACACTGGAGGCAAGCTTGACCTCATGATAGAAGATACCACTCACAGGCTTAGTCTGGAATTTGTCAACCCGCGCAAGACAGGACATGGCACACTTTGGGCCGACCCTGTAAAAGGGCTTATGATGAAAGGGCCACAAATGGAAATGAGTGTCATCTTTGAACCTGCGCCATCGATAAAGGTCAATATAACAAGGGGCAAAAAACCAGTCTTTGTGCAGAATATACTCGTGAGCAAAAAAGATGCAGAGAGAATGGTAGAGTTTATAGACAAAAACTTTGCCAGCGGATCGGCTGGATGAAAGAAATTACATGTTGAGTTTATGGGAACCAACTGATACAGATACCAGCCAGCCAGTACTCAGCATATTTCTCCACGATGGTTGTCAATCTACAACAAAATACCTTGACATGATATCAGGCATCTTCAGGTTTTTTGCCTCTTTACTGTAAATTTCTGCATGCTTGTCATTTAAATGCTTGAGGGCAAGCCTCACGGTATCTCCGCACAGCTTGCATTTTGCCTTGCCAAACATGCCTGCATAAACAGTGTGCTCCTAGTTATCTTTTCCCACTTTATCTGCTACCACAAAAATTGTGACTGGCAACTGCCCATAGTAACTTGTAAATTCAGCCCGCGAAGCGACAGTAGTATCCTTGAATATCATTCATTGGATAAAGTATTATGGTCCGCTTGTACCAGCATATTTACAGTCTCCTCCTACCCGTCCGTACTCCAAGGTGTTTGTGGACCGCATTGCAGACTGAATATTAATAACATGAAGATAACCGGGCAAGAATCATTTGTTTTCTACATGGTGCTTTTTTATGTGGCTGATCTTCTGCTTTCAGTAATCATTTGCAGTACAAAGCAATGCAGACAACTACAAAGTACAGCCGCCTTTTATCTAGTTTCAGGCTTTGTTCTTGGCATGTTCTTCTGCCCAAAATGTGGTTCTAGCCTTGTAGAAAAAACAAAGGTAACAGTATTTGGAGGAGAGATCCGGGGATGGGCGTGCAGGTATTGCTCCAAATTTTACAAAATGTCTGACCTGAAGAGATCTATTCTCTCAGCATGACAGCCAAGTGACCATTCGGTCTATTAAGCCGCATTTTTCTTTTTCTTCACTCTGCAATTGTGCCTGCTATGCCGGCAGCTGCATTTTGATGCCTTGAATAAATCGGATTCTGATTGACTGTTTGAAGGAGCCTCGTCCTTACATTATCGTTCAAGATAGGTGATACTACAGTGGTGTTTGATAAGGAATGGATGAAGCAAGCAAGATATCCAATGTAGAGCTTGTTTACTGCAAGGTACTTGCAGATGAAGCAGACATCATGTTTGTGTCCAGTTCTGTACTTGTCACCAACAATATAATATTGAAGAGTGGCTTGAATGGTAGTAATACCACCGATATTTCGAGCTAAAAGTGCCAGAGAAGAGAAGCAAAAAGCAATAGTTAATACTGATTTGTGACATCATAGCTATACTACGTTCGTCTGCCGGCAGCCTCGAGACGTGCCTGCATTCTTGACTTTCCCTCCTCAAATCTCTTCCTGTCTTCCTCACCTTCAACAATGAGCGCTGGAACCTGAACTGGTTTACCATTCTTGTCTAGTGCCACCATTGTCACAAATGCTGTGCCTGTTGTAACTCTAGTTCCCTTTTCCAAGTCCTCCGCTTCAACTGTTACTTCTACTTCCATTGAAGACCTGCCGACATAATTTATTCTTGCAGTCAGGATCAGAGCATTGCCGATATAAACAGGCTTTACAAATATCATTCGGTCAATGCTAGCAGTAACTACGTTTGCATATGGTGCATGCCTTTTGGCAACAAGTCCCGCAATCAGATCAACATGATTTAGTATTGTACCACCAAAGACATTTCCTTGGAGGTTAGCGTCAGTAGGCATCATGACTATTGTCATCTCAGCCATTGAATCCTGCGGCCTTCTTCCCTTCTGTGAACCCATTCCCTTTTCAGACGCAGTCAAAACCAGATTCGGCACTGTAGAGTTGTAATATTATCTTATCTTTGTCAGTGGATTGGGGTCAGTTGTTCGGCTCATACCTCAGTCACAAAGGGTAATGGACAGTCAATCGTTCAGTTTCGGTAGAATAAGGAAGTCAACTGGGATATTGTTGTTATTATTATTCTATGGCAAGAACAGAACATGTGGATAAATAATAAAGTCTTTTCTTTTTTAACCCATAATAGGACAGCAGGACATGGTATATTGATGTCTGACTATACTGGAAGCATGTTCAAATGCAGATACTGTGGACAAGAATTTCACACCAAGGAAGAGGCTAATGCTCATTATGAAACTGCCCACTCTATTGAGAAGGGAAAATTGCACATTACCTAGCTAACAACTAACTAACCTTTCTATTTGCAGGCAGACAACCTGGTGGCGTTACAATCTTTTTCGTGGTTAGCACTAGTCTTTCTTGATAATCTGACCAGTTAAACTTTTGCCCGCCGTTGCATTCCACCACAAGAAAGTTTAGGGGCGTGCCTTCTTTGGATCATTTATGAATATTGCCAAGAATGTGAATGGAACTGTAACAATGGTGCTTATTATGATTATAGCATCAAGAGAGGATTTGTTTACGTTATAGCCAAGCGCTGGCAGAAATGGGATAGGGAACATTACTGCAAACCATAGTCCTGCTATAGCTACAAGGAGACGCCATCTCTTCCTTATTCTTGCAGACATCATGCTTCGGCTAGGTATGAACAGTCAATTAAGTCTTGGTACTGCCCGTTTCTACGCACTGCTCGGTGTTGTCAACAATCTGCCCATCCATCCAGACAAATCAATAGCACGAAATTCTATGAAGGCGTTTCTTCTGCTACTACAAGCTTTACCCTAGTTAAAGAATATGTGAGGAACTATCAAGTATTCTAGAGATGATATGCCATGCATAGCAATAACTACAGCAAATACACATAGATCGGCCATACCTGCAAACTCTTTTGATTTCAAAAAGCTTTTCAGCTGCTTGTAATGATTTCTGATGGTTACCTCTGTAACACCTGCCTCGCCGGCAAGCTCTTTCTGCGTAACATTTTCCTTGGAGTTGAGGCAAGCAAGATAAATGACTGTGGCTGCCAATCCCATCGGAGTCTTGCCCGCAGAGACTTCATTTTTCATAATATGGTGCATAATATTTATGGCCTGACGCTTGGCCTTTTCGCTCAGGTTCATCCTATTAGCAATCATTGTTATGCATCTAACAGGGTCAACAAGTGGAATTTTTGGATCAAGCTCTTTTACCAACAACCTGTAATTGTGTGCAAGCTGTTTTTTCTTTACATCACATACCGTCGCGATCTCGCTTAGGCTCCGCGGAGCCTCCATTTCTCTACAAGCCATGTACAGCGCTGCTGCAAGTATTGAGGAGACGCTTCTTCCCTTTACAAGGTTCCTTTTAGCTGCCTTCCTATACAGGTAGGCACTCTTTTCAGTCACGGTATCTGACAGGCCCATCACATCCTTGTAGTGGTCAAGTTCCACCAGCACCTGCCTGAGGTTCTTATCGTTTACGTCATGAACTCTAGAATCCCACATCCTGAGCCTATTGAGGTTTGCAGGGCCGTATGCATTCAACTTTCGCCCGCTGGCATCCTTGTTGGATCTGCCTATTACAGTTGACAGACCTACATTGTAGAGAGCAAGGGAAGTGGGCGTTCCGGTCCTGCTACGCTGATACAGCTCCTCAAGTGAATATGCCTGTCTTTCATACGTGGTCTGTTCAGCCTTGTCAGAAATTACAAGTCCGCAACTACTGCATACCATTTCGCCGGACTGTGGATCGGTTATCAAAACATTACCCTTACACAAGTAGCACGTCGCCGATGCTTGCATAAGTATGGTGTACTCGGTCTTTCAGACCTATAAACCCTGCCTA
>JAJPHM010000033.1 GCA_021325295.1 Nitrososphaeraceae archaeon
ACTTGGTAATGACAAACAACGATAATACATCATCGTCATCAAACAGAGGGTTAGCCTCTGCAGATGAAGAGACAAAAGAGAGGGTAGCAAGGAAGGGCGGAGAAGCACCACATAGTGAAAGAGGGCTGCAAGCTGCCGACGAGGAGACGAGAGAAAGAGTAGCACGGGAAGGTGGACTGGCACATGGCGGTAGAGGGAGCAGTTCATCCAGTGAAAGCACGCACGAAAAGAAGGCCGAAGCGGGAAGGAAAGGCGGAGAGCACTAGCTAACACGCAAGTTGATGAATGAGAGGAGCAGAGTAGACCCGCATTTTTTGAAACCGGGCTACCCTCTTAATCTTTGTTGTGACTCTAATGTACAGCAAAGATGGCACTTTTCAGTTTTCTATCTGATGCACAGCAGGCTGGCGCACCCTCATCTTCACCCCAAATTCTAGGTCAGAACCTCGGAAACCTCATCCAGCCTTATGTTGGCTATATTACTTTTGGACTTGATGTATCTGCCGGGATAATTATCGGCATTTCTGCCATGGTTCTGCACTTACCTGTTTCGGGTATCATCAGCATAATCACTACAACAATCGATGTCATGGCAGCTATGGTTATTTTGATTTCCGTGATAAGCACAATCAGGCATGTTCTGGGTTATACTATAAACTGCATTCCATACAGTTCCGGTTCAAAAGGCTATTAGCAATGCCAGCAGTACACAGGCGCAGGAAGGCAGCAGGCCGCAAAAGCTAATTTCTGACCTGTACAGGGAGGACAGGAAAAACTTTGTTGGAGGGCTACTGCTTGCACTGGAACTAGAGTCTGCTAATGCCATTTTGAGAGCCGGTATGTTTACGTCCCTATTCGGATCAGATGTCCCGGCACTGCAGATAACAAGCTCACTGACTGGCGGTGGCGGAGGTTTCCTTTTCTTTATAGTCGTATTAAGTGTCAGAATAGCAATCAATCAGGCACTTCGAAGGTTTGGCTAGTGCTGATCCAGTAGTTTGCTCCGGGAAGGTTTCCTTTGCAAAGAATGTATCTTTCCATTATATTCTTCCATAACCTCAGGTAGCTCTTCGATCAAATCTGTAGCCAGCATATGCAATCCTATTTTCTTGAAAGCCTTCATGGCTGCTATGCCATTCAGGTAAACTGCAATCCTGCAGGCATCAAATTCCGAATTTATCTGGGTTAATAGGCCAGCTATCAAACCGGACAGTACATCACCGGTGCCTCCGACCGTCATTGCCGGCGTCGATCTGGGTATTGCGACCAGCTGGTCGCCGTCTGATATGATGTTGACAAATCCTTTCAGGACAATTATAATGCCATGATCTTTTGCTTTTTTCAAGACGCTTGACTTTATTTCTGATTCAGTAGTCCCTGCGGGTTCGTTGAAAAGCCGCTTGTACTCGCCCGGGTGCGGAGTGAGCACTGTTTTTGTCTGTGAGACGGTTCCGAGGATCTCGGGAACAAGAGCTGACGCATCCAAGACAGGTCTAGTATTGCATTGCAACAGTTCCTTTACCAGACGTTTCAGTGGATCTGCTGTTGACAGGTGCATACCCATTCCTATAGCAGCAGAGTCCTGCTTGTCCTGCATCAGAAATCTCAAGAGATGGCCAACTGATTTGCTGGTTAGCTTTTCATCCGGGAATGGTACAACTATTGAACCGGTCGATAGAATCCTGGTGACAGTTTCATTAATGTGCGGAATTGCAATTGTAACCACAATATTTGATCCGGCAGTGCGTGCAGAAAGTGAGCTCAGGATAGGCGCTCCGTGATATATCCCGCTTCCTCCGGCTATGAGCACTTTCTTGCATGGATAAGCAGGTTCATTTTGTGTATCGTTTGCGAAAGACAAGCGATGAGCATGAGTTTTTGTCATAGCAACAGTCAAGTACGCTAGGGCAGGAGGACTCCATTAAGACTTTGGGGTAAATACAATATAGCTTATGCTTGATCTGTTCTTCAGAGAAAAGAGGCGAAGACAGGCTCAAATGTTTCAAAAGGTGGGCATGCCTTTAGCAGCACATAGATATGGCCATTACAAGGTCAATCTACAGGCAACACTGGAAACCATCTTGGCACTTGCTGAAGACTCATATTGAGAGAATGGAAGGGGAAGTCTTTCCTCTCGTAGAGGAGAACTCTTTTTCTATCATGATATGGTTGGAGACGAGAAATTGGCAGGCAGATATCTTATATTATGCCGGCACAATATTAGTAGTAAGTCAACTTGGCAAGACCACTTTCTGTACTTGATATTATAATCATAGCAGTACTTGTTATCATAGCAGCGATTGTAATCTCTTTCTTGTGGCCCATTGTTATTGCACTGGTTATCATAGGCGCAGCATATTATATCTACAAATGGTACAGGCACAGGATATAGCTAGATAGATAGTTAGTTAGCAAGCATTAATCATGGGAGTGCTATAATCGATGACAATCTGGATGGCATTTGTAACAAAAGCCGGTGACTTCAAGATAACGATCTGCAAAAGACACCCCTGTACAGATGGTCAGAATGTGAAGTGGCAGAATCTTCATCTGTGAAAAAGACCTCTAACTGATAGGGATAATAACCAAGACTGATTATACTGAATGTTAGAATGGAAGGCCGAGAAGTATCTTGGATAATTGACAGAGCAGGAACTGCAAAGAAAGACGCCAGTCCCACTATTAAAAAGATCCATCAAAAGTTAAGTAATGAAGGTGCCAGTGTTTGACAGCGTCAGGTTCGGGTTCTATAACCAAGATCCTCGTTCCGGTCGATGGCTCAGATAACTCGTTCCGTGCAGCCTCAGTTGCAATAGAACTGGCCTCAAAGTACGGTGCAGAGCTTCAGGTAATACATGTCATGACAGTTAACCAGAATCGAAGGGCACTAGGATTCTATGGACCATCAGACCCAGAGGAAATATCAAAAATAGTAGAGTCTGCAAAGCAGGAAGCAAGCCCCTGGTTTGAAAGGATAAAAAAGGAGGCAGAGAGGCTTGGTGTTCGATTGAAAAGTGAAGTGATTGAAGGTCCTTTGAGCATAGTTGGCGATATTGTAAATTATGCTGAGCAGAACAATGTTGACCTCATAGTTATTGGTAGCAGGGGCCGTACCGGGTTTAAGAAATTACTTCTTGGCAGCATTGCATCAGGGGTCGTTACATATTCTCCATGTCCAGTGTTGGTAGTAAAATAAGCTGAAAGAATTAACGGTTCCTCTTCCGTAGTATGTGATCATTTTTCGACAAGAGCGATTATTCTTCCAATGATACCAATTATTGGACCTATGAATAAGCCGCTCATGCCAACTAATGCATGCATTATGATGCGGCATAGTTTCTGCTGAAACTACAGGATATATCAGTGAACAGAAACAGTATCCTATTAGGTGAACTCTGCAGTCTTCTATAATATCTATAAACTATGATCGACTATTCAAGGACATGAGCGACGAGCCTTCAGCTGATACCAAGCCTGCAATTTCAGCGGATCCAGATCCAGATATACAAGAAGCAAGCCACGAAGAGATCGTTGTAAGGCCAGATGAATATACTGCAGACGAAGACCTGTCAGGAAAGGCAAGGGCAAGTGGCAATTCCATTAAAGGTCTGGCGGCTACTGTTGCAAGCAAGGCAAAGGAAACAACCATACAGAAAGCACAGGAACTTAAAGACAGTGCCACTGCATTGGAATCCAATGCCATCTCTGAAGATGCGGCAGACATACAGGCACTTGGCGGGCTTTTAGACAGGTTGACAGCCAGCTTTGAGGAAGTAATGGATAGCATAGCTAGTGAGCCTTATGGAGAACAGCGCAGACCTCTGGTCGGCCTCAAGAAGGTGCTGCAAGAAGAGATAAGCGTAATAAACGCAAGGTTGGCTCTAGCCAGGCGGATGACAAGAGTAGAATCTGGAGTCATGGCACAGCAGCATTAATCAGTTATTCAAGAATATCGCTCCTGCGAGCGTCTAGTGCACCAGAGTCGCGCAACTTGTTGCACAACTGCAAAGCTTCAAACTGGCTGAAATACACTGATGTTAAACTTTTACATCATAACTAGCATAATGCCATGCTATTGTTTACTGTTCATGACTGATTGCTAGACAGAAAAAGTAAGCTTCTGTTCTTTGAGATTGAACGAATGAAAAAGATTTGAATATCGCAAAATGTTACCTGAGCGAGTATAACGATAAGAACGATCTATATGACCGATCTATCTATATACAACCAAATTTTCCCAATAGGTATCTGGACTGCCGCGTGGAAAACAACACACTTGTTAACTCTAGCTTTTTATTCTCCAAAAGCAAGTATATTCTAGGCCGGAGAAATGGCAGCCCACGACCAACCTCGGATTATCAAGTACAACAAGCTAAATGGAAAGTACCTAAAGGATGCTGATGAGCTTTTCAAGAAAAAGGATTATTCGCAGGCATCTGAAAAGTACTGGGGCGCGGCGGCAGAAGCAACAAAAGCCTATGCAGAATCAATTGGCAAACACCTGAAAACACATGCTGACCTTTGGGATTTTGTTATTGCACTGGGTAAAAAGGAACCAGGGCTTAATCTTGTCCACCTCTTTGCAGACGCTAATCATTTGCATTCCAACTTTTACGAAGATGAGCTCAGGCCCGAAGTTGTAGAGGAGCTTGCAAAATCAGTCAAGAAATACATACAGACGATAAAAGAGTTGTAAGGTTAAGAGTTGCAGATAGAGTTTCATCCTGACTGTCTTTTGTGCCTGAAACTGCAATATAGTCATTTATACCCAATTTATCGTTATGCAAAAACATGATTTATAACATGACAAGAGACAGTTTCTTGTCTTATGTTATAAAAATTGAGGATTTAGCATGAGCAGAAAACTTTTTTTGAAATTGAATAAATGAAAATACTGCATACCCAAGGAATTCCCTTGGATCTATGCCGCTCAGTGTGTGATAACAGATATCTATTGGATATAACTACTTGAATATCCAGTTATTCTAGAATCATAGATCATAACATTCTGCTCTGAAATGCAATCGCTTGAGTTACAAGTTGACAACAAGGCAACGTTAACTTAAGCACTATCTTTTTGACAGTTATTATAGTCCTTTAAGTTAACGGAACCCCCTTTAAATAAGAAGAGTTAAAAGGAAGCGTCCAAGGTTCTACACTTACTATTGCAAAAGCTGCCTATGGTGAAAGGTTGGCTCAAGCGAGGAAAGTTGGAAAGGCATATTGATTGAAATTAATCGACTTTACGTGATGGATTGCATAGACATCATGCAAGAAATGGATGATAAAGTGGTTGATCTTACTATAACTTCTCCTCCATATGATAACTTGCGTACATATAAGGGATATTCGTTTGACTTTGAGAATATCGCAAAAGGGTTGTACAGAGTCACTAAAGATGGTGGCATTGTAGTTTGGGTGGTCGGCGACAAGATAAACGGCGGGTTCAGCATGACTAGCTTCAAACAAGGGCTATTTTTCAAAGATATCGGATTCAAAATGCATGATATAATGATCTATAGAAAAAAGAATACCCCGTTTATGCGGACAAATGCCTACACCAACTGTTATGAGTTTATGTTTGTATTGGTAAAAGGCAAACCCAAAACATTCAATCCATTAAAGGAAAGAACAGTAAGGAATGGCATAGAAAGATTACCTGCAAATAAGAAGGCCGACGGGTCGGTTAGAAAGGTTTGGGGCGAATTAAAATCAGAAAAGACAAGAACCAATATTTGGGACTATGCTGTAGGCCTAGGCGGTACCACAAACGACAAGATAGCGTTCCAGCATCCTGCGGTGTTTCCAGAAAGATTAGCACAAGACCACATACTATCATGGACAAATCCTGGCGATTTGGTATTTGACCCCATGTGTGGCTCTGGAACGACATGTAAGGTGGCAAAGATGCTCGATAGGAATTACTTGGGCTGTGATATTTCGGAGGAATACATAGCAATAGCAAAGCAGAGACTTGATTTAGTTTTAAAGCAAAAAAAGCTTCTTGCTATTTGATAGCGTATTGTTGAATATCTAGTAATAGATCATGACATTGGATTTTCTGTTCTCTCTCTTTAATGAAAAAATCCAGTGTTAGGCTATCTTCCTTCCTGCTGGCAAAACCATTTTCCTTAAAAAATGATGCTGGAATGAGGAATGGTTTCGTCCTACTCAAAAGAAAATAGAGTCCATCCTTGCCAGATAGCATTTCATCCAGAAAAGTATCCCTCATTGTTACTTGCCATCCCAGAGGTTTCAAGCTGCCGCCTCTATAAAATACAGTTTTACCACCCGCACATGAAACAACCTTTGTATTTGCTTCAAGCCTCTCAATCGTAAATCCATATTTTACGAGTATTTTCTTTATTTCTTCAGTTGATAACTGCTCACTAAGCTTTACCTCGCTTGGCAGGTCACTTATCAGGTGAAATTTATACAAAAGGAAGAAAAGTTCGTTTTTGAATTTCTCAATAGTTGCTTTCTGATAAACATTGGTCGCTAAATCAGCTATCGCTGTGTTTACTGTATCAAATCTAGAATGCTCGCTAAAGCAGGTTATGGATTCTGCTTCTAAAGCCTTTCGTAGAGTCTCGTCATTAAAATGAGATGTTTCGATAGTGCGTCCATCCCAGATAACGATAACTTTGTCAAATTCAAAATTGTCAACAGGACTCCTTTTGATATGCTCCCTTATTCTGTTTTTCACATCTGATGATTGGCCGATATATATCTGGGAATTTGCAGAATCAACTAGCAGATACAATCCACCAAAGGCAGCCCCATGCAATTCAGCCTCAATCTTTTTTATTGCCTCTTCTTTGCTTACCTGCATAAGAACAAGCCTGTCAGTACTACCTCTCTTAATGCCATTAATCTCTGGAAATTCTCGATATTCATATGCTTCCATAATGGCTGCTGAGTTACAAGGATTCTACTATAAAAATTACTCGTATTTGAAACAACGACTATTGGAAATATTCATCATTACTACCAGTAGAGCCTATAACATCAGATTAACAACATTGCGATTTGAATCTTGTTAGAATTTTGAACTTCCGTTTTCCATATATCTCAACCTAATCTAATCGAAGTTTAAGAAACTTTAATGCATTACCGCCCTCCTTCGTAAGGTGAACGAAGTGACGTGAGCCATCCTTTTTCACTTGAATGAACCCCCACTTCAAAAGTGGTTCTATAAAGTTCTTATTCAATGACATGAATGGTGCTTGCGCCGAAGGCTCTTTGTCACTTTTCTTTAATATATGAATTAAGCTTTCTTTTATTGCTATATCCTTCAGGTCTTTTTTGGTGATCTTGCCACCTTGTCTATCAATTATTTCCATACATCGAATTAGATTATCAGTAGGAGTTTCGATTTTGTAATCCGGCAAGTCAATTATCTCCTTTACCCCTTGGGTTTCCTGCTCTTTTGGAGGTGTCGAGTACTTGTCTGGTACCACATAATATGGCTTTATCATTGCAACGTCATCTTTAAACATCATGCAGGCCATCATAGAAGCTATAGCCTGAACCTTACTGCCAACGGAGACATTGACATAAATCAGGTTGTTTTTCTCTGCCATAATTATAGAGCTTAATGCTCTGAGGGTATCGAAGAGGTCCGTTCTATCTGCGTCTATGTGCTTGTACTCTATCTTTGCTTTCTTTAATGCCTGCTCAATAGTTTCTCTAAATGGAATCCCTTGGTCCTCAAATGGCTTACTATGGACGATAAGCCAAACTCGATCAGCTTTCCAATCGATCACCGGTTTGACTATTCTATCCACTTCAAAACCTACGGCTGCAACGTGTACTCTGTAGACCGGACTTTTAGCCAACGATGTGCTCATTGCATTAAGCATAATCAACTGAGTATATTTAGTAATGTACGAGGGCTTAAATCCTTTTTGCTGGCTGATTGTGTGGTATGAGAATATCTACTATTACGGACTGCAAATGCGGTCATTCGGACCTACGTCACGAAATTCCAATAATCACACCTAACGGTAAGGTATCAGAAATGAGGTGTAATGTCTGCCCCTGTTCCGACTATGACCCAATTAAGTTTACTGTAACAATGGAGGTAAATTAAATGGCACCAGCAGAATATTTGTCAAGACAACAGGAATTAGTCATAGCCGATACTGAGACGATAATTGACAACATTATCGAGTTGACATCAATCTCAGAGCATCCACATCAATTAGAAGGCAGTGATCTTTCACAATGTCCTGATTGTCAGACCGAGCTGACAGAATACTATGATTGGGATGTTGTCAAGTACATATGCGAAAATTGTGGAATACTTATCAATAACCTAGCCTTCCTTAAGGAGGAAAGTTAGTAATGTTACCCGATTTAACCAGAATAACAGCTGACCTCATAAGAGACTTGGATGAAAAAATAAACGAGCTTGCTCTTGGAGAGCCACATTTTTCAAATGTGTTGAGAAAATATCCTTTCAAAAAAGAAAATTTTAGGCCCGTTTTACAGGAAAGAGCAATAGAAGGACATACAACTTCCAAACTTGCATTTATAGATGGTGGCAATGGAGAGATACTCGGAGCCCCAAATTTCTCCATCCAATTCAACAGAATCTGCTATTGTTTGTTCAAGGGAAAGGAAAGAATTCAGAAGAGTAAAGACACAATAGATCGAATAGAGTTTCTATCATGTACATACTCTAGCTTCAGAAACAAAGAGATTTACTATGATACCATAACCTATCCTCTCTCCAGTACTTTTCAAAACCTACTTCCAAGTGAATCGGACCTATCGTTTGATTCATCCGATCGAAGCATTATGGATGGAAGAGAGCGGGCAGATATTCGTCGCGTTGCATCAATTGCTAGGCGGTTTGCTGAATGGAGCTTTGCTGCTTATGTTGCACAGAAAGAGCTAGAGAAAAGCGATGCGATCGTAATGGATGGAACGTTGCATGCAGCGTTTACCCATGAATCTGCATATGCAAAAAAACTCTATGAGGCCACTACTGAGGCAGGAATAACAGTCACAGGAGTCGCAAAAACCAGCAGACTTTTTACAGATACAGGCTTATCGTTGATAGGTGCCGTACAGAAGTTTGCAGAAGATTGCAAATTAGCATTTGGTTCTTGGTACCTTCCAATTGCAGAGGTTGCTGATATGGATCATCAAGCGATGATTTTTGTTACTAAGCTTAATCAGCAAGCAAAACACGTATTCAGATATGAAATTCAACGAGACCAACATAATGCTCTTACTTTAAAAGAAATAGACAATATTTTTTTCATGCTTGCCGAGAATTCGAGGGATATTACTTTTGCAGGCTATCCATTCGGTTGCGCTGTAGCAGACAGCTATGGTAGAGTAAGTGAACATGATCTGGAATATTATAGAGCACTTGTTATGGGAGAAGCCGGAAAACAAGGCAACTGGCCAAAGTTTTCACGCCATATCCAATCTGTGGATGCCCATGAAATCCTGAACTCTCTGGTAGGGCTGTGAAAAGTAATGCAAGATTTAGAGATAGTAGGCCAAGTCATTGCAGGTGATATAGCCAACATACTTGTCCGCGAAAAAAGCGGCAAGAAACTGGAGCTTGGCGATCTACTAGTTGCCGAAGAAGGCGACAGTAGACTGCTCATTTTGAAGGTTTATGGGCTAGTTTATGGAAGCCAGGTACCACAGCTTGCAAGGGAAATGGCATCAGGTTTGAAATTGGAAGGTCTTGGAGCAGGATTAGACTACTTTGAGCCACACTTGAGGAATTATGTAATAGCTGAGGTAAAGGCAATAGCTCAGGTAATCAACAACAAGGCCAGAATACCCAAATCCTTACCTACATTCTTTTCTGCAATCCGGCATATCAAGAAAGAAGATCTAGCATTTCTAACAAAACCTGATAATCCTATATTCTTTGGCAATGTGAGAAGTGGATCCAAGGTGCTCGACGTGCCTGTATTTCTTAATGGCTCTGATGTTTTTACGCACCATGTCTTGATACCTGCTACCACGGGCAGGGGAAAGAGTAACCTTGTCAAAGTGTTACTTTGGAATGCCTTAGGGAGCGGTGGAAAATTTGGGATATTGGTTCTTGATCCGCATGATGAGTATTACGGAAGGCATGGAAAAGGCCTAAAAGATCATCCAAGTGCCAAACAGGATTTAGTGTATTTCTCTACAACACCTGTCAAAGCAGCAAATACATTGGTTATCAATTTGCAGTCAATAAAGCCGTGGTACTTTGATGGTATCGTAAGGTTTACTGACGCACAAAATGACGCTATAGACCAGTACTATAATGCATTCAATGATACTTGGATTGAGAATGTTATTAGGGATACACCATTGCCTAACGGAGTGACCATCGCACCGAGGACACTTGGTGTCCTGCGTAGGAAATTTGACAGCGTCCTTGGGATTTATCTTGACGATGCCGATCAGCTCCAGTGTAGGAGCAAAATATTTAGCGACAATTCTGGCGAAACCACGATGCAGGACATCATAAACTCCTTGGAAGCGGGCAAAATTGTCGTAATAGATACCTCAAGACTTCTTGATCAGGCCGAGCTTCTTATAGGCAGCATAATTGTCGGCGATATATTCAGCCGCTATCAAAAATACAAGTCCGATGGAAGACTCAATGACAAACCAGTAATTAGTATAGTCATAGAGGAAGCGCCACGCGTACTTGGAACAAATGTATTAGAGTCGTCCGGTGACAACATATACAATACTATTGCTAGGGAAGGGAGAAAATTCAAAGTTGGCCTTACTGCTATTACTCAACTGACTAGCGTAATACCAAAAACTGTCCTGACCAACATTAACACCAAAATAATCTTGGGAAATGAAATGTCGGTTGAAAGGCGAGCAGTCATGGATAGCGCGTCCCAAGACCTTTCTGATGAAGATAGAACTATAGCTAGCCTTGATAAGGGAGAGGCTATAATCAGCAGTAGTTTTGTCAAATTTGCGATTCCAATTCAGATACCACTAATTGATGAGATCATAGCAGAAGACAATGAGCCGCAAAATTCGCCTAAAAGAAGAGTGGTTGGATAGGTAAAATGGTCTACAAGTTTGCCCACCTGTCAGATTGTCACATTGGAGCTTGGCGTGATACCACGCTAAAAGAGATGAACATTAAGGCATTTGAAATGGTGTTTGATAGATGTATGGAAGAGAAGGTTGACTTTATCATAATCGCAGGCGATTTTTTTGAAAGTAATATGCCCGATCTTGAATCTGTACAACGTGCTACTGAAAAGCTAAGGCAGGTAAAAGATGCAGGCATTACAACCTATATCATCTACGGATCCCACGACTATAGCGCTACCAAGCTATCAATGATACACATCTTAGAGAGCGCAGGGCTTTTCAGGAAAGTGATGGAGCCGCAAACCCTAGATAACAATAGGATTACTCTTACTGTATTTACTGATATAAAAACAGGCGCAAAAATCACAGGAATGTCAGGCAGGGCGTTGTCCCTAGAAAAAACCTATTTTGAAATGTTAGACCATGAAAGTTTTGCAGAGCTTGATGGATTCAAGATTTTCGTATTTCATAGTGCAATAAATGAGCTACGACCTAAGGATCTGGCTCATGCTACTAGTATGCCATTATCATTGTTGCCGCCGGGATTCTCATATTATGCAGGAGGCCATGTTCATAGTAGGTCTGAAAACAAATACGGTAATGGACTAATTGTTTACCCAGGCTGTATCTTTGGTACGGATGCCAGAGACTTGGAGCATACTGCACGTAAGGAGAAACGAGGTTTCTATATAGTCGAATTTGACACCCAAGTCAAGAAGCTAAAGTTCATCGAGATGAGTCCGTGCGAGATAATCTCGAAAACCATCGATGCTGACAAGAAGACTGCTTCACAGGTACAGAGTGCATTAGATCAATATGCGTCCGGCATTGCTGCAAATGGCAAAGTAATTCTAATAAGGTTGCAAGGAACGCTGTCAGCAGGCAAGCCGTCTGACATAGATACCAATCCAGCAAAGGAGCTCCTAAAAAAGAATGGCTCTATAACGGTAAACATTTCAAAGTTTGGACTTGCTACTCAAGAAGTTACAAAGATAGCCGTAATGGGCGAAACAAAAGAACAGATTGAGGAGAAACTATTCAAGCAACGGCTAGCAGCTTTCAAACTTGATCCATCGATTAAAGACCTAAAGGTAAGAAGCTTTGTTTCAAAGCTACTTATTGGAGACGGTGGTACAACTCTTGCCAAGGACCTAGTTTCAGTTCTAAGGGATGACCAAAAGGACAATGAAAGCAAAGTAATATTTGAAGAAAGAATTGTTGGAGACGCTCTGGCTAAGTTAAAGGTGGATGAACTGGAATGATTTTGAAAAAAATTACGCTTACAAATATACGCAGTTATAAAGAATCGACTACGATCGAATTCACAAAGGGAAGTTCTCTCTTTGAAGGAGATATTGGGAGTGGGAAATCAACAATTCTTTACGGAATCGAATTCGCGCTATTTGGCCTCGGAGACATTGAGGGCGAATACCTGCTGCGGAAAGGCGAAAAGCAATGTTCTGTGCTTTTGGAATTTGATGTGAATGGCAGATCATATGCGGCCTATAGAGCGCTTGTCAAGAGAGGGCAGGGAGTATCACAGGGCGAGGGTTACATCATAGAAGACGGTGAACAGACAGAATACAGTGTAACGGAAATGAAGGCTAGAATTCTCCAGATCTTGAACTTTAACGAACGCATCCAGACAAAGACAAGCTCGCTTGTCTACAGATATGCTATTTTCACTCCACAGGAGATGATGAAAGAGGTCATACAGCAGAAACCAAAGGAGAGGCTTGATACACTAAGACGGGCATTTGGCATAGAGGAGTATAGTAGTGCAATCAAGAACTCTGAATTACTTGAGAGAGAGCTGAGGTCGAAAGTAAGGCAGATCACCACCTCAACAATAGAGCTTCCTGCAAAAGCAGATGAATTGAGGGAAGAAAATACGCGGATCGAGAAAGAACAATCTGTCCTTGAAATTGAAAAGAAAGAAGAAAGGGACCTTGCATCGAAGGTTGAAAGTAAAAAAGCAAAAATTTCTGAGCTCCAGCCCATTTATGAGAGATTTGTATCATTAGGACCGTCTATAAGTCGGCTTAAAAGTCTGATAGATGAAAAGAAAGAAGAAAAGGTAGAAGCAGAACAAAAAAAGGTAGAACTTGATGAAGAGCTTGATACCATAGAGGAGGCAGAAAAATCATTGAAAGAATTGAAGCCTAAGTACTCTAAATTTACCAAAGCAAAGGAAAGACTAACTGAACTGGAACCTGTTATAGGGGATTACAGAAAGCTTGAATCAAGTATTGAAAAGAGCGAGGGTAAAATCTCAAAGGAAGGAGAACTTCTTGAGGAAAAATTAAACACATTATTAGGAGAACTAGAGTGTGATGAAGCTGACCTCAATGAACGAAAGCTAGCAATTCGAGATGTTGAAAATGTTAGGGTTAAAGTTGGAGAACTTGCAGAACTGGTTAAAAAGGCAAAACCACTTGCTAATAAGATTGAAAGCCTAACAGGCAAAATAAACTCCATCAAAGCTCGTATTGAAGAAGCGATTGATAAGCTCACAGAAAAACAAAATGAGCTTGCAGGTATCAAGAAAATTGGCATTGGAGCGCCCTGCCCGCTATGCAAGCAGAAGCTTACAAAAGAGCACCTTGTTAGCATATCAACTGACTACCAACCAACATTTCGTAAACTTGAAGAAAAAATAAACAACTTGAAGGAGGAAAAGGAATCATTTGAGAAGGAACTTGAGCTTGTAAGGAAAGAGAAAAAAGATCTCGATGATCAGCAGATGGAACTAAACAAACTCTCAGCAAAGCTCGCAGCTATGAAGGAAAAGCAGGATTTGATTTTATTTGATTCGAGAAAAATTGATGCAAAGAAGCTCAAGTTACAGGAACTAAAGCAAGCCCTAAAGAGCGAACAATATGCATTGGAAGAGAGGAAACATCTAAAGGAATTTTCCTCACAGCTCGAAAAAATTGCCCACCTAAAGCAAGAATACGATAAGCTAAAGGAAGAGGTAACATTTCTGGAAAAAACCAAGATTGAATCGTTGCATAGTCAGCTGGAAAGCAAGGTATCTAGAAAAGAAGCTGTCATGAAACAGTTAGAAAGAGCCGCTCAAAAGTTGCAAGAAATAGAGGGGAAAATCCGAAAAATGGATGAAGAGTATCGAGTGGCCCTGAACGAGTATAAAGAGATAAAGGATGTAAAAACCAAGATTGACGTACTTACTAATGAAAAAGAAGCATTAGAAGTTCAACAAGGAAAGAAAGCTCAAGTAATTGCAGCAAGAAAGGAAGCAATAGATCATCTTGGAAAAAGAGTCTCTGATCTTACACAATTAGTAAATGCTATGGAAGGTCAGCTAAGACAGAAAGAGGTGTTGCAGCAAATCCTAGTTTGGTTAGAAGAATATTTTGTTCTATGTCTACGTGATATTGAACAGTATATGATGGCAAGCTATAATGAAGAATTTGATAGACTATTTCAGAAATGGTTTATGTCTCTTCTTGAGTCAGGCGATATTACTGTAAGTATCGATGATGCATTTACTCCTATGATAATGCACAATGGATTAGAACTTGACGTAAATAGTCTCAGCGGCGGTGAAAAGACTTCGGTTGCACTGGCTTACAGGCTAGCACTTAATATGATGGTCAAGAAGGCTTGTAATGCTCTCAATAGTAATTTACTCATATTGGACGAGCCAACTGACGGATTTAGTCATGAACAGTTGAATAGACTACGCGATGTATTAGACGATCTGAATTGCGAACAAATTATACTTGTTTCGCATGAAAAACAGCTTGAAAGCTTTGTTGATAGGGTTTACCAAATAACAAAAGAGAATAATGTGTCAAAGATAAACCAAGTCATAAGTTGATTATCCCGAATTTAACTTGGAGTAGTTCAAAGCTTCTCAGTATGGGGCTCCGATCAATAGTATGATCTTCTTAGAATAAGCGAGATTCAATATGCCATCTTGTAAGACCGCTTCCTATGTAGATGGTCATACTTGCCATAAAACACGCGCAATGTATTGATCTCTTCCCAACCCATCGATGCAACCGCATCATAGTTGTACCCAGTCCGGACAAGCCACAAATGGGCTCCGCAATGTCTGAGCGCATATGAGGGCCGTTTGTAAAAGTATGGATGAACCAGTCCTGTAGCATTGTAGCCTTCTCTTAATGCCACATTGATACGTCTGTTAAATTGGTGAAAACGTTCTCCTTCATTTCCGAATATACGTTTTTTGTCATAAGGGTCAAGCCATTTCTTTATTGTGGACACTGCTAGTGGGTTTCTAATTTCTTTGGGCCATGTAACATCCGTTTTGGATTCGTAAAGCTTTCCTTCAAATATCTCAAGCTCCACAGTTTCAACTGCAACCTTTTCTTTTAGCATCGGATAAAGCTCTACCTGCATTCTTCTGTCATTAACCAGCCTGCTGTCATAAATCCAATCTTCATCCCACGTAGCTTTTGTCCTTGTTATCCTTTCTATTGTCAGTACAAAGTCAGCTGCTTTGGCCTGAAATACCCTTTCTGGTCTGCCAAACGTCTCTGTGGCAAATGAAACGTACGCGGCCAGTTCAAGATCGTCCTTGTTCAAGAAATAGTTAATCAGCTCTTCAAACTGATTTCCAGAGAACTTGCAGTCTGCATATCTTCCAGCTTCATCTATACTTCCATCTATCCCAAGCTGCAAACCTTCCATCTTTGTCAGTGGGTATTTCAGGCAAAGCTGGTAAAAGGCCCTGAGTGTTCGACGAATATGAGCTGGCAGCCTGCTTACATTTTTGTACCTGAAATATTCATTCCGAAAGACTATGGTAGTCTCATGCGCGTGCCAGTCTTCAGGGTGACACTTGAAGGTAGGGACCACTTTTCCCAAACATATACTTCTGAGCTGGCTATAATTTGACTGTGCATGGCCGGATATAAGGTCAGGCCTTTTGATGTTTTGAATCAGCGGCTCGATTATCGGAATCTGGCTAAATGATTCCTTGGTAAGCTCGTTTACCCTGTGTAACCTAACCTGAAAATCAGCCAAACCTTTCTTTTTGTAGATGTGACCGTCCTTCTCTATCTTGCCTTCCTGTAAAAGCTGCTTTGTGTAGCGCCAGACATGCATGGCAGAAAATCCTGTTTCCTGCTGCAGCTGCTTTGGAGTCTTTGGTGATGCTGCTATAATATCATATATCCACTGTTTGACCTCGACAGTGGATGCCACTTTCTTACCCCTGACTCTCAGCCTCTTCTTAGAGATGCCTTTAACTGCGGTGTTGGAAGCAGCCGATGAAGGAACAGGACGAATGAGCTCCGTCAAGTCCTTGCTCAATCACCTTTTTCTGAAATACTCAGATTAAGAAATCGGATAGGCCATAAAGTCTGTAAAGATGTTGTTATCCTAACATATGATAAACTTGGCTCGCCTTTATCGACACATAACCAAGTCATAGCCATTACACTGACATGTCACTGGCACATTAATAAGGCTATCTGAGCTGCCTAGTCTTAAATAGTGGTATCATTACCGTTTCAATGACATGCCAGTGAACCCGCGAAATAAGGAGGGCATAGTCAACGTTGAGGTCTACAAGTCAATATACGAGAAGATATCCAAGCTAGCTGAAAAGGAAAAGCTAACAATCAAAGACTATGTTAACAGGGTATTGGAATCTCATATTTCAACCAAGGAACTTGTTAACAGGAGTTTTTCAGAGATTTCTCAGGTAGGGTCAACAGAAGATGCCATACTTGTACAAGATAAGGGTAAGGACAGTGTTATTGCATCAATAACTCTCCAAAAAGATGGCAACATGTTCTGCTCTGTCTGCAAAAAGACTTTCTGCGAGCATATCTTTAGATCCTTGCTGTCACCTGACTGGATAAAGATATTGCAAAACCTTGACAGGGCAAAGCAATACGAAGAAATTGGTGATAAGGAAGGCGGCAAAAGGAAATAATTGTTGCCGCAGAAAGTGGAAATTTCTATTTAGAGATTGGAATCATGACACTATTTTTTGCCACAAATTTACTCGTCAACTTTTGGAAAGTTGACGCATGCGGCCACAGGTTTCCACTTTTTGCCATCAAATTTCCAACTCTTGCCGCAGCTCGTGCGTCAAAGTTTCCACTGGCGTATTTCCAGTGTTTTTGCCAACACTAATAAAAGCTGAGCGTAAAGTTTCCGTAAATTTCCACCACTGACCTGGAAAAGTGGCAAAACCTATTATGTTGCGGCTTATGTTATGACATTTTTAACATTACAAGCGTAAATATAGTCGATATAGGTCCTATGCAACAAAATCGAAAGGTCATTAATTATGGTAAACCTCTGGCTGCTAAAAATAAAAGAAAAAGTGATGGCATAATTGCCTGCTGGAAACCGGCGGTCTGACAGAGTACGGCACAACACAGGCAGGTCAGTCGATTTTACCCTGCTTTGTCAATCTACAACCCGCTTGTATGATGCCTCAAGCTCCCGGTACGATATATCCAGCCTTACTTCTGCGCCGTCAAATCCTTCAACATGCGACTTGGGCACTATGAACTCTCTAGCCGGGCCTCTCATTATGACTATTGTTTCGTCAGTCACTGCACCGACATTTCCTACTGCATTCATGTCACTTGACCTGACATTTTTGTGGATTATAGCATCCCAGTCCAGTACAGGAGATCGGGTCTCTGATTCTACCGGTATCTCTCCATGCTCTTGGCGCACATGGGTGCTCAGGTCATCTTCGTCTCTATACGTTGTTTCACACAGGTCGCACCGGTAGATTCTTGATGCCTCTGTTCCGGCAGAAGGATAAACTGGTGGTGCATACCTTGTCTGCAGAATTCGAAGCTCAGGCAGCCTTGCGCTGCTATAGTACATCTGGTTATCTCCCATGTCCTTTATGAAATATCTGGATGGATGGGGCACCATATCCCTTTCATAATTTCGCTTGACCTGATCTTCTGTAATTGTCAGCCACAGCACGTTGCCGTCCCATCCTTCGACCTTGCTTATCGGTATGTAATACCTGTGAATTTTTCTGAATCCGCGCTTTACCACTACAAAATCCCTGCTTACGGCTTCGATATCTCCAATATCCTTGTCATCGCTTGTATGAACTGATTCGTTAACCAATCCAGCCCAGTTGTTCTGAACCGTACTCATGACTAATGTGGCACAAAAAGCGATTTAATAGTTCGGGTTGCATTGCATTCTTTAGCAATTCTTTGCAAGCAGTGGCAAATCAGACTCGCTTGTCCTTGGCTGATACTATGGTGGAATTCCAGAGCATATCAAGGCACAGATAGCGAAATCGATTCATGTTAGATTTGATACTCTAAACCTAGCCATGGTGAGCCAAAAGTTGTTATATTCCTAAACTCTGTTGATGTCCTGATATGTTATCATGATATCCTTTTGCTCAAACCTTGCCTTCAGTACTTCTTTGTATTCCTTCAAGAAATTTAGAGTTGCCTGAGTTTTAGGAGCTATTACAAAAAGATTGAATTTACATCGTTGTATTCTTTATGATCGGAAGGATCGATCCATGTCCCATACGTTTTTCGCAAAAAGCTGCAGCCTCCAAAGCGTTTAGCCAGTTCTTTCCTAGTTTGTAGCAGTTTGGTATCTTCGATCTTCCTGCCATCGTTGTAAAATACAGGCAAAATGATGTCAATTCTAATTTGTGGTTGCTGCTGCAAACCTAGGCTATTTCTCTCTTATGTACTTGATGCCCTTTTGCCTCAACAGGTTGCATTGCAGTTCATTTATGGTATATAGATCATCAGCTGTTGTATGAACGGGCATTCCAGAATCCAAGAGAACTCCAAATCCCTTTAGCTCTTCCTCTTCGGTAGGAAATCGAATTACTACAGGCTTGAGCTCAGAGATGTCAGTTGCCATATAGCTTGTTGTCTTTTGATAGGATAGGCTACTTGACAATATAAGCATTAGCTACACATTGCAGGTCATTAGAAATGTTTATGGGATACACAGCAGGATTCAGAATATTTGACCAAAAGTAGTCTGGATATATTTGAGAGACATTTAACTTGAGCATATTGAGGAGGCATTATTTAATTTTGGAAAGAGTAGAAGTTGGGATTCAAAGCTTTTATTTCAAATTGGTTATTACAGGGCTTGATGTGTTGCATATAGTATTACTCCCGGTCTGACTGCATCTCGTTGTGCAACAAAATCGAAAACTAATTAATCAATCAATCATGCAACTGTTTCTGATAGAGCAGTAAAGTTTTCGTTGATGTATCTCTGTAGTAGCTGCGCGTCTTTGTCAGTTATTGGTATTTGTTCCTGAAAGACTGATTTTTTGCCTTTTACGATTTCTACGTCTAGCAGGGACTCTGTACCTGCTGCCTGTCCTTCCCTGCCCTCGTCTGGCCGGCGCATTATTATCTTCATCTTCTTCAACTCTGGCCCTTTTGCAAACATGCCTTTTATCGGTCTGGCTGTAAGAACCGTGCCATCTTGATTCCTGCGCGGCGATTCAAACTCTGGCTCAAAGCGATTGATCCTGTCCTCTATGGTTACCTTGAGCCTGTTCTGGCCTTTCAGCTTGTCAAATTTTAGCCAGTATTTCTGAAGCGATTCGATCTCAAGGTGGCTGCCAATCCGTGAATCCTGTTCCGTAGTTGACCTTTCCGTGCCAGTTTTGGCGTAATAGTCCCGCAGGCGCCTGTGGTACTCTTCTGAAGACCAGATCATCCCCTCTTTTGCCACGGTGACTTTGAACTTGCCTTCGCTATCTGCAACCCTGAGGCTGCCGTCAACATTATCCTGGAGCTCCTGTGCGGTCATTGGACCAGTAGGACCCCTGAACCACTGGTTCTTCTTGTCCTCAAGGTCTGCCAGGCCGCTATAATGAACCAGAAAGCATTCTTTGGCGTTCCACCTCTTGGCAAGCATGCACGCCTCGGAAACTGATATCATGCCGGTTGCAGACGGATGGTCGTTGTAGGACTCTGCTCCAAGAATAGCAAGCGTAGGGTTCCACAGCATATTTTCGTCAACTCCTGGCAGCGACCTGAAGTCCCATCCGGCTATGATTTTGGTGCCTCCTGTCCTGATCAGGAAAATTGTAGATTCTGCACTGGCGTTTGCGGTGCTGTGATCTGCCCTGATAGGCGTTACAGCAAACGGTCCAGCCTCAAATGTCTTGCCATGTTCGATCGTGTTGAACTGCAAGATATTCTGGCTGTCCTTCAAAACTGAAGGATACTTTGCAGCGATATCGTCGCGGCATTCTTTTGTGCAGTAGACCTGAATGGTCATGCCGGCTCTGGCCTGAGAAGTTACGTATCCTGGCAGCTTTGCAATATCGGAGACATGATCGTCATGGGTGTGTGTGATGAGTAAAGCATCAGGGATAACTTTGCTGCCAGGGATCTCTTTGCCGGTTGTAATACTGTCGATTACTCCTCTGCCTATATCGACAAGTAGATGGAAAAGGCCTGTTTCAGAGCTGCCGCCTGCTGATGCAAACAGTGAACATGATGTATTGGCAGATCCCGCGGAGCGGTCTCCATCTCTAAACCCTCCGGTTGCAGGAAGGACGCCGTTTATCCTTACAAAAACTGCTCCTTCAGCTTCATTTTGAACGTTGCCGGCTCTGGCCGCAGAATTTATTTCGTTATCGCTGCTTGACATTCTGGGAACAACTATCTTTGGCTTTAATATTAGATAAATCGTATTATTGGCTAGTTACGCTCTATAGCAGTTAGACAGAAGAATCTTCTCTTATGTCAGGGAAAAATAACCTTGCAAAAGTGGCTGATAGACACCGATCTGCTCTTAATATGATAATGTGCCTCCTAAATTAGGACAAGAAATTGCCAGACTCGCCGGTACTGGACTGGACAAGGATAATACACAAGAACGTAAGGAGTCACGAGGGTGAGCCAGTAGGCAATGTAAGCATGGACGCCGACGATTCAATCGTAATAGTAACACAGGGAGCCATGGATAGATACATTATTCCAAAAAGTAAGGTAGAAGCATTCGATGGGGCAGAGGTGCGCCTGTCTCTGATACGCGGCGAGCTGGACAGATACCGGCTCTGAGGAGCGGAATTTGAATCAGGTTGGCTTGCCTTAACAATTGATATCAGCCGAGCAGAAAGATAATTTGTATTCATGCTGCATAAATGGTATCATACTGCAGGATCCCAGTCGAGATTACCATCACTATCCATGTCTACATATTCCGGGTCAACAAATTCACTATTAGCTTCTTTTTCTTCTACTTCTTCAGGCTTGATGGATAATTTTATGGGCCGCTCATCCTCTGGCTTGACTATTGCTTCCGGAGGAACAGGCGGGAATTCCTTTGCAGGTTTAGAGCCTTCTTTGCCGGACATATCTGAAATAGATGCATCACAAAAGTATTTAGAAATTTCATTCAACGCTATGATAACCAGGATGGCCGTAGTGTTCTTTCAGACAGCTATGGATAGACTGGCTTTACTGGCTATCCGGCCTGATACAAATTCCGTGATAGGCATATTGTTTGGTAAACAATACAAATAGGCTTCTCCCTTCAGGGCTGTTTCTCGTACTCTATGAAATCATCCCGTGTCATGTCAAGTACAAGCCTGTCGCCAATCTGGTCCAAGTTAACAACAGCATCGATAGGAACTGAATATTTTCGCAGGTCCAAATTGCCCTGTATTATCAGGTTGCCGGACTTGCCTTCTACACTTTCTACTACGCCCACTACATAGTCTTCATCTTCTTTGGTGCATACAGGCATGCCGGTCAGTATGATTCCAGGTAACTCTGAATCTGACATTTTTGTTGCTGGCCGGTACAGGTACGCGCATTATCTCTTATTAATTATACAACAGCCAGCTTGTTTTGCTACCGGAATGAAAGGTCAAGGAGGGCAAGAGATGACGATCCGTAATCAGACGCTATGCATAGCAAATAACGACTGGTAGGGGAGGCTGGCTATTGGCTCAGAGCCAGTTTTTGCCAGCTGCGAATTTGCGGGATGCCACTATTGTTGCAGCAAATACCACTGCTATGACGGCAAATACCGCTCCAGCTGGAAACTCTGGCACCACTACAATCCCCCTTGCTACACCATTTCTTGTCATGTCAGGCGACTGTCCCTGCCTGTCCAGCTCTTTTATCTTGA